>NZ_JAMXWM010000099.1 GCF_024125445.1 Sporolactobacillus shoreicorticis | reverse complement strand
AAAACCGGGATTGACTGCGATCAATCTTGGAATAATCAAGGGAGCTGAAAAACTATGAATCTTGCAGTGGATCGTACTGAATCGTTTGAAGAAAAAATGGCTCGTATCACTGAGAAAACAGCTAAGTCAGCGTTATTATTCTCCAGTTTCTGCGAGCTTGAGAAGAAGCATCTCACTCATTCACAAAATGAAATTAGACCTCATTTTGTTCGTTGGATCAAGCATCAGCAGGTCAAATATTATAACGAGTTTATCGTTGGATTTTCACGGGATATGAAATGGGATAGCAAGAAATTGGTTAAGACTCAGTACCCAACAAAAATGTTCGTTCGGATGAGACACGGAGTTCGAGAGGGGCGATGAAAGTGATGGACTCAGATAAAGTCACACGGTTATTCAATCTTTGTGTGAAAGCGGAGACTGATTTTAGAAATGAAAACCGTCCAAAATTAGCACGAAAGGCAGCTAAGCTTCAGCACAAGTTGTACTGGATCACCGTCAATGAATTGCGTAAGGAAGATGAAAAAGGAAGTGCCCAATTGACCGGTATGGAACGTAAATGTTTTTTAATCATCAAAC
>NZ_JAMXWM010000098.1 GCF_024125445.1 Sporolactobacillus shoreicorticis | reverse complement strand
ATACAAAATGGAATTGTAAGTATCATCTAGTTTTTGCACCAAAGTACCGAAGACAAATTATCTATGGAAAGCTTAAAAAAGATATAGGCATGATTTTAAGACAGTTAAGTGAGCGAAAAGGTGTAGAAATTATTGAAGCCCAAGCCTGTAAAGATCACATACACATGATGGTCAGTATACCGCCCAAGATAAGCGTTGCAGCTTTTATCGGCTATCTCAAAGGAAAAAGCAGTTTAATGATCTTTGATCGACATGCGAACTTGAAATACCGATATGGAAATCGAAAATTTTGGTGCAGGGGATACTATGTGGATACAGTAGGAAGAAATAAGAAAGTGGTTGCAGAATACATTCGCAACCAGATACAAGAGGATGTAGTCGCAGAGCAATTAAGTATGTTTGAACATATTGATCCGTTTACTGGAGAAGAGGTCAAACGCAAAAAAAAGAAAAAATAGAAGTCCCCCTTTTAGGGGTGCCGGGGAAGTAGTGCGGTTGGCGGACGCCTCGGTGCCCTTTTAAGGGCTGGCCAGTAACAAAGGCTTTCAGCCGCAGAGCAAACCACCCGTTCACACGGGTGGTTTTGATT
>NZ_JAMXWM010000097.1 GCF_024125445.1 Sporolactobacillus shoreicorticis | reverse complement strand
TGCTATCGCTTTGCATTTGCACGGAACCCGCGTCATGACTGGATTTTTGCCAACGCTTCTGTGCCGCCTTACGTGCCTTTTCAGACTTTTTATCCTTGCTTTCCATGCGTGTGATCAATGACTCCGACCATATAAAATTGTCGTTTTCGCATAACAAACCGAACTCGTTTATGCATGCATCTACGAATTCTTTTGCCGCATTACGTTCGCATTGCATTTGCATTGCTAATGCATCGTAAAGGTGCTTGGTCTTTTCCAATTTGTATTCGTCTTCATCACGGAGTATTTCAATCAGGCACCAGTAACGTCCGTAGCCTTCCATACCAAATACCGCACGCATCGCAAGGATCTTCGGGTCATATCTGGCATTGCTATCATGACTAAAATAATAAGCATCCTTCATAATTTCACACCCAAATTTTCTCTAAGTTCTCTTTAAACGATCGAGCAATTTCAACGATTTCCTGATGCGTCTTCGTGTCCGGAGCATTCCTGAATGCAATCTCTAATAGGTCCATGAAATCCGTATTCAGCTTGTCTGTATTCATTTCGCTCACTCCCTATGAAATGCATAGCCACCTCTCAAATTTGAGCAGTGACGATCCACCATCAT
>NZ_JAMXWM010000096.1 GCF_024125445.1 Sporolactobacillus shoreicorticis | reverse complement strand
TTCACGCCACGAGAATTCATGCAAGTTTTTCCGATTGATAAGACTTATGACGGTGAAAAATACGAAACGAAAGATTATTTCTACACCATGAACTATTTAAAATCGCTTGATATGGATAAGCCAATCGGACGAGAAAATTTATCAGATTTTCTTTGGGATTACATGAATCGAACTATGTGGCTTTTCTCCGCCTTGAAGATGAGCGCGCTGGCGGATGTTCAGCGCGCACGAGGGGAAAAAAGTTGGTTTGAGCAGTTTGCTGAGGATAACGACCTGACGATGTATGAATCTTTCTCTGATGGTTCCGGACAATACATGCAGGATACGAAAACTGGAAAAATAACAAAAATAGTTCAACACAAGCGACAGCCGAAATGGATACGTCGAGTGAAATGAGGGATACATGTGGAAAAGCCATTAACAAAGCAAGTGATGAACCATCTTGAAAAGACGATCACTGATGCTCAGGACATGTTAAATGACAAGCGTGATCGTTACGTGATGCATCACGATGAAGGAACAAAAAAGTACACAACCATTGTTAACCGTGAAACCTATCTTGAATTTATTGTTGAATGCACAATTACACAACTTGAAAACCTGAGCGGTGAAATCTATGAC
>NZ_JAMXWM010000095.1 GCF_024125445.1 Sporolactobacillus shoreicorticis | reverse complement strand
GTAATGGCTGGAAGAAAATGGGGTCGCGTTTTTCTACCTCATCATAAATCGCAAACGCTTGCGAGATTGGGAGAGTGAGCGAAATGAATACAGATAAGCTGAATACTGACTCCATGGATCTTTTAGAGATTGCACTTAGGAATGCTCCGGACACGAAGACGCATGAGGAAATTGTTAAAATTGCTCGATCGTTTAAAGAGAACTTAGAGAAAATTTGGGTGTGAAATTATGAAGGATGCTTATTATTTCAGCCATGACAGCAATGCCCGATATGACCCGAAGATCCTTGCGATGCGTGCGGTATTTGGTATGGAAGGCTACGGACGTTATTGGTGCCTGATTGAAATACTCCGTGATGAAGACGGATATAAGCTGGAAAAGACCAAGCACCTTTACGATGCGTTAGCAATGCAAATGCAATGCGAACGCAATGCGGCAAAAGAATTCGTAGATGCATGCATTAATGAGTTCGGATTGCTGCATGAAGACGACAATTTTATATGGTCGGAATCACTCATTAGCCGCATGGAAAACAAGGATAAAAAGTCAGAAAAGGCACGTAAAGCGGCACAGAAGCGTTGGCAGAAATCCAGTAATGACGCGGGTTCAATGCATATGCAAAGCGATAGCG
>NZ_JAMXWM010000094.1 GCF_024125445.1 Sporolactobacillus shoreicorticis | reverse complement strand
CTGAAGGCAATCTCTTCGGCTGCCGTGAACAGCTGACCTTTCAGTCCGTCTTCCGTCTGCTGGTACCGAACCGCGAACAACGGCTTCTGTGCAATCGTGTCATCGTAGACAATGAACATGTCCAATGGCGTGTTATAAATGCAGCACGTCTCTGATTCTTCATTCTGATAGAGCAGCTCGAAGCCGTGACCGTATATGCTGGTAATCTTACTCAGTTCGGCTTGATTATCATCCATATCGTTCCGAGTCAGGAAGTCATCCACCCGTTCGTTCACGCCCGGATCATCATGGCTGACCTTTATCGGGAGCCCGATAAAATAGCCGTTAAATGTGTCGGTAATGTACTTGGCATAATTGACGACCAAGCGATTATCCGGCTTGTAATCGGGCTTGTCCTCCTGGTCAAGGATCGGGGGCTTACTTTGATAAAGTTTTTCCAGCCGCTGATAACGTGGCAGCTCTATCTGGTGCAGTTCGATGAAATGGCTGACCACTTCTGCCGTGATTTCTTCCTCACGCGGAAACGTAAAAACCATGCTCACAACCCTCCTTTAAAAACTTTAACCTGAACACTTGAACCCATTTTTTCAGCAATGCCAGTCAGTGCATCCGGCGCATCATCATGCTCGTTCTTGCCTTCTTTTTGATACCCTGTCAGCGCCTTATACAATT
>NZ_JAMXWM010000093.1 GCF_024125445.1 Sporolactobacillus shoreicorticis | reverse complement strand
GACATGGCTTTTATGTTCCGGTAGAGCTTATTGAAAGTGCTCTACCGGGGGCAGGAGAACTGACGCCGGCAGAACGGCGAAAAGAATTACTGGCTAGGCCCTTTCAGTATGAGAGGGACCTGGCTTTTTTTGTTGTACAAATTGGTATGCCGCGTGCTGAATTTGACCAGCTGACGGAAAAAGAAAAGCTGTTTATTCGTAAGGAACATGAAAATAAATTCTTGTTTGACGTGGCCTGGATCCGGAATGCCGTTTTAAACGCGGAAGCAAATGTCAATCGCAAAAAAGGCAAGAAGTTCCAAGAACTTTTCCCGAAAAAACCGGTTAAAGCGGACAAGGATTACAACGAGCAGGCTATGAAGACGATTACGGCGATCGAACAGAAAAAAGGCAAGTCATGGGTGGACAAGGTTTACCGAGCGAATGGGGCAAAGAAGGGAGGGTGAGTGATGGCGGACTATGTTTTGAGTGCGAAAATCACGGGTGATGCCAGCGGGTTTACAAAAGCCTTTCAGGGCGCGAATCAAGCGCTGGAAGAGCTGTCGGCTAAAACAAAAGCGGTCGGTGCAAAAGTACAGGATTTTGGTAAAGGAATGACCGACATCGGCAAGGGCATGACTACACGCTTCACAGCCCCGATTGTCGGCGGTATTACTTATGCGGTTAAATCCTTTGCCGATTTAGAGCAAGCCGTAGGCGGTGTGGAAACGCTATTTAAAAACTCAGCAAAAACGGTTATCGCCAATTCAGATACAGCATTTAAACGTGCGGGCGTATC
>NZ_JAMXWM010000092.1 GCF_024125445.1 Sporolactobacillus shoreicorticis | reverse complement strand
CATAGGAGCAAGTATCCGGCCTTAAAGACTTATTTTCATTGCAAATAAGTAACCAGACCACTTTGATTAGTTGCATTTGACATCTATGGTTACATCGGTTGCATAAATACTATTTTATAGTAGATTTACAGATGAGTACAGGAAAGGTAATTTTTTCATCAGCGCCAAGATACGTTGATGAGCTGATGGTTCACCTCTTCATCATTAATCCCAAGGTAAAAACGTGTTTCTTTTGGGGACTTATGTCCCAATAAATACATTGTTTTCATAATATCATGATTGCTGTCTATGTAAAAACGCCATGCTGCGGTTTTTCGAGTCGAGTGGCAACTAATATAGCGAGGATCAAGCCCTGCAAAGTCAGCTGCCCATTTTAATAGTTTATGGACCCACTGTCTTTTGAATGGGAATATGAGGTCATCATCTTTTTTTGTTTTCAAGTAGCTATCCATCCGTTTTCGACAGTTTTTATTTAATACAATCACACGTTCCATGCCGGTCTTCATTGTTTTTACATGGACGTAGCCGTTTCGAATGTTCCTTTTTCGAAGGGAAAGGATGTCCGATACTCTTAATGCAGTTGAAAGAGCAAATTCAAAATAAAGCGTGTAAACTTCACCATTCTGACGACTAGCCAAAGCTTCAAACATTTCCTTAATTTTTTTTTGATCTTTGATTGGTACGCTTGCCACTGTTAATTCCTTCCTCTCTAGTCATAAAATGAATCCTATTTTAAATGCAATAAGGCGCTTAATATAAGTATTTTACTACTGCTTTATAAGCTA
>NZ_JAMXWM010000091.1 GCF_024125445.1 Sporolactobacillus shoreicorticis | reverse complement strand
GATGAACAAACCGAAGCGTTAGTCGGGATGTTGGGTGAAAACCAAATCGACTATCGCTTTTTTCTTGGCTTCAAGCTGCTGTTAACGGATCAGGAAGTGAATCTTAAATCCATCGGTGAGTCGATTGTGATGAGCTTTTCTGAATTTCTTCATGAGATTAATCACAACCTGATGGGCGATTTTGTCAGTATGAGTAATAAAGAGATCAACCGGTTTATGAAAATGGAACGCCTACTGGAAAACAAAATCGCCCGCCGGTTCAACGTGCGCAGGCTGGATAAAGAAGACTTTGGTTATCTGATCGAACATCTCTATGGCAGGACCGGTGCATCTTATGCGTCCTACACCTATCCGCTGCCCATCCATAAGCTGAAACAGGAAACGCTGGTGAAGCGCTATGACCTGATCAAGCCGACGCGCTGTCTCGTCGAGGAAAACCAGCGGTATTTGAAAATCGAACGGGAAAACCAGACGACCTACGTTTCCTATTTCACAATCAATTCAATTGTGCGCGAGCTGGACTTTCCTTCCTCAGAACTCTTTTACTATCAGCAACAACAGTTTACCTTTCCGATCGATACGTCGATGAATGTGGAGATTGTGACAAATAAGAAGGCCCTAACGACGGTGCGCAACAAGAAAAAAGAGCTGAAAGACTTAGATGACCATGCCTGGCAGTCGAACAACGACACAGGCAGCGACGTCATGGAAGCTTTGGACAGCGTGAATGAGCTGGAAGCAACGCTTGACCAGACCAAGGAAGCGATGTATAAGCTCAGTTATGTGATTCGAGTCGCCGCACCGGATCTAGACGAA
>NZ_JAMXWM010000090.1 GCF_024125445.1 Sporolactobacillus shoreicorticis | reverse complement strand
TGCTGAGAAGACTGGATTAGACCTTGATGATGTTTACAAGATGATTGATGCTCATGATGATTTCTTGAAAGAGAAAGGCATTATTGTTGATTAGGAGGTGATCCTTCCGGACAACCGGTGTATCTCGCCCTAAGCCTGGCGTTAAAAGGCTTATTTTTATGCCGTGGTGATGACTATGCCAACTTATTGGGAAAACCGAATGATTCAACTTTATAACGCGCAGGACAAGCGGAATGCGAAGCTGGACAAGCGGATGCGGAAAGAGTATCTGCGGTTGGAAGAGCAGATCAAGAAAGAAGTCGCCAGCTATTACGCCAAATACGCAGTGAACGATGTGATCGAATACCGTCAATTGGTGTTTGCTCTCTCACAGTCTGAACGTGATTTGCTGTACAAGGACTATCAGGAATTCGCCCGGCGCTATCCGCAGTATCAACGCCTCATGCCCGTGCGTGAGAGCATCTACCGGTTGAACCGACTGGAAGGGCTACAGTTATCCACCAGGCAGCGCATGGTCGAACTTGGGGCGTTTGAACAGGAAGGCTTTGAGAAACTGCTGAAAGCGTCGTATCAAAATGGCTATTTGTCCAGTATGAAGGGTTTGCAGAATGCACCATCCTTTTTCGGTGTAAATGATGAAGTGATGATCCAGACGCTGAATGAGCAGTGGATTGATGGCAAGAATTTCTCCGGCCGGATATGGGCGAACAAGGAAAAGCTGATTAATACAATGAATAACGAGATCCGCGATGCGATTATCCGGGGTGACGATTATCAGCAGATGGCCAGACTCATATCGCACCGCATGGGCGTTGGGGCGAATGAATCTCTGCGGTTAATCACAACGGAGAGCGCGTTCGTGATGAATCAGGCGAATAAACAAGCTTTTACGGATGCTGGAATTGAACGGTATGAGATTACGGCGGTCATGGATCATCGAACAAGTGCCATATGCCGGGGT
>NZ_JAMXWM010000009.1 GCF_024125445.1 Sporolactobacillus shoreicorticis | reverse complement strand
TTGAAGCGGCGTTGTAACGAGGTCCTAGACTTCTACGACGATTTCAGTATTAAACTTGTGCGGCCTTTTGGGGACATGCTGGGGCTGCATGGCGAGTTTCTCCCGGCCAGCAAGCGGTATAGGAATGATTACCTCCAGTACGTGACCAGTGATTTTCTCGCCGGTTTAGGCTTTGGCGCCGCGCAGATGCTTGGGGAAACCGAAGGCATTTATATCGGCTACAATCTGGATACCGGGCGCAACGTGTACCTGAAGCCGAGTCTGGCGGCGCAGGGCGTGAAGGGATCCGTCACCAATGCGCTGGCGGCTGCCTTTCTCGGTTCCCTAGGCGGCGGCAAATCCTTTTCGAATAACCTGCTCGTCTATTATGCGGTTCTCTATGGTGGACAGGCGATGATCGTCGATCCCAAGTCTGAACGCGGCGGGTGGAGAGAGACCCTGCCGGAACTAACCGAAGAAATTAACATCATTAACTTGACCCGCGAGGAACGGAACAAAGGCTTGCTTGACCCTTACGTGATTATGAAGCAGACGAAGGACGCGGAGAGCCTCGCCATCGATATCCTGACCTTTCTCACGGGGATTTCCAGTCGAGATGGCGAGAAGTTCCCGACCTTGCGTAAGGCAATCCGCAAGGTCACGCAAAGTCATCAGCGCGGGCTTCTGCGTGTTATTGACGCGCTCTACAAGGAAAATACTCCCGTCGCGCGTAGCATCGCCGATCATATCGACAGCATTAAAGACAGCAATCTCGGACAGCTGTTATTTTCCGACGGCACGACCCTTCAGTCGATCAGTCTGGATAAGCCACTCAACATTATCCAAGTGGCGGATCTGGTGCTGCCCGATGCCGAAACCGACTTTAAGGACTATACCACTGTGGAGTTGTTAAGTGTGGCGATTTTAATGGTCATCAGCACCTTTGCCCTCGATTTCATTCACTCGGATCGCAGCGTGTTTAAAATAGTGGATTTAGATGAAGCGTGGAGCTTCCTGCAAGTCGCTCAAGGCAAGACCCTCTCGAACAAGCTGGTGCGTGCCGGACGCGCGATGAATGCCGGGGTTTATTTCGTGACGCAGAATGCCGATGACCTGCTCGACGAAAAGATGAAAAACAACATTGGTTTAAAATTTGCCTTTCGTTCAACGGATAGCCATGAGATTAAGAAAACACTGGCATTCTTCGGCGTAGACAAGGAGGATGCGCACAACCAGAAACGCTTACGTGATCTTGAAAATGGGCAGTGCCTGATTTCCGATTTGTATGGCCGAGTCGGCGTGATCCAGATCCATCCGGTTTTTGAGGCCTTACTCCATGCCTTTGACACGCGCCCGCCGGTTCGAAAGGAGGAAAATTGAATGCATCAGAAAAAGAAACGTCATTACGTCGTAGCGATTCTCTGGGTCACCCTTGGATCGCTGCTTTTCTTTGTCCTGATCGGGACCGCCGCTCAGGCGGCCGGTCTGGTCGATGAGACGGTCAGTGCGCAACATGCCTACTCGCACTATCCGCTGGACCATTACCAGCTCGATTTTTATGTGGACAATTCATGGGACTGGTTGCCATGGAATTGGACGGATGGCATCGGCAAACAGGTCATGTATGGGCTCTATGCGATCACGAATTTCGTCTGGACGCTCTCCCTCTACCTGTCGAATGCGACCGGGTATCTCGTGCAGGAAGCCTATTCCCTCGATTTTATTTCCAAAACCTCGGGCGCGATTGGCAAGAACATGCAGACGCTGGCCGGGATTTCATCGAGCGGTTTTCAAAGCGCCGGTTTTTATCCCGGGTTCCTGCTGATGTTTGTTTTGATTCTGGGCATCTACGTGACCTATGTGGGCCTGATCAAGCGCGAAACCACCAAAGCGATGCGTGCCGTGATGAACTTTTTCGTGGTATTTTTGTTGTCCACGTCCTTTATCGCCTATGCCCCGGACTATATTGCGAAAATCAATGGATTCTCAGCGGATGTCAGCCAAGCTAGTCTGTCGCTGGGGACGAAAATGGTCATGCCCCATTCAGCAAGCCGAGGTCAGGACAGCGCCGCCCTCATCCGAGATAACCTATTCGCCATCCAGGTCCAGCAGCCTTGGCTGCTCTTGCAGTATGGCAATTCGGATATGACGAAAATCGGGACGAAGCGGGTGGAAAAGCTGCTGTCGGAAAGTCCGGATGCGAACAATGGGCAAGACCGGGAAACGGTCGTCAAGGAGGAAATTGAAAAAGAAGGGAATAAGAACCTGACGCTGACCAAGACGACCCCGCGTCTGGGCATGGTGTTCTTCCTGTTTCTCTTTAATATTGGGATCTCGATCTTCGTGTTCCTGCTTTCAGGGATCATGATCTTCTCGCAGATCCTGTTCATTATCTATGCCCTTTTCCTGCCGATCAGTTTTCTGCTGTCGATGATTCCGGGTTTTAACGGTATGGGCAAGCAAGCGATCATGAAGCTCTTTAATGTCATCATGACGCGAGCGGGCATTACCCTGATTGTCACGATTGCCTTTTCCATTTCCACCATGCTTTATGCCCTATCCGGTACGTTTCCGTTTTTCCTGATCGCCTTTCTGCAGATTGTCACCTTTGCCGGGATTTACGCTAAACTGGGCGATCTGATGGGCCAGTTCCACTTGCAGGCGAGCGAGTCTCAGCAGATGGGCCGCCGAGTCCTGCATCGCCCTTATCGCGCCTTCAGCCGCGAGGCGCGACGATGGAAGCGGAGCATGGGCCGCTTCTTTACCGCTGGGGCAACCGGGGCAGCTGCTGGAGCTTGGGCAGGAACCGAAGAAGCTTCGAAATCGGGAGCTGCGCAAGGTACGCGAACTCAACGCCCGACACGTGAATCCGCCGCCTCATCCAAGCAACCTCAGCTAGAAGGCCGGACTGATCGAACAGCCGGTGCGGGCAAAGAAACAAAAAGTCGAAAAGCGAACCCTTCCAAGCAAAGCAGCACGCAGACCAAGGCATTACCCGTTAAGTTCCGCCATACTCTGCCTGAAGAAAAAAATAAAGAACACGACCCGATGACCAAAAAGACCGATGGCCCCCAAAGTCGTGGGGTTCAGAAAGTCGCGGGCAAAGAGCAGCCTCGTGAAGCACATCGCATTCAGCAGCAGCCGATGATTGCACAACGCCGGGAACTGGATCGGGCACGTCAACAAAAGACGATCCAATCGTCTCTGAATGGGCGGCTCAGAACGGATCAATCAAAGCGGAAACCGCTTCAAAAGAAGGAAATGGCAAGATCTCATTCGTCATCGCCGAGACCCTTAGCGCCTGATTCGATGTCTAAGCCAGGCAGAAGGGCCATGAGCCCTAATCGTTCATTCAATGATCAAACGGAAAAGGGCCAAATGGAACCTTTCGCGCTCAATCGTCCAATTGTTCATAAACCAAATTCTAAAGTGGGCCAAGATCTCATCAAGTATGACCTTAACAAGAAATCTCCTGTCAAAACTCGGAAAGAGCCAGAACTAATTTCTTCAAATTCAACACGACAACGACAGCCAACCGTACCTAAAACTAACTCATCGCAGGCTTCACTAGTCCAGAGATCCGTCACCGGTAGCAGAAAAAATCCGGCAAAAACGCGCCGACCGGCTGGGCAGCGCATGAATCGCGGGGAAAGGGGACGCCAGACATGAAACTAAAACTTTGGCTGATCTTCGGCATAGTCTTCGCTGTCTTGTTTTCCTTGTTGATTTTCGTCGCGATCTTTATTTCGGATGACGACAGTGGAGATGGCAATGACAACGGAATAGAGCTCGCGGGTGCAAATCTGTCGCCGGACGTGCTGGCCAACCAGCCGATGGTAGAGAAGTATGCGAAAAGCTATCAGATTGAGCGCTATGTCCGTGATTTGCTTGCGATCATGCAGGTGGAAAGCGGCGGACAGGGCACAGATGTGATGCAGTCGATGGCCTCGTCCGGAGAATCTCAACGCGCCTTTACTGTGGAAGACTCGATTAAGCAAGGCTGCAAATATTTTGCGACTTTACTGCAAGCGGCCAAGAAAACAGGCTGTGATCTTGATACCGTGATTCAAGCCTACAACTATGGAGGCAGTTTCATCGACTACGTAGCGAGTCATGGCAAGAAATACACGTTTGAATTGGCGGAAACCTTTGCGGAAGAAAAATCTGGTGGAGAAAAAGTTTCCTATAAAAATGCCATCACGATGAAAAGGAACAGTGGCTGGCGGTACCGGTATGGCAATATGTTCTACGTCGCTCTTGTGTCTCAATATCTGGCTGTGGCTCATGTCGATGATCAGGCCGTTCGGGCGATCATGAACGAGGCCTTGAAATATCAAGGCTGGCGCTATGTGTTTGGTGGGGATAATCCCAACACGTCCTTTGATTGTAGTGGACTGACGCAGTGGTGCTTTGGGAAAGCGGGTATTCGCCTGCCTAGGACAGCTCAAGAACAATATGACATCACGGAACATCTCCCTCTTTCAGAAGCCAAACCAGGAGATCTGGTTTTTTTTCATGATACCTATAACGCAGGCACTTATATCACACACGTCGGTATTTATGTTGGGAATAACCGGATGTACCAAGCGGGTGATCCGATTGGCTATGCGGATCTCACAACCCCATACTGGCAGAAACACCTCGTCAGCGCCGGGCGAATTAAAAACAAATAGAAAGGAAGTTTTGAGCAATGAAAATCAGAAGAAAAGCAAAACTATCTCAGCCGCAAAAGATTCAGGTAATGAAAGTCGGTCCCCATCGGAAATGGGTGATTTTCCTTTGGATTTTGCTCATCAGCAGTGTGGCTTTTGGGATCTATAAAAACTTTACCGGCATCAATCGGCACACGGTTCATGAAACCCGGGTGATTAAAGAACAGGTGGTCGATACGAACGCCATTGAAAATTTTGTGAAAAACTTTGCCCAAGTCTATTATTCCTGGGAGAATAACCAGAAAGCTATCGACGAGCGGGCAGAGGCGCTTCAAGGCTATTTGACGAAAGCGTTACAGGATTTAAATGACGACACTATTCGTCCGGATATTCCCACCTCTTCTTCAGTTCGCAGCGTGGACATTTGGAAGGTAAGGCGAATCGATGATCACGAGTATACCGTTATTTTTTCCGTTAATCAATGGATCACAGAAAGTAAAAAACGAAAGACGGTGGAGGCTTCCTATGAAGTGACCGTCTATGTTGATCAAGCCGGAAATCTAGTGATCATCCAAAATCCCACCATTTGCGGGCTTCCTGCAAAGTCAGCTTATGAGCCTAAGGCGGCAGACAGTGACAGTAACGTGGATGAAGAAGCGACGACTGGGGAAGTGACCGCATTTTTAAAGACCTTTTTTAAGCTCTACCCCACGGCAAATGAAAGTGAATTAGCCTACTATGTAAAGGAAAACGCGCTGAAACCCGTTGGCAAAAAGTATGTCTTTTCAGAGCTGATTAATCCCGTGTATCAGAAAAAAGGCAAACAAATTCAAGTGTCTGTATCGGTAAAATATCTTGATCAACAGACAAAAGCGATACAGGTGTCACAGTTTAATTTGACTTTAGAAAAAAATAGAAATTGGATGATTGTTAAATGAACCATTTAGTCACAGTTATGCGACTAAATTGCTGGCATGAAATCTCAATATGGGGGTATTCTCAGATCCCAAATACACTTTCTTTACACCAGATACAGCAAAGTTTAAAAGCCGTTTTTGATGTTTCAAGTTTTAATTGTTATCTATTTTCCTCTAGTAACGTAAAACTTTGCATGGGAGGGTTTGAGATACATTTTCTATACTTTCTACAAATACCTCAAGAAAACAGGGAATGGATTTCGAGATCCAAAATCTTTTAAACCTTTCTGAACGCATCTATTATCGAAAAAAGAAACGAACTTTTACAAAATTATCCATCGAACTGCATTTTTTGCAACTCAACGCATTGCGCCTCTGATGATCTCGTCCTTTATTTCGTGGCAATATTTTTGCAAGGGATTGATAGAGCGTATCTTAGCCAGGTTATTTTAGGCGAGAGGGGGGAGTCAATTGGCGGTCTAGGGAATCAGTGCTTAGGGCTTGTTAGTCTTGCTGATGACGGTGGATGTGATTGTTGGCATACTCAAAGAAATCAAGCAGAAAACCTTACAATTCGAGGCGATCTGAAACGGGCTACTCAAGAAATCTGGCACTTTCTGGCGCTGATCTTAGCTTATTTCCTGGGTTTATTAGTGACCCATGGAACGGCTATTTTTCAAACGCTTATGATTATCATGGTTATTTTGTGATGAAAGTCTGTCAATCATTGAAAATTTGAATCACCTGAGTGTGCCGTTTCCTGAGATGATCACCAATCGGTTAAATACATGAAAGGAAAAATCGATGAGGCAAGATCAGGGCTAAGAAAGAATGATGACAGAATTTTGGCGGGAATCTGGTAGATCGTCCAGCTTGAAAGCGCATAGTCTTATAAGTGGGCCCAGGAAGGAGGAGAACATTTGAGGAAGGAGAAACAATGATGTATCCCATAATAACAGATGAAGATGACAGAACCTTATTATTTCAGTGTTATGCAGAAGCTTGCCGATGCTTGTCTCTATATTCCCAATGTGTACTTTGTTGCCAACATAGTAATGAAACTATTTTTCGCAATCTAGCCTGCGGTACAGCAAGACAAATGAAGCAAATTAAGAAACAACTCGGATGTGGTTGAATGCGCAAAAACAAAATTCAAAGGAGATTTTGATATGAGTGAATCAAAATATGATCAACTAATGAAATATTTGGAAGGTGAAATTGAATCGTACACGCCATTTGATAAAAATGATCTGGAAAAATACGCTCAAGCATTTAAACAAAATAACATTATTCAAGACACGCTATCTATTACAAATGCAGCAAATCAAAATGCTATCGGTGGAAGCTATCCGGCAGATCTCTCATATTTTCCTGATGGTATCGTGTACATTCAAATGCCCTTAATAGACAGCGATGTAATTGTATTTGCCACTTGGGATAAAAAAACAAACGAACTGATCTCATTTGGAGAAAATTATTCAGACAAGAACGGAGATGTTTCCTCAAAAATATATGATGGTAATGGCGACTTAAAAAAGTCAGAAAGCTATACAAAAGAAGAAGTAGATAATTATCAAAGCGAATTAAAAAAAGAGCTAGACGCAAATACTGCAAGTGAGGGCAAGTTTCAAACATTAATAAGCAAAAATACAAAATATTGGATTAAAAGAGGAGTATGCTGGCTTGCTGGAAAGGGTTCGTGTGGTGGGTTTTGCATGGTTTTCTTTGAAACAGGACCTTTGGGAATGGGGGCTTGCAATTTGGCGTGTAATTATGCCTGGTCACATGGAATTTGCAAAAGAATTAAAAAATAAGTCCGAAATGTATGAGGCTGTTCATAAAAGGAGCAGTCTCTATTTTTTTCTCTTTTTATATTCAAATTTGGCATGAAAAGCTATTATACTCATTATTAAAACAAAAAATAGTTCATATAGCATATTAATAACATTTTTATGACTGAAAAAAATAAAAATAACTAGGCTAAAAGGAATAGCCATTACCTGCAATCTATATAAGCAATGTAAACCAAGAAGAACCTTATATTTATTCCGATTAATTAAACATAAATGAAGATAAGATAAGATAAGAAAAGCAAAAGGCAAAATAAAATCAAATAAAATGGCACCTTTCCCTATTAAAGAAAAAGGATTAATTAAGTCTGCTTCAAAAACAGTAAATAGAAAAAAAGAGACTGGCGGCATTTTTGCATATGGATCAGTAGGATCAAGATCTTCTTGGAATGAAAAAAAATTCTTAATTGCTTTATAAACGGAAGCCATATAAAAAACCTTCTTTGAAAAAGCGTAATTGTAAATTGTACACTACAGCATTTATATTAAACTTAGCATAACATTAGAACACTGCAATACAAAAATTATAACGGTAACTAAGCCATTGTGATATCGCTTCAGAAAATACTCGGTCAAGTCTCTTTCTATGTTAGTATATTGGGCTCCAGTCATGGAAAGAAAGGATGAGCATTGAAAACAAAAAACAGTGATCGGACTTAACAGTTCACAAACCTCAGAAGCAATAAAGATTGGATCATCAGCTATTCAGTAACTTCAAGATCACCAATGACTCCATCCGCAGAGAATCAACAAGCATTCTCTCAACGAAGTGGCCGAACAGATCTTCAAATCCACGTTGAAACATATCGGACATGCTGAAACGGATTCAAACATGGAGCCGGATGGGCTTCCCGCTCCTTATATAGCTGTTGAAAACACCAGTAAACAGGGGTGATGCTCTGCTCAGAAGATTCTGTATCGGTTCATCAAGGCTACTGCCTCTGCTGCTCGTTATCATCCCAATCACTTCACTGATTATTATCAACGCAAAAAGCAACCTCCAGTACCAACCACAAAAAAACTGCCATTGGGCAGTACATCAATTTAGACCTTGTATTTCATAGTGACCCATAATCAAACCTACAATCTTGCCACTAGACCGTTTATACATTTCTATCATTACCCACTTAGTTGAAAAAATTCATTTAGTAAGAAATGAAAGCCTCAAAACATCATCAAATTACTTAAAGTGCCTATTTGCAAGTCATTATCCATGAAAATTACCGGTATACTGATTGACCGTTACATAAGGTTGCTCACCCGTATTGTATTCTTTTACCCAGACCTCCCAAAGCCCATGTCCGACATATTTATAATGACTGGGTGTTGCGTGATAACCTTTATATAGATCCTTTTCAAACTTTTTAACCCATGCCCCTTTTGGTCTATTGGCAGCTTGATTTGCACCTGTTGTTTGACTTATCGCGGTTGACCCCGCCTCCTCTGATGTATTGTTTGATGTCGATTGATTGGACTGACTTACATTTGAAGTTGATGATGAAGTATTGGAATTTGCTGTTCCTGAAGTATTGCTTGAAGTCGAATCTGAATCCTTCGTTGTTGCACGGTTTGAAGAAGGTGCAGTACTTGACGATTTTGCTGAATCGCTTGAGTGAGTAGTTTCGTTGCCAGCAGAAGAAGCTTCGACGGAGGAACTGCTCGCCGCTTGTTTGCTATCTGAAACACTATTTGAATTATATTTTAGAAAAACAAACAAGCCCCCAATTATGATTAATGCTGCGGCCGCTATCACCAGAATTTTTTTCATTTAAACTTACCCCCAAAAAGAACTACTTTATTTGAATCCATTTAGACACTTTTAACTCTACGATGTTATTCAATAGATGAAGTTGCGGAACAATGACCGTGATTTTTTTGGCGGAACTGCGAAAGGGTCTAGCCTTTTAAATTTATTAGGACATAGAATATTTAACTAGAAGCACTAACGTAGCAAGATCGATGAATTTGGTTATAAATGGTATGAATCGAGTCGTGCCGACCCAATGAAATTTCTTTTTCTATGCTTAAATCAAGACTACTCAAGAAGCTTGGTAAGGTTAATTCAAATCTAAAATTGATGGCGTATGTCTGAATTCATTGGGGCTGCTGAAGGATGAAGATTATTGGATACGGCTTGATTCGATGATTCACTTCCCTTCATTTTCTAAGTGTAAAGTTTTGTGCGCACATGTCAAGTCCTCGTTTTCGTATGAGTTATTTCAATTCCCCAATAAGAAAAGGAAATATTCAAAAGCGTAATGTTAATGAAAACAGAATTTAAACTTAATGTTGACTAATAGCCTACTTTTACATATTAAGGGCAGATAATTAGAACGTCGTTACCATTGCTGAAATAAATGGAAGTAATATCCATTAGAGTTACTTTATTATGAAAGATAAATGACAGAAAAGTAATAGATTTTTGATAGGTATGTGAAGCTAATTATAGATAATCTAATATTGATAGGGAAGGTAAAAAAAACCATTCCTCATTAAACCAGGCTGTGCTTCTATTTTTCTCATTACCCACCATGTCGTGTTTGTCTCTGTTAATTTCATTTTTCTGGTTTGTAAATTTTCAAAAATAGGATAGAGTTACTTTGTTTTTCTCTCAGTATGTTTTTTAAAGGGGGTAACTGAATTGTTTAATCAAAAACTGGATCGAAAAAAAGCAAAAAAAAAGCAAAAAAAATTTTAAGACGTTATCGGATGTTAATGAGAATGGCTAACGAGAAACAGGTTCTTTCTCTAACAAGTGACTATACTTTTGAATATGGTCCTTCACATCCATATAAGGAAAATAATTCGCTTGATCATTATTCCGAAGTAGAAAAAGAATTGATTAAAATCCAAATATCTCTGAACAAGCTTAGTAAAATGGAGCGAAAACTTATTTATGACAAATATATTTGTGTGGAGAAAAAAAGTGATATTGCCCTCTACCTTAGTTACTCGATAAGTGAGAGTACATTCTACCGTAATCTCAATAGGGCACTTATTCATTTTGCCGAGGCCTATGATTGCGGAAAAATACTAAATCCCAAAAAGTTATATCCTCCCTCCTAATGTCTCAATCATCTCAAACATAATCTACAGCCTGGGTTATTTTTTTCCCAATTAAAAGAGATCACGTCATCTTCTGATTTAAGTCAAAATGTAATACAGATCACCCTTACAAAAACGCGATATAAAATTTCACTCGATAATGATTGATATGGTAAATGTAACAAATTGCTGTATGAAATTCTTCTTGATTTAGAGTTGATTTCCCCGGGTAGGCCTCGAGTAGTTGGTACTCTCACATTCAGTAAGTACCCTTCGGTAAAATCGAGAAATTACATTGAGTCAAAATTGCGATTGGATAAAGATATCGGAGCCCCATTAATAAGCTCAATTTATTTAATAAAAACCAATGATACGTCGAGTGATCTATTGACAGGATTATGACAATTAATTAGCAGGCCAAGAATGGCCAAGGCTATTACACTATGAGATAAATCTAAAAAGGAGGAAGTTAAAATGATTGTGCAAGGATTATCTGCTTATGGCTTTTTAGTTCTGCTTATGGCTATAGATGTGACAGCTGGATTGTTGAAGGCAATTAAGCAAAAATCGCTGAAATCAGACGCCATTCGAGATGGACTACTCAAAAAATCGGGCACTTTGCTAGCATTGATTTTGTCTTATGTACTTGATTTATTGGTGAACAATGGCTCATCTGTTTTCCAGACAATGATGATGATCATGGCGATTTGTAATGAAAGTCTATCCATTATTGAAAATTTAAGTTTTCTTGGCGTTCCTTTTCCAAAAGGCATTATGAATCGATTGGATGACTTGAAAGATAAGCTAAACGAGACGGCGACTCCCCAGTCTGCAACTGATAAAACAAAAAAGGAAAGAATAAAATCGGGTATTCAGCAAAAAGAAAAATGACAGTTTTCTAGCAGAAATATGGCAGGGTAGGTAGGTCAAAAGAATGTAATCTTGTTAATGAGGTCGAAAGGAGGGAAGTATTGATGAAAGAAAAACGACGACAGAGCAAAAAGAAATAAGAAAGGTAGCGAAAAACATTTGACCGATGTAGCCACTGAAAAATAATTAATAATCTTAGAAAGGAAGACGGGAAACATGGCCTTTACTAGTGAACAAATTGCTAATGCAAAGTATATCTATTCCTATTTTGTTAACAAAGGCTGGACGCCACAGGCGGTGTGCGGCATGCTCGGTAACATACAATCTGAATCGGCGCTTCATGTTGATATTTGGGAGGGCGGCGTCGGTCCTGGTTATGGATTGGTTCAATGGACACCTGCTAGTAAACTCATTAGCTGGTGCAACGCAAGAGGATTGGACTATAAAAAAATCAGTTCGCAATGTGCACGTATTGCATATGAAATGGAAAATGGTATTCAGTTTTATCCTTCATATTCTTACTCGATGACTGCAAAACAGTTCATCAAGAGCACGGCTTCCGCTGAAACTTTAGGCTTGGTATTCTTAGCAAATTACGAGCGACCTAGAAACCCCGATCAACCACAGCGAGGAGATCAGGCGCAATACTGGTATGATCAATTGGCAAAAGGTGGGAAACCTTCAGCACCAACAGAACCTAAACCAAGCGAACCCACGGATACCAATACCTATACCGTTCAATCCGGTGATACACTAAGTGCAATTGCCCTAAAGTTTGGTGTTACGGTTTCACAGTTACAGTCATGGAACGATATCTCTGATCCAAATAAAATATATGTTGGACAAGTATTAAAGGTCAAAGCAGGCGAAAGTGACAACTCTGAAACCTCAGATACCTATGTCATTAAATCTGGTGATACACTGAGCGCCATTGCACAAAAGTTTAATGTCACGGTTTCACAGTTACAATCGTGGAACAATATTTCTGATCCAAACAAAATATATGTTGGTCAAAAAATTATTGTTTACAAAAACGGTGGGGGAACGGGTACAATGGTGTACACCGTAAAATCAGGAGATACTTTAAGTGCCATTGCAAACCGGTTTGGAGTAAGCGTAAGTAATCTACAACAATGGAACAATATTTCTGACCCTAATAAAATTTACGTTGGAGAAACTTTGGCGATTTACAGCTCAAAAGGCGGTGGAGGCAGCAAAGTTTCATATACTATTCAATCCGGCGACACACTCAGCGGAATTGCTGCAAAGTTTGGCGTATCGGTCTCACAACTTCAATCATGGAATGGAATTGCTGATGCCAATAAGATCTATGTGGGAGAAGTACTTTCCATCTACACTTCAGGGGCTGGTGGTGGTGGTTCGCAGACCTATACGGTTAAATCGGGGGATACATTGAGCGGTATTGCCGCCAAATTTGACGTCACCATTTCGCAACTCCAGTCTTGGAATAATATCGCTAACTCGAATAAAATATATGCTGGTCAGGTATTAGTTGTTTGACACAGAAACACTAAAAATTAAAAGGTCATTCCAAAGATAGAAGAAGATCAAAATAGTTCGCGAACTAAATTTAAAGCCTTTATCCTTCATTGGGTAAAGACTTTTTTATAGTTCGCCAGGTTGAGGCAACCGTCGAGTGTCAGCAAAATAGATGGATGATTTTAATCAGCTTATGAAAGGATCTCAACGGAACAGAACTCAGCTGATCGTTGAGTTGATAACAAAGGGACTCAAGGTTCATCAGGCAGTGTAATTCATTAGCATTCATTTTTACGGACTGGAAGACGTGGTGGAGGCACTTAAAAAGATGTGGATATGCTTAAAGTTGTTGACATTTAAGTAGCTGTAATTTTATGAGCTTTATGAAGTAGGAAGGGATCATCCCTTATGGAAAGCGGGAGAACCAATCATTCAACACAAATTGAATCAGCGCGTCAGTGATGCTAGTCATTTCATAGGTAAACGTCAAACAAAACGCTCCTGTTTGTCGTTCATTCTTTCTGCCATAATCAATCTATCAAAGAGACATAGGGAATTGACTATGACAATGAGCGAACGTGATCAGCTCTGGAAAGATGTCTAATTGATTTTGATAACAGCGGATTATTCGGTGTCCAATGGTGTCTAAATTCGAACATTTCACTCAAACAATCTCGTTATTAGCAGAAGAAGTTCCGGCGTTTATCTTGTGAGGAAACGGCCACTCAAAAGATGACCCTGCAGTGGGTCAAACTCCAATCATTGGAGCGGGCTACTTCGTTTTAGATTTGGTGTGCCACAGAAAAAATCGAAGTCCGTTGCTGGTTTGATCCCAAGTTACGCAAAAACTCTTAAGTCGAAGTGCGGAACAAATTATACGTCTTCTGGAAGTAGAGAGGAATAGTTCGCGCAGGCGTGTTAAAGCCGCGAACATTATCCCGTTATTTTCAGGAATAGGCTGGATCGGCGAGACCTTTTCCGTGACGAAAGAAAGAAATTCCATGCTTTTGCACATGGGGCGCCGAACGACTGCTGGCAAGCAGATACACAGCATACGCTCTATTTACCGAATCCTAAGTATCTGGAACGGCGCAAAAAAGCCTATCTCATTGTAATTATTGATGATCACAGACGTTGGCATCATAACATACATACTGATTTTTTAGGAAAGGGCATCCCAAGGTGTTTAGACTTTCTATAATTGATAAAATCTCATCGCAAATGGTCATGATAATCATCATTGTCTGAAGAACTGGCAAGCCCATGTTTACCAGTTCATCAAAAATACCAACTTTTTTAAGTAGTTCACTTCGAATGATATCGGATTTAAGAGATCTCTGTCTGAGTGCCTCTAGAGGGCCTGCTATTATATCCAGCAACAATTAATATTAATAAACCCCAAAAGCCGTAGCTGCTCAAACCTTGAATATTCATTTAATTATTCCTTTCTCCCACTTCTTTTGAGCGCATTCTCTCTATTGCCATAAACAGTGTGAACGAACAGTCTGAGAATAGACTGTCTAATTTATGTCATAGTGTATAGCGGCCATAGGTATTTCATGAGTAGATAGGAAATAGTGAGGTTTTCAAATACGAACGAAGACTAGTAGACGGATAAGTAATAATGTGCCAAAAATCAGAAAGTACAATAATCCTGCCTGATGACTTTTTTCTTCCTTTCCGGGGACTTGTTAGGCTCATTATCCATAGACTGAAAGGCAATTGAATAGATCATAGATAGTTCTAGGTGTATAACATCATCAAACTAACGACCTATCAAGAAAGTCTCTTTTTCATCGTTCATGATACGTTTTTAAAGCAGCGGTTAGCATGTAGCATTAATCAAATCAATAAATATATTGCGGGAAAAGAGAGGTGCAGAAAAACGGACAAGTTAACGTTCTTCACCATTGTATAACCGCATAACTATGCTATAGTTTCTTGATCACGAAATGTGTTATCGACGGAATCTTTCAAACCTTACACTGTGCAGATCGTGACTCGTCAGTGCGGGCTAGTAACTGGATGGGATAATGGAACGAATTTCCAATTTTACAATGCCCATAGACTGTGACTTTATATATGAATATAGGAAGCCCGCATTATTTTTAATTAAATCATTGCTCGGATACTCATTTTTCGTTCGTACAGAGAGCGCGAGATACAGCATTATTTTTCCATTTCCAAAGATTTAATGTGTAGTTAAATGGAACGCAACTTACATACTCAGCTGGGGCAGATTATCGCCAGTACTGGATCTTCAATGTTTTTCCTGCAAGTGATTCATGTAAAATAAACGCTTGTTCCCCTATCTTTTAATAAACGTAATGAAAGAATGACATTCTTTAGTCATATCTTGACCTTTCATACTTATAGTATGTGTCTTTTAATTCATTACGTGCAATGACAGTTGGATGCTTGTTCCCTGTTATCGAGAAATATGTTCCTAAACAAAGTAAATAGGCCTTTTATGGCAGTATTTAGGCATGATTTTGACAGGCTTAAGATTTAAAAGACAATTAGGATAAAAATAAGCTCTTTCTCCTACTGCGGTCCAACTAACGATCTACTAAAAAACATCCTCAAAAATCTAAATCGTAAATCAGGTGTATAGGATGAAAAAACTAAATGACTTAAGAAATGCTATTCAGGCTGTTTCAAATTTGAAAAATTATCTATTAAAATGTCGTTTGATTTTTGTAAAAATGATCCAATCACCCTTTTATCTGGAGGTAGATCAAATTATGATAAATAAAAAAAATTTCCATATGATTGGATCCGAAGAGGTGAAACAATTACTAAACATTTATGAAGCGCTTGTTGCTTTGGAAAACGATGAACAAAAGATTATTTTCTATAAGTACTTAGCGAAATCTGAATTAATGGATTTTGAAATTCAGAATATATTGTCTATTTCAGAACGTACTTATTATCGGAAAAAGAAACAAGGCTTAACAAAACTAGCTATTGCTCTTCATTTTTTAGGAATCAATGTCCATATCTAAGACAACCTTTTTCATTGCTAATGAACCATTATCCTGAAGGGTATAGCTTTAATGACGTTAAATTGTCTAATTTTAACTTAATAAGGGTGGTACTGTTGTTGAAACATGGATGGATCAAGGGCGACCGCAGGGAGGGCAGGGCTTTTACCTTGGATCTCAAAAGCGTTCTGTTAATGGTCAGAATTGCTTAAACAGTCCCTGAAGGGATCGGCAGAGAAATAAGGAATTGGCGGTTAAATAAACGAAAAAAAAGGTTTGTAAGACAACCAATCAAAGACGACCAAACTAGGTGACATATGTCTGACAGAAGTATGGCAGAGTGAACGAATTAAAAGGGCGTAGTCTTGTTTATGGGCCCTGAAAGGAGGAGTATAAAAAATAATTTCATAATCTTAAATAAAATTATTATTGTATCAGTTTAAATTGCTTATATTCTGTTAACTAAATGACATTAAGAAGGAGAAAAAATATGACTACGACAACAAATGCTGAAAAAACTACCACGTATACTGTTAAGTCGGGCGACAACTTGAGCAGTATCGCGCAGAAGTTTGGAATGACGCTCTCCGAAATTACTGCACTGAACAACATAAGTGATCCGAATAAGATCCAAATTGGTCAGGTTTTGAAAGTTTATGATAACGGAAGCAGTGGGGGCAGTGATGGCTCAAGTCACAAAACTACCACGTATACTGTTAAGTCGGGCGACAACTTGAGCAGTATCGCGCAGAAGTTTGGAATGACGCTCTCCGAAATTACTGCGCTGAACAACATAAGTGATCCGAATAAGATCCAAATTGGTCAGGTTTTGAAAGTTTATGATAACGAAAGCAGTGGGGGCAGTGATGGCTCAAGTCACAAAACTACCACGTATACGGTGAAATCAGGCGACAACTTGAGCAGTATCGCGCAGAAGTTTGGAATGACACTCTCCGAAATTACTGCGCTGAACAACATAAGTGATCCGAATAAGATCCAAATTGGTCAGGTTTTGAAGGTTTATGATAACGGAAGCAGTGGGGGCAGTGATGGCTCAAGTCACAAAACTACCACGTATACGGTGAAATCAGGCGACAACTTGAGCAGTATTGCGCAGAAGTTTGGAATGACACTCTCCGAAATTACTGCGTTGAACAACATAAGTGATCCGAATAAGATCCAAATTGGTCAGGTTTTGAAGGTTTATGATAACGGAAGCAGTGGGGGCAGTGGGGGCAGTGATGGCTCAAGTCACAAAACTACCACGTATACGGTGAAATCAGGCGACAACTTGAGCAGTATCGCGCAGAAGTTTGGAATGACACTCTCCGAAATTACTGCGTTGAACAACATAAGTGATCCGAATAAGATCCAAATCGGTCAGGTTTTGAAAGTCTATGATAACGGAAGCAGCGGAGGCGATGGTTCCGATTCAGGTAATGGAGACGGTGGCTCTTCTGTAACTCGTGTAACCGAAAGCCAGTTAAATAAGATCGGCTGGTCAAGTTCAAATCTCTCAAAAGCAATCCTAGATGACCTAAATAGTTGTTTAGAAAGATATAGCATTACGACTAAATCTAGACTTTGTCATTTTATTAGCCAATGTAGCCATGAATCAGGAGCCGGTAAATGGACCAAAGAATTGGCATCAGGAGAGGCGTATGAGGGACGCACAGACCTAGGCAATACTCAACCTGGAGACGGACCAAAGTTCAAAGGAGCAGGTTATATTCAATTAACAGGACGAAGCAACTATACGAAATTTGCCAATTCAATTGGTGACCCCGAGATTATAAATCAAGGTTGTGATTATGTTGCTGATAAATATCCATGGACAAGTGCGGGATTCTGGTGGCATTCAAATAATATGAATGCTTTATGTGATACCAACCCATCTGTTGAAGCTGTAACAAAAAGAGTTAATGGTGGTTACAATGGATTAGAAGATCGTAGGATGTACTACAATAGATGCGTTCAGGTATTCTAATTATCTGAAGATTAACATTCAGGAGGAGTTGTTCAATGCGTTTTTGAACAACTCTTTTTGTGCGACATGAACACAGCTAGATTATGCGTTCAAAAGTGTGTTTATTCTTATTTTAATATCATATCCAAAATATATTTGATACAAAAGCTGTTCTATAGTAACCTTTAATTGTGTTTCCCTAAATATCTTGGTTATTGATCGAATATTTTCCCTGTATGATAACTACAATACTTTATTATGAATTTAAGGAAGGAAAGGGTCAAATGAAAAAAGTAACAAAGTTTTTTTGCTTTAATATTTCTCTAGCCCTGTTCGTTTTACTGTTGTTTGGATGTAGTACGACTACAAAGAACAAGGAAGCAAAAACTCCTGCTTCTTCAGAAAATGCATCTACTTCCCAGTCTGAAAAAACAACTATCGACACAGCAAAGAGTAGTTCAGTAAACAAGGAGGAAGTATCTAAACCAACAGCAGATAAGTCCAGTACAGCTTACTCTAAAGAGGAAAAAAATGGTGCATTAAATAATACATCAGGAAACAATAGAGATCATGTATTATCTGGGTATTCTGTTGAAGAAATTGAATATGCTCGAGTCTGGTTGGAACTTGGTACAAATAAAGAACCAGATGAATTAAATGTTCGACATATTCCAGCTGGCGAACCACTCAACCCAGATGATAGCACCAGTGCTAGCTATCCAGAAGCTGTCACTCAGTTAGCAGGGTCTCGCTTAGTGGATGGATCAGTTACTTATAGTAATTATGGAAATGGAACAATTAAAGTATACAACGTTCCCTTACGGTGGGATGGTAGCTATCCGGCTGGTGAAATGTTTTATAAGAATATTATTGAGCATGCCAAAATAGTGCGTATAGATTTAGGAGATAACAATAAAATTATAAAACTCATTAGTAAGATTAATACTCATTAACGAATGAGGTAAACCTAATTTTTATTCAAACGCTCTTATTGAAATTTAAATTTCGTACAAGAAATCTAATCAAAACTTCATGTTAATCTAACAAGACTTAAAGATCAATCATATACTCGAACTATTATGTATCAACGTTCAATAGCGAAAAAATGGATATTGTGTCACATTATAAACCAAAACTACGAATAATTATATCGTATTACTTTATTCGACAGAAGGTTTCATGAACATGTTAGATATAAATAGTAGATATTCTCCTCGACATGCTGAAACTTTGACGTCACAGTCCTATTATGAACGTAGACTTAAGAGACAGTATATGCCTGGACTTGATGGCTTAAGGGCTTTAGCGATTATCGGAGTAGTGTTCTATCATCTTGGTATCCCAATGTTTGGCGGAGGATTATTAGGGGTCAGCTTATTTTTTGTGCTGTCCGGATATTTGATTACCGATCTTCTCAATTTTGAATGGGCAAGCAAGGGAAAGATTGATTTAAAGACCTTTTGGCTGCACCGGATAAGAAGATTGCTTCCGGCATTGATAACAACCGTGAGTATCCTTTTCTTATGGGTGGGCTTTTTTAATCCTCGGCTATTTGTGACGTTTAAAGGTGATGCTCTAGCTGCGTTATTTTATGTGTGCAATTGGTGGTACGTTTTCCATCAACAATCTTATTTTGCAAGTTATGCACACCCCTCCTTATTACTCCATTTTTGGTCGCTTGCTGTAGAGGAACAGTTTTACTTGATCTGGCCTATCGTTCTCATTTTCTGCCTTCGCCGCAATAATTCACGCCAACGAATGCTGTTAATGACTCTAATTGGGGCGAGTATTTCTGCTTTGTTAATGGCACTGCTGTACCATCCAGGAAGCGATCCAAGCCGTGTCTACTATGGGACCGATACACGAGCCTTTTCTATTCTAATTGGCGCATCATTAGCGTTTATCTGGCCAAGTTGGCGACTTTCAGGGAATCTTCCCAAAAGGGCTAAGTGGGTTTTAGATACATTGGGGATTGGGTCAATCATCGTTATGATCGTCATGATGACTCATGTACAAGACTATGATGATTTTCTGTACCGAGGAGGGTTATTACTTTTTTCTATCTTTTCAGGAGTATCCATCGGCACGATTACAAGTCCTGCGACAAAACTGGGAAGGCTCTTCAGCTGGGGTCCGCTTCGCTGGATCGGCGAACGTTCGTATGCCATTTATTTATGGCACTATCCAATTATTATGTTAGTGATGAATAATTTGGCACCCATGTTTCTTCAGATTTTGCTTCGCGTGGTTTCGCTGATTCTAATTTTGATTATTGCCAATAGTTCATACAAGTACATAGAAAACCCTATTCGTCATGGTGCCATTGGACGGGAGTGGAAACGAATAAAATGTAGCAGCATTTGGATCAGAAAGCGGAGAATAATAGTGGGAATATTTGCGTTTTCTCTACTTTTGATGCTGACCTTTCTTTCAGCCTTTACTCATTGGGCAAATCTACGTACGGTGCAGAGTGAACCACCAATCTATCATTCGAGGTCTCTTTCCGGTGCACATACACCTTCCCTTTCCGGCAAAAGAGAGAAAGGGCATCCAGCAAAAAGTGACAATCAATCAGTCGCTTTTTCACCCCGTGCTTCGAAAATTAGCCAGCCAGTGGTGGCTATCGGAGACTCTGTATTGATCGATTTGAAACCGTATATTAGTGCATCAATGCCACATGTGACCATCGATGGCAAAATAGGGAGACATATGACGGACGCATTGCCTATTGTTCAACATTTGAAAAGAGAAGGGAAATTAAGTCATGTTGTTATCATCGAACTGGGAACAAATGGACCATTTTCCATGCAAGATATCCAGAGAGTTATTCGAAAAGTTGGCCATAACCACTTAATCATACTGGTGAATACACGCGTTCCTCGTTCTTGGCAGTTTTCTGTTAACCAATCGCTTGCTCAAATAGCTTTTCACTATTCAAATGTGAAACTTGCCGATTGGTATACGTTAAGTGCAGATCACTGGGATTACTTCACACCCGATCAAGTACATCTGACGAGCAATGGCGCTCGAGCAATGACCAACCTATTGATAAAAACACTTTCTCATTCCTAAGACTGAACTGACCCTAAAGTATCTCGATCACCAAACCAAAGCAACGCAAATTTCACTATTTAATTTGACTTTGATAAGAAATAGGAACTGGTTGATTATTAAATAAGAAGTATTTCGGTTAGATTTTTGCGTAACCTATTTTCAAATAAAGCTATTTTTGTGAGGTAGTACCATTTTTTTTTATTTGAAAGAGTAATTTATAAAGTGCACAGCTTACCAATGTACTGATTAATACAATGCTTAAAACGGCAACTGCTGACATATATCCCGACATAACTATTGTCATAGGTGCAAAAAAATTAGCAATGGAATTTTGTAATGTGGCAGCACCCATATACTGACCTCTCTTGTCACTGGGTGCATATTTGCTAACGAAGCTATCCGAGACCGGCGATTGTATCAACTCACCGAATGACATAACAACCATAAGTAAAAACAGAATCCATGCATTTGTGGTAAAGGCCATAAAAAACAGACTAAAACCAAATAAGCCCGTCGAAACTATCAATATTTTTTGATCACTAATATTTTTAAACCATTTGGTTACAGGGATAACAAATAGTACAAAAATTAGGCCGCTTAATCCCATCATCCATCCAAATATACCAATGCCATTAAGTCGAAATGTCCAACTCCTCCATGAAAAAAGGGCTTGATACGGGACATGCTCACTAATAAATATAGGTAAGTATAAATTTTCTTGTCGGAAAGCGCTTATTACAATAATGCCTGCTATAATAAACATTGCAAAGATCTTATCAAGAAAAATAACCTGATAATTACGAAATTGTGATTTGAATAATAAACCAAGTGATTTTACAGATTCGGATTTATCTAATCGGGGTGCTGATTCCCGAATCAGTTTAAAGATAGCGCAGAAATATAAGAAAACAACGATGGAACAAGTCCACAGCAACCCAGATCGATAGTGGAAAAAAAACAGGGAGCCGAACAATGGTCCGAGAACAGCCCCAACATTGAAGGCAGTTAAAAAAACTGCAAAAACTTCACGGCGATCCTTTTCCTGAGTTAAGTCGGCAACCATAGCTGAACTAGCCGGATAATAAATTGTACGCCCGACATTAATAAGTAAATATGCCGTAAAGTTTATCCAGTCAGATAAGTTTAAGGCGAACATTGTGAACATGATAGCTTGAATTGCTGTACCAATAAGCATTGTCTTCCGTCGACCAAGTGTATCAGATAAGTAACCACCGAATAGATTGGCTATAATACCAACGATTGGGGGTATTATCATTAGAAATCCCGTGATTGTTTTTCCAAAATTATTGCTAAAATAAATTGTAAGAAAAGGATAATACATCCAAAATAAAAGATTAAATAGTGTCTCTCCAATAAGACGCACTTTCAAATTCAAATCCCATGTTCGCATGTATTATTTTACCTCCTTAAGAAAAAAGTTAATCTCTGCTGAGTGCATATAGCTTACATTATATTTCTGGAAAAAAGTAGACTTATATTTATTCATCGTTTATAATAATATTGTAAAGGGAACGATGTATACCCTTTTGTTTGTTGATCTTACCTTTATAGAAAAATAGTATTTTCATATATTAAGATTCTGAAAGAGTTTCTTATGCCATTCTTTCAGGATCTTTTTGTGTTGGCATCAATATTGGTTTTGAAATTGCAAATTGTGTCCATAAAATAAGCTGCTAGAAACAAGTGAGAAGAAAAGCTCAAAAAATGTCGAAAGTTATTGTCCGAATATTATATCTAATCTGTTGAATAACTTGGCATTTTATTTATAATGAACATATAACATCATATAAGTGATTAATGTCACACCCGAAATTCATGTAGCATGTAGTAGGGAAAAAATGAATCAATAAGATGAGTTCAACAATTCTTATTGAATTTGTTTTAAAGTGAGGAGGCTTTTATATGGACACCGAATTTGCTCAAAATTATGACCCTCTAGATCCAGAAACATTAATTAACCCTTATCCTATTTATGAGCGCCTAAGAGAACACGCACCTATTTTTTGGCATAAGAGAATGAAATCATGGGTTTTATCTCGTTATGATGATTGTAAAGAGGTATTACGTAATTATCAGCTATTTGCTCGCGATCGTAGAAGGATAGGAAAAGACATACCTGATGTCAAACATAATCTCCAATCCCTAGATCCTCCCAATAATAAATCACTGCGTAATTTAATGATAAAAGCCTTCAATTCACAAGATATTGAGAAAATTAAAAATCATATTCACGTATTAATAAGTGAAATTCTGAATAAACAAGCTGCAAAAAATAGATTTAATTTTATGACAGAGGTCTCCGCTCCACTTTCCTTGCGGACAACATCCATTTTATTAGGAGTCAAGGAACCCAATCTAAAAATATATATGGATATTTCTGATGCTATTGCCCATCAAATGGATTCCGGATTAAAACCGGAATATGCAGATCCTGGAAATAAAGCAAGGATGCGGCTTAACGAATTTGTCGATGTATGGTTTACTAATGAACAGGATTCAGGAATATTACCATTTATTAGAAAAAACAAGAAAGACGTAAAAATACCAGAGTACTATATTCGTAATACAACGGCGACGATGTTCAACGCTAGTTTTGGTACATTATATGCAGCATTTGGAAATATTGTATTTACCCTATTAAAAAACCCTGATGTTCTAACACTACTAAAGGATAATAGCTTATTTAATTCAGGAATAAATGAATTAATCAGATTTGACGGCCCTGCGCAAGCGACCAGTCGTTTTGCAGTAGAAACAATGACACTAGGAGGAGAAGTCATTAGTAAAGGAGATAGTGTAATAACTTTGCTAGCTTCTGCAAACCATGACCCACGTATGTTTCCACAACCAGAAAGTATTGTTTTACATCGTTCTAAGAATCCTCATCTAGCATTTGGATGGGGAGTGCACGCTTGTTTGGGAAAACTTTTTGGCGAACTAGCAATTCAAGAATTAATAAAGAGCCTTCAAGAAACACCGAAAATTTTAAATTTGGTAGACAAACCAAGACGGCGCGAAACAGCAACAGTACGCTGCATTGACGATCTTCCAGTATCCTATAAATGAAGATAACATGATATATAAGTTCTTTAAGGAGGTGACTGCTATGATTTATGATCACTAATTGTATTTTTCTCCGGGTTCAAAGTAGAATCCGGAGAAAATTTATATACTTATTATTTCCATATAAGGAATATAAAAGTTTATTAGAAAGGAAGTTATTTTGATGATACTCAACAGTTATAATGATTGGTCACCACTTAAAGAAATTATTGTTGGTTCTGCCGAAAATTATATTTCCCATGAAAGGGATTTGTCCTTTGATACCTTTTTTCACGATAATCTTTTTCGATCAGACTGGGCTTATCCGCGTTTGAATAGACGAAAAGGTTTGGAAAAAGAAAGTTCCAATTGGAAAATCAAACAAAGATACGTTGAGGAATTGAATGAGGATGTTGAGGGATTGGTAAAAACATTAAAAGATCTAGGTGTTAAAGTTCATAGACCGCTAAAATTACCACCTAATGCACAATCTATTCGGGGACTCGGGTGGGAAAGTATTCCGGTCCCAGCACTTAATATTCGCGATAATACATTAATTGTGGGTAATGAAATTATAGAAATGGCTCCTCAGGTACGGTCTCGGTACCTTGAAACAAGATTATTGACAAAAGTGTTTGCACATTACTTTAACGAGGGCGCAAAATGGTCAACTATGCCAAGACCTATCTTAACTGATTTATCTTTTGATTTATCATATGCACGAGATATGGAGACTACGTTAGGAGGGCCAACAGAGCCTATTGAGGATCCAGCCTCCTCACCATATGATGTTGGGTTTGAAGCTATGCTTGATGGCGCACAATGTTTAAGATTAGGACGTGACATTTTGGTGAATATTGCTAATAAAAATCACGCTCTTGGTTGCAATTGGCTCGAACGTCATTTAGGTAAAGAGTATCGAGTTCATAGAATATACCGGATGAGTGATAATCACATTGATAGTATGTTATTAGCGCTACGTCCAGGTGTTTTTCTAGCTCGACACTCAGATATAAAGAAATTACTACCAGAACCTTTTGATAAATGGAAAATAATCGTTGCTCCAGAACCAAGTGAAAACAACTTTCCAAAATATGACGATGGTGATTTAGTTCTCACTAGCCCCTATATTGATCTGAATGTTTTATCAATTAATGTGGATACAATTTTAGTGAATGAGTCGGGCGTAGATCTGATTAGAAAACTAGAAAAAGAAGGGTTTAATGTAATTCCTGTAAAACATCGCCATCGTCGATTATTTGGTGGAGGCTTTCATTGCTTCACTCTTGATACTGTACGAGAAGGGGAAATAGAGGATTACACAAAATGAGAATAATAATTGGAAATCAGACTGAGGATACACTTCAAAATATGAATAGCGACGATCGCATATTTTCACAAAGAGTCATTTGGTTTGCAAAAGATGATGACGTAATCATATTATCAGATAAACCAGACATCACTTTTCTAAAATATGCAACATCTTTAACTGGGACAGATTTAAGAACTCTTAAGTTTTTAATCCCACCTCAAGAAAGATTTTCTGGAAAACATTTTGATCAATATAGTTTAACAGATAAAAATTTTATCAGCGAAGTATTGGGATGTATTAATGAAGTAACTGAAATAATTCCAATGTGGCCATCTCCAGCGATATCCCATTTTGCCAAGGAAATTGGCTTGCTTAATGCTTTTAAGGGGGCACAATTCTTTTCGCAATACGGTGTTGAGTTAGTAAATAATAAGGCTTATTTCCGGGCACTTTCCGCATCAGCAAATATTCCTATTGCGTTAGGAGAAGTTTGCCACGACATTGTAGAGGCAAAATACGCTTTAAGGAGATTATTAAAAGTTACGGATGCTGTAATCATTAAGCAGGTTCATAATGGCGCGGGTGTAGGTAATGAGCTTATTATAAAAAACTCCGCTAGTAAACTAGATGATATTGGTGCTAAATATGTCTATTATTTAAAACCGGAGAATAATGCTATTAATAAATATCTTACACAGCGTTGGAATTGGGCATCTTTTAACGAAAGACATCCTGTTGTTATCGAAAAATTTCAAACTGGTTGTCAAACTATTTACGCTGAATTTTATGCCACAGATTCAGGAATATGCCACACACAAACAGGAAGACTTGGCTATCAAAATCACAGGCTAGTAGAAGAAATTGTGCCATTAGACGGGATTCCAAAAATTGATCGAGAGAAACTAATAGATTATGGCTCCCAGTTAGCCAAATTGTATCAATCAATTGGTTACCGCGGTTATCTTTCAGCTGATGCACTAATTGATAAAAATGGCAATATTACATTTACTGAAATGAATGCTAGAATTGGGGGTTCTCTTCATATTTATAATAGTATTGGCAAAAGAGTAGTTAAATATACACAAGATCCGAAACGGGCTATTGCACAGTATCATGCACCTTTAAATTGGAGATCTTTAAACTTCGATACATTTTTAACCAATCTTGAAAAACTTGGATACCTTTATGATCCAAATATAAGAAAGGGAGTTATAATCCCATTTCCTATTCTTCCAGAAGTTGGAGGTTTCGTAAGTTTTTGTATTGTTTATCAAACTGAAGAAGAAAGAAATGAAATTTATGAAAAGCTTGATAACCAATTCCGCACTTGACATATATCTCTAAGTCGTTTTAAATGACTTTGTATAATTAACATAAAAGTTGACTTTTGTTTCTAAAAGTGGAATTTAGCTGACTTCTTTCAGACGGGCAAAAAACCGATTGATCTTGATATTTTACAGGCAGTCGGTGGGCTATCAGAGGAAAAGATAAAACAACTTGTGGCATTCCTAAATGGATTATCCGATAAAAAATAACCGTTGCCAGGCTTCGCCATTTTTTGCTGTTGCATGTTGGCTTCTTTTATTCTTGGTTGTCAAAATATGGACGATCATTTTTCTTTTAGTATGTTCTGCACTGCGTAAAGATGACGATAGTATATATTCGTGAGAATCGAGTTCGACAGTTGATAGTTACACAAATTTAAAAAATAGCTCTACAAAGTATTTTTAGCAACTTTTAGCATTGATTCGCGTGTCGAGCAAGCACATGGTGAATAACTATGCTCATTTGTTATTTTGGTAAAATATTCATTTTATTTTTTCCTTAATATATATACAAAAAATCCGCCTAGGTGGCGGAATGAAGAAAACTATTATTCGACAACCTCTCTATTTTGTCTTTTAAGAGTTTCAATTTCGTGAATGACCACCCAATAGATAGGACCAGCCGACAGGTCGTTGTAATGATCGGCTTCGTATTTTTTCAAGAACTTAAGTTTACGCTTATTTTCATGAATCATTATGTCTGAGGCACTTAATTCGGTCATTTTTGGTTTACTCCTTTTTTCTGGCTGTTTTCTGTTTCAGCTAGATGAAAAAGGATATAAAATGCTTATGTAGTGCAGGATGGACTGTACAGGTTGTACGGATACCTCTTCCGTAGTTCGTGACGTGGACATTTGGAAGGTAAGACGAATGGATGATCACAATTATACCGTTGTTTTTTCCGTTGATCAATGGATCACGAAAAGTAGAAAACGAAAGATGGTGAAGGTTTCCTATGAAGTGACCGTCCATGTCGATCAAGCCGGGAATCTGGTCATCATTAAGAATTCCACCATTTGCGGACTCCCTGCAAAGTCAGCTTACGAGCCTAAAGTGGCAGACACTGACAGTAACATGGATGAAGCGACACTTGAGGAAATGAATGCCTTTTTAAAAACCTTTTTTAAGCTCTACCCCACAGCAAATGCAAGCGAATTAGCCTATTACGTGAAGGAAAACGCGCTGAAACCTATTGACAAAGATTACGTCCTTTCAGAGCTAATTAATCCAATCTATCGAAAAAAAGACAGGCGAGTACAGGTGTCCGTCTCGGTGAAGTATCTTGACCAACAGACAAAAGCGGCGCAGGTGTCTCAGTTTGATTTGACTTTAGAAAAAAACAGAAATTGGATGATTGTTAAATAAATCATACAATCAAGTATATTGAAATACTGACCCGATTAAATCTCCATAAGTGGAAGTACTTCATCGTTTGGCTCCCACTGATAACCGTCCGTGCCTCATCATGAAAGGGGGAAAAAACAGACAGTCAGAACATTTTCCGACGTTTTCAGAAAAGATTTCATAGATTCCCATGGATGTCCAAACCAAATTTTGTAAGGTTTAAAAAGCCGTTTTGACGATTCAAATTTTAGCTATTATCTATTCTCTAGTTATGTAAATTTTTGCACGGTCAGGTGTGAGATACATTTTCCCATATGCATAACTGATTGAATAGTCAATCGAATGTTTTGATTTGAAGCATGGTAACTCTGCATATTGAATGACCTTTTTATCTTTTACAAAAACGAGTAGATAGATATCATCTCGAAAATCAATATCACTCGGATCTTTAAACTTGAATCCTAGCTCTTTGTTTATATTTTCCTGAGATGTGTAGGGTTTAAATAGATAGGCCCGATCCCATTTAAAATGTGTATAGGACTTAATATCAATGTTGTTTCTATGTTCAGCAAGGGAGGAAACGTTTTTTTCTAATTGAGTATTATGTTGGGTGTCACTGCACGCAATAAGTAAAATTGACTGTAAAAATAGGACACACACAATGATCCATTTCTTCAATTATAAGACCTCTTTTCTTTATTCATTGAGGGTAATACCAACTTTATTAACCTGATTGAAAGAGAAAACGAAATATCCTAAAAAATAGTATATTATAAAAGTTATAGTAATCGAATAAAGTAAACAACATGTTGAAATATTTTAAAATAGAATTAATACAAATGAATAAGTTTCTAATAATCATGAAAGTTAAATAATAGTGACCACCAAGTGGTCACCTTAACAATATTTTATTTGGTCAATTTGACTTTTAGTTTTTCCCAGTATCACCATTGGTCGCTACTAAATTTCCGTTAACGATTCTTGCTGTAGCGCCTTGAGCCACTTGTCCCTGTATAGAAGTATTCAATTGAGTATGATTAAAGCTGAAATGAAAGTATGCATACTCTCTTCCAACATAATTGTTATAAAGATCCATTTCATGATCTACTCCGGTAGAGTACTGTTCATGAGCATCTGTCCAAGTTTCTGCTCTTTGGTCACCATGATCACGGTTGTTACCCCCAAAATCTTTAACTAGAATCGCATTCCAAAAAGCGTGTCTAAATGCATCTCCGTTCCCTTTGCTAAGCTGAGCTTCACTATATAATTGTTTAGCTTTGTTATATGCTTCGACAGCATCTGCCGCGTATATTGCAAACTCAGCCGGATTGCTTGTGGCGAGTTTAAGTTCATTACCAGTTAACTTGCCAAAACCGGGTACAGGTATCGGCGGATAGTCTGAATCGGTGGTAGAGTAACTATTTAAATTTGTTGATGTTTGCGTACTTTTTTTAATCTTATCAGCTGCAAGTTGATTTAACTCATCATCAGTATACTTCCCGCTTTGTTTTTTTTGAATGATCTCTTGACCAATAATTTGCAAATCGTTTGAATTAGTACGATTTATGTCTTCATCTGTTAAGTAGGATTTTTTATTTTGAAACTCTATTAAACTTGTATCCAGAGCTTTTGCTGGTATATTTTGTATTCCTTTAAAACGAGAAGGAACCTTATACGTTTGATTCTCAGCTGCTTGAGATGAAAATGGGAATACGAATCCAATAGAGAGGATTGCAACAATCATAAAAAAAGCCGCTTTTCTTAAACATTGATGTAAATTCATATACTGTATACCTCTTTCCTAATGATATATTTCCGGGAACAGGCAACGATCGATACAAATAATTTATCTATTTACTAAAGTTTCACCCCTTTCCTAACATGCATGTTACAACTTTTAATTTGCACATTGTGTCGAAAATTGTTGAACATGATAATATTCAATATAATTGTAAATTAATTAATAATAGATTTACTTTATTTACAAAACGGTTAAATGTTCTTAGATAAGTAATATGCCGTCTGATAAAATTTTGAAGTGAAGGCAAAGAAGTCGGAGCGAACTATCAGCCCCAAAGTTAGGACAACAATCGACTGAACAGCAGATTTATGAAACCAGAATGGAACAACGAGAGAACACAATCAATAAATTTTAATATGGTATTGGTAGTTGTCATGGAGTAATAAAGCCCCAAATAATATTATTTTATTTGTTCATAATTTGCTTTCCAGTATTAATTAAATAGAAACCAATTATTAAGATTAAGGTATCAAGTTATATAATACCTTTGATAGAAAATAGATACTCAATAAAGTGTTATACCCAAATCCTTCATTAATTGCGTCGTCTCATTTATAACTCCTTCGCGTATATTTTGTTCGTTCGTCTCGTTTATCGCTGTTTGAATAATAGTCAGCAAACCTAGCTTTACTTGGGCCATGTCGATATAACGCATTAAGTCTTTTGTGTCATGCCATTCGCTGTCAAATTTAAAAAAATAAGGATTTATCATTTTTCCTCCTCAAGATGTTTTTTGATGGCATCATAGCTGTCATCGGTCAACGCGGCTACCAAAAATTTTACTTTCCACAATTGTATGGTGAGTATTTCGATGACCTCCTCATCGCCATATTTGTGCAGACCATTGAGGTTTCGTTCCGTTTGGTTGATGTTGCTAATAATTATCGAAATAATTTGCCGATAGTTCATTGATTTTCCCCTCCATATGCCCTATTCGTTGTCTAAGGAAACGAGCCAATTGATTAAGGATAGATAATTACCCACTTTTTCAAATAAAGTTTAAAAATGTACATAAGTACCGTCTATTTCTATTAATTATCGAATGGATAGTGAAAAAATGAGTAAACTGTTAATCATAGAATGCAATTCGTCCATTGCAGCATTCGTAATTTATTCGAGTAGCATTCTTCGTCTTCATAGCTACACTTATTGAGTAACATTTATATTCATATAATACTACTCTTATTGAGTAAGTCAATCATTAGTTATTCTAATTGTGTAATTTACGGCTTTTTTTGTAGTGCAAGTAGTAGAATTTACTCAAATAGTGAAAGGTTGTTTCTTATGGAAAATATAATCGGTAAACGATTGACCCAATTAAGAGAAGAACGAGGATGGACAAAAACTTATACGGCCGAGAAGCTTGGCATTAAGACAATGTCTACTTATGCAAATTGGGAATATGGCATTAGAACGCCTGATAGTGAGATGCTAACCAAGATCGCTGACCTTTTTGACGTATCAACGGATTTTTTACTTGGCCGAACAAACGTAAGAAATCAAAATACTGCCGATAAAGAGCTAGAAGAACTCATGAAAGATCCTAAATTTATGGCAGCTTACCATGATTATCCTGGAACCCCAGGGGAAGCAAGAAAAGATCTCATTCGCTTTTTGAAATTTATTAAAGAACGTGATGATGACAAGCAGGGAAAAAGAGAGGATTAATGTGTTTTCTGTCGTACAAAATATTGGATAAAGGAGGTGTATATTGGTTCGCTGGAAAAAGTTCGTGTGGTGGATTCTGCATGGTTTTTTTGAAGCAGGAACTTTTGGAATGGAAGCTTGCAATCTGCGCGTAATTTGGAAATATGAAATTTGCAAAAAAAAAAAATTAGTTTGGAATATATGCGCTTGTTCATAAAGAAGCAATCTTTATTTCTTTCTCTTTTTATATTCAGTTTTGTATGAAAAGCTATGACATTTATCATTACTAAAACAAGGGCTATGTTAATGTTGTTTTTCGCTAATATAGAACACATGTTCGAAATGCTTCTCAATGATATCCATTCATGAAGCCTTGACACTGATCAAGGACATCCGTGAGAAAAAAACGAAGAAGGATTTTTTTGCCCACATTGCGGTTCAAAGCGGGTCGTGTGTCGGTACTTATGTTTTTCAAAGGGTGAAAGCCAAATATACCGTTACTCTCAATGCCATAAGACCTCCACAGATCTGACCTAGACGCCTTTGGATGGCACTTGGTATATCGGACAAATCAATTCCGTACATTATCGACGGGCTGCAATTGGGCAGGCCCATGAGAATACATTAATCGTCGCTTTGTTAATTTCGACATTGCTTAAAATTTTCATGTCGTTCAGGGTTCCAGGCACTCCCTTGCTAAATGGATTAATATCTTTTATACTTATACTGATAGTAAACTCTATCCTCTTTGTAAGTATTCTGGTCTTAAAAAGATGTTTCTTAAAAAGACAAACTCCAATAGAATATGGGCATCTAGCCCAACAAAATCTGTGTATATTTTATTTAATTAGCAGAAAAAACTGTTACTATGGTTTACTCATAATAACAGTCCATTAAAGAGCTTTGTTCTATGCAACAGCTACAGGAGTTGTTTATCACCTCGGAGTCTCTGCGGCTTTGATACTTGCAGCGTGCTCCCTTCACTCTATCTTCAGCATATAAGTAGTCGGGTTTAGCGTACTTTTTTAATCATCATGATCAAAATGCCACCGACAACACAGATAACGGTCTCAACAGGGAATATGGCACGATAGCCCCACACGGAAATTACGCTTGCTGCAATAAGTGGGCCAAATACTTGTCCCAGAGTATTGGCCATGTTGATGATGCCAAGATCTTTAGCGGCATTTTTGGAATTAGGCAGAACGGCTACGTTAAGTGCCTGATCAACGGCATTATAGGCACCCATTCCAATTCCTGCAATTACGGCATAAGCCATCATCGTCCATGGTCTGGCATCAATAAACGGGAAAAATGCGCCAATACCGAGCATAATTGTCGTTATAGCAACAGGTGCTCTCAGCCGATGGATACGGTCGGAGATCGGGCCGGCCAGTGCGCAAAATACGATACCGGTGATCATCAGTATCAACGACATAAGAGAAACTGACGAGGCCGTCTGGCCATTATTAAGTTTCATGTAATCAGTAAAAATATAAAGCTGGTAACCAACGATAACAAATTGACCGGTAACCATAAGAATTTTACCAAACAAAGCAAGATAGTAATCACGGCAGTTTTTTGTCGGGAACATAAAATTCTGTTTAAGAGTAACGGCATTGAACTTTACTCTTTGTTCATCCAGATTAGACGGTTCACTGGCCAGGAAGGCAGAAATCAATCCGCCAATAAGTGCGAAAGCGGCGAGTGTTTGAATGCCAGCGCTTACATTTTCAAGAAATTGAGAAGCAATAATGCCCGACCCGTAGTTCCCAAAGGCCATGCCCACACCATAGAAAGAAGAAATGGTGCCGCGCCATTTTGGCGCGACCCGATCAGAGAGCTGAGCAATCATTGGTGCGACAACGGCATTCAGCACCGCCTGATACATGGCCCATACAAAGATCAATGTACCAATATTCGGAGCCATTGATAAAAACACGAGTAACACAGCAGATAAAATGGAATTAACAACAATCCAAGGCGTGCGTTTTCCATGTTTGGTTCGCGTCATATCGGAGAGTGCCCCGGCAATGATGTTGGCAATTGTCGCAACAATCATTGCTATTGCCGAAAACAAAGCCACGAGTGCAATCTTATTATCTGGAGCGAGCTGGCCAATTTTAGCCGGAAGTAATGTCGCCGCGACCCCAATGTAAGGCCCAAGCCAGCATGCCGGCCCAATCACAAGAGCAAGGCCGAGACGTACAGGACGTTTGGGTTGTTCCTCATCTGTGATACCATGATGTTTCATAACTGAACCATTGTTTTCTGATGATGTCATAGTTTTTCTTCCTTTCTTTTCCCCTGCATAGGTCATTAGATTAATTCATCAAATTGATCGCAGATCTGTTTTGGCGTGATCTTAAAGGAATCAAAGTCAGCATAAGATTGTCTTCGATAGGCATCCCATGCGCCAAATCCGGCCATCAAACCGGTGAAACCCCCAGCCTGTTCATCTGACATGTATTGAATGTCTATTTTGGGACCAATGTGTTGCCAATCCTGTTCACCCGGTCTGCGCCAAGAAAACTGGACTTCTCCGTAATCGATGATGGCCTTAATTTCAGCCTTTCCCTCAGGGACGGCTATTCGATCTAACAAATACTCATCCTTTTGACTTTTTTCTCCTTTCATTATTGCCAGCCCGGTGGTTCCCAGCGTCTCAGAATAATAAAGGCGCGCAAACAGCCAGTTACAGTCATCGTAGTACAATACCAGTCCGGCAGATTGCGAATAGTGAATGGGATGAAACTCGAGTGACGTTTCAACGGTTGTCTGAAAAGAATCGATACGCGTCGCGAGCAGCGATACATCAAAACGAGAGAAAAACGATTGACGTCCGTAAATTCGCACCCATCCCGGACGCGCATCCAATGTAACCCAAGACTCGTCATGAGGACCATAGGGACTGATTAAACGCTGATCTATTGAAGTATCAAAGCTTTCATTAATGACTTGAAGCTGTGATTCACTTTTGATCTCAACATTAGTCATCCCCTCTGTGGTCGCCTGGGCCAAAGTTCCTCCTGACTTCATATGGAGCCAGCCATCGTCCGTCCATATCATTTTTTGAATGGATGTCTCTCGCCCTAATGTACAATTGGTGGTACCCGGGAGCGGCCTCGCAGAAAGATGTACGATATACCATTCATCGGTGTGCGTATGGACAAGTGAACCATGACCGCATTTTTGCATCGGTGCCTTTGCATTGTATAGATCAATTCGCAATGAGTCAGGATCGTTTCGACGAAAATACTTATATGGTGTGGAGGTAATGACCGGATTCATTGGATCGGATTCATAAGGACCCTGAATATTTCTTGAACGCTGAATGACAACACCGTGACCATATCCAGTTCCACCTTCTGCAGTCATTAGATAGTACCAACCATTGCGTTTATAAAGATGAGGAGCCTCCAGACATCCGCGGTCCGTCCCGCCCCGGCTGATACGGGTAGTCTTGCCTACTAGGCTTTTCTGTTCTGGATCAAACTCCTCAAGGACAATGGCTCCAGGATGTTGATAACCTTTACGTGTGTCCCATTCGAGTGTGACCAAATAATGTTTGCCATCATCATCGTGAAAAAGAGAGGCGTCGAAACCGATTGAATTCAAATAGATCGGTTTTGACCAAGGGCCATCAATCGTATCGGCGAACATTGCGTAGTTATCCTGATCAAATAAATTGCCGTTCATGTTATGCATTTGGCACATAACAATCCAAAACTTCTGCGTCCTTTCATCAAAGGTCAAATCGGGTGCCCAGACACCGCACGGCGTAGCTGTTCCTTTAAGCTTTAAAAAATTTGCGTCATGTATTACCGATGTTCGCAGCGTCCAATGAGCCAGGTCACTGGACTCAAAAATCTGGATACCAGGAAACCAGTGAAACGTAGAGGTAGCTAAATAATAAACCTTTCCAACCCGGAGAATGACCGGATCGGGAGTAAAACCTGGTAAAATAGGATTCTGAATGATATTACTTTGCGTCATATTATCGCCCTTTCATGAAAACATTTTGTGCACACATATAGTTTATCAACAACTGTAATCGTTTTCAATATTATTTTTACTATTTTATAAAAAATATATTGCATTAAAATAGTATATATGTTATTTTTAAAGAAACAATTAGTTAATTAAAAAATTTAAATTACTAAAAACATTATTCAAATATAATATAGAAAGGAAATTAGAAGTCAATGGAATTGGAGATAACCAATGATTCACTATCCGTGTTTAAAGCACTAGCCAGTTCTGTACGTGTAAAAATTATTCAGGAATTATCAACGAAAGATATGAGTGTGACACAACTGAAACAAAAATTGAATTTAAGTGGACCGATCGTTTTAATGCATTTAAAAAAGCTTGAAGATGCGGGTATAATTGGTTCCCGCAGAGAAGGACATAACAAAGTTTCCTTTCTGAAAGTAGAGAATATAAATATTCATTTGCCACGTCGCTTGTTTAAAGAATTCTCAAGATATGAAATTGAATTACCGGTTGGACAGTATACTGCGTTCAGTGCCGCACCATCTTGTGGTTTAGCAGGCTCGACAGGTTATATTGGACAAATTGATACACCCGCCTATTTTATGGACTCGCAAAGAATCAATGCAGGAATAGTCTGGCTTGCGAAGGGATTTCTGGAATACCAGGCACCTAATTTGCTGAAAGCTGATCAAAAATTGGAAATGTTGGTGTTATCCGTTGAACTTGGATCAGAATTCCCATATGCAAATAATAACTGGCCGTCTGATATTACATTTTCAATCAATGGAATAGATATTGGAACATGGATCGCACCAGGTGATTTTGGCGATGTTCGTGGTAAATATACTCCCGATTGGGTGCAAGATAATTTCAATCAATATGGTTTGTTAAAGACAATTAGGATTACTGAAGCAGAAACATTACTTGATGGTCAATATTTTTCACCCGTGACACTTAGCGATCTAAATACGCATAATGATACTTATGTCATTAGGTTTGAGGTGAAGAACGACGCGAAACATCAAGGTGGTCTAACAATTTTCGGAAGTGGATTTGGTAATTACGACCAGAACATACGGATGGATCTGTTTTATAGCTGACAAAATATATCAGCTCTCAATTTTTATGGATGAATACCAGATAATGCTCACTTGTGACAGAATGGATGAACAAATTGAGTATTTTAACTCGACATATTCAATTATTATGCTGCGTAAAGTAGGCACTGGTAATATTGTCAGTATTTTGAAACCTGAAGACGGTGAAATTTGGACAATTAACAATGTGCATGAATAGAAAATATGTACCAATACTCAGGGATTTTCACCTTGAGATGTTTAATGCAATTTGCAGCGAGGAAACATTCTATTACTTTCCGATGCTGAGTGGTATGACTGAAATAGTTCTTAGTGAGTAGGATATCCCGGAACCACAAAGTATTGTGAAATAATGCCAAGAAGATATCAGTAATGGTGGTAAGATTGTAAGTATGCATAGAAAATCTCATAATAGGTGTGTAATTCCCAATTTAGTGAGGTGCACTTAACGTTTATCTGCTGCGAACCAGCCTGTCATAACAATTAGAAGAAGAGAAAACGGACGTGTTTAAGGAGGTGCACATATGCCACGTGGGAAATCTGTAACAAAATTATTGCTTGACTCATCTCAAGCTACCCTGTTTGCTGGTATTGAGATCCACAATAAACCTCATATTGATTACAGGTATCCAACTTCTGTTCTTTTAATTATAAATGCATGGGAACTTGCCCTTAAAGCGTATGTGTACAAATACATAGGAATAAAGAGAATATATGAAAGGGATAAAAAACATACTATTTCTTTTTCAAAAGCATTAATCTTGGTAAGAGATCATATAAACACTACAAAAAAAATAAAGTATTCACGGTGATATTTGATAATCTCGTCCTTCTAAATGAGTATCGTTGTTCAAATGTTCATTTTATTAAAAGCAAACTTGACCCGGCAATATTCATGCTGATCAGCAAAGCTGTATTGAATTATAATGCGTTTTTAAAAAAGTATTTCAAAAAAGATATTACTCGAGACGATAACTTGATTATTCTTCCGATTGGCTTGAAACTGCCATTTGATCCCGTGGATTATTTGAAGCAAAACTACAGTAATGCACACAATGATTTTATTAATGATGTCATTCAATCTGTCCACAAGTTGAATGATGATGGTGTACAAGATAGCATTGTCGTCGGTTTTAACCTTGTCACAGATAAAGTTAGAAATGTTAAGAATGCGGATATAATTGCTGCATTGAGTAATTCAACGGGTGCCGTTGAATTACGGAGAGGAGCCCGCGTTACAGACGATCCACACGCGCCTGTGGTCCGTATCGAACCAGACATCCCGCCATTAAGATATGCAGATTTGCGTATAGAAGTAAAAGAAAAAGAAGCAAGTATAAAGTTTGGGAATGTGTTCAACCGAGCAATGAAGATAATCAAAGCAGACAAGGCGTTATGCCAAGTCCGATACCTTGACCCTAAAAATAAGTCCGGCTTAAAAACTGAGTTTTATGATGAGCGTGCTATTGATGTCTTGATTCGGACATATCATGAATTAGAGGCAACACAATAAAATAGAATATATGCAGTTATGCATTTCCTCTAAACCACCCTGCACTGAAAATACAAAGTGGTTTACGGTTTAGGATCGTGAGTATTTTATCATCGTTACACTAGATACAAAAATCAACCGACAACAATAAATATACGCCATATCGACTTGAATTTCTTCAATTGTTCATCCTCGTGAAGTCTTGAAAAACAGTAACTCTCAATTTATTATAAATCTTTATTCAATATCCTTTCAAGAAGATTTCTATTTTTCATTTTCTCCATTTTATGGTTTAAATTAAGAAGCTCTTTATTTTTTTTATTGATTTCTAACTGTAATTTAGTGTAATCATCTGGATTCAGTTGCTGGCTATTTAAGACGGCCAGTTTATGATTTATCTCAGCCTTTATATTTTGAAGTTGATTTTGGTTATTAGCAATTTCATTAGTAACTTCATGTAATTTATTGGTTTGATTATTATAGCCATTGATCCGTTTTTGAATAACCTGATTAATAGAGTCAATTTGTTCTCTTTGCTTTTGAAGGCGTTTTTTATAATTAAATAATTCATTTTCATAATCGGACATTATGTTATACCTTCCTTCATTTTCAAAGTTAGGTCGTACTTCTTGATCAAAAAATGCTCCCAAAATAAAACCGTTTTCCTTATTAATTCTATGCACTAAGTTTTCGATTTCTTGTGTAAATAATTGAATTCCATAAATTTCGCTTGTTTGAAAAGCTGTAGCTATTTTGTTTTCATTTAACATCATGTTTTCTTTGATTCTAGCCTGAAATATCGGTAGGTTACTATCATTAAAGTTATTTCTTTTGTCGTCTGTAATCTTATGATTTACCCAAATTTCAATTGCCAGTTTACCATTCCATTTATAAAAATAAGAGTAGGGGAAAGTATGATCCAAATTTAATAAGACATCGATCCGATAGGATTCACCTGAAGTAGGCGCTACATAATAAACCTCTGGCTCTGCTGATTGAACGTAAACGGTTACTTTTTTTGTTGGCATATTTGGAAATTTCTCGAATAACAATAGTTTTCTACATTTGCCACTGACTAAAGCCATTTCGTAAGCTGCATGGGTATAGGTCATATTATTCCTATTTTGATCAATTTTTGGATGCTCTTTATTTTTGTATCTAAAATGATCCACTTTACCGTCAGATGAAGTTCTCACGGGCGTCAGTTCTAGATACTCTTTTTCATGTTTTGTTTCGAAAAAACGATCAAAGATTTTACTTCGCGTTTCTTTTCTTCTATGAAGAGCTTCATAAATTGTAATGTGTTTCCACTCATTATTTATTTTTATATATGCCCATGTTTTTTGTGCCATGATAATACCTCGTTTCACATTACTTGCTTGCTTTGGCACAGCCAAGAATAAATGAAACTGGCAAACGGTTCGCAAAACTATGTAGCGCCGGGTATTACTCTTTATCCGTCAAACCGTTGAGGAATTGGACAAGTTGCTGCTTCTTTTTCTCTGAAAGTCCATCCATGGCTTCTAAAATATCAAAATCAGTCGGCTTTTTGTCCGTCTGAAAGAAATCAACAAGGGAAACATCTAATACTCCGCATATTCTTTCGAGTGTATTGATCGTCATTCCTTTTTTCCCGAGCTCAAGATCGGAAATATAGGGTGGCTTAATGCCCATCTCATCGGCAATTTGCTTAGCTGATAGCCCCTTTGCTTTTCTGATGTCTCTCAGTCTTTTCCCGTAGTCCAAAGTATCACCCCATTTTTTTATTATATCCAATAACTGTGAAAATGAATAGGCGATAGATTAATTATATATTGACAAAATACTATATAGAATATTATAATGGTTTTATAGATAATCTATAGAATAATTTAAAAAACAGACCAATGTGAATTAATACGCTGACCATGCAGCTGCGGATGGTAAAAATCTTAGCTACCTCGCTGGCCGATGACAGCTATGATGCCATCAAAAAACATCTTGAGGAGGAAAAATGATGAACCCTCATTCCTTTAAATTTGGCAATGAATGGCATAATGCAAAAGACTTGATGCATAATATTGATTTGACGCAAACCAAATTGGGTTTACTGAACATTCTTCAGACAGCGATAAATGAAACGAACGAACAAAATATGCGCAAAGAAGTCATCAATGAAGCAATACAATTAATGACTGATTTAGGCCTGACACTTTATTGATCTCTGTTTTCAACCATTGTAATAAATTTAATGGCTTTGCTTTTTGCACAACCATTATCGACCTCAGTAAGCCGCTTGCTGAATCTAATAGATTTGATTATTTATTAACGTTTCCCAAAGTTATCGCCAAATTCGTTTTCCTTTCAAATTGATGATAAATCCTTTATACTTCTAATTAAGAAAGGGTTTTCATTTTTGCGTATTTCCCTTTAATTTTAGTGAGTATAAATTGAAAATGAAGCAGCATCTCCTTATTTTTCAAAGTAACAGAATCATCCTCACTGTTTCTAGTTCAGGACACCTTGTAGTATAAATGCCTTCTCACACAGCAAAGAAAATCTCTTATACACAACATGAACAGTAACATTTTTGATCCAATTATCATAATGAGTACGTGATGCTATTCCGTAGAAAAATTGTTTTTTTTTCGTCCTCTTTATAAATTAGCATTTCTCTTTGTTCATGAATTATTTCAGATATGTCATTTCTATAAAAGCTAACAGATTGGAGCTTCTTCTGAATATGCCGTTAAACAGTATATAAACACGAACAAAAAACATGGGTACAGGGCTAAAATAAAACGGTTAGTATTAGAAATGGTTCCTAAAAATAATGAATTCTATGCAGAAGCCCTACCGCCGACAGATTTAAAATGTATCGGGTACTGATTTTAGCTACATCTAAGAAAATAACCCCTATGCAATAGCCAATGGGTTGCTTACAAACCACCGTTTTTTCAATAGATAGATTGACCATAAAAATAGCCTTTTACATTACATATAGCAGTAAACAAAGCGCACAAACAGATTCGACCGTCTGTTTGTGCGTTTTTTAGGTTATTCAGAAGTTTTTTTATCAGCCATGCAACTAAAGGCCTTTTCGTGTCGGGACTTAGTACGAAAGGGGGGAAGGAGCTACTACTCCCCGCTCTCTCACGATAGAAAGGGGGTGAGATGGATGAAGCCGTCTGCTTTTCGACAAACGATCGAGAATCAATTTGACTATATCTGCAAGCGTGCCATGGAAGATGAGCGTAAAGACTATTTGAAATACCTCAAACGCCTGATCCAAAAGGAGACATCTTTTTCCAGCATTGGTGACTATATTGCCAATCAATTTTCAACAATCGACCGCCATCCCGCTGATTTACACATTTTTGCGTTGAACGGGTTATCCGTGACTGTCGAAAATGATTTGCTCGGCGAAGCGCTACGGAAGCTGCCTGACAAAAAACGTGAGATTATTCTGCTCCACTATTTTATGGAGATGACCGACTCAGAAATTGCCCAATTACTCAACATGAATCGCTCAACCGTCTATCGCCACCGAACCACCGGACTCGCCTTGATTAAACAATTTATGGAGGAGCATGCCAAATGAAAAATACTCATCCAATGGTCCCCTTCGATGTGATTACGGCGGCCACCGACGGGGATACGGAAGCCATCAGCCATGTGGTTAAGCATTATCAAGGGTATATTGCCAAACGGGCGCTCCGCCCGATGAAAGATGATTATGGAAACAAGCGTTTAGTTGTCGATGAGACTTTACAGGGCCGATTGGAAACTCGGCTGATAACGAAGATTTTATCCTTTGAAATCAAGTGACTTTTTCATGAGAGTGTGTGGATAGAAAAGAAGGTTCGCTAATCTGTCAAAGCATACTGTCACTAGTATGTTTTGACAGGCTGACAAGCCGATGTTCTTTGACAACTCAATAGCATCATCGAATACGTTCGATAAGGAACGAGCCGGCGGGCTGATGCGCGTAAGAATCAGGCGATTTTGATCAGCGTCCCGCAAGTCACCTTTGGCAAGGTGACTGCCATGACTTCTTTATCAGGATAATGATACTCCCGCATAGCCATAGTCCGAGCGTTCAAAACGTCGCAGGCAATGGGTGCGGCTGGATGAGAACCATGCAGGGGTGAGATTCCCGTGAGCTAAGCCAAAGCTGTTCGATGGGGTGATCGGTTCATAAATAAAAGGAAGGGATGACTTGACATACACGCAAGATAAGCTGATTTAAGTAGAGTTGAGGTGGGCACTGGTTGGATACAATTCAAAAATTGTGAAATTTAGTGATCATATAGAAGTTATTAGATACGGAACACTCAAATCCGAATACCATCTGAAAAAATTAATAATGGCTATATTCATGCCAAAGATGATGAGGAGGCGCAAAAAAAACGTGCTTTTGAGCAAGCTTATAGAATTAAACGTAAAATAAATTATTATTGCGAAGCCAACGATTTTGATTTGTTTTGGACGCTGACACTTAACGATAACAAGGTTAATGCAAAAAATTATACCTATATCAAGACAACGATTGCGAGCATGGCTAAAATATCAGCGTGAAAAGTATGGAAAATTTGACTTTCTGTTCATTCCAGAATTGCATAATTCAGGTAGAATCCACTTTCACGGCGTAACTGGTGGTTTATCTCCGCCACTTGTAGAAGCTCGTTATCCAAAAAATAAAAGACTTATCAAGAAAAACGGCATTCAGATTTACAATGCTGAAAATTGGCAGAATGGATTTAGTACCGTTTCTAAAATTCAACATAAAGAAAAATCCGCCAACTATATCACAAATATATCACGAAGGAGTTGATTGAAATGCCTAGCGCATTTCATCAACCGAGATATTTTTTAAGTCGTGGATTGAAACAACCCGAAATTTATTATGATGAGCTGTCTGATAACTATTTTTCAGATTTCAAACCATCATTTGTTGTTGGCGAAAGGAGTCCAAATAATAATAGATTTGAAGCTGATATTTCCATCTATCGTATATCGTATTGATATTTCAGAAGATGGGGAACTATTTCAAAACAGCCTCCAGAAACAGTCTGGAAGCTGAAAAAAGCAAAGAGCCCTGACGGCAATCAGGACTTCTAAAAATAATTTTGTAATGTCATTATATCATATTCAGGTATGAGTGACAGATTGAGGTGCGATATGAAAATAAAATATGTGCCTGTCGCAAATAGTCTTGCAGAGTGGGGAAATAAGAGTGCAATTTTGAAACGCTATGAGGGTTTAAATGTCTATACCCTTAATCGCTGGCTTTCCGAAATGCGCGACAACAAAAAGTTTAAACGTGGGGTAATCAATCCTACCCATAAGTTGGTTTGGATCAACTTTGTGATGTTTGAAGATTTCCTCTGGTGGAAGCAACATGGTTATTCAAGAATTAAGGCAAAATAAGCGTGAAAATGATAAGATAGAGTTTGCTAATCATAATTCTATTTTATCTTTTTTCATATCGTGGCTTGGAAAGGATAAAATATGTATTTTGAAGAAAGAAGAAATAAAGATGGAAAGGCGTTTTATGTAGCAGTAGAGCGTTATATCGACCCGTTAACAGATAAAACAAAGCGTGCGTCCGTTGTCTATCATGCGAATACGGTACGCGCGAGAAAGCAAGCGGGGCGCGAGTTGGAAGACAAGATTGATGAGCTGATTTCAAAGAAGCAAGGTTTATTTCAAGGTCAATCAATGAAAACGTTCTTTGAATTGAAAGAATCTTGGTTTAATGTTTGGCGAACGACTGTAAAGCCTCAAACTGTGAAACGTGAGGAGCTTGTAATTGATAGGCTTTCTGAATTGCTTGCTGATGATATTCTCTTGGAGAAAATCACACCATTACTAATTCAAGACTGCTTAAATGGATATAGGGAAAAGTATCATTCAACTCATTCGACTATGCAACATATCAAATGTACGTTGAATAAAATTTTTGATTATGGTGTTCTTCATAATGCTATTCCATTTTCTCCATCAAGAGTTGTAAAACTCAACGCTACTGTCGAAGAAAAGCGGGCAAAGAAAAAAAGACTTGAAATGAAGTTTTTAGATGAGCGTGAAGTGAAGGTCTTACTTGCTGAACTTAGGAAGCGTAGAAATCAAAATTATTATGACTTAGCTCTTTTCCTGATTGGGACTGGTTGTCGTATCGGAGAAGCTTCTGCATTGACTGAATCTGATATTGATTTTGAAAATCACTTGGTAACGATTGATAAATCTTTACAAGCCCATGATTTGAGAGTAGATGATTTTTATCTTGATACCACAAAGACTGGGGCAGGCGAACGAGTGGAACAACTTCCTGAGTTTGTTATGCAGGCATTGATAAGAGTGATTGAACGAAACAAGCAATTTGATGAGCATGTGAAGAATTTTCCATTTGAGGCTTTTCGAAAGTCTGAATTTCTTTTTAGAACAGAATATGGAGCACCAATTACTTCTCACAGTTTTAGAGAAATCTTGGGTCGGGTGAACAGGGTTCTACAAGCAGAGTGCCAAGAAAAGTATGGTTTTGAATGGACGAAAAATGCTGTTCCTCATAGTTTCCGCCATATTCACATTTCTGTTCTGCGCAATGACCCAACTGTGCCACTTAAAGAAGTTCAATCTCGTGTCGGTCATGTTCTGGAAGAAACGACAAATGGTTACACTCATTTAATGAGTGCTTCACAAGAAAAATCAGTTGAAGCAATAAATCGCTTCATCGAGCACATGGGTATAAGCAAAGGTTTGGCTAGTTTGGCTTAAAAATGACTTTTGCCCAAAAATTGCCCAAAAACAGAAGAAATAAAAATGATAGGCTCGTGAGGCCTTGTTATTAAAGGAGTTATAAGAATGGCTAATATTCAATGGTATCCGGGGCATATGGCGAAAGCTAAGCGTCAAATGATCGAAAAAATGAAGCAAATTGATGTTGTGATTGAACTTGTTGACAGCAGAATTCCCGCATCGTCAAGAAACCCGCTTGTTGAAGAAATATCATCCGGCAAGCCGAGACTTCTCGTTATGAATAAAATAGATATGGCGGATCGTCAGGCAACAGCAGATTGGAAAGATACGTTTGAAAGCGAGGGAGTGAAAGTCCATCTTGTTAACAGCCAAACCGGACAAGGAGTTTCAACATTGCCTGATGCGGTGCATCATTTGACGGCGGAACGGCGACGTAAACTGGAGGACAAAGGCTTTCGTCCGCACGCAGATCGCGCATTAATATTGGGTATTCCTAATGTCGGCAAATCAACACTGATTAATCGGCTGGCCGGGAAGAAAATTGCAAAAATCGGTGACCGGCCAGGAATAACAAAAGCTCAGCAATGGATCAAGGTTGGCATGACAATGGAACTATTGGATACACCGGGTATTCTTTGGCCGAAGTTTGATGATCCTCGTGTCGGCCTGTGTCTTGCCGCAACGGGAGCGATTAAAGAAGAATTGCTTGATTTTCAAGAAATTGCGCTGTTTTTGTTAAAAACCATGCTGCAACACTACCAAAGCTCACTGACCAATCGCTATCAAATAGAAAAACTCCCCAAATTGAATGGAACGGAAGCGGATCAGCAAACGCTGATCGACCTTTTCGATGAGATCGGCAGGAAAAGAGGCTGCTTGATGAGCGGTGGATTCATTGACTATGATCGTGTTTCGGAAATTATTATTCGTGATTATCGCAGTCAGAAACTCGGTTCGCTCACTCTTGAGTGGCCGCAGTGACCTGAATCGACCAGAAAGTAAACATTAATTAAGCTTTGCCGATATAAATACTAACAGGGGAAACGGATAATGAAACGAACGACGATTGCAGAAATTAAAGAGAGATTGTCTGAAAAGAATGAGTTGTCTGAACAAGAAATGCAGCTGCTTAAATCGGATGCGCGAATAGGCGTTCGCCGCTTGCTTCGTAAATGGGAAGAACGAAAAGCTTACTTTCAAAAGCTTATAGTGAAATATCATCAAATGAATCGCTTTGAAGATGAACTGAAAAATGAAGGAGCGAGATGTATCGCAGGTATTGATGAGGCGGGGAGAGGACCGCTGGCAGGGCCTGTTGTAGCAGCTTGTGTTGTATTAAAGTCGGATGCAATGATTCCCGGGATTAATGATTCCAAGCAATTGTCAGTCGGGAAACGTGAGTATCTTTATGAGCGTATTTGCGAGTCAGCGGACGCATTTGGTGTGGGCATTGTTTCAGCTCACGAAATTGATAAGATCAATATCTATCAAGCTGCTAAAAAAGCAATGATTCTTGCGATCGAAAAAATGGACAGGGTTCCGGATCATCTGCTGATTGACGCGATGGAATTGCCGCTTGATATACCTCAAACCTCACTCATTAAAGGAGACGCGCGCAGTAACTCAATTGCCGCTGCATCGATTCTGGCAAAAGTGACTCGTGATCGGCTGATGTGTGATTTAGATCGAATTTACCCAGGGTATGATTTCTCCAAACACAAGGGTTATGGAACTCAGGCGCATTTGCAGGCAATCGAGCGATTGGGTACCTGCCCGGAGCATCGCATGACGTTCGCACCGTTAAAACCCTGAGAAGATGCATAAGAAGGTGTTCCTGTGAACTTTCAGCCCTATGCGATTAATCAGAGCCAAATCATCGGTACTTATGCACCGGAGCAGATTTTGCGGGGGAAGGTTCTTGATTTGCTTCCTGATCGGACTGCTCTTGTTCGCCTTGGCACAAAACAAGTTGTTGCTAAAATTGCTTCTGCTGATCCGCCATTGAAAGTTGGTCAAGATTATTTATTTCAAATCAAGCAAGGTAACAGTCCGCTCATTGCAAAACTGATCGAACGAAAACAGGCCGATCGTTCACCCAATATGATCGATGATGTTTTTCATGCACTCCAATTAAAAGAAGACGCATTGAGCAGAAAAATTGCTCAAACTTTTCTTGATCATGGTGATCTGCTCACGCGCGAATCGCTTCTTCAAGCAAAATCATTGCTGAAAATGAGCAGTGATTTTTCTGGAGATATGCAAACAATTCGCTGGATGATGAACCGTCGGATTCCATTGACCGAATCTTTCTTTAAAATCGCGAAAGAGTTGCAAAATTCCGATTCAATCAGTTCGAAGCTTGACACAATGGTCCAGGAAATTCAGCGCTCTGGTACTCAAACTCCTTCTGTAGAACGATTGAAAAATGCATTGAGCAATTTTGCAGTGCCGAAAGACGGAAATCATTTTGCACAGCTTTATCAACAAATTAGTGATGGAAAAAGAGAAAAATTATTTCAATCATTTATAGCGGATCAGACATCTGTCCATTCAAATGCGGCTCAAAAAGCAATTAAGGAATTTATGACAAGTCCGATGTCACTCAAGGATATGACTCATTTAATGAAGGAATTGAAAATAAACGCTTCTCCTCAGACGTTTCGTGATGCGTTCCGAAATTTTGTACTTGAACGGATTCCAAATTTGAATGACCGATTAGCCGGAACGGACACTAAAAATCTTCTTTTCGATACCTTAAAACAACTGGGGTTTGATTATGAATTCCAGATCAGTGAATGGATGAAAAATGATTCTGGGTCTGAAAGACAGCCAGAAACGCTAAAGGGCCACCTGCTTGCTGTAATTCAGGATTCGGATGCCCCCTATGCGCTGCGAAAAGCAGCTCAGGAGGTCGTTCAGAAAATTACTGGTGAGCAATTGCAGATGGCGTCTGCCGACCCATATGTTGCTCAATTTTCATTGCAGATCCCCATTCCCTTTCAGAAAGCGCTCACTAACGTATCTGTCTACTGGGAAGGAAAAAGAGATAGAAAAGGGACGATCGATCCCAATTTTTGCACGATCGTGCTCTGGCTTGAATTGACCCATTTAAAGGAGACGTTAGTGACTATCCATGTGCAAAATCGTTCTGTGACATTAAATGTGCAGAACAGTAAGGCCGATCTGCGCTCATTGCTGGCATCTGGTGAGTCTGCTTTGAGAGAACGGCTGTCGAAAGCGGGCTATCAGCTTCTTTCGCTTACGCAAACAGAAAAGATTGATTCCAATCTAATGAAGAAGGCTGTGACCCCGCTTACCCAAACCGATTACAGAATGGATGTGAAAGTGTAGTCATGACTTCTGAGAAAAGAAAAAAAGCAGTTGCTTTAACTTATATCAACGGATCTGATCAAGCACCTCATGTTTCAGCAAAAGGGGAAGGAGAGATTGCACAGCGTATTATTGATCAGGCAAGGAAACATGACATACCTATTCAGCAAGATCCGGCGCTTGTTTCGATGCTGGGAAAACTTGATTTAAACCAAATGATCCCTCAGGAACTCTACCAAACTGTTGCGGAAATTTTTGCATTTATCTATACTATTGATGAGCAGGCAGAAAAAAAAACGCGTAAGTAAACTTAGCCTTGTTATAATATTTTTGTTACTGGCTGAGAATTAATGAAATTATTTTTCTGTTGGTTTTGTTAGATCTGTTGTTTGTCATTGTTCATGAGCCCCTTGGACTTCTCTCACTCCTCTTCTTTAATTACAGCAATGCAGTCTCCTTTCTTTTTGGCATTATTCCGTTATCCGAAATGCTTATCTTAAATCAATTAAATATTGTGAAGAAGGTGCGCCAATGGACTCTCTTACACTTAAATTGGTATTGCTTAATCACTGCCGTGGCATCGGAAGAAGAACAGTATGGCAAATGATTCGGATGGATCCCGATTTGAGTGATATACAGGCCTATTCGTTGACTGAACTGCAAACATTGTTTCGACTTTCCTCAAGCATGGCAAAGCTCTTTATGGATGACCGTCGGGCGATAGATTCAATGAAATTATTAGATATTTATCATGACGAGCAGATCACGCCGATACCTTTTCATCATCCACTCTATCCCCCATTGCTGAAAAATGTATACGATCCTCCTTACTTAATCTACGGAAAGGGCAAACTCTCACTTTTAAATGAAAAGAAAATGATAAGTATTGTGGGCACGCGACATCCAAGCAGTGAAGCCGGCAGAATTACGAAACAGATCATTGAGCCTTTGAATCGAAATGGATGGACGATCGTCAGCGGCATGGCCATGGGCATCGACGGCATGGCGCATCGGTTTGCCTTAGAAGGCCGTACGATTGCCGTACTGGGATCTGGATTGCAGCGCCCTTATCCGCGTCAGCACTGTGGATTGTATCGGCAGCTGTGCAATGCACAGCTTGTTATAAGTGAATACCCTCCGCCCGCTCCTCCTGAACGATGGCGTTTTCCGGAACGAAATCGTATTATCAGCGGCATGAGTCTGGGAACTTTAGTCATTGAAGCGCAGGAACGGAGCGGATCGCTGATCACTGCGGATCAGGCATTGGAGCAAGGACGCGAAGTATTTGCAATCCCCGGTTCAATTTTAAATGCGACAAGCAGCGGTACGAATCGTCTTATACAACAGGGCGCTAAACTGGTGTGTGATTGGCAGGATATTGTTCATGAACTGAATTGGGATCAATAATGTCCTTACTTTTAAGGAGAAGTCCCCCCAAAAAACAAATTGTTTTTCGGAAATTATATTTATTAAGTTTGACAAAGCTCTGATCAATCATTAAGATTAGTGAAGATTTGAATATTCACAGAAAGGGGGAGAAAACAACATGAATGATTATTTAGTCATTGTGGAATCTCCCGCTAAAGCAAAAACAATAAAGCGTTACCTTGGTTCTAAATTCGAAGTCAAGGCATCAATGGGGCATGTTCGCGACCTTCCTAAAAGTCAGATGGGCATTGATGTCGAGGACAATTTCAAGCCTCGTTATATCACAATACGGGGAAAAGGCCCCGTTTTGAAAGAGTTAAAAAGCGCAGCAAAAAAAGCAAAAAAAGTATATCTCGCAGCCGACCCCGATCGTGAAGGAGAAGCGATTGCCTGGCACTTGGCTCATAGTCTTGATATCGATGATCATTCGGCTTGTCGAGTCGTATTTAATGAAATTACGAAACCAGCGATAAAAGAAGCCTTTAAGATGCCGAGAAAAATTAATATGGATCTAGTCGATGCACAACAGGCGAGACGTGTTCTTGATCGACTTGTCGGTTATAACATTAGTCCGCTTCTTTGGAAAAAAGTTAAAAAGGGATTAAGTGCCGGCAGGGTACAGTCTGTAGCGCTGCGGATGATTATTGAACGTGAAAAAGAAATAAAGGCGTTCGCCCCTGAAGAATATTGGACAATCAGCAGTAAATTCCATGTTGAAGATGCAATCTTTGAGGCCGCATTTTATGGCGTTGACGGAAAAAAGCAAGCGCTTAAGAATGAGTCAGATGTTAAGGGTGTGCTTGAAAAACTAACCAGTGATCGTTTTTCTGTAAAAAATGTTCAAAAGAAAGAACGCTTGAGGTATCCTGTTGTACCGTTTATCACGTCCTCACTGCAGCAGGAAGCCGCACGAAAGCTGAACTTCAGAGCCAGAAAAACGATGATGATTGCCCAGCAGCTTTATGAAGGCATTGCACTGGGCAAACACGGCAGTACCGGATTAATTACTTATATGAGAACGGATTCAACACGAATTTCTGATGTCGCCAGAGCAGAAGCGAAAGGCTTTATTGTTGAAAATTATGGTGAAAAATACTATAATAGCAACCCGCAAAGGGCGAAAAAAACGGAAACAACGCAAGATGCTCATGAAGGCGTTCGGCCGACATCTGTATTGCGACAGCCAAAAGAAATTAAAGATTATTTGAGCCGCGATCAATATAAACTCTATAAACTTATTTGGGAACGGTTCGTTGCGAGTCAAATGGCTCCGGCAGTACTTGATACAGTGCGTGCGGATCTGGAACAGAATACAGTTGTTTTTCGCGCATCGGGCTCAAAAATTAAATTCCAAGGTTTTATGAAAGTCTATATTGAAGGCAGCGATGATCAAAAGAAAGCAGATGCAGTATCCAAAGAAAACTATTTGCCCGATCTTGAAAATGGAATGATTGCGATTCAAGACCAGACTGATCCGAAACAGCATTTTACGCAGCCGCCGCCTAGGTACACTGAAGCAACACTTGTCAAATCGATGGAAGAAATCGGCATCGGGCGTCCGTCAACCTATGCGCCGACGATTGATACGATTCAAAGGCGTAACTATGTCACGATGGACGCCAAACGTTTCGTACCAACAGAGCTCGGTGAAGTCGTACTGAAACTGATTGTTGAATTCTTTCCGGAAATCATTAATATTGACTTCACTGCACAGATGGAAACCGATTTGGATGAAGTTGAAGAAGGAAAGAGAAATTGGATCACTTTGATTGATCATTTCTATCAAGACTTCTCGAAACGGCTGTCAACAGCGGAAAAAGAAATGGAATCTGTATCCATTAAGGATGAACCGGCAGGGATAAAGTGTGAAAAATGCGGTCATGAAATGGTGTATAAAATGGGAAGATTCGGCAAATTTTTGGCTTGTTCCAATTTTCCTGAATGCCGCAATACAAAACCGATCTTAAAAAAGACCGGTGTGCCATGTCCGAAGTGCGGCGTTGGCGAAGTCGTTGAAAGGCGAAGCAAGAAGCACCGTATTTTCTATGGCTGTGATCGGTATCCTGAGTGTGATTTCGTATCATGGGATAAGCCGATTCAACGTAAGTGTCCGAAATGCAATTCTTATTTGGTAGAGAAGAAAACAAAGAATGGCAAAACAGTCGAATGTCCGAAATGTGACTATAAAGAAGTGACACAATAAATTGTGACTGTGTGACTGATTGAAAGAAATGAGGAAAAGTGATGGCGAGAAAGGCAGTAAATGTTATTGGGGCGGGACTCGCCGGCAGCGAGGCTGCTTGGCAAATCGCCAAGCGCGGGTTACCTGTAACTTTGTTTGAAATGCGGCCCGAAAAACAGACAGCTGCGCATCATACTGGCCAATTTGCGGAGCTAGTGTGTACCAACTCGCTTCGATCAAACAGTATAACCAATGCAGTCGGCATCTTAAAGGAAGAAATGCGTCATCTGGATTCATTAGTTATGAAGGCTGCGGATACGGCATCCGTCCCTGCCGGCGGTGCACTCGCAGTTGATCGTCATGATTTTTCAGGAATGATCACGAGGACGCTTAAAGAAATGCCAAATGTGACTGTCGTGGGGGAAGAAGCCGAATCAATCCCTGAGGGAATCACGATTATTGCAACTGGTCCGCTTACGTCCGATAAATTGTCGGCAAGTATTCAACGGTTAACGGGTGAAAAGTATTTTTATTTTTACGATGCGGCTGCTCCGATTATTTTGGGAGAGACGATTGATCGTGAGACCGTATATTTGAAATCCAGATATGACAAAGGCGATGCCGCTTACTTAAATTGTCCAATGAATAAAGAGGAATTTGATGCTTTTTTTCACGCATTGGTGACGGCAGAGACGGCTCCGTTGAAGGAATTTGAAAAAGAGAACTACTTTAGCGGATGTATGCCGATTGAAGTCATGGCGCGCCGAGGTGCAAAAACACTTTTATTCGGTCCGCTGAAACCGGTCGGTCTTGAAGATCCGAGAACCGGGAAAAGACCCTTTGCTGTGGTGCAGCTTCGCCAAGACAACACAACCGGCTCACTTTTCAACATGGTCGGTTTCCAAACGCATTTAAAATGGGGAGAGCAGAAGCGAGTATTCCAAATGATTCTAGGGTTGGAGCACGCAGAGATCGTTCGTTATGGCGTAATGCATCGTAATACTTTTTTGAACGCGCCGTTGCTGCTTGAACCTACTTATCAAACGAAGGCGAGAGATGATCTGTTTTTTGCCGGTCAGATGACCGGTGTCGAGGGTTATGTTGAGTCTGCTGCATCAGGGTTAATCGCCGGAATAAACGCAGCGAAGCTGTATTTGGATAAGAATCCGGTTACTTTTCCAGAAGAAACAGTAATTGGAAGCATGGCTCATTATATAACAACAACAAGTTCAAAGAATTTTCAACCGATGAATGCCAATTTTGGACTGCTTCCTCCACTTACCGAGCGAGTTAAAGACAAGAAACTGCGAGCGGAACACTATGCATCCAGAGCTTTGGAATTGCTCCGGGATGTTATTATAAAATTGTAAATATTATTGCTAATTCAAATACCTTGTGCTAACATAGATAGGCAGGATTTGTCAGTGTTTACGAAATGATGATTGAAAACAATCGTTTTGAGACGAGATTTGCAAATAGTAAAGCTATTTGTGATTAAGAATGCTCAATAGAATGTTCGTCAATCGTATTTCAGCTTTATTGTGATTATGTATAAAGTTTTAATATTCTGACGAAACTGCAAACAAACGACATGGCTTCGCAAGTACCCGAGCAATATCAGATAATATTGGTACGAGAAGGTTACATACAAATTTGGGAAAATTGTTTAAGTTTGCCCGTTCGAAGCAATTGACTACGTTTTTTTACGCGATGTCTTGCCGAATTTGTGAACAATAGAATCTCTGACCATTGTACAAGCCATAATCTCAACCAGTTTATTAATAAACCAGAATTTACGTTACTCAGGAGGAATAAAGATGACTTTATTAGAAAAAACTAGAAAAATTAATCAACTGCTTCAAGGAACAAAAACACAGGTCGATTTTAATGAAATGGCGCAAACACTACGTGATGTCATTCAAACAAATACATTTGTGGTTAGTCGTCGCGGTAAAATACTCGGTCTTTCATTGAAACTTGAATTTGAGAACGAACGCATGCAAAAGATGTTTGAAAGCAGGCAGCTTCCGGATACGTATACACAAAATCTTTTTATGGTAGCGCAGACATCACCGAATTTGGATGTTAACAGTGAATTCAGTGTATTCCCTGATGAAAACAAAGATCTGTTTGAAAATGGATTGACAACGGTTGTGCCGATTGTCGGTGGAGGAGAGAGGCTCGGTACATTGATTCTTTCTCGACTTAACGAAACGTTTACAGATGAAGATCTGATTCTTGCCGAATATGGAGCAACCGTTGTCGGTATGGAAATTCTGAGAGAAAAAACGGATGAGGTTGAAGAAGAAGCTCGTGAAAAGGCAATTGTTCAAATGGCAATCGGTTCATTGTCGTACAGTGAACTTGAAGCTATTGAACATATTTTTGAAGAACTGGACGGCAAGGAAGGTTTGCTGGTTGCAAGCAAAATTGCTGATCGTGTCGGCATCACGCGCTCGGTTATTGTCAATGCGCTGAGAAAGTTGGAGAGTGCAGGAGTTATTGAATCACGTTCTCTCGGAATGAAAGGCACCTATATTAAAGTGCTTAACGATAAATTTCTTTATGAGTTGAATCGGATTAAGGGAGAATAATAGCACAGTTTTAAATTGATCCATATTAAGCAACATAAAAGGGACTTTTGGCCATGAGTATTTATGACCATGAGCCCCTTTTTGTTACAATTTTTTCACATGTATCAGTCATAAATATAATATAGTGCTCATGGCCTGTTTTTTGTGACGAAAAAAATAATAATCACGCTTACATTACATACTTATTAAATAACATTGAAAATATATGTCGAATATATAAGACTATATGACTATTATTGGACGCGAAATAAAAGTTGAATAAAGTCGAATCGTATACATTCGCGTAGACAATGGTTAAAAAGTTGATAAAATAGACATAGGTACTCTAACTGATCTATGCCAATATTTGGAATAAGGAGGATATTGATCGATGATTTCAGTCACACCCCTAACCGCAATTGAACGTGCACTGAACGGATCAATGGCGGAGCAGAATGCAATTGCACAAAATATCGCGAATGTCGATACACCCAACTACAAAGCACAAAAGGTTACATTTGACCGTGTATTGCAAAACGAATTAAAGGCGAATCGTACGAACGCGTCACATATAAGTTTCTCATCCTCTGAAGATTCGGGATACAGAACAGTGACCGACAACTATGGAACGGTTCAAAATAATGGAAATAACGTTGATCTTGACCATGAAATGTCTGATTTGGCGCAAAATCAATTGCTCTATCAGACACTGAGTCAAGCTGCCAGCGATCAGTTTAAAAAGTTTAATATAGTGTTAGGGGGAGCTTGATTAAGATGGGAATGTTCAGCGGCCTTAATATATCTGCTTCAGGTCTTACGGCGCAGCGGTTTCGAATGGATGTTGTTTCGGCAAATATTGCCAACCAGGATACAACACGTGGACGGTATGTCAACGGAAAGTGGGAACCCTACACGAGGAAAGTGGTGAACTTGAAAACAATAGGACCCAATACCTTCGGTTCTATGCTGCAATCTTCCCTTGGAAGTTCGGCAGGTGGTGTTGAAGTTTCTTCGGTAAGCGAAGACCCATCTGCTTTTCCGGTTAAGTATGATCCGGAGAACCCGGATGCTGATGCGAACGGCTATGTTCAAGAGCCTAATGTCGATCCTCTTAAGGAAATGGTTGATTTAATGGACGCGAACCGCTCATATGAAGCCGGAGTTACAGTATTGAATGCAAATAAAAACATGCTTACACATGCATTAGACATAGGAAGGTAGGTTTTAGACAGTGAACATCACACCTATCAGTATTAATACAGCAGCAACGGATGCTGCCGCATCTTCCGGTCGGCAGACAACTGCTCAAGCACAACAAGGTTTTGCCGATGCACTGGAAAATGCACTTGGTACGGTCAATAACTCCCAGCAGACTGCCGATCAAATGGTTACTAAGCTCGCAAACGGAAGCACCGATGTTGATTTACATAATGTAATGATTGCCATGCAGAAAGCGGATGTCATGCTTAAGACAACCGTTCAGGTTCGCGACCGGGTGGTCGAGGCATACCAAGAAGTCATGAGAATGCAGGTTTGATTGATATTGGTATCTAGTATCCGGCTCGAAAATGAACGGAGGAAGAAGATATGAAGGAACGGCTGTCGGCGTGGATAAATCGATTAAAGAAATTCTGGATCGAATTACCGAAAAAAAACAAAATTTGGATCATTGGCGGCACTTCAGCAATCATCATTGTAGTTATCGTGCTGCTGCTTTTAACAAATGTAAAACATTATACACCATTGTACAGCGATCTGTCAGAAAGCGAAGCAGGTCAAATTACAGATACTCTTGACAGCAAGAAGATCCCTTATAAGCTTTCGGACGGCGGAACAACGATCAGTGTTCCGAAGAACCAGGTTGATGAGCTTAAGGTTGAACTTGCCTCAGAGGGCCTTCCCAAGACCGGGCAGATCGATTACTCATTCTTTAGTCAAAATGCAGGATTTGGAATGACGGATAAGCAGTTTGATGTTGTCCAGCGTGCCGCGATGCAGACGGAATTGGCAAACTTAATTTCTAATACTAAGGGTGTTAAATCAGCGAAGGTTATGATTACGCTGCCGCAAAATGATGTCTGGGTCAGCGATCAGAATGATAAAAGCAAGGCATCGGCTTCGATCGTATTGAACCTTGCATCTGGGGGACAGCTGAGCTCGGATCAAGTAAACGGACTATATCACTTGGTTTCAAAGAGTGTTCCTAATCTGCCTACCAGTAATATTGTGATCATGGATCAATATTTCAACTATTATGATCTGAAAAACAGTACATCGAGCGGATCTGTAAAATCAACTTATGATCAACAGCAGTCAATCATTCGCGACATTGAAAGCAATGTACAGCGGCGAGTGACACAAATGCTGACGATGATGATGGGCGAGGGCAAAGTTATGGTAAATGTTACCGCCGATGTTGATTTTACTCAGTCAAAGGAAAAGCAGGACCTAGTAGAGCCTGTAAATCAACAAACAATGGAAGGTCTTCAAACCAGCACCGAGCATATCACTGAAACTTACACGGGTCAAGGAGCTCAGGGACAAGCGGGGACAGGAACCAACGATGTTCCGACTTATCAAAATGGAACCAATGGCAATGGCACTTATCAAAAGGTTGAAGACCGAGTAAATAATGAATTCAACAGAATTCATCGTGAAGTTGTCAACAGTCCGTATAAAGTAACTGATCTTGGGATACAGGTGATGATCGAACCACCAACTGCGAATAACAATAATTCTCTATCAGCTCAAAGGATTAACGATGTCCGTCAAATTCTTAATTCAATAATTAAAACATCTGTTTCAGACGCGCAAGGCCAAGAATTGCCAAATAATATGATTAATCAAAAGACCTCGGTAACCGTTGGTCAATTTAATGGTAAAGCAGCAATGCAGACACAGAATGGCGGATTTAATTGGTTCTATATTATCGGAGGAATTTTACTGGCATTAGTGATCGGTCTTATAATCTGGTTTGTTCTGCGTCGAAGAAAAATGGCTGAAGATGCAGCTGAGGATCAGACTGTTGTAGAGGATATACCTCAACAGGAAGATTATGAAGCAATGCTGAATAAGGAAAATCCGGAAAAGAAAAAGTACAACGAACTTGAAAAAATGGCAAGACAAAAACCGGATCAATTTGTCAAACTGCTTAGAAGCTGGATGGCTGAGGACAAGTAAAGGGGAGCTGGCCGTTATGCCTACACGAAAAACAAAATTAACCGGAAAACAAAAAGCAGCCATTTTGATGATTGCGCTTGGGACTGATGTCTCTGCTACTGTTTTTAAGCAGTTCACGGAACAAGAAGTTGAAGACATGACCCTGGAAATTTCCAATGCACGAAAAATAGATGCGGAAACTAAGGCACAAGTCATTGACGAGTTTTTTCAGACAGCTCTTGCACAAGAGTACATATCTCAAGGCGGTATTGGCTACGCAAAACAAATTTTAGAGAAAGCACTCGGATCCGACGAAGCGAACAAGGTCATACAAAGGCTGACTTCAACGCTTCAGGTTAAGCCTTTTGACTTCATGCGCAAAAGTGATCCGCAGCAAATTTTAAATTTTATTCAAAATGAACATCCGCAAACGATTGCACTTGTTCTTTCTTATTTGGATCCTGATCAGGCAGGGGCGGTTTTATCTGCTCTATCTGTTGAACAGCAAGCAAATGTTGCTCGGCGAATTGCACAAATGGATCGTACGTCACCGGAAACAATTACGCAAGTTGAGCGGATTCTTGAGAAAAAGATTTCCAACTCATCAGTGAACGAAGATTATACTCAGATCGGAGGAATTTCTTCCATTGTCAGTGTTTTGAACGGAGTTGATCGGACAACCGAACGTAATATATTGGAAAAATTGGAGACTCATGATCCTGATCTCGCAGAGGAAATCAAAAAGCGTATGTTCGTTTTCGAAGACATTGTTGTGCTAGATGACCGGGCCATTCAGCGCGTTATCCGTGAGAGCGAGAACGAGGACTTAATTCTTGCGATGAGAACGGCCAGCGATGAAGTCAAAGATCTGCTGTTTAAAAATATGTCTGAACGAATGGCCGCCAGTTTCAAAGAGGAAATGGAATATATGGGGCCAGTGAGACTGCATGATGTCGAAGAAGCGCAGACCAAAATTGTCAACACGATTCGCAAGCTTGAGGATGCCGGAGAAATTGTGATCGCTCGCGGGAAGGGAGATGACGTTATTGTCTAATTTGATCAAACAGGCTCGCTCTGAGGGAAAGGCAAAGGTTGTGCATATCTCTGCTGTCATCGATCCTCATTTAGATTCATTAAAAAATTCCGGAATGGATTCGGATGCAATTGAACAAACACTAAATGAAAAGATTGATGAAACGAAGCGTGAAGCCAATCGTTTGATTAAGGAGGCAGAAACGAAGGCAGCCGAAATACGGCAGCAGATTGCCCGTGATGAGGAAACGGCAGAGCAAAAACGAGCGGAAGCCTATGAAAAGAAAATAAAAGAAGGTTATGCGGCAGGATTCAGTAAGGGGACAAAAGCGGCGAAAGAACATTATGATTCGCTTATTGATCAAGGAAACCAATTTGTTGAGCAAACAAAAAGTTTTTTAAATGATTCCATCAAGGAAGCACAACCAGAAATTTTGAAGCTGTCAATCGCTGTTGCTGAGAAAATAATCGGTACTTCTCTGGCTCTTGATGAATACAAATGGTTTGCTCTGGTTGCCAAGGCAGTCCGTGAAGTCCGGGATCAAGAAACAATTAAAATAACGGTTGCTCCAAAACACTTTGATCATCTCAATCAAAATCGCTGGGAATTCGATAAAATAGTCCAGGATGCTAAAGTCTATGTTTATGCCGACAGTGACTTTTCGGATGAGGCATGTACGATCGAGACCTCTTTCGGGAAAATCGACGCTGGTGTTGATAGTCAGCTTCAGGTTATTAAGGAGAAACTTGCCGAGTTGATGGAGGAAAAAGGCTGATGAATGTGGCGCATCTGATTGACGAACTGGCAACGATTGACAGCTATCGGCGATATGGGAAAATTAATCGGGTTGTTGGTCTCTTGATTGAATCAAAAGGTCCATCGGCATCAGTCGGCGATGTTTGTCTGATCTATATCCAGTCAGGAAGAAAAAAAATAATGGCAGAAGTTGTTGGGTTCAAGGATGAAAATATTTTACTGATGCCATATACGTCGGTTGCTCAAATAGCGCCGGGCTGTTTAGTTGAAGCAACGGACAAACCGCTTGAGGTGAAAGTAAATGAAGAATTGCTCGGTCAAGTGTGCGACAGTTTGGGACGACCGGTTTCTGGCATGACCTTTTCGAAACCAACAGACAGTGTACCGACGAATCAGGAACCGCCCGATCCAATGAGCCGGCCTCGTATTACGACACCGATTGAACTCGGTATTCGTTCGATCAATGGCCTGCTCACGGTTGGAAAAGGTCAACGTGTTGGCATTTTTGCTGGCAGCGGTGTAGGAAAAAGTACATTAATGGGGATGGTCGCAAGGAATACATCGGCCGATCTGAATGTTATTGCATTGATTGGCGAACGAGGACGAGAGGTTCGGGAATTTCTTGAAAAGGACCTTGGTCCGGAAGGTATGAAGCATTCCATCGTTATTGTTGCGACCAGTGATCAGCCTGCACTGATGAGGATCAAAGGGGCGATGGTCGCGACAGCGATTGCCGAATACTTTCGTGCTAAGGGAAAGGATGTTCTCCTTATGATGGATTCACTGACGCGCGTTGCCATGAGCCAGCGTGAAATCGGTCTTGCCATAGGGGAACCACCTACAACGAAGGGGTATCCTCCCTCGGTATTCGCTATGCTCCCTAAGTTGTTAGAACGGGCAGGTACCGACAACAATGGCACGATTACTGCTTTTTACACGGTATTGGTTGATGGGGACGATCTTGACGAACCGATTTCCGATACGGCACGAGGTATTTTGGATGGGCATATTGTACTGGATCGCGCGTTAGCGCAGAAGGGCCAATATCCGGCAGTTAACCTATTAAAAAGTGTCAGTCGTGTCATGAACGAAATTTGTTCACAAGAACATTTACAGGCTGCTCAAAGATTTCGTACCTTGCTGTCTCAATACACTGAATCCGAGGATCTTATTAATATTGGTGCATATAAGCAAGGCAGTTCATCGGCGATCGATGAAGCAATTCATTTTCATCCGAAAATGCTGGACTTTTTACGTCAGTCAGAAAAGGTTCGTGTAACGATTAAGGATTCGGTCAACCAATTGTTTCATGATTTTGGGCAGGAGATGAGCACCAATGGGGTTTGAATATCGCTTTGAACGTGTGATGAAGCTGGCGGAGAATGAAAAGTACAACCTGGAAGTTCAGTATAAACGTCTGTTTGATGAGTTTGAAAGCCTTGCACGCAAATTAATCGAGCTGATGGATCTGAAGGAAAAAGCGCAAACGGAGCTTCAGAATCAGATGAGTCAGGCGATTACAATTGATCAGATGAAGATGGGAATAACAGATGTCAATACGATGGATTCTCTCATTGATGAAACAAATAAACGATACATAAGAGCGAAAGCCAGAGTAGAAGATTTCCAAACCAAATTGCAGGAAAAAGCAATGGAAGTAAAAAAATATGAAAAAATAAAGGAAAAACAGCAGAGTATTTATCGGCGGCTAACTCAAAAGGCAGAAATCAAACGGATGGATGAAATAGCTGGTCAACGTACGGCACGCTGAGGAGGTACAGGGGAATGGAAGAAAGGAGACCTACACGTTTGGGAGTGAAATTGATCAAAATAATTTCAGCAATTCTTGTTCCAATTATTTTTTTGCTGCTGCTTGCGGCCTTGTTTCTAAAATTATCCGGTCTTGATCCGATCGACGAAGCCAAAAGTTTCATTTTTCGTCACAATACAAATAAGACGCAGCAAACAACATCAGTGGATGCTTCACAAATGGCACGGTTAAAAACGGAAAATTCTGCTCAGCAAGCAACAATTAAGAAGCTGCAAAGCGACAAAAATAAATTAACAGACCAAATTGCAGAACTGAAAAATCAGTTAAAACAGGCACAAAGCGAAGCAAATGACACAGATAAACAAACAAAAAGTCAGGCGGCTTCGGCTCGTCAAGCGGTGTATGCTCAGACATATAAGGCAATGGATCCGGCTAAAGCAGCAGCTATTTTTAACAAATTGTCGGTTAAACAAGCTGCTGAATATATGAACCTACTTGATGACAAAACGAAGGCTTCGATACTTGAAAACATGGATGTAGCAAAAGCCGCTGCGCTGACGCAGCGACTAAAGGCAAATACAGCCAGTACAAATTCTTCATCATCAACTGCAGCAACGACAACTACAACACCTTAGTAAATAAGAAATCTTTGAAAGGAGGTGAGAACATGAATACGAATGTGAGCGATATTAAAGCTGAAAAGTCAGAGACACTGCCTGCAGCGAAAAAAAAGAATAAGAACGCTAAAAATACAAAGCATTCTTTTCTATCAATCATGCAGCTTGTGCAGCAAGCCGGAGCAGCTATGGTCAGCGGTACAGCAGCACAGCCTGCTTCTTCAGATGCAGAACTTAATAACAGTAAATCTTTATTATCTCAAAAATCTTCAGCAGCAAAAAATACGCAAAAAATGAATCACGTATTGGAGCCCGCAGCGACGAAAATAAAAAGTGCAGAGAAGAAAACAGTGGTGCACGGTTTGGCAAAGGAAGATATAATTGGAAAAGTTGGCTTCGATCATAAAAATAATGATTTTCAGAAAGCCCAAGCACTGATTCCGAGCCCTAAGCCAAACCACATTCATCGAACAAGCAAAAATAGCGATGCATTGTTAATGATTCATACCGCAAATACAAAACAGGGGCAAACTAAGACAGACCTCAACAGTGACACGCACTTAAACATTAATCGGCTGAGATCGGGAACTGCTGAACAGCAAACTATGCATGATTCCTTAGCTAAAGGGCAACAGAACGCTGAAACAGCAACACTAAATAAGACAAGGCTGCTTTTACAGCCACATGTCAACCAGTTAAACAATCATGCTAAAAATGAAAGGGATTCGGTCACCAGTCAACGAATGCTGCTGGGCGGTCAAGAAAAAGAATTTTCCGGTGACTATAATCAGAGCTCATCGAAAAAAGTGAATGCAAAAGATTCACCAGCACAGACAGATCATTCAAAAATACAAATCGGGTTGGAAAATCATCGTGCAGCAACAGGACAAATGAGTAAATTGGAACTGTGGACAGCTTTTCAATCTGGAAAAAATGTAGAAAGTCAAGGATCTGTACATGAACAAGTCGCAAATCATCTCAGCGAATGGCTTGGAAAGGCATCGTTTAAGCTGGAAAAAAACGGTACACAGTCTTTTACAGTCACACTGTATCCTGAACATCTTGGTAAACTGGTTATCTCTGTCGGTCGCGGAGAGCAAGGCTTAACGGCCCAATTAACCGCCGAAACACAAAGAGCGAAAGATTTGCTGGAAAGCGGACTTGGCCAACTGAAGCATGACTGTGCAGGCCGAGGCATTACTTTGACACAGATTGATGTCAATCGGCAGCTTTATCAACCTTCTTCCGACAGTTCGTCAAGCCAGGGACAGCAGCAAGGCTCGTCCCGACAGGGAAATCCGCAGGAGGAAAATCAGGACCAGCATAAGCAAAGCCATCGCATGGACACGGAAGCAGAGCAGAATGACCATTCGTTTCTTGAATTCATGACGGGAGGAGGGATTTGAAATGGGCAGTGATATAACAGTAAACTCAGGAACAGCAGCAACGAATACGCAATCGTCGACATCGAGTGTGAATGGAGCTCTTGATAAAAATTCTTTTTTAAAACTTCTGATTGCGCAGTTGACGAATCAAGATCCGACATCACCAATGGATACATCGCAATTTGTTTCACAGATGGCGGAATTTACGACACTTGAACAGACACAGAACATGAGCGATGCGATCGATAAGCTGGTGGCGACCCAGTCGAATCAATCATTATCTGAACAAGCGTCAATGATTGGCAAACAGATTAGCTGGAATGAAACGATCATAGATAGCGATGGAAATTCGTCCACTCATTCATTAAGCGGAATTGTACAGTCAGTAACCTTGAAAAACGGTTCTGTTTTATACGTGACAAGCGATGGAAATCAAGTTAATCCGGATTCGATTTCGGAGATCAGTAATGCAGCAGAAGGCGTTCAGGGTGACTAAAATAAATGCTTTTACCTATAGTCCATTCCCGATTTCTGCTTCGGTTCGCGGAAAGCCAGCAGTTGATGAAAAACCAAAACAGGAGAACGCAAATCAAACATTTTCGAAAAGTCTCGAAACCGAATGTGAACGATTACCTGTAAAGCTGTCAAAGCATGCGCGTGAACGTATGAATCTACGAAATATTCAAATCTCATCGTCTGAATGGCAGCTTATCCATTCCAAAATGCAGGAAGCGAGAAAAATGGGGATCAATGATTCACTCGTTTTGACAAAGGACGCGGCTCTAGTAGTGAACACATCGAATCAGACTGTGATTACAGCAATGGGTCTTGATGAAGCAGGCACTCGAATTTTTTCAAACATTAACGGAACAATCGTCATTAATCAATAAGGCAGCCGGACCTTTTTAAGGAGAGCTGAGACTGTGGAATGACAGAAGCAGTCAAATAAAAAAGGAGGAATTTCATTATGCTATTACGCTCATTAGGATCAGGTGTTTCAGGGTTAAAAAACTTCCAAACATATCTGGATGTTATCGGAAATAACATTTCCAATGTCAGCACTACTGGTTTTAAAAAAGGTCGCGTTAATTTTCAGGATACGTTCAGTCAGTCAATGCAAGGAGCGGAAGCGACACGTAATGCAATACAAATAGGAAATGGATCACAGACCTCTGCAATTGACAATATTGTTACAGGTGGTCCGATCAATTCAACAGGAAACCCTTATGATCTTGCTATTAGCGGAGAAGGATATTTTAAAGTTCAGGATGCATCGGGAGCTATCTATTATACTAGAGCTGGTGACTTTCATCTGACTGATGCTAAAGAATTGGTAAATTCCCAGGGACTCCGTTTACTTGGCACAGGGAATACACCCATTCCTGCCATACCAGATGATGTACAATCTTTTACGATTGCGAAGGACGGTACAATTACAATATTGCATGATGATAATACGACGACTACGCTCGCACAGTTGGAATTAGCAGCATTTAATAATCCTGCAGGTCTTGAAAAAGCTGGAAATTCCTTATATAAACAATCAAGTGCTTCTGGGGCACCGATTGGTATAAATAATACGTCGACACCGGCGTTAGGGGCATCAACCTATATTCAGCAATCTGCCCTTGAGTCGTCCAACGTCGACCTGACTGATGAAATGACTGCCCTTATCGAAGCGCAGCGTGCGTACCAAGCGAACGCGCGTACAATAACGACAGCTGACCAGATCCTTCAAGAATTAGTACAATTGAAACGATAAATAAATGAAGGAGATGATGCGCTGGGCTCTTTTTTGCCCGGCACATTTTGTTACGAGGATGATTCAGTTAACTCATTTTAACAACCAGCCGTTTATGCTCAATCCTTTTTTAATTGAGCAAGTGGAATCTTTGCCCGATACGACCATAACGCTGACTAATGGAAAGAAGCTCATTGTCAGAGAATCCCCGGAAGAAGTCAGCCGGATCATGATGGTTTTTCTAAAGCAAATTTCACTAGTATCGGGCTTGTCTGCGGAAGAAGGTGTACGTAAATGTTCAAAAGCCGAGGAATGAATATCCTTTTTATCTTTATGGTTCTGGTGATCATCGGAACGGTTGCGACTTTCTTTATTATGTCGAATACGGGTCACAGCGAGGAAGCTGGGAAAGACCCGGATATTGATGAGATTGTGAAAAATCTAACCGTTGCAACTGGAGAAATCACGACGAACATAAAAGGAGATCACTTTATTAAACTCGATTTTAACATTCAAGTTTCAAGTAAAGAAACGAAAGAGGAACTCGAAAAGCGGTCTTTTCAAGTGAAAAATGCAGTTATTTATACGGTGTCTGGAATGACTCCGGATGATTTGCAGGATCAGCAAGGTATATCAAATTTAGAAAATATGGTTAAAAAGAGAATTAATGGTTTCCTTAAGAATGGTACGGTGACACATGTATATACAACTGAAAAGATTGTGCAATGATCTTAGCCAAAGGCGGAGGTGGTGAAGAAACATGGCCGATATACTTTCACAATCTGAGATTGACGCACTGCTTTCCGCACTCTCAACAGGAGAAATGAATGCAGAAGAACTAAAGGATGAAGAGAAAAAATCAAAAGTCCGTGTCTATGATTTTAAGCGTGCACTTCGCTTTTCGAAGGATCAAATCCGGAGTTTGACACGGATTCATGAGAATTATGCGCGATTGCTCACTTCATTTTTTTCTGCACAATTGAGGACCTATGTTCAAATATCCGTTGCATCGGTTGATCAATTGCCATATGAGGAATTCATTCGCTCAATACCCTCAGCGACAGTCTTGAATATTATTGAGGCACCGCCGCTTGAAGGGCACTTGATTATTGAAGTGAACCCGAACATTGCCTATGCAATGCTCGATCGTCTGCTTGGCGGCAGTGGTGAGAGCATGAATAAAATCGAGAATTTAACAGAAATTGAAACGGATTTAATGAAAGGATTATTTGAAGGCAGTCTGCCTGCTCTAAAAGAAGCATGGACTTCTGTCGAACATGATATTAATCCCTTTCTTGTTGAACTAGAGACAAATCCACAATTTCTTCAGCTCGTTTCGCCAAATGAAACGGTGATTGTTATTTCGCTGTCTGCAATGATCGGAAAATCGAGCGGTATGATTAATCTCTGTCTGCCCCATGTGGTGTTGGAACCGATCATTCCAAAATTATCGATGCACTATTGGATGAACGAAAAGAAGAATGACGCTACGACGGATGAGTACCGGGCAATGAAAAAAAGTGTTGAGCATTCATATGTCAATGTAACTGCTAAACTAGGTCAATCGCAAATAACAGTAAATGAGCTATTGCATTTGAGTATCGGGGACGTCATCAAACTGGATCAGCATTTGGAGCAGCCAATCGTTATTGAGGTCGGCAGTCTCCCGAAGTTTACTGCCCAGGCGGGGAAACGCGAGAAACGAATTGCTGTCCAAATAATAAAAAAATTAACAGAGGAGGATGACGTCGATGAGTGACGGACAACTTTCACAAGAAGAAATTGATGCTCTTCTTGGGAAACAACCAGAATCGGATTCAGGATCATCCAAAGATGATGATCGGTCTGAACAGGAAAATGAAAAAGCAAAAGATGATATGTCTGATTTAGACGAAGATGTACTTGGTGAGATCGGAAATATCTCATTTGGCAGTGCAGCAACCGCACTCTCCACCATTTTAAACAAGAAAGTCGAAATTACGACACCGAAAGTGCATTTGGTCAATCGAAATAACCTTTCGGAGGAGTTTCCGGTTCCCCATGTTTCTGTGCTTGTCAATTATACGGATGGCTTTCAGGGGTCATGCATGCTTGTCATTAAAACTCATGATGCAAGCGTCATTGCCAACTTAATGATGGGGGGAGACGGAACGAATATTGCTGATCAAATCAGTGATATGGAAATGAGTGCGGTGCAGGAAGCGATGAATCAGATGATGGGTTCGTCATCGACCGCAATGTCGACTGTTTTTAATCGGCGAATTGATATATCGCCGCCGAAGCTGAGTCTGATGGATGTGAAAGCAAAGCAGGGAATCGATTATATTCCAAAAGATGAGACCATGTTTGAAATTTCATTTCAGCTGAAAATCGGAGATCTAGTCGATTCACACATTATGCAATTAATTCCGATTAACTTTGGCAAACAACTTGTTAATTCATTGATTACAGAAACAGGCGGACAAATTTCTTCCGGGCAATCAGAAACGGATATGCAGTCTATGGATGGGGCTCAGGGTAAGAATGATGCAGATGTTCCTTCACATAATGAAGCTGCTGCAACATTAGCACCGGAAGCAGCGGCTCATCAGGCTATTAATAACCGCGCGGTACCTAAGGAAGATGTTCATCCGGTTCAATTTTCCGATTTTGACGAAGATGTTCCTTCTCAAGATCAAACAATGCCCAGAAACATGAACCTGCTTTTGGACATACCTCTTGATGTTAGTGTTGAACTTGGACATACCAAGAAAACAATTAAAGAGGTATTAGAACTTGGTCCGGGATCAATTATTGAACTGGATAAGCTTGCAGGTGAAGCAATTGATATTTTGGTCAATCAAAAATATATCGCAAAAGGCGAAGTTGTTGTCGTTGATGAAAACTTCGGCATTCGGATTACGGAGATTCTTGATCAAAGTGATCGGTTGAAAAATCTGTAAGCAGTCTTATAAAAGTTAACTCGTTTTTTTCTGACCGATTCGCTCAGACGATTGGTCGGATTATTATATTTCATATGAAGGTAACTGGAGGGATTGGCGTGGCAGGACGCATACTTGTTGTTGATGACGCTGCTTTTATGAGAATGATGTTGAAAGATATTTTGACAAAAAATGGTTATGAGGTTTGCGGCGAGGGCGCAAATGGTAATGAAGCAGTAGCAAAATATGAGGAATATAAACCTGATTTAGTCACTCTTGATATAACGATGCCTGAAATGGACGGAATTAATGCGCTGAAAAAAATTAAGAGTATTGATCCGAATTGCAAAGTAATTATGTGCTCTGCTATGGGACAACAATCCATGGTTATTGATGCCATTCAGGCAGGAGCAAAGGATTTTATTGTTAAACCATTTCAACCGGACCGTGTTATCGAGGCAATTAAGAAAGCGATTGGATGAGTATCTGTGAAGAAGTCTCATTGGTTTAAAGTGATTATTGCGCTTTTCATTCTTATATTTTTCTGCGTCGGCCACAGCTCTGTTTCTTATGCGGATTCTGAGAATGGCACCGTTAAGGATTGGATTGAAAACGGACAAAAAGCGCAAAAAACATCGCCGAACAGCAGCGACACTCAAAAAACAAAATCAGTGACCGGTACCAGTACGAATTTATTCGTTACTTTTATTAAATTATTTTTTGCTTTACTGATCGTACTCGCACTGATTTACTTGCTGTATCATTTCGTCGCGAAGCGTTCAGGAAGATTTGCTCAAGTCGCAGCTCTGAAAAACATGGGCGGCGTCTCGCTGGGCACCAATCGTTCCTTGCAATTGGTTCGTGTCGGAGATGAAATTCTTGTCGTCGGTGTGGGCGAAACGGTTCAACTGCTCAAAGAAATTAAGGACCCGGAAGTCATTGAAGCACTGACTCAGAAATCAGACGCTCCAGATCCCTTTGAAGAGAATGTGATGAAGGCTTTAAAATGGACGACGGATCACGCACTTCGCCGCTCGACTGCGAGGAAGAGGGAACAAGAAAAACCACCAATGACCGGCAACCAGCTTTTTCATCAGCAGCTGATTTTGGCAAATAAAGAACGTTCCAAGAAATTAAGTGCTCTGATTCGGGAGGTCGTGAAAAAATGAACAGTATACCCGGTATATCCGCTGATTTTTTCACGAGTCAGCCGCAGGATGTTGCAACAACCTTACAGCTGCTGCTTGTATTGACCGTGCTTTCGCTTGCTCCGGCCATTTTGGTGCTCATGACCTGTTTTACGAGGATCATTATTGTCCTTTCCTTTGTCCGGACATCGCTTTCGACCCAGCAGATGCCGCCGAATCAGGTTCTTGTTGGCCTGGCGCTGTTTCTAACTTTTTTTGTGATGGCTCCTGTTTACGGACAAATCAATACTGATGCGGTGCAGCCTTACATGAAGAAAGAGATTACGCAACAGCAGGCACTGACAAGAGCCCAGATACCCATAAAGGAATTTATGGCAAAAGAGACACGGGAAAAAGATCTGCAGCTGTTCCTTGACTATGGAAAGTATAAGCAGCCGAAAAAGGTAAGTTCCATCCCGCTTACCGCATTGGTTCCAGCTTTTACAATCAGTGAATTGAAAACGGCTTTTCAAATGGGCTTTATGATTTTCATTCCTTTTTTGGTCATTGATATGGTAGTGGCAAGTATTTTGATGGCAATGGGTATGATGATGCTCCCGCCGGTCATGATTTCGCTGCCCTTTAAAATTCTTCTCTTTATCATGGTAGATGGCTGGTATCTGATCGTCGAATCATTGCTTAAGAGTTTTTGAGAAAGGTGAGGTACGATGAGTTCTGAAATGATCCTGTCCATTGCCGATCAAAGCGTTATGGCGATATTAATGATCGGCGGCCCGATTCTCGTTCTTTCACTTGTGGTTGGCCTGATTGTCAGTATTTTTCAGGCGGCAACTCAGATTCAGGAGCAGACACTGGCATTCATACCGAAAATTGTTTCAGTGCTGTTTGGATTAATTTTGTTCGGGCCATGGATGCTTTCAAAAATGCTTGCATTCGCTCAAAATATTTTTGCAAATCTACCGAATTTTATTCGATAGAAAAGGAATTGAGAAGCCTTGTCACTAGTTAATGCGATCCCATTATTTCTGTTAATTTTAGCGCGAATGACAAGTTTTATTGTTACGATGCCTATTTTCTCATATCGGACGGTTCCCGCACCGGTGAAAATCGGGCTTGCAGCGGCACTCGCATTGCTGGTGGATGTGACTCTGCTTAACAGCCAGTCTGTTCCTCTTGACGGACGCTACGTTTTGCTTTTGATGAAAGAGATCCTTGTCGGTTTGACCATGGGATTTGTTGCCGGGATCATTACCTATGCCGTACAGCTTGCCGGAGCATTTATTGATATGCAGATCGGATTTGCGATTGCGAACGTGATCAGTCCTGAAAGCGGAGTACCGACACCATTGACCGGTCAGTTTCTTTATGTACTGCAGTTGCTTTTCTTTCTTGGCGTTAATGCGCATCATATGCTGATCAATGGTGTTCTCTACAGCTTTCAATTGATACGAGTGAACGAGCTTGGTGTTGCGTTTGACAGCGGCTCCACCGCTGAATTTGTTGCTCGTGTCACAGCACAAATGTTTCTGATTTCAGCACAGCTCGCAATACCTGTTGTCGGATGCCTTTTTCTTGTTGATGTGGCCGTTGGACTAGTCGCGCGGACTGTGCCGCAAATCAATGTATTTGTTGTTGGTCTGCCGCTTAAACTGCTTGTCGGTTTTGCTGTGATGCTGGTTGTTTTTCCATCGCTGATCGGCCTGTTTCAAATTATTTTTGAATCCATGACGTCAATATTCAGTGATTTTATGCGCCTTTTAGGGAGTTAGATGGATGACGAAGCTGCGCTACTCAGTAGACCTGCAATACTTCGCAGGTGAAAAAACGGAAAAAGCAACGCCGCATAAACGTGAAGAGGGCAGGAAAAAGGGACAGGTTTTTAAAAGTGCTGATTTGTGTACGGCTGTCAGTATGCTTGCTATCTTTTTATATTTTCGCTTTGCCGGTGGCGGAGTCATTGAACAGCTTGCGAAAATGATGGGGCAGTTCTTTAATGTAAATTTGGATATGTCCGTAACTGAGCAGAATGTGCACAAGATGTTCTCCGATCTTTCGATTCAAGTGTTGAAATTGCTTCTGCCGACTCTTATCATTGCCTTGGTTGTCGGTGCGGCATCGCAAATTTTTCAAGTAGGCTTTCTTTTTCTGCCGGATTCATTGATGTTTAAATCAGAACGAATCAGCTTGCTTAAAGGACTTAAACGAACCTATTCGTTGCGTGCGATTGTCGAACTACTAAAATCAATGCTCAAGATTATCTTCGTTGGAATGATCACATTTGTCATTCTTTGGATGAATCGTCAATCAATTGCCCAATCTGCCAGTCAGCCGCTCACAGAAAGTGTTCGTACTTTGTCGCAGATCATGCTGAACATGGGTATTGCTGTTTCAATTGCGCTGATTGCGCTGTCTCTGCTTGATTATCTTTACCAAAAATATGATTATGAGAAGAACATGCGCATGTCGAAACAAGATATTAAGGATGAATTCAAAACCATTGAAGGAAATCCGCAAATCAAATCAAAGATTAAAGAACGGCAAAAGCAGATGGCACTCAACCGTATGATGCAGGAAGTGCCGAACGCAGATGTCATTATTACCAATCCGACACATTTTGCCGTTGCACTGCAGTATGACGCGAAAGAAATGAACGCGCCGAAAGTGATCGCAAAAGGAGCGGATCTTATCGCTCTTCGGATCAAGGAAATAGCCAAAGAAAATCAGATTGTTATTGTTGAAAAAAAGCCGCTTGCACGGGCGCTTTACCATCATCTTGAGATCGGCGACAGCATACCTGAGGAATTTTTCAAAGCGGTTGCTGAGATTCTTGCCTATGTATACCGTTTAAAAGGCAAAGCCTGATCGGAAAGGAGGAAATCGATGAAAACGAGAGATTATATTGTGATGATTGGTGTTGTATTAATTGTGATGATGCTGATTATTCCACTGCCGGCATCTTTACTGAGCTTCTTGATCATCATAAATATTTCGCTTGCTCTTGTTGTTCTTCTTGTCACACTTAATGTAACGGAATCTCTCGATTTCTCGGTATTTCCTTCACTGCTGTTGATTATGACTCTGTTCCGAATCGCACTTAATGTGTCAACGACCCGCTTAATCCTTACTGAAGGTGATGCCGGCCGTGTTATCGAAGCGTTCGGGCAATTTGTTGTTGAAGGAAATATTATTGTCGGTCTTGTCGTTTTCCTGATCCTGATTATTGTTCAGTTCATCGTTATCACGAAAGGTGCTGAACGTGTGGCTGAGGTAGCTGCTCGTTTTACCTTAGACGCCATGCCGGGAAAGCAGATGAGTATTGATGCCGACATGAACGCAGGACTGATAAACGATCAAGAAGCTAAGCGGCGGCGAGAAAAAATAACACGCGAAGCCGACTTTTACGGGGCGATGGACGGAGCGAGCAAATTTGTTAAGGGTGATGCCATTGCCAGCATGATCATTGTAGCTATTAATCTGATTGTCGGTATGATCATCGGTGTTATGCAGCAAGGAATGAGTCTTGCCGACGCGGCACAGAACTTCAGCCTGTTGTCGGTGGGTGATGGAATCGTCAGCCAGATACCTGCTTTGCTGATTTCAACAGCCACGGGTATTATTGTGACGCGTTCATCATCTGAGAACAACATGGGTAAAGAAGTATCAGACCAGCTCCTGTCCTACCCGATCATGCTGATTATTGCCGGCTGCGTCATTTTTATTTTAGGACTGACACCGATCGGTCTGTTAGCTACGCTTCCGATCGCATTAGTTCTCGTTGTTTCTGGTCTGCTTATTCGCAGACGTAGAGGCAATGTCGCGCAGGATGCGGCTGCGGAAGAGGACAAAAAAGCTGAGGAAACATTTAAAAGTCAAGAAAACGTGATGAACCTTTTACATATGGATCCTGTTGAATTTGAATTTGGTTATGCACTTGTGCCTCTTGCCGATAGTTCACAGGGTGGGGATTTACTTGATCGAATCGTCATGATCAGGCGTCAATTGGCGCTGGAACTCGGGTTTGTGCTGCCGGTTGTTCGAATTCGCGATAACATACAGCTTGAACCAAACAGTTATCGAATAAAAATCAACGGGAGCGAAGTTGCTAAGGGCGAACTACTTCCGGATCACTATTTAGCGATGAGCCCGGGGATTGACGATGAGTCAATCAAGGGGGTTGAGACTTTGGAGCCTGCTTTTGGGCTTAAAGCACTTTGGATTGATGAACAGACGAAAGAGCAGGCAGAGTTGGCAGGTTATACGGTGGTTGATCCTCCGTCTGTTGTATCAACTCATTTGACTGAAATCATGAGAAAACATGCATATGAACTTGTCGGGCGGCAGGAAACACAGCAGCTTGTTGATCATTTAAAAGAGCAGTATCCGGCTCTGGTCGATGCCGTGGTACCGGATCCTTTAACTGTTGGTGATGTACAAAAAGTATTGGTTAATCTCTTGAAGGAAAACCTTTCAATTCGAAATTTGCCGATTATCTTTGAGACGCTGGCGGATTATGGACAGATGACTAAAGAGACAGGCTTGCTGACAGAGTATGTCCGTCAGTCATTGTCGCGACAAATTACAGAACAGTTTACAAATCCGGGAGAAACGCTCAAGGTTCTGACACTAAGTCCCGACTTGGAACGGAAAGTATCTGATTCCGTACAGAAAACAGAGCATGGAAATTTTCTTGCTTTAGATGGACCGACGACATCGCAATTACTCAAGAATCTGTCTGCTTCTATTGAAAAATGGACGGACTTGGAAAGTGATCCCGTTATACTCTGTTCACCGGCAGTACGTATGTATGTCCGTCAGTTAACCGAACGGTATTTTCCTAATGTTCGGGTTCTATCTTACAACGAATTAGAGACGAATGTTGAAGTTCAAAGCATTGGGGTGCTGAGCGCAGCATGAAAATGAAAAAGATTATTGCACCAACGATGGCTCAAGCAATTGAAAAAGTAAAACAGGAATTGGGAAGCGATGCGGTTATTTTCCATACAAAAAAAGTGACCACAGGTAAATTTTTCAATTTGTTCAAAAAAGAGAATGTCGAGGTTTTGGCCGCCAGTGATGCTGAAATGGATATGCAGATTAATAAACCGAGCAAAATAACCGATGTAAGAGATAAGGAAGTCATGGCGCACCACCATTCACCGGCCGATAGCGGAATGCCATTTAGACGCGTAAATAAAAAAGTGGATCGTTTTTTTTCGGCACCAGTTTTCGTTGAAGAATTACGCGGCAAGCTTTTAGAGCAGGGTGTACTGAACCATGATCTAGACGCATTGACACAGGTTTTGATCAAAAAATGGTATCAAAGTGACGAGCGAATGACCCGAGAAGAAATGGTTCAGGTTTTAAAAGGGCAGCTAATCCAAAATCTTGATCCAACGCGTTTTCAAGCATCTGTGCTTCATGATCGCTATATTATGCTCGTTGGGCCGACCGGCGTCGGCAAGACGACAACCTTGGCCAAACTTGCGAGTCGCGCAGTCTTGGATGAAGGGAAAAAAATAGCTTTTATTACTACGGATACGTACAGAATCGCCGCTATTGATCAATTAAAGATGTATGCCAATATTCTCGGCGTGCCTATTGAAATTGCCTACACAGATGGCGATTTTCATCAGTTGATGCAAAAACTTGCTCACTTTGATCAGATTTTTATTGACACTGCGGGCCGTAACTTTAAGAAGGGCGCTTATATAAACGAATTAATTCGCTTGATTCATGATGAATCTCAAATCGGCATGTTTTTAGTCCTTTCAGCAACGATGAAATGTGAGGATATGAACATGGTGATCGAGCAGTTTGACTCATTGCATCTTTCACATTTAATTCTCACTAAAATGGATGAGACTTTATCTTATGGGTCAGTAATCAGTATGCTTTTGAAACATCGGCAGTTAACTGTTTCATACATAACAAACGGGCAAGATGTACCTGATGATTTAAGCAATCCTAATCTTCGAGAATTGATTAATCAGTTATTGGGTGATTCAAATGGTGAATGATCAGGCGGAAAAATTAAGAATGCGCATTTCCCAAGAAAAAGATACATCACAGACCGGGCTAATCATTGGTGTTGCAAGCGGCAAAGGCGGAGTTGGAAAGTCCGTTTTTTGTGTCAATTTTGCCTTGGCACTTGGTGAATTGAATAAAAAAGTTTTGATTATTGATCTGGATGTCGGGATGGGAAATATCGAACAGTTAATCGATAAGAATGCAAGAAATAATGTTGTAAACGCAATAAAGAGCAAGTTGCCGTTTCAGGATGTTCAGATGGTCGTGACACCAAATCTTTCATTCATCGCGGGTGGTACTGGACTTTCCAGCCTGTTTCATATGAATCAAAATTATTTGTATTTTTTTTTAGAACAGCTTGATCAAATGAAACGACAATTTGATTTCATTCTATTGGATTTTGGTGCAGGTGCATCAACGGATATGCTTCATTTTATGCTTGCGGTAAATCGTCTGATTTTAATCACGACGCCTGAACCGCCGGCTATGGCAGACAGCTATTCATTGATGAAAATGGTGTATGCTCTGAAGAAAGATTTGGAGATTTCCTGTGTTGTTAATCAAATCTTTAATCGCAGGGAAGGCATTGATGCATGGAAACGATTGTCGTCGGTTGCTGACCGGTTTTTAGGTACTTCACCGACTTGGCTTGCTTCTTTACCAAGAGATCATGATCTTCTGATGTCCGTGCGAAAACAGATTCCGTGTATGCTCAGCAGGCCGCGCGCTCGCTATTGTATTCATATGAGACTGCTTGCTCGTTCCTTTCTCGCTCAGTGTATGGGACAGGTAAGTCATCGAAAAACGGCAACATTCACGGATAAAGTCAGAAAATATTTTGGGCTGCTAGGGAGGAACGGGCGATGAATCCGATCAAAGTGCTCGTTGTTGATGATTCAGCATTTATGCGGCAAACGATTAAGGCAATGATTGAAGAGGATTCTATGCTGCAAGTGGTAGCAGTTGCCAGGGACGGCAAGGATGCCCTTGAGAAATTATTCCGCTATCATCCTGATGTGATCACACTTGATATCATTCTGCCGGGAGATAAAGACGGTCTTGGGGTTTTAAATGACATTATGGGGCTGCAGCCTACACCGACGATTATGGTCAGCGGTGCCTCGGATGAGAACGCAAATTATGTCATTGAAGCGATGAGCAGAGGCGCTTTTGACTTTATATTTAAGCCGTCTGGGAAACGTTCTGATTTGGAACATATTGAACATGAGCTGCAGGCGAAAATCAGACAGGCGGCAGTATCAAAAATTAGAGTGGAAGAGCCCATACGAACGAAGAACGAATTAGAGGTATCGCAACAAAATTTGTTAATCAATTCATTAAACAGCTCTCCCATTGTACTCATTGGTACTTCTACCGGCGGACCGAAGGCATTGCAGTCTGTTGTTCCTAAATTAAGCAGCAGCCTACCCGCGCCGATTCTCATTGTTCAGCATATGCCGCCTCGATTTACAAAATCACTCGCTGAACGGCTCAATCAAATGTCGCCTCTTTCTGTAACTGAGGCAGCAGAAGGAGAGTTGCTTAAAAATGGACACGCTTATATTGCACCCGGCGGCTTGCATATGCTGATTGAAGAGGATGAGCGTATGCGTCTTAAAGTTCGTCTTTCAGAATCACCGCCAGTAAATGGTGTACGGCCGTCTATAGATGTTACACTGCAATCACTCGCGGCATTGCGTGGTTATTCTTATGTTGTCTCAATACTTACCGGAATGGGTAAAGACGGTGCAAAAGGCTTTACCGAATTATGTGCCACAGGAAATTATGTGCACGCCATCGCTGAGTCCGAAGAGACCTGTACAGTGTTTGGCATGCCAAAGGCAATGATTGAGACTGGACAAGTGAATGAAATTCAGCCTCTATACCATATTTCCGAAGCGATCTGCAGTCAATTCGGATTACAGGGAGATGAATAATCATGGACATGAGTCAATATTTAGGCGTGTTTCTTGACGAGGCAAGAGAACATTTGCAAAATCTGAATGATAAGTTGATGACGCTGGAGCAAAATGCGGATGATCCTGAACTGATTAACAGTATTTTCAGATCTGCACATACATTAAAAGGAAGCTCCGGACAAATGGGCTTTCAAAACATGATGGAACTGACGCACATCATGGAAAATGTATTCGACGCACTTCGTCATCAGAACATTAGTGTCAATTCAGAGATGATCGATGTTCTTTTTGAAGGAATGGACCATCTGGAAGCAATGGCGGACTCGATTGAACAGACAGGCAGTGATACATGTGATGTAGCCGCTACCGTTCGGAAACTTCAGGCCATCACTTCGGGAGACCAAACCAGTTCGGACCAAGCAGAAAAGAAAACAAAACCGAAAAATGCCAATGCGTCTATCCATGGCGAAACGATAAAGCTAACGGATTATGAAAAAGATGTGATTTCACAAGTTCAGGCGCAAGAAATGCATGTATTTGAAACCGTTATTTCATTAAATAAGGATTGTGTGCTCAAAGCAGCAAGGGCATTAATGATTTCCAATGCTGTAGAAGAGATTGGAACGATCATCGGCACAAGACCCTCGACAGAAGAAATTGAGAAAGAAGCATTTGACCAACAGTTGGTCTTTCTAATCGCAACGGATGCCGAAGAGCAACAGGTCCTGGAAAAAATAAACGGAGTTTCTGAGATTGCAAAAGCAACTGTGACGCCTATAACTACTGTAGGAGAAAAACAGCCGGTTGAACAGGGGCCACAGGCGCAGGAGATTGGTTCGAAGAAGCAGAAAAAACAAATGCCGATACCTAATAAATCCGCGAGTGGACATCAACCGGTAGCTGTGGCTAAAACGATTCGCGTGAATCTCGACCGAATTGACCAGCTGTTGAATCTATTTGAAGAGTTGATCATCGATCGCGGACGACTTGAAAAAATTTCCTCCGAAATTGACAACACAGATCTAAAGGGTACAGTAAGCACAATTAAACGTGTTTCAAATCAGCTTCAGGAAACCATTCTCAATTTGCGTATGGAGCCGATTGAACAGGTGTTTAACCGTTTTCCAAGAATGGTTCGCAGTCTTTCTAAAGAGCTTAATAAAAAGGTTAATTTTGTTATAAAGGGCGCTGAAACCGAGCTGGATCGCACCGTGATCGAAGAATTGGGCGACCCGCTTATGCATATGATTCGAAATTCAATGGATCACGGCATTGAAACGCCTGAAGTTAGGAAAGAAAAAGGAAAAGATCCGCAAGGAACACTGTCACTCAGCGCTTTCTACAGCGGAAATCATGTCTTTGTGGAAATTGAGGATGACGGCGCAGGTATAAATCGGGAAAAGGTACTTTCCAAGGCAATTGAGAAAAATGTCGTTACCGAAGAAGCGGCAAAGAAGCTGACCGATAAAGATGTTTACCATCTGCTCTTTGCTTCCGGTTTTAGCACCGCAGACAAAATTTCCGACATTTCAGGTCGCGGCGTAGGTCTTGACGTGGTTGAAAGCAAGATCCACTCATTAAGTGGAACGGTTGAAGTGGATTCTGCACCAGGCCGCGGATCAAAATTTACGGTAAAATTGCCGTTGACTTTATCAATTATCAATGCGCTTCTCGTGCAGTGCTGCAATGAAGTTTACGCTGTTCCCATCTCCTCAATTGCTGAGACTGCGCTAACACGCAATATTGAAATGCTGACGATTCACGATCGGAACGTGATGCAGTACCATGAACAAATTGTGCCTCTCGTTAATCTTAAGGATTATTTATCCATTCATTCTGAAATTAAGGACGGCAGTCAAGAGGACGAAAATGGAAATTCATCCGTGGTTATGGTTCATCATGACGGCAAGCATGTCGCATTGATTGCAGATAAATTGCTTGGCTATCAAGATATTGTTGTGAAGCCGCTCGGCAAGTATTTAAAGAAAGTACCGGGATTCTCGGGCGCGACGATACTCGGCGACGGCAAGGTTGCCTTGATTATTGATTGCCAGGTAATGATCACGAAACAGAAAAAACAATATCTGAAAGAACAAGCTTGAGGAGGGTGTCACATGGCAGATCAGGAAGAAAATATGAAGGTTATACTATTTGAAATGAATTCTGAAACGTATGGAGTGCCAGTAGAACAAGTGTTGTCCATTGAAAAAGTAGATAACATTACTCGCCTCCCCAAAGCTGCCCCGTTTATTGAAGGCGTGATGAATTTACGAGGATTAATTATACCTGTTGTCGATGTTCGTCAGCGTTTTCAAATGGGCGATTCGGAATTAACAAATGAAAGCCGGATCATTGTCGTTGACGTGGAAGAAATGAACGTCGGACTTCTTGTAGACGCTTCTAAAGAAGTTCTTGATATTGAAACAAGTAAAATTGAAAAAGCTCCAGAAATGATTGGAGGGCCATCTGCAAACTATTTAAATGGCGTTGCCCAAATTGGGGAAGACAGACTGCTCCTTCTTCTAAATCTTAATCAAGTGCTTAATCAGGATGATGTTGCAGATCTGCAGAAAATAGAGGGTTGACCTCATGCACAACCTAAATGAATTGCGTACCGTACATCTTGATTTGCTCAAAGAGTCCGGAAATATCGGTGCTGCGCATGCTGCTTCTTCTTTATCGGTTTTACTGAATAAACCGATTGATATGCGCATACCTTCCGTTCACGTAATGCCTATTGCGGGATTAATTGATGCAGATGCTGAAAAACATGTTGCAGCATCCTACATTCAAGTAGATGGCGGACTCAGAGGATTCTTTTTCATGATGTTTACTGTTGATCAGGCGAACACGCTAATTGCAGAATTGGTTCCCGGAAGCAATGTAGTTGACGATGCCATGGGCAAATCAGCATTTTGCGAAATCAGCAATATTCTTTGTGGCTCTTACTTGTCAGCTTTGTCAGCTTTTCTCGGTGTTCCTCTCACGCAGTCGCCACCGATCTATGCAGTGGACATGGCGGGAGCAATTTTGAGCGAGGGTCTGGTGGAACTGTCTCTTTATGATGAATCGGCATTGCTCATTGATGCTGTTCTCTTTGATCGACAGAAAGGAAACAGGCTGAATGGTGAATTTTTATTCCTGCCCTTTCCCGATTCTCTGGATGTGATTTTCTCCATTGCAGAAGGGAAGTATTCCAAGTGATTCATGTCGGTCTATCTGAAATTAAATTCGCTGAATGTCCGGAAACATTGAAAACACTTGGATTAGGATCATGTGTCGGGGTTGTGATTTACCATGATCAGAAGCAAATTGCCGGAATGGCTCATGTCATGCTGCCTGATTCATCGCTTGCCCGAACAACAACATATCCGCTTGGAAAATACGCGGATACTGCTGTTCCGGCATTATTAAAAAAAATGACGGAGTATTATGATTGCCCTGTTTCTCAGTTAAAGGCAAAAATTGCCGGTGGTGCAGAGATGTTTAAGACGACGAGAATGGCCCCATTGGGAAGTATAGGAAGCAGAAATGTGGAAGCAGTAAAGAATCAGTTATGCGCCCATCATATTCCGGTAGTTGCAGAGGAAACGGGTGCTGATTATGGACGAACTGTTGAATTTTTGACGGAAACCTGCAACTTGACGATTCATGCTATATTTAAGGGGAAAAGTATCATTTAGCCAAGTAAAGGAGGGAAGGCAATTGGGAAAATCCGAAACCATGGAATCAAAGTATTGGGACCGCTGGGTTCAGTCCCATGATGCAGAGGCTGCAAATTGTCTTCTTGAACTCTATATGCCCCTCGTCAATTACCACGTGCAGCGGATTGGATCTGGACTGCCGCGAAATATCGATCGTGGCGAACTCCAAAGCTTCGGATTACTTGGCCTTTACGATGCTTTGGAAAAATTTGATCGTCAGAGAGATTTAAAATTTGATACGTACGCATCATTTCGAATTCGCGGAGCAATTTTAGATGGATTGCGCAAAGAGGACTGGATGCCACGATCAACACGTGAGAAAAGCAAAAAAATTGAAAAGGCAGCGGAACAAATCGAGCAAGAAAAAATGCGCTCTGCCAAACTTGAAGAGGTAGCCGATGTTTGCGGCCTGTCTCCAGAAGAAGTATCTCAGGTTTTATCAGAAAGTCTGCTCTCAAATTTGCTTTCACTTGATGACGGATCATCAGGAAAAGGCGGTGAATTCCCATCATCCTCAATTGAGGATAATCATGCAGTACTTCCGGAAAAACGCTTGGTGGATCAGGAGAATCGAGCACAGCTTGCTAAAGAAATTGATAAACTCAGTGAGAAAGAACGGTTAGTTGTCTCTCTTTTCTACTTTGAAGAGCTTACGCTAACTGAAATTGGACAGATATTAAATCTCTCGACTTCACGCATCTCGCAAATTCATAGCAAAGCGCTTTTTAAACTACGCCAATATCTCAGTGCCAATGAAATGAGAATTACATAATAAAGCGAGGTGAATGCATTGTCAGCTTTTTGGATTACACTTAATTTTGTCGTGTTGCTTTTAGCCCTGTATCTCATTTTGAATCTTTATCAAAGAATTAGAATTCTGCAACATGATCTGTCATCGCGAAACAGTGAAGAAGCGGAGAAGTACTTTGCCGAACACATTGAAGCAGTTCGTATGGAAAATGAGCAATTTCTTTCAGAGGTAAGGGCACTATTGATGGAACAGACAACGGAGCGAACAAACGTATTGAAACCGAAACGTAGACGAAAAGCAGGTTCTGAAGCAAAAACGGCTGCACCGAAAACGAATGAATCGGGGGCGGAGGAATCAGATCATTCGTTTGCCGAAACGCTTAATAACGCTGAATTGGTGCAATCTACGGAAGAATCGGTGAGCAGAAAAGCAGACGCATCTGTTCCTTTTAAGGGCAATACCGAGGGATGGGTGCCTCCAACCGAGGATATTCAGGATCAAATCGAAGAATCCCCATATCTGAAAGCAATAAAATTAAAAAATAAAGGTTATACAGTTACGGAAATTGCTAAAGCGATGAATCGTGGAACCGGCGAGATTGAACTGTTGCTTAAATTACAAGGAAAAGTTCAATTCTAATCTTGCTATGTTGTTTGGAGTATGATATAGTTACGTTTGGTGTCAATCACACACGTTTGTTAATTTATGCGCGGGTGCTGGAGCGATTCAGCCGCACACGAAAATGATGCAGGCGGAGGAATAAAACCATATTAGGAGGAACTTTTTTCATGTCAGTTATTTCAATGAAACAATTACTTGAGTCCGGCGTGCATTTCGGTCATCAGACCCGCCGTTGGAACCCAAAAATGAAGCCGTATATTTTTACGGAAAGAAATGGTATCTACATCATTGATTTGCAGAAAACGGTTAAGAAAGTTGAAGAGGCCTATAATTTCGTTAGAGATATTGCTGCTGACGGCGGAAAGATTCTGTTTGTCGGAACAAAAAAGCAAGCCCAGGATTCTGTTAAAGCTGAAGCTGAACGTTCCGGTCAATTTTTTGTGAATCAACGTTGGCTGGGCGGCACGCTGACCAACTTTGAAACAATTCGTAAGAGAATCAGACGTCTGAAAGATATTGAAAAAATGGAAGCAGACGGCACTTTTGATGTACTGCCGAAGAAAGAAGTCGTCGGATTAAAGAAGGAATGGGCGCGTCTCGAAAAATTCTTGGGTGGTATTAAAGATATGGAGAGCATTCCGCAAGCGCTTTTTGTCATTGATCCGCGCAAGGAACGCATTGCGATTGCCGAAGCACATAAATTGAATATTCCGATCATCGCGATCGTTGATACAAACTGCGATCCGGATGAAATCGACGTTATCATTCCAGGAAATGACGACGCGATTCGTGCTGTGAAACTGTTGACGGGTAAGATGGCAGATGCAGTTTTGGAAGCAAACCAAGGCGAAGAAACAGAAGAAGCCGCTGCTGAGCCAGTACCGGCTGAGACTGTTGCTGAGGAACCGGTTAAAGCAGAATAATTTGAGGTTAAAGCATTTATTGGGGTGATAAGGGGCTAGCCCTTTATCACTCTTTTCACGAAAACTTAGGAAAGATAAAAAGGAGGATTCTCATTGGCTGCAATTAGTGCAAAACAAGTAAAAGAATTACGTGAACTGACAGGCGCAGGAATTATGGATTGCAAACGTGCGCTTGCTGATGCAGAAGGTGATATTAAGAAAGCGATCGATGTGCTCCGTGAGAAGGGTATGGCTAAGGCTGCAAAAAAATCCGGCCGTATTGCTGCCGAAGGATTAACAGAGATTAAAATAGACGGTAATAAAGCTGTTGCTCTTGAAGTGAATTCTGAAACAGACTTTGTTGCGAAAAATGCAGAGTTTAAGGCACTTATTGATGCGCTTGCTCAGCATTTGCTAGATAATGAGCCTGCTACTGTAGAAGAAGCGCTTACTCAGAAGATGACAGCAGGGGAAACCGTTGCCGATACGATTACGGCTGCCATATCCAAAATCGGTGAAAAAATTTCTTTGCGACGCTTTTCAATTGTAGAAAAAACCAATGCTGAAGTATTCGGTTCTTATCTGCATATGGGGGGGCGCATCGCAGCCTTGACGAAGCTGTCAGGTGCTGATGAGGCCGTTGCAAAAGATATTGCTATGCATGTGGCCGCCATTCGCCCACAATATCTGAAGGAAGATGAAATTCCGTCTGATGTTGTTGCTCATGAAAAAGAAGTGCTGACACAGGAAGCACTTGGCGAAGGAAAACCGGCTAATATCGTCGAAAAAATGGTTGTCGGCAGATTAAAAAAATTCTTCAAAGAAATTTGCCTTGTTGATCAACCGTTTGTTAAAGACGGTGACGTCACTGTGAAGGATTATTTGAAGAGCAAGAATGCCGACGTTCTTGCTTTTGTGCGTTATGAAGTAGGTGAAGGTATCGAAAAGAAGGAAGATAACTTCGTTGATGAAGTGAAAGCACAAATGAAACAGTAATTGCGCCTGTAAGGTGAATGTTGAAAGACGATAAATAATAACCGTCAAATAGCCGTTTTACGGTTTTCAACACCCGGTGAAACAGAGCAAGGAATGACAATGGGGCACGGGTCACGTGTCCCATTTTTTACACAAATAAGAAAGTATAGTTAAATTTAGTGTGAGTGGCCCAGCGAACTAAGGAGCTTTCGCTAAGCACGCGTGCGTCCTGTATGCAACGCGAAAGTGACTGCGTCGTGGGAAGTACTCCCTGTGATGAACCGGATACTAGGTCCTCCGTAGCTGTTGCGACGGCGACTTTACCATTACCGAAGACTTGAAAGTCAAGTCTTCTAAAAATAGTCAATGAGAGGTGCAATGGAGCATGCCGGAAAAGGCGAAATATAAGCGGGTCATTTTGAAACTGAGTGGAGAAGCGCTTGCTGGTGCAAACGGTTTTGGCATTGAACCAAGCATTATCCGTTCGATTACAAAGCAAGTCAAGGATGTAGTTGAACTGGGCGTTGAAGTAGCTATTGTTTGCGGTGCCGGAAACATTTGGAGAGGCAAGGCAGGCAGTGAAATGGGTATGGATCGCGCGCAGGCGGACTATATGGGGATGCTTGCTACCGTCCTCAATGCACTCGCACTTCAAGATTGTCTTGAGGGCATCGGGGTGGAAACACGTGTTCAGACATCAATTGAAATGAGGCAAGTAGCCGAACCCTATATTCGCAGAAGAGCGATTCGCCACTTGGAAAAGGGGCGTGTCGTTATCTTTGCTGCCGGTACAGGCAATCCTTATTTCTCGACAGATACCACAGCTGCTCTGCGCGCTGCAGAAATTGAAGCCGATGTGATTTTAATGGCAAAAAATAACGTGGACGGCGTGTATTCTGCTGACCCAAAAGTTGATAAAACTGCGAAAAAATATAAAGAAATTTCATACCTGCGTGTTCTTAATGAAGGACTCCAGGTTATGGATTCCACTGCTTCTTCACTGAGTATGGATAACGATATTCCTCTGATTGTCTTTTCACTTTCTGAAGAAGGAAATATCAAACGTGCCGTTTTGGGAGAAGACATCGGCACTGTCGTAAAGGGGCGATAATCAATGACTCAGTCGGAACTTTTTAAGAATGCTGAAGATCGTATGGAGAAAGCAGTTAAAGCTTTTCAGCGTGAGCTGGTCACTGTTCGTGCAGGCAGGGCGAATCCGTCGCTGCTCAATAAAGTAACTGTTGACTATTACGGAGCTGAAACGCCGCTGAATCAAGTGGCCTCAATTACAGTTCCAGAAGCACGTTTGCTGCTCGTACAGCCATATGATCGTACAGCTCTGTCGAATATTGAAAAAGGGATCATGAAATCAGATCTCGGCATTACGCCGACAAATGACGGCAATGTGATCAGAATTGCTATTCCTCCATTAACTGAAGAAAGACGAGCGGAACTCGTAAAGCTTGTACGCAAGATGGCTGAAGAGGCCAAGATCGCGATTCGCAACGTTCGACGTGATGCGAATGATCAAATTAAGAAAATGGCGAAAAACAATGAACTGACCAAAGATGATGTAAGGGAAGCCGAAGACGATGTTCAAAAATTGACCAATGATACAATCAAGACGATTGATCAAGTTGCATCGGAAAAAGAAAAAGAAATGATGGACATTTAAGGCAAGAAATAAACCAAACTGACACCATATAACAGGTTCAAGATGTATCGTTTGTTTTTTATAAACTGCGTCTGAACGTTCAGTATCAGTAATGGGGGAAAATCAATGTTTGAGAAGTTTTCCTTACATAAGGGAAAAACGGAGAGTCCGCATCATGTGACGAAATCCGGCAGAGTGCCGGAGCACGTCGCGATCATCATGGACGGAAACGGACGTTGGGCAAAAAAAAGAGGACTGCCAAGAATTGCCGGACATCGCGAAGCAATGAAAACGATTAAAAGGATTACGAAAGAAGCGGATCGGCTTGGCGTGAAGGTTCTCACTCTTTTTGCTTTTTCAACAGAAAACTGGAAACGGCCAAAAGCAGAAGTGGAATTTTTGATGAAACTGCCACAACAATTTTTAACAACCTATTTGACTGAATTAGTCGAACAAAATGTTCAAGTTCAGGCAATGGGTGATCTGTCCCGTCTTCCGGCCTATACACTGCAAGCTGTCAAAAGTGCAATTGAGCGCACAGAAAACAACACCGGATTGATCTTGAATTTTGCGCTTAATTACGGCAGCCATGCTGAGATTGTTCATGCTGTCCAGAATATTATTCAAGAAGTGAGTGATCATCACCTCAGCCTTGAAGATGTAACCGAGCAGAAGATCGCGGAACACATGATGAGTCCTGCTCTGCCAGATCCTGATTTGTTAATCCGCACCGGAGGAGAAATCAGATTAAGCAATTTTATGCTCTGGCAGCTTGCCTATACGGAACTCTACTTTTCAGAAGAATTTTGGCCCGACTTTAACGAACGCAGTCTGCAAGAGGCTGTGCATGTATTTTCGGCGCGGCAGCGTAGGTTTGGCGGTTTAGCGGAAGGAAGCGAAGACAGTTGAAACAAAGAGTGATTACAGGGACTTTGGCGGGTGCTTTCTATCTTGCTTTGTTGTGGATCGGTTCCATTCCTTTTGCGCTTCTTGCAGCGGCAATAGCTGTAATCAGTTATCTTGAGCTTGCTGAAATGAATAAACTGTCCGCCTATTCGCCGGAAGTTCTTACCGGTGCATTAGCCGTGGCAGTCATTGTCTGCGGTGAGTGGATCTCTCCGACTATTTTTCATTTCATCTGGCCAAAGCTGATTGTATTTTTGGCGCTTTTGTTCGTAAGTTTTAACGTTGTGACTAAAAATCGTTTTTCATTTGCCCGATCTGCCTACCTGTTTCTTGCCGTTTTTTACATAAGTATTCCGTTCCAATTACTTGTCCGCATTCGTTTCGACAGTCTTGCCCTTGCCCTATTTGTTCAAATTATTATTTGGACAACGGACAGCGGAGCCTACTTTGTAGGACGCAAACTGGGCAAAAATAAACTTGCGCCATACATCAGTCCAAATAAAACTAGAGAAGGCTCGATTGGGGCAGTAATTGCCGCTTTACTTGTGGCGGCACTTTTTCAGCTGATTATTGGAAGTCATCTGCTATTCGGGTCATGGCTGATGTTATTTGCGGTTGCTTTGCTCATCTCATTATTCGGACAACTTGGTGATTTGGTGGAATCGGCGATTAAACGGTTCTATGATGTAAAGGATTCGGGTACGATTTTACCGGGTCATGGCGGCATGCTGGATCGATTTGACAGTTTGATCTTTGTACTTCCGTTACTCTATGTATTGGGATTTATTGGATGAGGAGGTTTGTATTGTGAAGAAAATCAGCTTGCTGGGGGCAACGGGATCGGTTGGAATTCAGACGCTAAAGGTTGTTCGTGAACACACGGATCAATTTTCAGTTGCCGCGCTGGCATTTGGTAAGAACATCGATACAGCTCTGCCACTCATCCATGAATTCAGGCCTAAATTAGTATCGGTTAAGGATAAGCAGGTTGCGGATAAATTGAAAATTCAGCTCGATGATGGGATCAGGCTCGTTTATGGCATTGAGGGGATGATTGAAGCAGCTGTTTTTCCAGAAGCCGATTTTTTCGTAAACGCTGTTCTCGGCAGCGTAGGGCTTGAACCCACACTTGCGGCAATAGAAGCTGGGAAAACGATTGGTCTTGCAAATAAAGAGACTTTGGTTACTGCGGGGCATTTGGTGATGAAGCGGGCAGCAGATTTTAGTGTTCCCATTCTTCCGATTGACAGTGAGCATTCGGCCATTTTTCAATCAATGCAGGGACAGGATCGTTCGGCGGTATCGCGACTCATCCTCACCGCCTCCGGGGGAAGTTTTAGAGATAAAAAACGAGAAGATCTTGTGGACGTAACGATAAAAGATGCTCTGAATCATCCCAATTGGTCGATGGGAGCAAAGATAACGGTTGATACGGCAACGATGATGAATAAGGGTCTGGAAGTCATTGAAGCCCATTGGCTCTTTGATATGTCCTATGAAAAAATTGATACGGTTATTCACAGAGAAAGTATTGTTCACTCATTAGTTGAATATGCTGATCATAGTGTCATTGCACAGCTGGGTCTGCCAAGTATGCTTGTTCCGATTCAATATGCACTCACGTATCCGTCCCGCCTTAAACTGAGTCAAACAAAACCATTAAATTTATGGGAAATCGGAAGCCTGCATTTTCAAAAAGTGGACATGCAACGCTATCCAAGCGTATCATTAGCCTATCAAGCCGGCAAGGCCGGAGGGTCGATGCCGACTGTATTGAATGCAGCGAATGAAATCGCAGTTCAGGCGTTTTTGCAGGAAAAAATAGCATTTCTCGATATCGAACGCTATGTTGAACGCGCTCTTGAACAGCATCAACTCATTAAAGCACCTGATTTAGAGACAATTGAAGCTGTTGATAAGGAAACCCGAGCTTTTGTTATGAATCAAATAAATTAAAAGGCAGAGGTGTCTCGCTCGTGGAAACTTTGATTATCGTTATTATCATTTTCGGATTGCTCGTGTCCATTCATGAATTCGGGCACTTGATCGTCGCTAAACGCTCCGGTATTATGTGCCGGGAATACGCGATTGGTTTTGGTCCGAAACTATTCGCGATCAAAAAAGGCGAAACCGTTTATACGCTGAGGCTGCTTCCCATCGGCGGATATGTGCGCATGGCGGGCGAAGATCCGGAAAAAATCGAGATTAAACCCGGACAGCATATTGCTTTTTTTCTGAATGAACGCAATCGTGTCGTACGGATTGTGTGCGATCATCTTGAAAAATATCCAAATGCCCGCTTCATTACTGTTGAACATTGCGACTTGGAAAATGAACTTTGTCTCACTGGCTATGAGGAAGAAGAGGGCCCGATCGTCCGTTACGCTATTGAGCGAGATGCAACGTATGTATCGGATAATCAAGATTTTCAAATTGCACCGCGTGATCGACAGTTTGCTTCGAAGCCTTTGCTGGCCCGTTTTTTAACTATTTTTGCCGGCCCGTTTATGAATCTGATTTTGGCAGTTGTCATCTTTGTCATTTATTTCAGTATACAAGGTGTCCCATCGGCCGATCCTCAGCTAGGCAAAGTGATCCAAGGTTACCCTGCTGAAAAATCCGGCCTTATGGCCGGCGATCGCATTTTAGAGATCGACGGAAAACAGACAAACAGCTGGAATGATATTGTTCGTTACGTAGGAAAACACCCTAAAGAAAAAATAAATATGACGATTAAACGTGATGGAGAACAGAAGCAAGTGAATTTGATTACCGGGCAGCGCAAAGGTGAGAATGGGAAGGCTGAAGGAGTAATTGGCGTCTACCAACCGACGCGCCAATCGTTTCTCGGATCAGTCGGTGCCGGATTTACCCAAACTTATTACTGGATTAAAATGGAATTTGTCGGTTTAAAAATGCTTGTTACCGGCGGTTTCAATTTGAATAACTTGGCAGGTCCTGTCGGTATTTATAACGCAACAGGTGAAGTGGTTTCCCAAGGATTGTTCTTCGTATTAAACTGGACTGCTTTTCTCAGTGTTAATTTAGCTGTCATTAACCTGTTGCCGCTTCCTGCACTTGATGGCGGCCGGCTCTTATTTCTCATTATTGAGGCTCTGCGCGGCAAGCCTGTTGAGCCTCAAAAGGAAGCGCTTGTTCATTTTATCGGTTTTGCATTTCTCATGCTGCTGATGCTGCTTGTGACGTGGAATGACCTGCAGAACCTTTTTACACGTTAGTAAATGGTTGACGGAAAAAATGATTCCAACGATTTGAGGTGGTTAACAATGAAACAGAGCCAGATGTTCATTCCTACGATGAAGGAGAAGCCGGCTGATGCCGAATCTGCAAGCCATCGGCTTCTGCTTCGCGGGGGCTTTATTCGTCAGAATGCGGCCGGCATCTATTCTTACTTGCCGCTCGGTTATAAAATCATTAAAAAAATTGAAACCATTATTCGCGAGGAAATGGATGGCACAGGTTCACAGGAATTGTTAATGCCGGCCATGCAGCCCGCAGAATTATGGCATGAGACGGGACGATGGGATGTATATGGTCCTGAATTAATGAGACTCAAGGATCGCCACGGTCGTTATTTTGCGCTCGGTGCGACAGGTGAAGAATTGATTACAAGTTTAGTTCGGGATTTTCTTAATTCTTACAAGAAGCTGCCTATGAGTGTCTATCAGATTCAAACGAAATTTCGGGATGAAAAAAGGCCGCGTTTCGGTTTGCTTCGTGGACGCGAATTTATCATGAAGGATGCCTATACATTCCATGATTCGGCAGAAAGCTTGGACAAGGCCTATTGGGATATGTATCATGCTTACTGCAGAATCTTTGAACGGTGTGGGCTGAAATATCGTGCAGTGCTGGCAGATTCTGGTGCGATCGGAGGTAAGGATACGCATGAATTTCAAGCATTGGCCGATATTGGCGAAGACACGATTGCTTATTCTGACAGCTCCGATTATGCGGCCAATTTAGAAATGGCTGCGGTGCTTGAGACGGATGGATCTGAAAAAGGTGATTCACTGCCTCTGGAAAAGGTATCCGGGAATCAAGAAATTTCCGGAGATATTAAGATTGCTGCACACTGGTTTAAAACACGAACAGATACTGTTGTTGTATTCATAAAAGCTGAAGATGAAATCAATGACGTTAAGGTTAAGAATGTGCTCAACACGGATTTAATTGAACCGCTTGAAGATGTAAATCCGGACCCAATCAACCCTGAGAAAGATGTTCTTATTTTTGCTGATAATGCCTTGAAACATCTTTCTCGTACCGCTTTTTACAATAAAACTGAGGATGCGACTTATTTTCATCTTGACCCTGATCGCGACCTGTCTATTCAGCAGTATGATGATTTGCGATTTATTAAAGAAGGCGATCTGTCACCAGACGGACAAGGCATCATAAAATTTGCGCGAGGAATTGAAATTGGTCAGGTGTTCAAACTTGGGACAAAATATTCTGAAGCGATGAATGCAACGTATTTAGATGCCGATGGAAAGGCGAAACCGCTTATTATGGGCTGCTACGGAATTGGAGTTTCTAGGACACTTTCTGCTGTCTGCGAACAGTATCATGACGATAATGGAATGATTTGGCCTAAATCATTAGCACCGTTCACCATTCATTTGATTACAGTCAATCCGAAAAATGAGGAACAGTTTAAATTATCCGATCAACTTTATCAGCAGCTTCTGAATCAGGGCTATGATGTACTCTGGGATGATCGTAGAGAACGGCCGGGTGTTAAATTTGCCGATAGTGAGCTCATTGGCTGCCCGGTTCAGGTGATTGTTGGGAAAAAAGCAGCTGAAAATATCATTGAACTTGCTGCGCGCAGAGAAAAAGAACGTGTTGAGACCTCGATAAGCGAAATGGCCTCAGCAATCAGCGATTTATTAGAGACACTCGATTAATGATTGTATTTTTAAGGAGCCTTCTGTGCTCCTTTTTTATTTCTGGAATCTATGAAACATGATTGTCAATTGCTTCGCAGTTGGCAATATAAAATGGATAGTTAATGGCAATCTCTTGCACGTTTTAGTAGAATTATAGAGAAAGGAGATGGGGATTAATGCATGATGCAACATCCAAGATGGAGCGCTTTGCGATGCTTCTCGATCATATTGAAGCACCGCAGGAATGGACGAATTCCTACTTTAAGCATGGTGAAATCGAGAAATTATCTGTTTTTCGCTCAGAGAAACGATGGCATTTTGACTTAATGCTTGATGATATTCTGCCATTTCAAGTATATGAATGGCTGGCAGCCCATCTTCAAAAGCATTTTCAAACGGTTGTATCTCAAGTCACGTTCACCATTCAAGCGCGCAAATTTGAGGGTGCCAATCAAAACTTTGCCGATTATTGGACTCTGATTAGTCAGGAGCTAAGTCAGGAGTTTCCTGCGTTAAAAATGTGTTTAGGCAGGCAGCGGCCGGTGCTTCAAGATCGGCAGCTGATCTTTACTGTAAACAGTGAAACGGAAGCAGGTCTGCTAAAACGTAAAATACCTAAAGCTTTAAATGAAAAACTTCGCGTTTTTGGATTCCCTCCGATCCTGTTGGATATAAAGATTAATTCTGAGGACCGGTCAAAAGGTTATGATTTATTCGTCAAACAGCGAGAGGCAGAAGATCAGCAAAAAGTGGTTCAAGCGATGATTGAACATCAGAAGAAGAAGGATGCAGAAGATGTATCCGTCAGCGTTGATTCTGGGCCATTTAAAATCGGCTATGATATTCACGATGAGCCTGTGTCCATTGAAACAATTCAGGACGAAGAACGGCGAATCACAATTCAAGGATATGTTTTTGATTCGGAAACAAGAGAACTGCGCAGCGGCCGCACCCTATTACTTTTTAAAGTGACCGATTATACCGATTCACTTATGGTCAAGGTTTTTTCACGAGACAAGGAGGATGCGGCAAAGTTTGGCAACCTCAAAAAGGGCCTATGGGTTAAAGTGCGCGGAGGTGTGCAAAATGACAGCTTCGTCAGAGATTTGGTCATGATTGCCAATGATATTGAAGAGATCGAGCCTGTTAAAAAAGAAGATACAGCGCCTGAAGGACAGAAACGTGTGGAACTTCATGCGCATACGGTGATGAGCCAAATGGATGCTGTTGTCTCGGCTTCAGCGTTAATCAAACGTGCAAAACAGTGGGGACATCGAGCCATCGCGATCACCGACCATGGCGTTGCACAATCTTATCCCGAAGCCTATTCTGCCGGTCAAAAGAACGGAATAAAGATATTATACGGGATTGAAGCAAATTTGATCGATGATGGCGTGCCGATTGCCTATAATATGGCACATCGCCTGCTCTCAGATGATACATACGTCGTATTCGACGTGGAGACGACAGGTTTATCTGCGGTTTACGACACGATTATTGAACTTGCGGCAGTTAAGATAAAAAATGGCGAAGTATTAGAGAAATTTGATCAATTCGCCAATCCGCATCATCCGTTGCCGCAGAAAATCATCGAGCTGACCAGCATCACTGATGAGATGCTGGCGGACGCTCCAGATGCAGATCAAGTGGTTGAAGAATTCAAAACTTTTGCTGGCGATGCGATTCTTGTTGCACATAACGCAACTTTTGACATGGGCTTTTTGAATACTGCTTATCAGAAATTAGGACATGACAAGGCTGCAAATCCGGTCATTGACACTCTTGAACTGGGCCGTTTTCTTTACCCGGAGTTTAAAAACCATAAACTGGATACGTTATGCAAAGCCTTTAATATTGAATTGACTCATCACCACCGTGCGATTTATGATACTGAGGCAACCGGCTATCTTGCCTGGAAGATGCTGAAGGACGCCGCCGAAAAGGGAATGATTTATCATGATCAGCTCAACGATAACCTTGGCAAGGGGAACATGGATCGTATCCGTCCCTCTCATATCATTCTACTCGTCAAGAATCAGACGGGTCTAAAAAATCTGTATAAATTAATTTCAATCGCACATGTTCAATACTTTTTCCGTGTACCAAGAATCCCACGATCCGTGTTAAGCAAATACCGTGAAGGGCTGCTTGTGGGATCAGGATGTGACAAAGGTGAATTGTTCGAGACAATGATGCAAAAATCTGCTGAACTTGCCGAGAAGGTTGCCGAATTCTATGATTATATTGAAATTCAACCTCCGTCCAACTATCAGCATCTCGTTGAAAAAGGCATTGTTCGCGATGAACTTGCACTTAAAGACGTTATGATCAAGTTGGTAAAACTTGGCGAAAAAATGAATAAACCGGTTGTCGCAACCGGAGATGTACACTATCTTGATGAACATGACAAAATTTACCGAAAGATCCTGATCACTTCTCAAGCTGCTAATCCACTTAATCGACAGACCCAGCCGGATGTTCATTTTCGGACAACCGATGAAATGCTTGAGTGCATGAGCTTTTTGGGAGAAGAAAAGGCCGAACAGGTCGTTGTGGACAACCCGAATGCAATCGCAGATCAGATTGAAAATGTGCTGCCGGTAAAAGATAAGCTTTACACACCGACAATTGACGGGGCTGAGGATGAAGTAAAGGAAAAAACATATGGCCGTGCACACGCCCTTTATGGAGAACAACTCCCAGAACTTGTGGAAAAGCGGCTCGATAAAGAGTTGAAAAGTATTATTGGTCACGGATTTTCTGTTATTTATCTCATTGCCCACAAACTTGTGAAAAAGTCGCTTTCCGACGGTTATCTGGTCGGATCGCGTGGATCGGTCGGTTCTTCCTTAGTTGCGACGATGCTTGAAATTACCGAAGTCAACCCGCTGCCGCCGCATTATCTATGTCCTTCATGCCATCATGTTGAATTTTTCACCGATGGATCTGTGGCCTGCGGTTTTGATTTACCGGATAAGGCATGTCCTGAATGCGGAACGGCAATGAAAAAAGAAGGGCATGACATACCTTTTGAAACATTCCTTGGCTTTAAAGGGGATAAAGTGCCTGATATTGATTTGAACTTTTCGGGGGATTATCAGCCGGTCGCCCATAATTATACAAAAGTGCTTTTTGGTGAGGATAAGGTATTCCGCGCCGGTACAATCGGTACCATTGCGGATAAAACAGCTTACGGTTATGTTAAAGGTTATGAAGAAGATACAGGTGCAAGTTTCAGAAGTGCAGAACGCGACAGACTTGCGGCAGGCTGTACGGGAGCAAAGCGCACAACCGGTCAGCATCCCGGCGGAATCGTTGTTGTTCCGCGTGACATGGAAATTTTCGACTTTACACCGGTTCAATTTCCGGCCGATGATAAGACAGCGGAATGGAAAACAACTCACTTTGATTTTCATTCGATTCATGATAATATACTGAAACTTGATATTCTCGGACACGATGATCCGACCGTGATCCGGATGCTTCAGGATTTAAGCGGCATTGACCCAAAAACAATACCGACTGATGACAAAGAAGTCATGAAGATTTTCAATTCGACTGAGTCGCTTGGTGTTACCGGTGAACAAATTCGCTGCAAAACAGGAACCTTGGGCATTCCGGAATTCGGCACGCGGTTTGTGCGTCAGATGCTTGAGGACACGAAGCCGACAACCTTCGCCGAACTGGTGCAGATTTCAGGACTGTCACACGGAACCGATGTTTGGTTGGGTAATGCTCAGGTACTGATTGAAGACGGAACCTGCGTCCTTCGCGATGTTATTTCCTGTCGTGACGACATTATGATTGATTTAATGCACCAGGGACTTGAACCGTCTCATGCATTTAAAATCATGGAGTCTGTGCGAAAAGGTAAAGGACTTAATGACGAATGGATTTCTGAAATGAAGGAAAATAATGTACCAAGCTGGTATATGGATTCATGCCTTAAAATAAAATACATGTTTCCAAAAGCGCACGCAACCGCCTATGTTTTGATGGCGATTCGTATTTCCTATTTTAAGGTACATTATCCTGTCTTATTTTATGCAACCTATTTTACGGTTCGGGCTGATGATTTTGATGTCAATGTCATGAAACGCGGATCTGATGCAATTCAGCTCAAGATGGATGAAATTGAGAAGAAGGGTAATGACGCACTTCCTAAAGAGAAGAGCTTGTTAACTGTCTTGGAAGTTGCACTGGAAATGTGCGAACGCGGTCTCAGTTTCCAATCAGTTGATCTTTACCGATCAGACGCGATGCGTTTTCTTGTTGAAGGTGATACGCTCATTCCACCTTTTAATGCGATTCCTGGTGTCGGCACAAACGCTGCAAAAGCAATCGCCAAAGCAAGGGAAGATGGCGAATTTTTGTCGAAAGAGGATCTGCAGCGAAGGGCAAAAATATCGAAGACGGTTCTTGAATTTCTTGACGATCAAGGCTGCCTGGACGGCATGCCTGATGCGAACCAGCTGTCGCTCTTCTGACACCATGGTTTTCTTGCCTTGAGCAGATGGGTATGATATAGTGTTTATGGAAATACTGGAAATAGTTCGTCTGCAAAGAGTGGGAAATTCCCACTCTTTCATTTTCAAAAGGAGGCTGAAAATGGCTAGCGTTATCGCGAAGATGACAGATGACTTGATTTCCCCGATTTTGCGCGAAATGAATCTGGAACTCGTTGATATTGAGTACGTCAAAGAGGGAAAAAACCTTTTCTTACGCGTTTTTATTGATACTCCTCAAGGCGTCGATCTGGATACGTGCGCGGTTGTCAGCGAAAAACTGAGTGAAGTTCTCGATGAGAAAGATCCGATAAAAGAAGCTTACTTTCTTGAAGTGTCTTCACCAGGTGCAGAGCGCCCGTTGAAGAAGTTCGGAGACTTCGAGAAAGCTGTGGGAAAAGATGTCCGTCTGACCACCTATGAACCTATTGATGGTGCCAAAGTATTTGAAGGCAACCTGACTGAAGTAAACAAGGATTTTGTGGTACTCGCAATCAAGAACAAAACGAGAGTGAATCATGTAACTCTCCCCTTTGACAAGATTGCGAGCAGCAGACTTGCGATCATTTTTTAGTATAGAACTGCCGAGAAAAAGGGGAGAACAAAATGAGCAGTGATTTATTAGAAGCGCTCACCGCACTGGAAAAAGATAAAGGGATCAGCAAGGAAGTCTTGCTGGATGCTTTGGAAGCTGCACTGATTTCCGCGTACAAACGAAATTTTGATCAGGCGCAGAATGTGCGGGTAGATATTAATGAAGGTCTAGGACAAATCAAGGTATATGCCCGAAAAGAAATCGTTGAAGCAGTCGAAAATAATAATTTGCAAATTTCACTGGAGCAGGCAAAGGGATTAAATCCTCATTATCAGATCGGTGACACTGTTGAAATCGAAGTGACCCCGCGCAACTTTGGCCGGATTGCCGCACAAACAGCAAAACAGGTCGTTACCCAGCGTGTACGCGAAGCTGAACGCGGTGTGATCTTTTCAGAGTTTATTGATCGCGAAGATGATATCATGACCGGAATCGTTCAAAGAATCGATCATCGATTTATTTATGTGGATTTGGGTCGTGTTGAAGCGCTGCTTCCGCAAACCGAACAAATGCCGAATGAAACCTATCGTCCGCACGATCGCATCAAGGTTTATTTGACCAAGGTAGAAGATGCTAAAAAAGGACCGATGATTACTGTATCAAGAACCCATCCCGGTCTGTTAAAACGTCTGTTTGAACTTGAAGTTCCGGAAATCTATGATGGGACCGTAGAAATCAAGTCAATATCTCGAGAAGCAGGGGATCGTTCGAAAATTGCTGTCCATGCGGCCGATCCGGCAGTTGATGCTGTAGGTGCCTGCGTCGGTCAGAAAGGTGCTCGTGTTCAAACGATCGTTAACGAACTGAAGGGCGAGAAAATTGATATTGTACGCTGGTCGGAAGATCCGGTAACGTATGTCGCAAATGCATTGAGTCCTTCAAAAGTGGTTAAAGTGATTGTCAATGAAAAGGAAAAAGCGACAACTGTTGTCGTTCCTGACTATCAGCTCTCACTTGCCATTGGCAAACGTGGACAAAATGCTCGTTTAGCTGCGAAATTGACTGGATGGAAAATTGACATAAAAAGTGAGTCCGAAGCTGAAGAAATCGGCCTTTTTGATGATGAATCTTTTTCAGAAGTTGACGAAGTTCAGGCTGAGGATTTGATTGATACGCCGGCAGATTCTGAGAATTCATCTGAAAACGAGCAAGGCTAAGGAGGCTATTTTAATGCCGAAACAGCGAAAAATTCCGTTGCGCAAATGCATTGCCTGTCAGGAATCAATTGAAAAAAAGGGACTTTTCCGTATCGTTCGTTCTCCTGAAGGAGAAGTTTTCCTCGATTTGACCGGAAAGAAGAATGGACGCGGTGCCTATCTCTCTAAGAAAGCTGAGTGTGTTCAGAAAGCCAAAAATAAAAACCTGCTCTCCAGACAACTGGGTGTTTCGGTGCCTGAACATGTTTTTGATGAGATGTTTGATTATTTGAAGACACATACGGCCGATGTCCAGTAATGGGTGGCCGCAGTATCTGGGACTCGCACAGCGGGCAGGAAAAGTAAGTTCAGGCGAGGAGACCGTACTGCGTTTGATTCGTCAGAACAAGGCTGAGGCAGTTCTTCTATCTGCCGATGCTTCTGAGCGAACAAAAAAGACCATTAGGAATAAGTGCAACTACTATCACGTTCCGCTTTTGACCGTGCCGGATAGAGTGGTGCTTGGCCAAGCGATCGGTCAGCCTTCGCGGGTGATTATTGCAGTCACGGACAGTGGTTTCGCAGGCCAGCTGATCGAAAGGATCGGACCATCAACACGGGGGTGAATATATGAGTAAAATGCGTGTATATGAATATGCTAAAGAACATCATGTATCAAGTAAGGTTATTATATCAAAGTTAGAGGAATTGGGCTTTGATGTTAAAAGCCATATGTCCATTATTGCAGATAATGCAATGAATCAACTGAATCGGAAAATGAACGGAGGCGCAGCATCACCTGCTCAAAAGGTGACAGCGAAACCAAATAAAAACAAAGCAGAGGGTCCAGTGAATCAGACAAAAACTAAAGAACGAAAACCAAACAAGACAGAATCGACGTATAGAAACAGGGATAGAGGTTCAAGACCGGTGAACGGCCGAACGAACGGAGCCAGTGGCAGTCAGAAGTCTGCCGGCGGCAACCGTAATAATAATGAACGCAACCGTTTTGGTGGAGGCAGCAACAATAACAACTATGGAGGCGGACGCCGAAACGGAAACAGATTTCGCAACAATAGGCGCAAGGGCGGTTCTCAGCAGGCAAATCGCCAGCGGCTTGAAATCAAACTGCCGGAAAAGATTATGCTGTCCGGCACTCTGACAGTCGGCCAATTCGCTGAGAAACTGGGGCGTCCTTCAACGGATATTATAAAAAAATTGATGGCGCTGGGTGTCATGGCTACGAAAAATCAGGACTTGGACAAGGATACAATCGAGCTGCTTGCCAGTGATTACGGCGTTGCTGTTGAAGAAGAAATCGTTGTTGATGAGGCAAGCTTTGAAGAGGACGGCCTTGAAATTGATGAAAAAACAGCGATTATCCGTCCGCCTGTTGTAACGATTATGGGTCACGTCGATCACGGCAAAACAACCCTGCTTGATTCGATCCGCCACACGAAAGTAACTGCGGGTGAAGCAGGCGGAATTACGCAGCATATCGGTGCCTATCAGGTCATGCATAACGGCAAGAAAATTACTTTTCTTGACACACCCGGTCATGCCGCATTTACAACGATGCGTGCACGAGGAGCAGAAATCACTGATATCACGGTATTGGTTGTTGCTGCGGATGACGGTGTGATGCCGCAGACTATAGAGGCGATTCATCACGCACGCGCAGCAAAAGTGCCGATTATTGTCGCGGTTAATAAGATTGATAAGCCCAATGCCAATCCCGATCACGTCATGCAGGAACTCTCGGATCAAGGACTTATTCCTGAGGATTGGGGTGGCGATACCATTTTTGTTAAGATTTCTGCTAAAAAAGGTACGGGTATCGACGATCTGCTCGAGATGATTCTGCTCGTTGCAGAGGTTGAAGAGTTTAAGGCGAATCCTGAAAAATCTGCACGAGGAGCTGTCATTGAAGCTGAATTGGATAAGGGAAAGGGTCCGGTTGCGACCTTGCTTGTTCAGAATGGTTCGCTTCGCATCGGCGATCCAATTGTTGTCGGAAACACATATGGCCGTGTGCGTGCGATGGTCAATGACGTCGGCAGGCGCGTGAAAAAAGCAACACCGTCAACTCCTGTTGAAATTACAGGATTAAACAATGTTCCGCAAGCCGGTGATCAATTTGTTGTCTTCGATGATGAGAAGAAGGCACGTCAGATCGGAGAAATTCGTGCAGAGCGTGCGCTGATCACAGAACGTAAAGAGACGACGAACAAAGTAAGCCTCGACGATCTGTTTGAAAAGATCAAGGAAGGCGAAATGAAGGAAATCAATCTCGTTATCAAAGCAGATGTACAAGGATCCGTGGAAGCCTTGTCCGGCTCGTTAAAGAAAATTGATGTTGACGGCGTAAAAGTGAATATTATTCATGCCGGTGCTGGCGGAATCAGTGAATCAGATATTATCCTTGCTTCAGCTTCTAATGCAATTATCATTGGATTCAATGTGCGTCCTGATAATCACGCGCAAAAAGTTGCCGAAGAAGAGAAAGTGGACATTCGCTTGTATCGTGTTATTTATGATGCGATTGATGAAATGGAAGCTGCTATGAAGGGAATGCTTGATCCTGAATTTAAGGAAAAAGTTGTGGGACAGCTGGAAGTCCGCACCACATTCAAAGTTTCCAAAATCGGTACGATTGCCGGCTGCTACGTTACCGACGGTTTGATTTCCCGTGATGCAGGAATTCGCCTCGTGCGCAACGGTGTTGTTATTTATGAAGGCCATGTTGATACACTGAAACGATTTAAAGATGACGCCAAAGAAGTTAAAGCCGGCTTTGAATGCGGTGTAACACTGGAAAACTTCAATGACATCAAGGAAGGCGATACGATGGAGGCCTATGTAATGGAAGAGGTCAAGCCTAAGTGATTGTCGGCGTTGTCCGCTGTGAATGCATGCTTTTCAGTGCGCACTCATTGAAAGAAAAACGTTCGGTCATTCAAAGTATTTTAAGAAAAGCGACGAACGGACATAATCTTTCAGCCAGTGAAGTGAATTTTCAGGATGCATGGCAGCGCACAGAACTTGCTTTTGCTTGTGTAGGAACCGCTAAAACAGCTGTTGAGCGAGAACTGGCGCGTGCGCTTTCATTAATTGATTTCAAAACGGAAATAGAGCGTACGAATACATTTTACGAATGGTTCTAAAAAAGGAGGCTGACTCCATGGCCAATTTAAGGGTTCATCGCGTCGCTGAACAGATGAAAAAAGAAATGACCGATATCATTGGTAACAGGATTAAAGATCCGCGTGTTGGTTTCGTGACAGTGACTGGAGTTGATGTCACAGGCGACCTTCAAGAAGCGACGGTTTATATCAGCGTATTCGGTGATGATGAGAAAAAGAGAGCATCTCTTGATGGGTTGAACAAAGCAAAGGGCTTTGTCCGCACAGAAATCGGGAAGCGAATTCGTCTGCGAAAGACGCCTGAAATTTCTTTTAAAGTTGATGAGTCTGTAGAATATGGCAGTCACATTGATCAACTGATTAATAAATTGCATCAAAGAGAGTAACAGATGTTTCTATAACGTGCCTTTCAATCACAATGATCTATGTGTTTGAAGGGCACGTGATTTGGGAGGATGAATGATGCCCGAGTATAATGGTTTATTACCTCTCTTTAAACCACGGGGCATGACTTCTCACGATTGTGTCTTTCGGTTGAGGAAAATGTTGGGATTTCGAAAAATAGGTCATACAGGGACCCTTGATCCTGCGGTGGACGGTGTTTTGGTTCTATGTCTTGGCAAGGCAACAAAAATCGCCCAATATTTATTAGATTTCAGTAAAGTGTATCGCGGGGTTATCCGACTAGGTTCTTCGACCACAACGGAAGATGCAAGCGGCGATGTTATTGCACGCAGAGCGGTAGAAAAACGCTTTGATCGGACTGAGATCGAACAGGTGATGCACGCTTTTGTTGGCGAGATTGAGCAATCTGCACCAATGTACAGTGCGGTAAAGGTAAACGGCAAAAAATTGTATGAATATGCACGTGCGGGTATTGACGTAACTCCACCTGTCCGTAAAGCGACCATTTATCAGTTTGAACTTGACAGCGAGGAAGCTTCGTTTTCAACGGATCTTCCATTTATCGTGATGAGCAGCAAAGGAACCTATATTAGAACCTTGGCTGTTGCTGTTGGTGAGAAACTGGGCTATCCTGCGCATCTGCATCAGATGACGCGTATACAGGCAGGGCCCTTTTCAGTTTCCGATTGTTTCAATTTCGAAGAAATTGAACAGTTGATTGAATCAAATCAATTTACTCAAGCGTTGAGACCGTTGGAGCATGGCCTGAGCTTAATGGATCGATGGGTTGTCGGCAAAGAGCTCTCTGCAAAGATTGCTCATGGTGCTGTCCTAGAGGCCCCTGCTGATTTTGGAGTAGGTCCACATGCTGTTTTCAATGAACAGAATGAATGTCTGGCAATCTATCGCTTGCATCCGAAAAAACCGGGGATGATTAAACCCGATAAAGTACTTGCAAATGATGCGATGGTGTAAATTTACCGATCAAAGTATGAGTTTACAAGAATTGAAGGTGTGCTTACTATGGAGCGCGTTTTTTTAGACGGTCGGCCGTTTATTGAAAAAATGGACAATCAAGAGCAAGTAATCGCGTTAGGGTATTTTGACGGCGTGCATCTCGGCCATCAAAAGGTTATCAGAACGGCTGTCAAGATTGCTGAGGAAAAAGGGATCAAAGCAGCGGTTATGACGTTCTATCCGCATCCGTCCGTTGTCCTGAGTCCCGACTCAAAACGGGAAACTGAATTGACCCCAAATGGGTTGAAAGCTGAAATTATCGAGAAATTAGGTGTACACACTCTTTATTTCGTTAAATTTGATCGCATTCTTAGTCAATTGTCACCCCAGAATTTCGTTGATGAGTATCTGATTCGATTACATGCCAAGCATGTTGTTGCGGGATATGATTTTACGTTCGGACGAAAAGCTGTGGGAAACATGAATAATATCGGTGAATTTTCGAGAAGCATGTTCAGCTATTCCGTGGTTCCTAAAGTTGAACTGTTTGGCGCTAAAATCAGTACCTCATACATTCGTTCTTTAATTGAGCAGGGAAATCTGGAAGAAGCTGCAAAATTGCTTGGCCGTCCGTATCGAACGACCGGTATGGTGGTTCATGGCGATCAGCGAGGCCGCACTTTAGGATTTCCGACTGCGAACGTTGATGAGGATGAAGCTTTTCTTCTGCCGCCAAATGGAATTTATGCAGTACGACTGATCGTAGATGGTGATCCTTTGGATGGCGTTTGCAGCGTCGGAATCAGGCCTACTTTCTATAAAAAAGAAGAAGCAGTCAAGACTGTCGAAGTCTATGTGCTCGATTTTAAAGGCGACCTTTACGATAAAAGGGTCGGGATCAGCTGGTGCAAACGATTAAGATCTGAATTAAAATTTGACAGTGCGAAAGCTCTGATCAAGCAAATGGAAAAAGATAAAGAAGATACGCGAAACTATTTTCTTTCGGAATGATATCTTTTATTTATTTTAAGTTAAGCTTGAAATGTATTCTGTAAACATGTATTATTACTTAGTACGATTTAATCGTACAAGAACCCATGCTTGGCTGCTTGCTCCACCGGCGACAGCGAAGCTTGCGGGGATTTTGAGTTTAGGAGGTGAACACAAGTGGCATTATCAAAGGAAGAAAAGACGGACCTGATTCATGAGTTCGCAACTCATGAAAACGATACGGGTTCACCGGAAGTGCAGATCGCTGTACTGACGAAGCAAATCAATGCGTTAAACGATCACTTGAAGCAGCATAAGAAAGATCACCATTCACGCCGCGGACTTCTGAAAATGGTCGGCAAACGCCGCAACCTTCTCACATACCTTCGTGAAAATGACGTCAAGAGATATCGCGAGCTCATTACCAAATTGGGCCTGCGCCGATAAGAAAGTCAAAAAAGCGGGAGCATTCCCGCTTTTTTATATAAGAGAAATTGTATGAATGATAAGATTGAACGACTCTGAATTTACATTATAGAGATGGGAAAAGAGGTGTTAAGATGATGCAGGCAGATAAAAAAGTATATACGTTTGACTGGGCCGGTCGACCGCTTCGCGTTGAGATTGGCGAAGTTGCAAAGCAGGCAAATGGTGCGGCTCTAGTTTATTACGGTGATACAGTCATTCTATCCACGGTTACAGCATCGAAAGAACCGAAAGAGGGATCGTTTTTTCCGCTAACGGTCAATTATGATGAACGCGCATACGCTGTGGGAAAGATACCAGGTGGATTTATAAAAAGAGAAGGCCGCCCAAGTGACAAAGCAACACTTTCTGCACGGATGATTGACCGTCCGATCCGTCCGTTGTTTCCTGATGGGTTCAGGAATGAAGTATTGATTGGAAACATGGTGCTTAGTTTAGATTTGAACTGCAATGCGCAGATGGCTGCAATGCTTGGTTCGTCTCTGGCACTTTCACTCTCAAACGTACCTTTCAACGGGCCCATTGCCGGTGTCATTATTGGCAGAGTGAACGGTGAGTTTGTGGTTAATCCAACAGTTGAACAAGAAAAGACAAGCGATCTGCATTTGACTGTAGCTGGAACGAAAGATGCCATTAATATGGTGGAAGCAGGAGCAGATCAGATCCCTGAGGAAACGATGCTCGACGCTATTTTGTTTGCGCATGAACAAATAAAACAAATCATTGCATTTGAAGAACAAATTGTTGCTGAAATCGGGAAAGAAAAGATGGATGTACAGCTGTTTAAAGCAGAGAATGATTTGGAGCAGCGGATTCGATTCATGGTGGGTGATCGACTAAATCAGGCGATGCGCACAGAAGAAAAACAAGCGCGAGATGCTGCTATTCAAGCCGTCAATTCATCCGTGTTTTCTATTTTCGAAGCAGAAAATAAGGATACCGAAACTCCGGTTGATTTAGAACTTGTTGACGACGTTTTACATACGGTTCTCAAAGAAGCAGTTCGACGAATGATTGTTGTGGAGCATCTTCGGCCGGATGGGCGCGCGATCAACGAGATCAGGCCGCTGTCGGCACGTGTCGGACTGCTTCCACGTGCACATGGATCCGGATTATTTACGCGTGGACAGACGCAGGCTTTAAGTGTATGCACACTTGCTCCGCTTGGCGAAGCACAATCTTTGGATTATTTTGAAGCGGACGAGACGAAACGCTTCCTGCATCACTATAATTTTCCAGGTTTCAGTACTGGCGAAGCCAAAGCATCGCGTTCCCCTGGGCGAAGAGAGATTGGTCACGGAGCACTTGGTGAACGGGCACTTGCTCCAGTCATTCCCGACGAGCAGGACTTTCCTTATATGATCCGCTGCGTCTCTGAAGTGCTTGAGTCAAACGGATCGTCCTCACAGGCAAGTATTTGTGGAAGTACTTTGGCGCTAATGGATGCCGGCGTTCCAATCAAAGCACCGGTTGCAGGGATCGCCATGGGACTCGTAAAGCATGATGATGATGTAGTCATTTTGACAGACATACAAGGTATGGAAGACTCACTTGGCGATATGGATTTTAAATGTGCGGGAACAGCAAAAGGTGTCACTGCTTTGCAAATGGACATTAAAATTTCCGGTGTCACACGTGATATTTTGAGTAAAGCATTAAATCAAGCAAGAGAGGGACGTATGAAAATCATGGAGACCATTTTGGAGACCATAGCTGCTCCGCGCAAGCACTTGGCTGCTTTTGCTCCAAAATTGATCAAGATGACGATTAACCCTGACAAAATAAGAGATGTCATTGGGCCAAGCGGAAAAATGATTCATAAGATTATTGATCAGACCGGCGTTAAAATTGATATTGAACAAAACGGATCAATTATGATTTTTTCAATAAGCGAGAAAAATGGAGAAAAGGCAAAAGAGATCATTGAAGACCTGGTGCGTATCGCGCATGTGGGTGATATCTTTGTTGGCAAGGTGAAAAGAATTGAAAAATTCGGTGCTTTTGTTTCGTTATTTGGTCATACGGACGGGCTCATCCATATATCCGAACTCGATACAAATCACGTGTGTTGCGTTGAGGATGTTGTTAAAATCGGAGATGAAGTTCGTGTGAAGGTCATTGATGTCGACAGGCAAGGTCGTGTCAAGCTCTCACGCAAAGCATTGCTTGAACAACATGAAGACAATGCAGAGCCGCTAAAAAACAGTGCACATTCGTAATTTATATTTTGAGGCATAGCAGGATTTCCTGCCTTTTTTATTGCCGGAAATCGGCAGATCCCCTCTTTGATGTATTTTTCAGATTTTCAACCATATAATTTTGTTTATAAACGGATGTGTTTGGAAATAAACACCTAATGTTGGAAAAGGTCGAATCTATTTGTCTGCTTATTTTCATCGTGATATAGTAGGTATAAAATAATAGATTAGCGGATTGATAAGGTTACAGGGGGATCAGTTAGTGGTTATTAAAAAGAAATTGCCCAACGGTGTGCGTTTATTGCTGGAGAGTATTCCTGCCGTGCGTTCGGTAAGCATTGGCATATGGGTCGGAACAGGATCCAGATATGAAAATGAATCGAACAATGGTATCTCGCATTTTATTGAACATATGTTGTTTAAAGGGACCCAGACGCGAAATTCACGTGAAATTGCCGAGGCTTTTGACAGGATCGGCGGTCAGGTAAATGCGTTCACTTCGAAAGAAAGCACATGCTACTACGCGAAAGTGATGGACAAAGACGCAGGTTACGCGATGCGTGTACTTGCGGACATGTTCTTTCATTCTCGTTTTGATAAAGATGATATGGAAAAGGAGAAACAAGTGATCGGCGAAGAAATCAAAATGTATGAAGACACGCCGGATGACTTGGTTCACGATTTGCTCAGCGCGACGAGTTTTGCCCATCATCCGCTCGGTTATCCGATTCTCGGTACAAAAGAAACGTTAGCTGACTTCGGCCCGGCTGATTTAAGAGCGCATATGCGTATGCATTACACGCCTGACAATATTGTTATTTCAGTGGCAGGCAATGTACCTGTAGCATTTCTCGATGAAATCGAAGCCGTCTTTTCCTTATATGAAATACCTGATGCGGATGAACGTCAACCGGCACCGTCATTCAATCCCGGTAAAATTGCACGCAGAAAGGAAACGGAGCAGGCACATATCTGTCTCGGATTCTCAGGATACAGCAGCCGTGACCGTTCGATGGCGCCGCTGATGGTGATGAACAACGCACTCGGAGGCGGCATGAGCAGCAGACTTTTTCAAGAAGTGCGCGAAGAACGCGGACTTGCTTATTCTGTTTTTTCATTCCATACTGCGTTCAAAGACAGCGGTTTGCTCACTATATACGGAGGAACAGGAGCAAATCAAATTGAAGACTTGGGAAAAACAATCCTTGAATCCATTCATCGTTTGGCGGATCATGGTATTTCGGAAAAGGAACTTGAGAGCAGCAAGGCACAAATTAAAGGCAGTCTGATTTTCGGATTGGAAAGTACAAACGGCAGGATGGGTAGAAATGCAAAAAATGAACTTATTCTCGGTAAAGATCGATCCATTGATGAAACCATTGCTTTGATCGATGCGGTTACGTTAAGTGATGTGCATCATGTGGCGCAGGAAGTGTTTGAAAAACCGTATTCCTGTTCCGTGGTCAGCCCGACTGGTGATTTGCCGATGGCACTTTAAAGACTTGAACCATCCGGCTTGCTATCTATTTACTCTAATAAACAACAACTCGATCAATGACAGAATAGGCCAATCGCACAAGACTTTTTCAGGCTCGAAATCAAACGATTTCGAGCCCTTTTCGCGCGCCCAAGAATTTCACACTACTGTGTCTTTGTCATACCATAAAGTGTTGGAAGAAAAAACGGCTATGCACGAAAAACGGAGGGAAATAGCCGAGCGGAGGGAATGTCGATGCTGACAAACAGACATATCGTGATCATGGGAGGGGACGCCCGGCAGATTGAAGTCATCAATAGATTGACTTCGCTCGATGCTCATCTGTCGCTTGTCGGTTTTGATCAGCTGGATCGAAATTTTAACGGAGCATCCAAGCTTAATATGGATGAGATTAATGCTAAAGAAGTAGACAGCATTATTTTACCGGTAAGCGGAACAGATCATGAAGGCAACGTAGAGACCACGTTCTCAAATAAAACGGTGAAACTTTCCAAAGAATGGCTTGCTGAAACACCTGAACATTGCACCGTTTATTCAGGTATTTCGACACCATATCTCAATACAATTTCTGAAGATACGCAACGTGAAGTTGTAAAACTGTTCGCCAGAGACGATGTGGCGATATACAACTCAATACCAACCGTTGAAGGAACATTAATGATGGTTATTCAGAACACGGATATTACCATTCATCAAGCAAATGTGATTGTGCTCGGGCTCGGGCGGACAGGAATGAGTATCGCCCGCGTGTTTCATGCGCTTGGCGCAAATGTAAAAGTCGGATCGCGAAATCCTGAACAAATTGCCCGTGCTGTAGAAATGGGTGTCAAAGCCTTTTATCTAAAGGAATTGGAAAAAGAAGTGGAAGACAATGAAATATGCATTAATACGATACCTGCTCTGGTACTGACGAGCAAAGTGCTGTCAAAAATGCCGGCGAGCAGCTTTATTATTGACATTGCTTCGCTTCCCGGAGGAACAGACTTTCGCTATGCGAAAAAAAGAGGCATTAAAGCGATGATTACACCAGGATTGCCCGGCATGGTCGCGCCGAAAACAGCCGGCAGAATTATCGCCAACGTTTTGGCGGAATTACTGCTTCAAAAATTCGCCGAGGAGGATGAATCATGAGTCTGAAAGGAAAACATATTGGTTTTGGCATCACAGGCTCTCATTGCACATATAGTCAAGTTGTTCCTCAGATTGAAAAACTGGTTGAAGCCGGGTGCAGGATATCTGTATTTGTGACGTACACAGTAAAAACGACCGATACCCGTTTCGGCAAGGCAAGCGACTGGATCAGCAAAGTGGAGGAAATCAGCGGGCAAAAGGTTGTCGATTCAATTGTTGATGCTGAACCGTACGGACCGAAAAAACCACTTGACTGTATGGTTATCGCACCTCTGACGGGAAATTCAATGAGCAAGTTTGCCAACGCGCAGACGGACAGCCCTGTCCTCATGGCCGCAAAAGCGACACTCCGAAACGGGAGCCCGGTTGTTCTCGGCGTATCAACCAATGACGGATTAGGATTGAACTTGCAAAACATTGCCAAGTTGATTGTTTCGAAAAATATTTATTTTATTCCATTCGGTCAGGATGATCCGGTTCATAAGCCAAATTCGCTTGTCTCTCATATGAATCTTTTAGTCGATACTGTTGAAAATGCGCTGCGTGGCAAACAAAAACAACCGATTCTCCTCGAAAAATAAATTCAATTTATCTTTTGGTTTCTTTGACGCGCAACTCTCTTCGCTTCAGAAAATTTGTGGCTGGATCAATAGGCTGAAAAGTCCTGAAAGATGGGATTTTAAGGTGCTTATTAAGTTGACAGACAACGTATTAAAGCTAAAAAACAAAAAAATAAATAACCTTTGCTTCTCTCTTAAATAAATTATGATAAAATGAAACTGTATTTTTCAGTAAAAAAGGACATTTTTATGATTTGTCCTTTTCTTTAAGCAGTTATTAATTATATAATAATAGGAAAAAACAGTTAGGAAACTAGAGGAGAGATAGGTTTGCTTAAATCAGAAGGCCTGAATGTGGCAGTTGTCGGTGTTACCGGTGCTGTCGGTACACGTATGCTTAAAATGCTTGAAAGTTCTCCTTTGCCGGTTAAATCGCTTTATCCGCTCGCTTCAGTTCGTTCAGCGGGGAAAAAAGTGCTATTTGGCGGCACAGAATGGACAATAAAAGAAGCAAAACCCGAATCATTTGAGAACATAGATATTGCTTTGTTCAGCGCCGGTGGATCGGTATCGAAACAGCTTGCCCCGGAAGCTGCAAAACGCGGTGCGGTTGTTATTGACAATACGAGTGCATTTCGCATGGACAAAGATGTGCCACTTGTTGTACCTGAAGTTAATGAAAAAGCATTGTTTGAGCACCACGGGATTATCGCCAATCCGAACTGCTCAACGATCCAAATGGTTACCGCATTGGAACCCGTTCGCCAGGCATATGGCCTGAATCGAATCATTGTCTCTACGTATCAGGCTGTTTCCGGTGCAGGGGCTAAAGCGATCGCTGAACTTGAGGATCAGTCCAGAGCAGTTTTGAATGGCGAAAAACCGGCGGCAGCGATTATGCCGGTAAAAGGCGATAAGAAACATTTCCAGATGGCATTTAACGCGATTCCGCAAATTGACCTGTTTCAACCAAATGATTATACTTTTGAAGAAATGAAAATGATAAATGAAACCAAAAAAATTATGGACGATCAGGAGTTCAAAGTGTCGGCGACCTGCGTGCGGGTACCGGTAAGTATCAGCCATGGTGAGTCTGTATACATTGAGATTGGCAAATCAGATGTTGAAGCATCGGATTTGAAAGAGCTGTTGAAAAATGCTCCGGGTGTTGTTCTTGAAGACGATCCGGCACATCAAGTTTATCCAATGCCGTCACATGCATCAGGCAAAAAAGAAGTCTTTGTCGGTCGTATTAGACGCGATCCTGACGTGGCAAGCGGCTTTCATATGTGGATTGTCTCCGATAATTTACTTAAGGGCGCTGCGTGGAATTCAGTGCAAATCGCAGAGAGCCTTCTCAAGCTTGGCTTGGTTAAGGCCTGAGTATTGTGCATAAACAATCGTTGTTAAGCTGATTGATCAATCTTGCTCCGTGTTGATCTCCCTTACGTGAAAGGGTGGAATAATTTGAAAATCATTGTGCAAAAGTTTGGCGGAACGTCGGTCCAAACAGAAGAAATGAGAAATCGCGCTGTTCAACATGTCGCGAAAGCAGTAAAGAAAGGTTATAAGGTCGTTGTCGTTGTCTCTGCAATGGGGCGCTCGGGTGATCCATATGCAACGGACACGCTGCTTGCACTCGTTCGTGATGGTAAATGTTCCGCGCGTGAGAAAGATATTCTAATGTCATGCGGCGAAACGATATCCATGATCGTTTTTTCAAATTTGTTAAAACAAGCGGGTGTTCATTCGGAAGCGATGACCGGAGCTCAGGCGGGATTCCGTACAAACAGCGTGTTTAATGAGGCAAAAATCATTGAAATGAAAGTTGCTCCGCTCTTAAACAGGCTGGAGGGTTGCGATGCGGTCGTTGTTGCCGGGTTTCAAGGCCGGACTAAAGATGGTGAAATCACGACATTGGGACGTGGGGGCAGCGATACCTCGGCTGCTGCACTTGGTGCAGCAGTTGATGCTGAATGGATTGATATTTTTACGGACGTCAATGGGGTCATGACTGCAGATCCTCGTATCGTCAGTGATGCGCGCAGATTGTCAATGCTCACATACAATGAAGTATGTAATCTTGCTTATCAGGGGGCAAAGGTCATTCACCCGCGCGCTGTAGAAATTGCCATGACAGCAAAAATACCCATTCATATTCGTTCGACTATGTCCGACAGCTTAGGGACAATTGTTACAACAATGGATCGTTCGGGCAGAGGTCAAGATTTGGTAGAACGGCCGGTCACGGGGATTACTTATGTGCGAGATGTCACTCAGATAAGGGTACGTGCCGGAAAAAATGAATTTGATCTGCAGGCAAAAGTGTTCAAAGCAATGGCTGAACAAGGGATCAGCGTCGATTTAATTAATATAAGTCCGAATGGTGTTGTTTATACCGTCAGCCAGCAGGCTGCCGAAAAAGCTGTAGCCATTTTGCAGGCGAGAGGCTATACACCCGAGGTTCATAAAAACTGTGCCAAGGTATCTGCCGTGGGTGCGGGTATGGCGGGTGTTCCCGGTGTTGCATCGAAAATCGTCAACGCTTTAACGGAACAGGGAATCCAGATTTTGCAATCCGCTGATTCTCACAACACCATTTGGGTTCTTGTTGAGCAAGATAAAATGAAGGAAGCGGTAAACGCGCTTCATAAGGCCTTTCATCTTGAGGCACTACAAGATGAATCAATCATGGAACATCCGAAACAGGAGTGAGAAAAATGGATTTTGGTCGATTATTAACTGCCATGGTCACGCCTTTTGATGAAAATGGTAAAGTGAGTTTAGAACGAACCACCGATCTGATTGAGCATTTAATTAAAACGGGTTCGGACGGTGTTGTGGTAGCAGGAACAACTGGCGAATCGCCCACTTTATCGCATGAAGAAAAACTAACGCTGTTTGAACATGTGGTTCGTGTCGTCGACGGAAGAATCAAAGTTATTGTTGGAACAGGTAATAATAATACGAACCTATCCGTTGATTTTTCAAAGGAAGCTGCAAAGCTTGGCGTAGATGCTGTCATGGCTGTGGCTCCCTATTACAATAAGCCGAATCAGGCCGGCCTATACGCACATTATAAAACAATAGCAGAACATGTGGACGTTCCGGTTATCATTTACAATATTCCAAGCCGTTCGAAGGTGAACATTTCAGCCGAAACGATTATTCGTTTATCGCAGATCGACAATATCGTCGCTGTTAAAGAAGCAAGTGGGAATTTGGATCAGATGGCCGCAATTATTAATCGAACAAATGATGATTTCCATTTGTACAGCGGTGACGACGGATTGACCCTGCCCATATTGTCGATTGGCGGTCATGGTGTTATTTCCGTTTCATCTCATCTCATTGGTCCGGAAATGAAGCAGATGATCCGTACCTTTCTTGCCGGTCATGTTTCAGAGAGTGCGGAGCAGCATCGAAACATGCTTCCGCTTATGCGCGAACTGTTTGCAGCGCCGAGCCCTGCACCTGTGAAAGCGCTTCTTAATAAATTGGGTATTAATGTTGGTAGCGTGCGTTTACCTATGGTTGATCCTACCGAGCAAGAGCTTGGTTCACTAGTTAATGTTTATCAGGAGTTCAAGAAGAGTGCAGATATAAGAATTGTCAAATAAATGAATGATAAAAGATGAATCAAAGTACTCGTTTGATTCATCTTTTTATTTGATCTAAATGGAGGAATCAGAGATGAGAGTGTTATTAAGCGGCTTTGCGCCGTTTGGGGGAAGCGGGCTGAATCCTTCATGGGAAGCTGTAAGACGTTTGGATGGTGTGCAGGCCACGAATACAGTCGAACTTTTTGCAACGAAACTTCCTGTTTCCTATAGGGAAGCTGCGGATCGATTATTTGCATCTGTACGGGTTATTTGCCCCGATGTCATTATTGCAGTCGGACAAGCAGGCGGTCGAGAGGCGATTACTCCGGAACTGTTTGCAATGAATAGAAGCAACTCGGAAAATCCTGATAATGAGGGCATCGTTCTCACTGATCAGATGATCGTCGAAGACGGCCCGGAAAAATATAAATCCGCATTGCCTGTTCATGAAATCATTTGGACCATTCAAAAATTGGGTATTCCGGTTGAATTATCCGAAAATGCAGGCGGATTTGTCTGCAATCATGTTTTTTATAAATTGATGCATGAGTTAGAAAAAAATGGAAAATCAAAAATTGGAGGATTTATACATGTTCCTTTTTTGCCGGAGCAGACCTTAGAAAACGATGCACCAAGCGTGGGTATTGATCAGCTGACCGAAGCACTTAAGCAGGCTGCCATTGTTTCTGCGGCTGCTTTTTCAGAAACGGCCACTGTATAAGATTTAAACCTGTTGATCGTTATAAATACGAGTACATCCTATCTGAAGGCTACACTGATCTAACTTATGAGATTCAAGATGCTCCTCCAAAATCAATGAGAAAAAATTGTACTTTGCGATAGGGATTGGGTATAATAAAACCAATGATTAGTTCGGGTCAATAGCGATGACTGCTCAACTTAATAGGAGGAATGCCCATTGACACATGAAAAGAAAGACAGTGTGAAAATTTATGCAATGGGCGGCGTTGGTGAAATTGGTAATAATATGACAGTCATTGAAGTAAATCATGACATTTATATTATTGATGCGGGATTAATGCATCCTCATGAAGATATGCTCGGGGTTGACACTGTAATTCCCGATGTCTCTTATTTAGCTGATCGCCGTGATCAAATTAAAGGTATCTTTTTGACTCATGGCCATCAAGCGAATATCGGAGGCCTGCCTTACCTGATGCGAGCGTTGAAGGTTCCTGTATACGGAACATGTTTGACACTTGCCTTTGTATGGGAAAGTCTCAGAAGAGTAGGTGTCAGTTTTCCAAGAGATTTATTTCATACAATTAATCCGGATAAGCGGTTGAAAATCGGAGAATGCATGATTGACTGCTTCAGGACCTATCACAGTGTCCCTGATTCTGTCGGCTATGCGATCCAGACCGCTCAGGGTTACGTTGTTCACACAGGGGATTATAAATTCGACTTTACGCCGGTTGGAGGAATCCGCACGGATGTCAGCAAAATATCGGAAATAGGGGATCGAGGCGTTCTTTGTCTGCTGTCTGATAGCAAACATGCGGAACTGCCCGGCAAAGCGCCAACTGATGCAATCATTGGCGATCATTTTAATCATATTCTCTATTCTGCTGAAGGACGGGTGATTGTTTGCATTCATGCGACCAACATTCACCGTATACAGCAATTCTTCAATACGTGTATCAAGCACAGTCGCAGGGTAGCCATTGACGGAAAATATTTGGAACGAATCATTTCGATCGCTTCCAAAAATGGCTTTCTCGACATTCCTGAGGGTATCGTGATCAACTGGGAAAAATCGATGAAACTGCCGATTCAGGAGCTTGCCATATTAACAAGCGGTCCGGATGGAGATCCGTTAACGCCATTAACAAATCTTGCCAATCATCTTCATAAGAAGCTGAGATTAAAGGAAAAAGATTTGATCATCTATGCGGCGTCTTTAACGCCAAGTAATGAAAAAACAGTGACGAATGCGATCGATCAGCTAATGAGTGAAGGCGCAGAGGTTGTATTTGGTAAGGATGTCCATATTTCAGGTCATGGTTCCGAAGAAGACATCAAGTTAATGCTCCAATTAATTCGGCCAAAATATGTTGTGCCGATTGATGGTGAGTTTAAAATGATGAAGGCTCATCAGGAGCTTGCGGAATCTATGGGAATTCCTGCCAGCCGCACATTTTTGATGGACAAGGGTGATGTTGTGGAATTCACAAATGGTGAAGCGAGATCATCAGAATCGGTTCCTGCCGGGCAGCTGCTTGTTGACGGACTTGGTGTTGGTGATGTGGGGAATATTGTATTAAGAGATCGTCGTTTGCTGTCTCAGGACGGTACGGTTATTGTTGTCGTGACACTGGGACGCAGGACAAAGAAAATCCTTGCAGGTCCTGAGATTATTACACGCGGATTCGTTTATGTTCGTGAGTCGGAAGATCTTTTAGATCAAGCTAATCATATTGTTTCTGATGTGCTGTCGAAGTCGTTGACACAGCACGTATCTGAGTGGTCATCGCTAAAAAGTGGAATTCGTGATTCGCTAGGTCGATATTTTTTTGATAAAACCAAACGCCGTCCAATGATATTGCCAATTATCATGGAATTTTAAAAACCGAGTCAAAATGCTCGGTTTTTTTATTTTTTCTGTTGAATGGTCAAATCAGCCGACCAGTAATTCTTTGCCAAAAACAGGTATTTAGAGTAAATTAAAGACAGAAAGGCTTTCGGACAAACCTGTCTGTAGCATGAACTAAATGAGGTGCACGGGAATTATGGCAAAGAAGAAAAGGAAGCGCACGCGCGCAAGTATTGGCTGGAAAGAGACGCTGATCTATGAAGTGGGCGGTCTCTGTATGTTTGCGCTGACCTGCATCGGTATCAGTAATTTAGGTGTTGCCGGGGAAGTGATTAAAGAAGCGGCACGGTTATTCACCGGAAATTGGTGGGTACTTCTCCTCCTTTACTTTCTTGTTCTTTCGGTTTATTATATTTTATTTCGAAAACAGCCGGAATTTTTTACACGAAGGCTTTCGGGTATTTATTTACTTACGTTTACACTGCTCTTAGTTAGCCATATCCGCTTATTTGAGGCATTGTCTACGGTAAATGTGTGGCAGAATCGATCAGTGATTTTGAATACTTTCCTGCTTTTTCGCGGTGAATTGTCAGGATCAATTCCAAGTCAGGGTCTAGGAGGCGGAATGATCGGTTCGATTGGATTCGCTTTTTTTTATTATCTCTTCTCTACGACCGGCACCTATTTTATGACGGGCTTTCTCTTCCTTGTGTCTATTATTTTGATCACTGGGCATTCTTTGCGCGATATCATGAAGAGATTATTTGGCGGTTTGTTCCGATCATTGAAAAAGAGTGCTGTGAATTTGAAGAGTGGGTTGACTTATTTTTTTACAAGAGATCGTAAACAAAAGCAAAAGAAGGAATTAAGTCGTAACGAAGAGCATCAATCACCAATTATTGAAGATGCGCAAGAAAATAGATCATCCGAACCTGAAATTCATGATTTTAATGAAACATCCATGGATATTCAGGATCCGGTCACAACGGAGAGCAAGCAGCTGTCGACAGAAGACTATGAAGATGAATCGACTGATGATGTAACTCCTGATTTTTCACAAATGCCAATTGAGAATGCAGATTATCAATTGCCGTCCTTATCTTTACTGCGAGCACCGGGGAAAAATGCACAGAATAATGAACGAACCCATATTGCAGAGAATGTGCGTACTCTGGAACGGACTTTCGAAAGTTTTGGTGTACGTGCAACGGTTAAGGAAGTTCATCTTGGACCGGCTGTAACACGTTATGAAGTGTACCCGGAAGCAGGGGTGAAGGTCAGCCGAATTCTCAGCTTAAGCGATGATCTGGCACTGGCTCTTGCTGCTAAGGACATTCGGATTGAAGCGCCTATTCCCGGAAAATCAGCCGTTGGTATTGAAGTACCTAATCAGGAAGTCGCTATGGTCTGTCTCAGAGAAGTGCTTGAATCCAAGAATGCAAAACGTGCGTCATCGAAACTTACCATTGGTCTTGGACGCGACATCTCCGGCGAACCGATTCTTGCTGATTTAAATCGGATGCCGCACTTGCTTGTTGCCGGGGCGACAGGTAGCGGAAAAAGTGTCTGTATTAATGGAATCATTATTACACTTCTTATGCGTACGAAACCGAGTGAGGTTAAACTTTTCATGATCGACCCGAAAATGGTTGAACTGAACGTTTATAATGGGATTCCTCATCTATTGACACCAGTTGTAACGGATCCTGCAAAGGCGGCGCTTGGGCTCAAAAATGTGCTAGGTGAAATGGAAAGACGTTATGAACTGTTTTCACAGAGCGGTACACGCAACTTGGAGAGCTATAATGATACGGTTCGAAAATTCAATCAAGAGCACGAAGAAAAGCAGCCGCTGATGCCTTATATCGTTGTCATTATTGATGAGCTTGCTGATTTGATGATGGTTGCTTCTAAGGATGTTGAAGAAACCGTGACTCGTCTTGCTCAAATGGCACGTGCTGCCGGAATTCACTTGATCATTGCCACACAGCGACCGTCAGTGGATATCATTACGGGTGTCATCAAAGCAAATATACCGTCTCGAATCGCGTTCAGTGTTTCATCGATGATGGACTCACGAACGATTTTGGATTCAGGTGGAGCGGAAAAACTGCTCGGAAAGGGCGATATGCTGTTTCTTCCAATCGGTGCGTCAAAACCTGTCCGTATTCAAGGCGCCTTTCTGTCGGACGAAGAGGTCGAAGCGGTCGTCAATCACGTGATTAGTCAGCAGAAAGCAAATTATCGTCAAGATATGATACCGGCGGAACAGCCGGAACAGATTCAAGAGAAGGTCGAGGATGAATTATTTGACGATGCCGTGCAGCTTGTCTCTTCCAGGCAGACGGCAAGTGTTTCAATGCTGCAGCGCAAGTTCAAAATCGGCTACAATAGAGCCGCACGTTTGATTGATGCAATGGAGGAACATCATATTGTCGGTCCTTATGAAGGCAGTAAACCACGTGCTGTACTTGTGCCGAAGCAAAGTGATGAGATCAGTGGAAGATGAGCGACAGGTAACGAAGCAGTGATGGAGTGGACAAAATGAAGAAAATCTTAATTACTGGAGCCAGTGGGGCAATCGGCAGCGCAGCTGCGCGATCACTGGCACATTCCGGTGCTTCGCTTTTTTTACATTATTATGAAGCTGAGGCAGCAGCTCAGAAGCTGGCCGTTGCGTTAAGCAAAAAATACATGAAACAGGAATTCAGATGTGTTCAAGCAGATCTCTCTGAAACAGATGGTACAGACACGCTGCTTAAGCAGCTGAACGCACCCATTGACGGCGTTGTCTACGCCAGCGGCAACAGTGATATTAATCTCTTCCAAGATGTAAAAGAAGAAACGATTCAAAAAACTATTCAATTGCAGATGACCAGTCCGTTTCGTCTTCTGCAACAGCTTGTTCAGCCGATGATTCATGAGAAAACAGGAAAGATCGTGCTCGTTTCTTCCATTTGGGGATTGGAAGGAGCGGCTACTGAAGTTCTCTATTCCATGGTAAAAGGCGGCCAAAATGCCTTTGTTAAAGCACTGGCGAAAGAAGTTGCTCCCAGCGGCATTACGGTGAATGCGGTCGCACCTGGTGCGGTCGACACGCCGATGATGAACAAATTCAGCCAAGAAGATATCGAGTTAGTTAAGGAAGAGATTCCTATGGGCCGTCTGGCTGCACCTGAAGAAGTTGGGGCCTTAATCAATTTCTTGATGAGTCCTTCTGCGTCATACATTAATGGTCAAGTGATCTCAATAAACGGCGCCTGGCATTGCTGAGTACTCCTTATGAATAAGGAAGTGTATCTTTAGGAATTCTATAGAGGGTCACAAAAAAGGAGGAGATTAACGTGTCCATTATGGATAACTGGAAACATTGGAAAGACTTTCTCGGTGATCGGGTAGAGCAGGCGGAAGACCTTGGTATCAGTGATGATACGATTACATCATTTGCCAAGAAAATAGGCGATTATCTCAGCGAACATGTAGACCCTAAAAATGATCAGGATCGGGTGCTTAAAGATTTGTGGACCGTAGCAGGTGAGTCAGAGCGCCATGTACTTGCTCGACTGATCATGAAAATGGTGACGTCGGATTCATTAAACGCACATCAATCTGTTTAATACCAGGATTTTTTAAAGAGGCGTATTTGTACGTCTCTTTTTTCAGTGTCTCTATCGTTAAAATAATGAAGTTATGATAATATTAGTAATGTACGTTAATGATAATTGAACTGTGAATTTCGGCACCTGGAACCTCTAGTGGTGTTATGATACAGTAAGGAAACTTTGAGACTCCAAGCAGTGGAACCGATGGAGGAAACTTTATGTCCGACGGTAAAGAATGGTATATGGAGTACGAAATACATAAGAACAGGCCTGGATTACTTGGAGAAGTTTCCTCGCTGCTTGGTGTCCTCGGAATCAACATTCTGACCATTAATGGGGTGGATCACGAACGTCGCGGACTTCTGGTTAAATCTCAGAACGACGGGCAGATGAAACAATTTTTGGCTGCAATCGAGAAGATGGAAACCATTCATCTGACTAAGGTCCGACAGCCGACACTTGGTGACCGACTTGCTGTTCGTCATGGCCGATACATAGAGAGAGACACAGGAGATCGTAAAACATTCCGTTTTTCACGTGATGAAATCGGCTTACTGGTTGATTTTATGGCAGAATTGTTTAAGATGCCGGCACATCTTCTGCTCGGTATTCGCGGGTTGCCACGAGTAGGCAAGTCGGAGTCAATTATCGCGGCTAGTGTGTCCGCAAATAAACGCTGGCAATTTATATCATCAACCCTCTTGAAACAGACCATTCGAACGAGACTTTCTGAAGATGAGCGGTCTCATGATCAAATTTTTGTCATTGATGGAGCTGTTTCGCAAAGATCAGGTTCGGAAAGTCATTGGAATCTGATTCGCGAATTGATGAGGCTCCCTGTTACTAAAGTAATCGAGCATCCGGATCTTTTTATCAAGGGAACAGAGTTTTCGATGGACACGTTTGATTATATTATTGAACTTCGAAGTCATCGCGAAGAGAAAATAACAAACGAAATGACAACGGCTCCTTGTTTTTCATGGCATTATTTTAATTCATAATGGCAGGTGTTAGGATTGAGTGAACTTGGTCAAGTGCTGAAGGAAGCCCGGGAACAGAAGAACCTGTCTCTGGACGATCTTCAAGAAGAAACAAAAATTCAAAGACGTTATCTGAAAGCAATTGAAGACGGCGATTACAGTCAGCTTCCTGGTGACTTTTATACCCGAGCCTTTATTAAAAGCTACGCAGAAGCAGTCGGACTGGATTTTAAAAGTCTGGTGGAGGAGTATCCCGGCGATATGCCGAAGCTTGAGCACCAGCGTGTGGAAACGCGTGTTACTCCTCCGGACGGCAGCGAAAACGAACGATCGCCGAAAAAACTTCATACAAATGCGGTTCGATCAAAAAATTGGTCTTCATTTGTCAACAAGGCAATTGTGATTGTTTTTGTCCTGATTGCATTGATGATTGTTTATATTCTTGTGACACACATTGCGGGAGGTGGATCCAATCCGTCGACGGATGAGAGCAGCAGCAATTCCGTTCAGTATAAAGGCGACAGCGCATCACCGGACAGTTCGTCATCCTCTGATTCAGCGAGCAGTTCATCAGACTCCTCTTCTGAACAGAAATTGAAAAAGGATAAAGAAGAAGGGACGACGACCACTTATACGTTATCCGGAACTGATCAATTTGATGTTACCGTCACAGCTAAATCTAATTCCCCCGCTTGGTTTGAAGCGGTAGACAACACAACGAACAAACAAATTGCTCAAGGAACTGCAGCGCGCACGGGGAAAAAGTCATATCATTTTGATGCATCAGATGTGCAGACACTTCGGCTCAAATTTGGTAACGTGCCTGGAACGGAATTGAAAATAAACGGTAAGAATGTTAACTTTTCAAATTCAGGCACAGTACAGACCCTTCTAATTAATTTCAGCAAGTGAACAATTTGTTTTATTGGAGCCAGCCCGCTGCGGCGGCTCACTTTTTTTGGCTGTAAGACGGCGCAAGCTGTGTCGGGGTACCGTAACATTTTCAAAACAGTGATCATTAATTTGTAGGAGGACTTTTCGATGAATATTGCCAATAAATTAACGGTAGCACGCATGATCATGATTCCGCTTTTCTTAGTTCTGCTTCTGGCACCGATTCCGCTTGGTGTTCTTGGCGGGGAAAGTTACCGGCTTCCTGTTTCCCAACTGCTTGCTGCCATTATTTTTGTTCTCGCTTCTTTTACTGACTGGCTTGATGGACAGCTCGCACGCAAGTATCATTTAATTACAAATTTTGGGAAACTGCTTGATCCTTTGGCTGATAAACTGCTCGTAATGAGTGCCTTTGTTGCTTTTGTGGGCCTGGGAAGAATGGCATCCTGGCTGGTGATTCTGATCCTTGCACGTGAATTTGCTGTCACCGGCTTGCGTTTAGTGGCTGTTGAAGAAGGGGAAGTGATTGCAGCAAGCAAAATTGCAAAATGGAAAACCTTCTCACAAATGGTGGCGATCATTTTATTCTTGTTTAATAATGTACCTTTCGGTTTGAACGGATTTCCTCTTGATCAGATTATTCTCTGGATTGCGGTCATTCTTACTGTCCTTTCCGGAATCGATTATTTTTATAAGAATCGCCAGATTGTTTTCCAATCTAAATGAGCGGGCAGACTTGCACTACGCATTTTTGTGCCTGATAATAAACGAGAGAATAATAGGTTTGAAAACGGAGGATAGGAGCTCTTGCACATGAATGCAGAAATCATTGCGGTTGGTTCGGAACTTTTGCTCGGACAAATTGCTAATACGAACGCTCAGTTTATTTCTGAACATTTAGCCGCGCTAGGTATTGATGTTTTTTTTCATACAGTCTGCGGCGATAACGAAGCACGCATGATTGATGTGATCAAGAATGCGGAAGCACGAGCAGATCTGTTGATCTTTACCGGCGGACTCGGTCCCACAAAAGATGATTTGACAAAAGAGACCGTTGCGAAAGTATTAGGAAGAAAAATGGTAACGGATCAAGAAGCAATGGACAGTATCTTAAATTATTTTAAGGTGACCGGAAGAGAAATGACTGAAAATAATAAAAAGCAGGCATTGGTGATTGAAGGGAGTCATGTACTGCCCAACCATCATGGGATGGCTCCGGGGATGATTGTCGATACGAAGAATCATCTTTATTTGTTGATGCCCGGCGTTCCGTCAGAAATGAAACCAATGTTTCTTGATTTCGCTCAACGTTATTTAGCGCGTCGAAATGAAGAACATATTCAATCGCGCGTCCTTCGTTTTTTTGGAATCGGTGAATCTCAGCTGGAGACGAAAATTATTGATTTGATCGATGCGCAGTCAAATCCGACCATTGCGCCGCTCGCCAAAGAGAGTGAGGTCACTTTGAGATTGACTGCAAAGCATGAACGATCGGATCAGGCAGAAGCGATGCTTGATGCGCTTGAGGCGAAAATCGATGCACGAGTCGGCCAATATCTATATGGATATGATGAAACGTCGCTTCCTGAAGTTGTGTTCCAGCTGCTGTGTGAGAAGAAAAAAACGATCGCGTTTGCAGAAAGTCTTACAGGCGGTATGGCGGCCGATTGGCTGGCGGCTTTTCCAGGAGCATCTTCAGTTCTAAGCGGAGGCATTGTCTGCTATACGAACCATGTGAAGCGTCACGTGCTTCATGTTCCTGAAGATGTACTTCAAACAGACGGAGCCGTGAGTGCAATATGCGCGAAGCTTTTGGCTGAGTCAGCCCGTAAACTGTGTGGCTCTGATTTTGGTATTTCGTTTACAGGTGTCGCAGGTCCCGATACAAGCGAAGGGAAAGCAGTAGGGACCGTTTATATTGGTCTTGCATATAAAAACGGCGCGAATAGCTATCCCTTTCAATTTAATGGAACTCGTCAAAAAATCAGAATTCAGTCAGCGAAGACGGGGTATGACATAGTCAGAAGATATTTAAACGGATTGCCAATTCTCGGACAGTAAAAAAAAACGAATAAACATTCGCAGAACACTTGTGCTTATCGATGGAAAAAGGTATGATTATAAAAAGAATGTTGAAGGAGATGAACCACGATCATGGCTGAAAAAAATGAACGAAAAGCAGCATTAGACAGCGCTCTTCGCCAAATTGAGAAACAGTTTGGCAAAGGTTCAATTATGCGATTGGGAGAACGGCCGGAACAGCGTGTGTCCACAGTATCAAGCGGTTCTCTGGCCTTAGATATAGCACTGGGCGTCGGCGGTTATCCGCGCGGACGTATTATTGAAATCTACGGACCTGAATCCTCAGGAAAAACAACGGTTGCGCTGCATGCCATTGCCGAAGCGCAGCAAGGCGGCGGACAGGCAGCCTTTATTGATGCCGAACATGCACTTGATCCCGTTTATGCCGAACATCTAGGCGTCAACATTGATGAACTGCTCCTCTCTCAACCGGATACCGGCGAGCAGGCGCTTGAAATTGCTGAAGCACTTGTACGAAGCGGCGCGGTTGATATCATTGTTATTGATTCGGTCGCGGCTTTGGTGCCGAAAGCTGAAATTGAAGGCGAGATGGGAGATGCTCATGTCGGTCTTCAGGCACGGTTGATGTCCCAAGCCCTTCGGAAGCTTTCCGGAGCAATCAGCAAGTCAAAAACAACCGCTATTTTTATCAATCAGATTCGCGAGAAAGTAGGCGTTATGTTCGGTAACCCTGAAATCACACCGGGCGGCCGTGCACTTAAATTTTATGCCTCGGTACGATTGGAGGTGCGCCGTGCAGAGACGCTCAAAATCGGCAATGATATTGTCGGCAATCGAGCGAGAATTAAGGTAGTCAAGAATAAGGTTGCCCCACCTTTTAAACAGGCAGAAGTAGACATTATGTACGGACAGGGGATTTCGCAAGAAGGCGAAATTCTTGATATCGGTGCTGATCTGGATATTGTTGAAAAAAGTGGCTCATGGTATTCTTACAATAATGAACGCTTAGGTCAGGGACGTGAGAACTCGAAACTCTATTTGAAAGAAAATAACCCTGTAAAAGAGGAAATAAAACAACGAATTCGTGAACATTACCAGTTGGACGGACTACCGGAAGAAAATCCTGATGAAGAAACTGAACCGCTTCCAAATAAAGAATAAGTTTCGTTATAAAGCAAGTGTAAAATGCGGTCTTTTAGTCAAAGCTGACTTTTAAGACTGCTTCTTTTTATTGGGCATAAATTTATCGGATACATGAAGATTTTGAGGTCAAACTTCTTTTCAGTCTTCTGACATATTCAACGGTTTTTTCTAAAATTGAAAGGTGAATCAATTATTTTAAATGTCGCCGAGTAGCGCTTTTATAAGCTGCATCAAAAAAGTCTAAAAATATTATAATTATCAGAATGTAATAAAAATTTTAAAATACAATCCAAAGGGTGTGAGGTTGACAACCCAAATAGTCAATTATACAATAAACTTGTAACTGCAAAGTTATTGATTACATGATTATGTAAATTTTTCGCATGAAAATGCTTAAAAAGGCGACAGAACGGTGAACGAAACTGCCATGTTCCTTTCATGCGACCCATTGCATAAGGGTAATAGAATTGGGATATTTAGTTGAAACACCTTTTCTACCTATCGTATCTTTGTTAAGCATCATTCAAAAGGTAAAAGTAACTGTTTTACTTGTTGACGATATGGAAAAGCAAGGAGGTGAAATAATGATAATCATTATTTTGATCATCTCCATTGTGCTTGTCTCTGTAGTTTGTCTGTTTGTTGGCTATTACATCCGAAAGAAATTTGCTGAGGCGAAAATTTCATCTGCTGAAACCGCAGCACATCAGATTGTTGAAGATGCGCATCGAGATGCGGAGGCATTGAAAAAAGAAGCCCTCTTGGAAGCAAAGGACGAAATCCATACGCTTCGGTCTCAGGCAGAGAATGAAGCGCGTGAGCGGCGAAATGAACTTCAAAGACAAGAAAATCGCCTTTTGCAGAAAGAGGATTTGCTCGATCGAAAAAGCGAGTCACTCGATAATAAAGAGAGTTCATTGGAAAAAAGGGAGGAAACTCTTAGCAAGAAACGTCGACAAATTGAAGAGATGGAAAGCAAAGTGGAGGAATCGCTGCGTAAGCAGCAATCGGAGCTTGAACGTATTTCCGGTTTAACGAACGACGAGGCGAAGGAACTCATTCTGAACCAAGTCAGGCAGGAAACCATCCATGAGGCTGCTCAAATCGCAAAGGATATCGAATCAAGAGCGAAGGAAGATGCGGAAAAGAAAGCAAAAAGTATCCTTTCGCTGGCGATTCAACGTTGCGCAGCAGATCATGTAACGGAGACTACAGTTTCGGTTGTCAACCTGCCCAATGATGAAATGAAGGGTCGTATCATCGGGCGAGAGGGACGAAATATCCGGACACTTGAAACACTTACGGGTATTGATCTCATTATTGATGATACGCCGGAAGCTGTTATTCTGTCAGGATTTGACCCGATCCGGCGAGAGGTTGCTCGTCTTGCTCTTGAGAAGCTCGTTCAAGATGGACGCATTCATCCGGCTCGTATTGAAGAAATGGTAGAAAAATCGCGACATGAAGTTGATGAGAAAATCCGCGATTACGGAGAACAAACCATTTTTGAAGTCGGTATTCACAGCTTACATCCGGATCTGATCAAGATCTTGGGACGACTCCACTTCAGAACAAGTTACGGTCAGAATGTGTTGAAACATTCGATGGAAGTTGCTTTTTTAGCCGGAATGATGGCTGCCGAACTTGGAGAAGACGAGAATTTGGCGAGAAGAGCAGGATTGCTGCATGATATCGGCAAAGCGATTGACCACGAGGTTGAAGGAAGCCATGTGGAAATCGGTGTTGAGTTAGCAACGAAGTACAAAGAGCACCCGGTTGTTATTAACAGCATCGCTTCTCACCATGGAGATACTGCGGCTACCTCTGTAATCTCTGTTCTTGTCGCCGCAGCAGATGCATTGTCTGCTGCGAGACCGGGAGCACGCCGTGAAACACTTGAAACATATATCCATCGACTGGAGAAATTGGAAGAAATCTCCGAATCTTTTGAAGGGGTCGAGAAATCGTATGCGATTCAGGCGGGACGAGAAATTCGAATTATCGTTCAACCGGATATCGTTGATGATGCAAAATCATTCCAGTTGGCGCGTGAAATCACCAAAAAAATTGAAAATGAACTGGACTATCCAGGAAATATCAAGGTTACGGTGATTCGCGAGACACGGGCTGTAGAATATGCGAAATAAAAAAGGCGGCAAAAGGCCGCCTTTTTTACAAGTTAAGACAGTATATGATTTTACAGTAAAGCAAAAGGTCGTGGACAGACGTGCAGAGATGCGAGACTCCTGCTGGAGTGCAGGCTAGGGGAGCCCGCAGGCATTTGGAATGCCCGCGAGCACGCCAGTTGATCGCGAGCACCCGGAGCGTATTCAAAACCTGGTGTGGATTTAGAACCGGGCGTTTTTTGCCCGGTTTTTCTTATACCTTGAGTGGGATTAGTGATTAGAAAAGAGTGTGAACAATGAAAATTTTATTTGTCGGTGATGTCTATGGACGCACAGGTCGAGAAATGATTGAAAGCTATTTGCAAAAATTAAAAAGTAAGTTTCAACCCACGGTAACAATCGTGAATGCGGAAAATGCGGCACATGGAAAGGGATTGACTAAAAAAATCTATCGACAGCTGATTGAGGCAGGAGCAGATATGCTTACGATGGGAAATCATACTTGGGATAATCGTGAGCTGTTTGAGTTCATTGACGATGCCAAACTGCTTGTTCGTCCGGCAAACTTTCCTGAAGGAACACCTGGAACAGGAATTCGTTACATTACGCTGCCGCACACTATGTCGGTGGCTGTGATCAATATTCAGGGACGCGTTTTTTTACCGCCGCTGGATGACCCATTCCGAATCGTCAAACAGCTTGTTGATGAAGCACACCAAAAAACATCGATCATATTTGTCGATGTTCACGCGGAAACGACAAGTGAAAAACTTGCGCTGGGATGGTATTTGGATGGTCGTGTTTCAGCAGTAATCGGAACGCATACTCATGTTCAAACAGCTGACGAACGTATTCTGCCACAAGGAACTGCATATTTGACGGATGTTGGGATGACCGGTCCCTATAATGGCATCATTGGGGTCAAGAGAGCTACGGTGACAAAAAGATTTCTGACTTCGATGCCTGTTCGTTTTGAGAGCGAGGAAGGATCGGGTCAGCTTGGTGCCGTGCTTATTCAAATTGATGAGAAGACCGGCAAAGCGACAAAGATCAATCGAATTTTAATTAATGATGATCACCTGTTTTTCGATTGAATGACCGGACTTCAATTATAGGATTGTAAATAAAAAAACCTCACGTGAATCCGGTGAGGTGCGAATGGATGGATAAAAACATGCCTTTGTGCGTGTTTTTTTATTTAGGGTAAAGGATTGCTTTTATCAATACCTTTATCACTTTTAATTTCAGATCACTTAAAGTAAACTCATTTTTCACCTAGGTTCGACTATGAGTTTTATCGCGGTACGCTCCTCGCCATCAATGATAATATCCGTAAATGCCGGGATACAAATAAGGTCAAGCCCGCTAGGCGCGACAAAGCCTCTGGCGATGGCGACCGCTTTAACTGCTTGGTTGAGTGCGCCGGCTCCAATTGCTTGTATTTCCGCTGTTTTTTGTTCCCTCATTGCGTGAGCTAGGGCCCCGGCAACAGAGTTAGGTACAGATCTTGCTGAAACTTTTAATACATCCATTTCCGTTTGTCATCTCCTTATGAGGATTGCCCATAAATTACTATATTCTTTAAGAAGATGACTATGCCTACTTTAGTACGTAGGCTGGAATGAGAAAAACTTTAAAGAATAAGTCATTGGCAAATAATGTGGTTCGATACATGAGCGTTAATCTTTCGATATCTTCTTATAGAGCAACGAAACAAAATAGACACAAAATGGAAAGAAAAAGCGCAATAATTATCAGATAATATGATATCATAATAATATATAAAAGAAATGGATACGATATAAGGAGAGATTGTTGTGACCGAACAAAATGCATGGAAAATGAATGGATTTCTTGGTATTTTGGCAGTACTTATTTTAATTGGAATCGGCGTGGCAGCTGTTGTCAGGGAACAGCCGCTGCCGGTGATTATTGCTTGGCTGCTTGCCTCTGTATTGATGACTGGATTTACAATTGTGCCGCCTAATAAAACAAAGGTTGTTACTTTTTTTGGCAAATATGTAGGCAGCATACGAACAAACGGTATTTACTTAACGATACCGTTAACCGTAAAAAAAACGGTCTCGTTACGAGTACGCAACTTTAACAGTCAGAAACTGAAAGTCAACGATGTCGAAGGAAACCCGATCGAAATTGCGGCAGTGGTTGTTTTCAAAGTTATTGATTCTGCTAAAGCACTGTTTGATGTTGATGATTATAGTCAGTTTGTTGAAATCCAAAGTGAAACGGCCATTCGGCATATCGCATCGCAATATCCCTACGACAATTTCAATGAGGAGGGACTGTCTTTAAGAAGCAATTCTGTTGAGATTTCGACGATGCTGAGGACAGAGCTGCAGGAGCGGCTTGCACTTGCCGGCGTGGAAGTCATTGAAACGCGTTTGACTCACCTCGCTTATTCGACTGAGGTTGCTCAGGCGATGCTGCAGCGCCAGCAGGCGTCGGCAATTATTTCGGCAAGAAAGAAGATTGTTGAAGGGGCGGTAGGGATGGCTCAAATGGCCATTCAGCGTTTGCAGGAAGAACACGTTGTCGAACTTGATGAAGAGCGAAAAGTAGCTATGATCAACAATTTGATGGTAGCCATTGTTTCAGACAAGGGATCACAGCCGGTGATTAACACAGGAAGTCTCTATTAAGCAGGTTTTATTATAATGGCAAAAAAGAAGAGTTTCTTACTTAGAATTGATCCGGAACTATATGATCAAGTGCAAAGATGGGCCGATGATGAATTTCGCAGTGTTAACGGACAAATTGAGTTCTTGCTTCGCGATGCATTAAGAAGGTCGGGAAGAAAAAGCGAGAAGAATAATTCTTCGGATTAATAGAGAAAAAATAAATATACAAGCGTTTTCATTAAAATGCTATAATTAAAAGAGAAGGAAGATGGACAAATTAAGGAGGCGCTTGCCGATGCGTGTTGAACAACTAATGCTGAGAGATGTTGTGACAGTACATGAAAGTGATTCAGTCAAAACATTGATTAAGATCATGATCGAACATAAAATCGGCGGTGCTCCTGTTGTGGATGATGACAATCGATTAATTGGTTATATCAGCGATGGGGATCTTTTGAGAGCTATTTCACCGAAACAGCAATCGATCTATGATCTATACTCATTAATTTCAGCGGTTACAGTTGAACTGTCACAAGATCGATTAAAAGACTTGTTATCGAAACAAGTCGGTGTAATCATGAAGAAAAGAAAATTGCAGACCGCAGAAAAGGACAATGAGTTAGACACTGTTTTGAAAATGCTCTCACACTACCATATTAAAAGGATTCCAGTCGTTGATGAGGATCGGCATGTTGTCGGATTAGTCACGAGAAGCCATATCATTCGTCATATTGGCGAGCAACTGCTGAATGAATAGAAAACACAAACCAGCATGCTTTTTTTACCATGCTGGTTTGTGTGATCAAGGCATATGGTCACTTTAATAGGTTTTGTGCAATAGATGTTGGTTGAAAACCGTATTCCTCAGGACGGACAGTTCGAATAGACGGAATGCTGCGGAGGATCGGAACACAGCATATATAAACGGCAATGAAGAGAAGACTCGCGCTCGTTGCGGTAAAAATGGTTGCGGGGCTCAACAACGCACTTAAAGAACCGCCAATTAGAGAACCAACGGGCATGATACACGTGGATATACTTACCATAACAGAAATGGAGCGGGCTAACAGATTTTCAGGAATAATATTTTGCATCATCACGAAGTTCAGTATGTTTGTCAGACCAATAGGAACCATGCTGATCGCAAACAAAATGACTTTTAGCGAGATGTTCGGCATTAAGGCTGAAGAAAGCCAAAATCCGAACCCAAGCGCGTAGCTCACGATCATCAGATGCCCGAAGCGAATCGTTCAAACAGTCCGGCAGCTGCTGCTCCGGTGAGACTTCCGATCGACATTCCGGCAAGCAGAAAGCCATAGATTTCCGATCCGCCAAGTGAGTCCGAGTAAGCAGGAAGTGAGGCCATCATAGCGCCGAACACGAAGTTTGTAATGGCGCTGGCGACAAGCATCTTTCCCAGAACCGAATGCAGAACAATTTGAAATCCTTCTTTAAGATCCGTGAAATAGTGTTTGGTTTGCATGCCAAGTGACTGTGGAGTATTTCCAGACTGGTTGCCGGAAAGATTAAGTGCGGCAAAAAGTGAAGCAGCAATGATAAACGTAACAATATCAGCCGTGTAGAGGGTAATCGCGCCGGCAAACGCGACAAAAGCTCCGCTAACCGCGTTAAAAGCTGCATCGGTACCTTGTTGAGCGACGGACATCAACGAATTTGCTGTGACTCGATGTTCCTTTGGAAGGATTTTTGGAATTAAAGCACTTTCTGCAGGAAATGAAAATTGATTTAGAAAAGCGGCCAGCGGCATGATGATCAGAATTAATGTGACAGAAAGCATGTGGAAGAAGAAAGCGATTGGAATGATGCTCAGTAAAAGTGCTTGAAACAATTGAGTTATTACCAACAATTTGCGTATCGAATAGCGATCAATAATCGGTCCAACGATAAACTGCAGCGCTTGAGGAACCATGGTTAGAAATCCGGCAAGTCCGGAATAAAATGCTGAGCCGCCTAACTTGTAAACGAGCCACATAGCAGCAATATAATACATACTGTCACCGATATTTGTAATCAATCGACCGATCAATAGAATAGAAAAATTTTTATTGCGCATCAACGTTTTCACTGCTACAAGCCACCTATCAATCGTATTCGTATTTCTCCATCTAAGGTAACAAAGAAAACGAAATGGAAAATCAGACGGAGGTCTGAAAATAACCCTCCCCAAGAGTATGATTTTATTGATAGAATTAAAAAAACTGTGCATGACCAATTCATGCATAGTTTTTTGTTCTTGGTTTCGTTTTCAAACATGTCCATGTATTGCTTCTGTTTCCGGGTGAAAACCATACTGCTCCGGATTGACTTCACCGGCAGCAGGCAATCGACGCAGCACCGGCATGAGCGCAACATAGCTGGCGTAGAATAAGAAGCCGCAGCTTGCGGCAATGAAGATAACTTTCGGACCAAATGTGGCACTAAGCGCGCCACCGACAAGCGAACCAAGCGGCATGATGCAAGTAGCCAGACTTGCAACAAGCGACATCGCACGGGCGAGCATATTCCGAGGCACAACGTTTTGAATTAAAGTGAAGTTAAGCACATTATTACAGCCTGGAAAAATCATACATGCTGAAAATAAAATGACTGTGAGTACTGAGATTGGAGTGGACGCTGCAGCGATCCAAAACAGAAACCCGATGAAATAACCGATCATGAGCATTTTCCCAATCGGTTTTCGTTCAAATCGACGTGCGGCTAAAGCCCCGATCAATGTTCCGATCGCCATTGCTGCCATCATCAATCCATACATTCCGGATCCGCCTAATTGATCAGAGTATGCCGGCAAAATAGCGACTAAGGCCCCTAAAGCGAAATTTGTCATCAATGAGCCAACCATCATTTTGCCGATGAGCGAGTGAATGACGATGTGAAACCCCTCATTCAAATCAGTGAAATAACGCGTACATTGTGCTTTAAATGATAGATTTGTATGAGAGGGGTTTACATGTGTTAAATGAAGCATAGCGAACATAATAATTGCGATAAAAAAAGAAACAATATCTGCACTGAACAGAAATAGAGCACCGAGTGCTGTAACGAGTACACCGCCGATCGCCTGAAATGCCGCTTCTGTTCCCTGATAAGCAAGGGTCATCAATCCGTTCGCTTGAACTCGTTGATCTTTATCCAGAATTTGAGGAATAAGCGCGCTTTCTGCTGGAAAAGAAAATTGATTAAAAAAGGAAACGATAGGCATGACAACCAGTACAAGTGATACGGATAGGGCATCAAGCAGGGCTGCTGCAGGAATTGTAATGAGGAGAACGGCTTGAGCGATTTGCGTGATGATGATCAGTCGCTTGATCGAATAGCGGTCGATAATGGGTCCGATGATAAATTGCAGGGCTCTAGGAATCATAGTCAGAAACCCGGCTAATCCGGAGTAAAAAGAGGATCCGCTCATCTCATATACAAGCCACATGGCCGCGATAAAATAGACGCTGTCTCCGATATTTGTAATCATGCGAGCGGAAATCAAGAGACGAAAATTCTTATTTTGTTTTAATAAATTCATCTTTCACAAATGCCTCCATATTAATAATGATCTGATCATAGCATGGATAGATCTGAATTTTTCAAAATGTAGACTATGTTATACACTAATACCATTTAAATGTTAGAAGCATTGTTAAAAACAAGGTCCGATCTAATGGAGCACATTCTTTCATATCATTAATGAGTTTGCTATAATTTAGGGATGAGATTTGAAAGGGAGGTTGCCTTGTGGCTGAGAAAACGTTCAGCAACGTTGATTTTTCAAAGTATTTTCAGCCGCCGTCACTGAAAGATGCGCGCAGGCGCCGCAGAGACGCGGTTCAAATTATAAATGATTTCAGTATTCCGGAAGATATGGGGACCATCGGTCAGGGGAAGAACTACTTGATTGAAACATACGGCTGCCAGATGAATGAGCATGATACGGAAGTCATGGCAGGTATTCTTGAAAAAATGGGTTATCAAGAGACAGAAGAACCGAGAAATGCGGATGTTATTTTGATCAATACGTGCGCAATTCGCGAGAATGCCGAAAATAAAGTGTTTGGACATATCGGTACGCTGAAAACATTGAAACTGGAAAACCCCGGATTAATTTTAGGGGTTTGCGGTTGCATGGCACAAGAAGAAGTGGTTGTTAATAAGATTCTTGCGAAACACCCACAGGTTGATCTGATCTTCGGCACACATAATATCCACCGCTTGCCTCAGCTTTTGGAGGAAGCACTGTTCAGCAAGGAAATGGTCGTTGAAGTGTGGTCAAAAGAAGGCGATATAGTAGAAAATCTGCCGCAATCGCGCCGTGGACACTTTCAAGCATGGGTCAACATTATGTATGGCTGTGATAAATTCTGCACCTACTGTATCGTTCCGTATACCCGAGGCAAAGAGCGAAGCCGTCATCCCAAGGAAATTATTGAGGAAGTTCGTGAACTTGCACGTAAGGGGTACAAGGAAATTACACTACTCGGGCAAAATGTTAATGCTTATGGCAAAGATCTTCCCGATATGGACAATTATGGATTGGGTGATCTTATGGATGAAATGCGCAAGATCGGTATTCCGCGTGTCCGCTTTACAACAAGTCACCCGAAGGATTTTGATGATCATTTAATTGAAGTACTTGGCAGGGGAGGCAACCTTTGCGAGCACATCCACTTACCGGTTCAATCCGGAAGCTCAGAGATTCTCAAAATTATGGGACGAGGTTATACACGGGAACGCTATCTCGATCTTTTTCATAAGATCAACCGTACGGTGCCAAATGCTTCATTTACGACGGATATTATCGTCGGTTTTCCAAATGAAACAGAGAAGCAGTTTGAAGAGACCCTGTCACTTGTGCGCGAATGCCAGTTTGACGGTGGATTTACGTTTATCTACTCACCTCGTGCAGGTACTCCTGCTGCGCGTATGAAGGATAATGTACCGATGGAAGTGAAGAAGGAACGCTTGCAGCGCTTGAATAAACTAATGAATGAGTTGTCTGCGAAAAGCAATGCCAAATACCAGAACAAAACGGTTGAGGTACTTGTCGAAGGAGAAAGTCGCAAGAATCCCGATGTGCTCTCTGGACATACGCGAACAAATAAAGTTGTGAATTTTCGCGGACCTAAGTCGCTTATCGGTCAGTTGGTTGCTGTCAAGATTACGAATACCAAGATGTGGTCGCTTGACGGAGAGTGGCAAAAAGAAGCTGAGGTATTGAGCCGATGACGGATCATCAGTATTCAAAAAAAGAGATTATTGCCAAGGCAGAGAAAATAGCAGAACAGATTTCCGAAACCAGTCAAGTCCGCTTTTACAAACAGGCGGAAGCGAAAATAAGTGCTAATAAAAAAGTGCAGCGTCTTGTCGATGAAATTAAGCATTACCAAAAAGAATCAGTAAATCTGCAGCATTTTGGAAAAACGGAAGCTTATCATCAAAATGAGGCGGTCATCGATCGATTGCAAGCAGAGCTTGATGCAATTCCTGTAGTACAGGAGTTCAAGCAATCCCAATCTGATGTTAACGATTTTCTTCAACTGATGACTAAGATTGTATCGCAGCATGTCGCCAATGAAAATGATCGCTAATCGTCCAAATTTTATAGAGGCAAAAAAGCTTCTCATATTAATGAGAAGTTTTTTGTTTGTCTAAGCCCTTATTTTGTTTCACACGTGTCATTCGCCCTGCATAACATGAAAATGAAGAAGGCAAAGGAGGTTTGGACTTTTGGCAGAGAATGCGTATAGGGAAATCATCACTAAAGCGATTTGCGGAAAAGGAAAGAAATTCAGCCAGTCCGCGCATACGGTAACACCGACTCATAAACCGACGAACATCCTTGGATGCTGGGTCATCAATCATAAATACAAAACCACCTATCATAAGGATGCAGTTATCGTCGATGGAACGTATGATATCAACACATGGTACTCGTATAATAATAATTCGAAAACCGAAGTTGTATGCGAGACGGTAAGCTACCATGACCGTGTGCCGCTGACGCTCCGCGACAAGCAGGTTATTTCCGATCAGGTTGATGTTACATGCCGGGCACTGCAGGAACCAAATTGTTTGGAAGCGAAAATTTCTCCAAATGGCAACAAGGTAGTTGCTCAAGTCGAGCGTGAATTTCTCGTTGAGGTTATCGGGGAAACAAAAGTTAAAGTCCAGGTGGATGATGACGGATTAATTCGAGCAGAAGCAGATGATGACGATGATTTAGATAAGGAATTAGACGGACTGGATTCTGAATTTCTGACCGATGATGACAAGGACGAAGATTGAGAAGGGACACGAGTCTCTTCTTTTTTTGCGTGTT
>NZ_JAMXWM010000089.1 GCF_024125445.1 Sporolactobacillus shoreicorticis | reverse complement strand
GCCCCGGCATATGGCACTTGTTCGATGATCCATAACCGCCGTAATCTCATACCGTTCAATCCCAGCATCCGTGAAAGCTTGTTTATTCGCCTGGTTCATCACGAACGCGCTCTCCGTTGTGATTAACCGCAACGATTCATTTGCTCCAACGCCCATGCGGTGCGATATGAGTCTGGCCATCTGCTGATAATCGTCACCTCGGATAATCGCATCACGGATCTCGTTATTCATTGTGTTAATCAACTTTTCCTTATTCGTCCAAATCCGGCCGGAGAAATTCTTGCCATCAATCCACTGCTCATTAATCGTCTGCATCAGCACTTCATCGTTTACTCCGAAAAAAGTCGGCGCATTCTGCAAACTCTTCATACTGGACAAATAGCCATTTTGATACGACGCTTTCAGCAGTTTCTCAAAGCCTTTCTGTTCAAACGCCCCAAGTTCGACCATGCGCTGCCTGATGGATAACTGTAGCCCTTCCAGTCGGTTCAGTTTGTAAATACTCTCACGCACAGGCATCAAATGCTGATACTGCGGATAGCGCCGGGCGAACTCCTGATAATCCTTGTACAACAGATCACGTTCAGATTGCGATAAGCTTAGAACCAGCTGACGATATTCAATCACGTCATTCACCGCGTATTTGGCGTAATAGCTGGCAACTTCTTTCTTGATCTGCTCTTCCAGCCGCAGATACTCTTTCCGCAGCCGCTTGTCCAGCTTCGCATTCCGCTTGTCCTGGGCGTTATAAAGTTGAATCATTCGCTTTTCCCAATAAGTTGGCATAGTCATCACCCGAAGCGCATAAGAAATAAGCCTTTTAACGCCATGCTTAGGGCGAGATACACCGGTTGCCCGGAAGGATCACCTCCTAATCAACAATAATCCCTTTCTCTTTCAAGAAATCATCATGAGCATCAATCATCTTGTAAACATCATCAAGGTCTAATCCAGTCTTTTCAGCG
>NZ_JAMXWM010000088.1 GCF_024125445.1 Sporolactobacillus shoreicorticis | reverse complement strand
TTAGACGGCAATCAATTTGCCTTTAAGGATGCAAAAGTAGGCGTTAACTATCCTCCGTTCCACGTTTGGTGTCGGACAACAGTTGTTCCGATTGAAAATAATACCGTAGTTTTGAGAGAAGATGAAGAGCGCGCGGTGAATCAATATATCAGTTCTGACGCCTATAAAATAAATGAGAAGCTAAGAAGTGACATGCCCTTGACTCAAAGCGATCAGACCTTAATGCATAATTTGGACTCTGCCCTGGATAAGTTTCCGAAGTATGAGGGCGAACTGAATCGTTCGTTGTTTTTTACATCAAAAGCGCAGATTGAGAGCTATTTAAGTCTGTTTGTACTTGGAGAGGTTATCGAAACAAAGCAGTATGTTTCAGCATCCAAAGGTGTTTACGATGAAGCTGATCAAGTACGCTTAATTATTAAAAATGCAAAAAATGGGGCAGATCTAAAGGGTTTTAACGATAAGGAAGAAGAAGTATTATATAAGCGGGGCTCATCTTTTAAGACCATAGACGGCTGGATTGAGGATACAGGAAAAATCGTGATTGTTTTGGAGGAGTACAATGGCTGAAGAATATGGACCGTATGAACATCCACGTTGGAAGGACAACCCGACTTTTGAAAAAACCGGGATAAAAGCTGAGAACGTAGATAAGAAAAAGAAAAAATCCTTTGAAGAAATGAAAAAGAAGGCCGTTAAAAATTTTAAAGCCAAGTAGCACCTGACCTAAGAAGTTGGGTGCTCTTTTATTGCCCAGACCGTGCGCAGGGCGTTAAAAGGTGCATGCGATAAGCAGTCAACCAAGACTATAAAAAGTGAGGAGATAACATGAACGACTTTCGATATCCATTGAATTTGCAGTTCTTTGCTGAAGACGAGCCGCCGGCAGATCCTCCGGCTGACAATCAAAAGCCGAAAGATCCGGAAGACGGTAAGCCACCAAAAGACGAAGATAGTAAGACGTACACGCAAGAAGAGCTTGAAGAACTGATTAAGCAGCGCGTGGCACGCGAGAAGAAGGCGGCAGAGAAGGCAGTTAAGGAAGCCGAGAAGCTGGC
>NZ_JAMXWM010000087.1 GCF_024125445.1 Sporolactobacillus shoreicorticis | reverse complement strand
CTTGAATTTACACTTTAAGTGCAACACATAGAAAATTAAAGGACCCATCGCTGAGTCTTCTCTGTACAATAGGATTTGCGAGAAACTACTGAAGACAGGGGAAGTCAACGATGAGCCACTACCACCATCTTAATCCATAGGAACGAGAAATCATACTGAAAAATGTCATTTTGGGCAAGTCCATTCGCTCGATTGCGGCTCTTCTGGGTCGCTCTCCAGCCACAGTCAGTCGTGAAAGGAAACGTAATCAACAGAGTGACGGCACTTACTCTTCTGTTCAAGCAGAAGCGAAGTATCATACACGGCGGAAAGGCTGTCATCGGCAACACCTGTTGGCGAATTCTGAACTTCGCGACTGGGTTCAGCGACTCATTCTCGAACATCAATGGTCTCCTGAACAAATTGATCAACGGCTTAAACGCGATCATAGTCCTTGGAAAATCAGTTATACGACCATCTATCGTGGAATTGAGCATCATCTTCTGGATGAACCCAATCGTCAACCCGGTCAACGCGGAATCGCCCGTCACTTACGGCACCGAGGAAAATCACGACATAGTAAGGGTTATGAAGAACATCGTGGAAAAATCCACTATAGCCATTCCATTGACGAACGGCCACCTGAAGCCAATGAACGTCGCGTCATTGGCCATTGGGAAGCGGATACGGTCGTTGGAAAGATCGGATCCGAATGTCTGGTAACGCTTGTTGATCGAAAAACACGATTTTTAATGGCCGCAAAGGCTGCTAAGAAGACCGCCCAATGTGTGAAGGAGAAATTAATTGAACTGTTCTCCCAATTACCCCATGATCAGCGACTGACCGTAACTCCCGACCGTGGTAAAGAATTTGCTTGGTATGCCCAAGTGGCTGGGGCATGCGGTATTACATTTTATTTTCCTAATCCGCACGCGCCATGGCAACGTGGGAGCAACGAAAATACCAACGGGCTGTTGCGGGAGTATTTTCCAAAAAGACATGACCTTAGCCAGGACAGCAATGTATCCATTGCACATGTCGTTAATGAATTAAATCACCGACCTCGCAAATGTTTAGGATGGAAGACTCCATTTGAGGCCTTTTATAATCAGGTGTTGCACTTAGTTTGACAATTCAAGC
>NZ_JAMXWM010000086.1 GCF_024125445.1 Sporolactobacillus shoreicorticis | reverse complement strand
GTAAGTGAGGTTTTATTTCTATATCCTTGTAGATCTTTTTCTTGAGTTCGACAGCTGTAGGCACATTATTTTAAATTTTCGTCAGGTAAAATCCCTTCCAGGAGGGATTTTTTGGGTTATCCACAGGCACACATCTGTGGATAACTATCATTTATATTAAAGCGATCATGTTCTATAATATAGGCATGTACTTAAGACGAGTTTCCCGAAAAAACAAAGACGGTCATACCGTGGCCTATTTACAACTGGCCCATAATGAGTGGAATTCCGAAGCCAAATATGCCAAAGCAAGGGTGATCTATTCATTCGGACGTGAGGACCAACTGGATGTTGACGCGCTCCGAAGCATGTCGAGATATCTCTCTCCGGAAGAAGCTCTGCGGACTCAGGCCAATGTGGGTCAAACTGCTGATTTTACTTTTGAGACCGCGAAACGTTTGAGCGGTGCCTAGACACTGGATCAACTCTGGAAAGCCCTGGGCCTAGACCAGCTCATTCAGAACCTTTTGACCGGTCGCAAGCATGAGACAGACATGGAACGGCTGATCTTTGCCATGGTGGCTAACCGCGCGCTTGATCCAACGAGCAAGCTTGGTCTTGTCGACTGGATTCGGGATGAAGTCGCCCTGCCTGGACTGGTCTGCCGGGCCATGGATCTGCTTCTAGAGATGCGCAGCCAGTTGGAAGAACAGGTTTATTTCGCGACCGCTGATCTGCTGAACTTGGAAGTGGATCTGATCTACTTCGACACCACTTCTTCCTATTTTGAAGTGGAATCCCAGGAGGCTCCGGAAGAGGAACAACTGCGAAAGCTTGGCTATTCCAAGGATAAACGACCGGACCTCCTTCAGGTCGTCATTGGAATGGCAGTCACCAAAGAAGGGCTGCCGATTCGCTGCTGGGTCTGGCCGGGAAACACGGCCGATAAGACCGTCGTTGAAGAAGCCAAGAAAGATCTGGTCGGCTGGAAGCTCAGTCGGGTCATTAGCGTCATGGACCGGGGATTTTCGACGGAAGACAATCTGATCACTTTGCAGCGGGCCGGTGGTCACTACATTGTCGGCGAGCCGATGCGTTCGGGTAAGAAAATTGTGGATGACGCCATGGCTCGCAAGGGACGTTATC
>NZ_JAMXWM010000085.1 GCF_024125445.1 Sporolactobacillus shoreicorticis | reverse complement strand
TATAACTATAACCTGTTTCAAACACATCCACATCCTCATGTTTTTTGCCGACAATGATAATGGATTCGTAATCGTCAACTTTCCCCATAAACTCCTGAAGCACGTCACGGGGCGTTCGGTGAATGAATTTGACCTTGTCCATCATTCCACCTTCTCGTATGTCTTATGGAAAATATCCGGCTTACAAGGATAAAACTCACCGTTTATACCTCGGATAATGTAATCACCGTCATCTGCCGTCATTTCTCCTTCAAGCGTCTTGATAACCAATTTCCCTTTCTTTTTACCGAGGGACTTTGCCCGCATCTCATCTAATCCGCCGAATTGCTCCATCAAGTCGTAGATGAGCATTTCATTTGGCTTCCATTGCACAGCTTCAATCACTACCGGTTTCTTACGGTACTTCACCATCTTCTCCGCCTCCTGTATTAAAATCACCATCCGGATAATTCGTCTCCGGATCCTCAGCCTTTATGCGCTCAAGTTCTTGCTTTGGATTATCGACAATACTCAGAACGCTCAGCTGCGTTTCCTTCGAGATAATGCCCTGCAGGCTCTTTGCTACATCCGCTTCATCCACGAGATTCCGCGGAATGTTACGGGTAAATGTATAATTCAAGTTTCGCCATTCGTCCTTTTTGCTAACTTCGATGAACAGCGGAACATTAAACAGCATTTTAAAACGCCGGTTCATGCCCGACGTGAATTTCCGTTCTTTCATGGCCGCCAGATTCTTCATCGGCTGCAGTTTAAACTCAAGGGCTACGCCCGACGCATTGCCGAAACTCTCATCGTTAATGTTGGCCACCATGCTCATCTGATAGATCAACCGCTCAATCCGATCCAGCAGATGCTCCTGATTCGCGTCACCGTTTGGTTTTTCCATAAATTCGACGATGATTTTGGATATGTCGACATCCTGGCCAGAAATATTGATGATCCGGTTGTCCCGGATTTCCTTCAGCGTTTCCTCGTCCAGCTCGGCGCCCAAGATTTTCATGTACGCGTCCGCAAAATAGTCAACGTCATTGGCTTTCTCGGAAACCGCTTTGTCGTATGCATTAATCAACGACTCTACAGATTCGAACACGCTCTGCCGCTCTTCGTTTTCAATGTACTCGATTACTGGCACGTCTCCGTAATAGTGCGGCTGACTGTCCGAGAACGTCAATTCAGCATCACCCTTG
>NZ_JAMXWM010000084.1 GCF_024125445.1 Sporolactobacillus shoreicorticis | reverse complement strand
GAAGATGAACGAGGAACAGAAAAAGCAGTACGAGCTTGAGAAACTGCAGGCAGAGCTGGAAACGTACAAGAAGAAAGATGCCTACCATGCGCTTTCCAAAGAGGCTTCTAAAATGCTGGCTGAACACGAGATTATCGCTGACGACACCCTGCTTTCGTTCGTCGTGAAAGACACAGCGGAAAATACACAGGAAGCGGTTCAATCGTTCGTGAAGCTGGTTGAGAAACACGTAAAAGCTGGCGTGAAACAAGCACTGGCTGGCAAGCCGCCTAAGGTGACTAAAAACCCAACGACGAACAATCCGTTCAGTAAGGAACACTTCAACCTGACGGAGCAGGCAAGACTTTTCCGGGAGGATCCGGAACTGTACAAAAAATTAAAAGCACAAGCATAAGGAGGAGTTTGAATTGGCTGTTACAAGAATTGCTGATATTATTCAGCCGGAAGTTTTTACCCAGTATGTGATTCAGAAAACGATGGAAGTTTCAAATGTACTAAATAGTGGCATTGCCGAGAATAATGCACTGTTCGATCAACTAGCTTCTGGCCCGAGTACGTTGATCAATATGCCCTACTTTGAAGATCTGACGGGCGAGTCAGAAACATTGAAAGACCAGGGCTCCCTAACACCAGGTGCGATTGGTACGAACAAGGATGTTGCTCGGAAGAATGGGCGCGGAAGAGCCTGGGGAGCAAATGGCCTGTCAGCTTACCTGTCCGGTGCCGATCCACTAGGTTCGACAGCTAATCTTGTTTCAGGATTCTGGGCGCGTGATCGTCAGAAGGTGCTACTTTCGACACTTGCAGGTGTGTTCGCCTCCGAATCGCTGGCTGGAAAAGTACATGATATTTCCGAAGCCGAGGGTGATGCTGCTTTAATCAGTGGCGAGACTTTCATTGACGCTAACCAGCTGATGGGTGATGCCAAGGACAGTCTGACAGCGGTAACTTTTCACTCTGCTGTTGAGTCTTATCTGGCAAAAAGACAGCTGATTGAATACGTTCAGGAAGCCGGTCAGAATGTCCGTGTCCCTTACTTTATGAATAAGCGTGTCATTGTGGATGATGGCATGCCATTTGACACGACTACTAAAATCGGAACCGCGTATTTGTTTGGTACCGGTGCACTGGCCTGGGGCAATGGCTCACATCCGGATGTGTTAGCCACCGAGACCGATCGTGATTCGTTGGCTTCGAGCGGTGAGGATTTTCTGATCAATCGTCAGCTTTATATTCTGCATCCGCGCGGCATTAAGTTCACT
>NZ_JAMXWM010000083.1 GCF_024125445.1 Sporolactobacillus shoreicorticis | reverse complement strand
CGTGAACTTAATGCCGCGCGGATGCAGAATATAAAGCTGACGATTGATCAGAAAATCCTCACCACTCGAAGCCAGGGAATCACGATCGGTTTCAGTAGCCAGCACGTTTGGATGTGAACCATTTCCCCACGCCAGCGCACCCGTACCAAACAAATACGCGGTTCCAATTTTATTAGTTGTGTCAAATGGCATGCCATCATCCACAATCACGCGCTTGTTCATGAAATAGGGGACACGGACATTTTGACCAGCTTCCTGAACGTAGTCAATCAGCTGGCGCTTTGCAAGGTAAGACTCGACAGCCGAGTGAAAAGTTACCGCTGTTAGGCTGTCCTTGGCATCCCCCATCAGCTGGTTAGCGTCGATGAACGTTTCACCGCTGATCAAAGCAGCATCACCTTCAGCATCGGAAATATCATGTACTTTCCCAGCTAGAGATTCAGAAGCGAACACGCCTGCAAGTGTCGCTAGCAACACCTTTTGACGATCACGTGCCCAAAAGTTTGATACTAGGCCTGCAGTCGCACCAAGTGGATCCGCGCCGGACAGGTAAGCCGACAGGCCATTCATTCCCCATGATCTTCCGCGCCCGTTCTTCCGAGCAACGTCCTTGTTCGTGCCGATCGCTCCCGGTGTCAGGGAACCCTGGTCTTTCAACGTTTCTGATTCGCCCGTCAGATCTTCAAAGTAAGGCATATTGATCAACGTACTCGGTCCAGAAGCCAGCTGATCGAACAGAGCATTATTCTCGGCAATGCCACTGTTTAGTACGTTTGAAACTTCCATCGTTTTTTGAATGACATACTGAGTAAATACTTCCGGCTGAATAATATCAGCGATTCTTGTAACAGCCAATTCAAACTCCTCCTTATGCTTGTGCTTTTAGTTTTTTGTAAAGCTCCGGATCCTCCCGGAAAAGTCTTGCCTGTTCCGTCAGATTGAAGTGTTCCTTACTGAACGGATTGTTCGTCGTTGGGTTTTTAGTCACCTTAGGCGGCTTGCCGGCCAGTGCTTGTTTCACGCCAGCTCTTACGTGTTTCTCAACCAGCTTCACGAACGACTGAACCGCTTCCTGTGTATCTTCCGCTGTGTCTTTCACGACAAAGGAAAGCAGCGTATCATCAGCGATGATTTCATGCTCAGCTAGCATTTTAGAAGCCTCTTTGGAAAGCGCGTGATAGGCGTCCTTCTTTTTGTACTTCTCAAGCTCTGCCTGCAGTTTCTCAAGTTCATACTGCTTCTTTTGCTCTTCGTTCATCTTG
>NZ_JAMXWM010000082.1 GCF_024125445.1 Sporolactobacillus shoreicorticis | reverse complement strand
CAGGGCAAACGCATTTAAAAATTAGAAAATTCTTCCTAAAAACGGTACACTATGAAAAAAGAACGTTTTTAAGGAGAATTATTGCCATGCCTAAGCACCTCATTGACCATCTGAGTGATATTCCTGATCCGCGTAGCGGAAATCATTTGCGCCATCACTTGATTGATGTCCTGACTATTGCGTTAACCGCGACCATTTGTGCGATTGACTCGTTTACCGATATGGAAGAATTCGGCTACGCGCGTAAGGAATGGTTCGAAAGCTTCCTTGAGTTACCCAACGGGATCCCCTCTCATGATACCTTTGCCCGCGTCTTTTCTTTGCTTGATCCTGAGGCTGTTGAACGTCGCTTCATGAATTGGACAGCGGACGTCTACACGCTGACTCAGGGCGAAGTGGTGGCCATTGATGGAAAAACACTGCGTGGTTCTCATCATCGTGCGGGTAACAAGCGCGCCATTCACACCCTATGTGCCTGGGCGACCGAACAAAAGGCCGTACTCGCTCAACAAAAAGTGGAGGGAAAAACGAATGAAATCACCGTTATTCCCGACTTGCTTGACCTGCTGAATCTCAAAGGTTGCGTGGTCACGATTGACGCCATGGGTTGCCAGAAAGACATTGCCGCCAAGATCAAAGAGAACAAAGCGGATTACGTACTAGCGCTGAAAGGCAACCAGTCTTCGCTCCATGAAGACGTTCAACTGTACATGGAAGACGCACAAAAAAACGCTTTTAAGGACATCCCGCACAGTTCCTATAAACAGGTCGAAAAAGGGCATGGCCGCATCGATATCCGTCGGTACTGGACGACTGACGCCATTGATTTTTTGAATCAAAAAGAGGAATGGAACGGTCTCAAAAGTATCGGTATGGTTGAATCTGAACGGCAGATTGGTGATCGAGTCAGCGTGGAACACCGGTTTTATCTGTCTTCACTTCCCAGCGATGCGAAAACGTTCGCCAAAGCCGTGCGCCAGCATTGGCAAATTGAAAATGGACTTCACCATGTGCTGGATGTGACATTCCGAGAGGACGAGCAACGCATGCGTCTGAAGAATAGTGCACAGAATATGGCTCTGATGCGCCGATGCGTGGTTAATTTATTGAAGCAGGAGACAACGAGCAAGCGAAGTATTCGAGGAAAACGACTCAAAGCAGGCTTTGATTTTCCCTATTTAAAAACGGTGCTTGCGCTGGCTTACCGTCTCTCGGATCATTCATGATTGATTTGTTGCATTCATTGTAGCACGTGAGTAGTCAGAATTTCTAATGCGTTTGCCCTG
>NZ_JAMXWM010000081.1 GCF_024125445.1 Sporolactobacillus shoreicorticis | reverse complement strand
ATGCCGAACGTCTACTACCGGAAAGAGGACATGATTGCCTGCCTGAACCAGTTTTATGAGGGAATGATGGCCCGCAGTGACGGCATGAAACAGATGGATGGCTATAAGACGGGAGAAAACTATGCTTATCTAGGCTTACCTCCCCACTTTCTCATCTTTGATGAATACGTCGCCTTTATGGCGATGATCGGCAAAGAGAGCACGAAGGTTTTAAGTAAGCTCAAACAGATCGTCATGCTTGGACGGCAGGCTGGCTATTTTCTGATTTTGGCCTGTCAGCGCCCGGATGCTAAGTATCTAGGCGATGGAATGCGGGATCAATTTAATTTTCGTGTGGCCTTGGGACGGATGTCAGAAATGGGTTATGGAATGATCTTCGGAGAGGTGCAAAAAGATTTTTTCCTCAAACCGATTAAAGGCCGAGGGTATGTGGATACTGGCAGAAGTGTCATTTCCGAGTTTTATACTCCCGTAGTCCCCAAGGGACATGATTTTATTAAAGAAATTGCGACACAGATGGCTAACCCAAACAAATAAAGTGAAGAAAAAGAGTCCTGGCATTTGCTTTCACAAAGTCAATGTCTTTTTTATTTTACAGATGATTGGAGAAACGTGATGAAATACAGGATCATCTATGCGGACCCGCCTTGGCGCTATCGAAGAAATACGGGACAAGGCGCAGCCGAAAACCATTATCCCACCCTGTCCATACAGGATTTATGCCATCTACCTATAGACAAACTAGCTGCCGAGCATTGTACTCTGTTTTTGTGGGTGACCTTCCCTCAGCTAGAAGACGGGTTACGCTTAATCAAGGCATGGGGCTTTACGTATAAAACCGTCGCTTTTGTCTGGGTCAAATTGAACAAGAAAAGCCAAACGCCCTTTTGGGGCCTTGGAAATTGGACGCGATCAAACGTGGAGATCTGCCTGCTTGGGACAAAGGGGCATCCCCAAAGGTTGTCTAAGAAGGTACATCAACTGATTTGTACCCCAATACAAAAGCATAGCCAAAAACCAGAACAAGCAAGAACAAAAATCATCGAGCTTATGGGAGATTTGCCGAGAATTGAGCTGTTCGCAAGAGAAAAAGGACAGGGATGGCATGTTTGGGGCAATGAAATTGACAATAGCATTGAGTTGCTTCAGTAGCAGCGACTCCTCACTCAGCAGGCCGGACGGACCAGGGGCGGCGTGCGAAGCGAAAGCCGCAGGGACGGACGAGCCTGCGGCTGGTGTGGCGTTAGCCACGCCAGCGATTAGCCCCCCGTATCTAACAGGGGGGCA
>NZ_JAMXWM010000080.1 GCF_024125445.1 Sporolactobacillus shoreicorticis | reverse complement strand
TGAGTATTAAAACATTCACAGATAAAGAAATAAAGACATTATCTCGTAATCCCTATGTAAAAGCAGTCAGTGCAAAGGGAATGACCTACACGGATGAATTTAAACGTATTTTTATAGCTGAAAATGAGAAAGGAAAATTTCCAAGAGAGATTTTTGAAGAACACGGATTCGATCCTGATCTTTTGGGGAATGAGCGAATTAAATCATCAGCTAAAAGGTGGCGGAGATCCTATAAGGAGAACGGCATTACGGGTCTTCGAGATACACGAAAGGGCCATTCAGGGAGGCCAAATGAAAAAGAGCTGTCCTTAGAGGAAAAATATGAACGATTGAAAGCCCAAAACCATTTATTGAAGGCGGAAAATGAACTGTTAAAAAAAATCGACTTAATGGAAAGGAGGTTGAAGCCGTAAAGTTATCCGCTGAACACAAGTTCATATTGATTCATTCTGTCATTGAAAACTATAAACTTAAAAATAGAGTAGGCTATTTATGTCACTTGGCAAAAGTATCACGCTCCGGCTATTACCGTTATTTTTCTTTGCCTGCCCAAGAAACAAGAAAAGCACAGGAAAACCAAGATGAACAAGTGAAAGAGATCATTTTGAAGGCTTTCCACTTCAAGAAACGTAAAAAAGGTGCCCGTCAAATCAAAATGACCTTAGAGGGGCACTTTGGTGTGACCTTTAACTTAAAACGTATTCGAAGGATTATGAACAAATATAGGATCGTTTGTCCGATTAGAAAGGCCAATCCTTACCGAAGAATGATGAAAGCGACGAAGGGACACACCGTCTGCCCAAACCTCTTAAAAAGAGCGTTTAAGCAAGGTCAACCCGGAAAAGTATTGCTTACCGATATTACTTATCTCTTTTATGGAAAAGGCCAGAAAGCTTATTTATCAACGATTAAGGATAGCTCAACGAATGAAATCCTGGCCTATAATTTATCAGAAAAGCTTACTTTGGATATTGTCACGGATACCTTGCACAAACTAAAGCGTAACCGGAACGTAAAACTAACCAAAGACGCCTTGATTCACTCGGATCAAGGATTTCACTATACAAATCCTACTGTTCAAAAGTTAATAAAGAAATATAAGCTTAGACAATCCATGTCACGCCGAGGAAACTGTTGGGATAACGCTCCTCAAGAATCCTTTTTTGGGCATTTAAAAGATGAGTGTTTGATCAAGTCCTGCCAAACACTTGAAGAGCTGAAAAAGGAAGTTAAACAATACATTATTTACTACAACAACTACAGATATCAGTGGGATCTAAAAAAGATGACTCCTGTTCAATACAGAA
>NZ_JAMXWM010000008.1 GCF_024125445.1 Sporolactobacillus shoreicorticis | reverse complement strand
AGATCGGCTCGGAGTAGACATTATCACGTGCACGCCGGCAATTATTGAAAAACTGAAAAAGGTAGGAAAGCCGTTGGAACAGGTGTCTCTGGACACGGTTAAAACATTTAACAAAGATATTCAATCATTGGGATATACCCTTTTGGACAACACAAGGATTAATCATTAATTAAGTATTTTAATCTGCTGAACTTTTATTGAAGGAAGTGTGCTCATGAAGCAGTCACTAGAACAACTGTCAATCAATACAATTCGTACTTTATCTATAGATGCAATTGAAAAAGCTAATTCTGGGCATCCCGGATTACCTATGGGTGCGGCGCCAATGGCTTATACACTCTGGGCGAAGGTGATGCGTCACAATTCTGAAGATCCGAACTGGTTTGATCGCGACCGCTTTGTACTGTCTGCAGGACATGGATCGATGCTTCTTTATAGTTTGCTTCATCTTTTTGGCTACGGTCTCACTATTGAGGATTTAAAACAATTCAGACAGTGGCACAGTCTAACGCCCGGACATCCGGAATACGGTCATACAGCAGGAGTTGAAGCAACGACCGGGCCGCTCGGTCAAGGAATTGCCATGGCTGTTGGTATGGCTATGGCTGAGACGCATTTAGCTGCGAAGTACAATAAAGACGCATTTGATATCGTCAATCACTATACGTACGCGTTATGCGGCGATGGTGACTTGATGGAGGGAATAACCGGTGAAGCAGCATCACTAGCCGGTCATCTGAAACTAGGAAAACTAATCGTTTTGTATGATTCCAATGATATATCGCTAGATGGGAATTTAACGATGTCTTTTTCCGAAAATGTGCGTGATCGATTTAAAGCATACGGATGGCAAACCTTTTTCGTTAACGATGGGAATTGTGTTGATGAAATTGAAAACGCTTTGAATACTGCAAAACGTGACAAATCCAGACCAACGCTTATTGAAGTCAAAACAACCATTGGTTTTGGTGCACCTCATGTTCAAGGTACGAATAAAGTACATGGTAATCCCTTAGGCGAAGAAGAACTTTTTGAAACAAAAAGGAATTATGAATGGGATCACGAGCCATTCTTTGTTCCTGAAGAAGTAAAACAGCATTTTATAGCATTAGCTGAAAAAGGGAAAAAAGAACAGAAATTGTGGAAAGAAAAATATGAGAACTATAAAAAAGAAAACAGGGATTTAGCGAAAGAATTGCAAGCGGCTGTACATGGTAACCTGCCGATCAGTTATGATGCCAAACTTCCAGAGTATGAAGTTGGAACTAAGAAAGCGACACGTCAGACTTCTGGAGAAATAATTAATGTGTTATCCGAAAGAATACCGCAATTGTTCGGTGGAGCAGCGGATCTATCTTCTTCGACAAAGACAAATATGAACAAAAAGGGTGATTTTACCTCAGACAATTATAGTGGACAAAATATTTGGTTCGGTGTCCGTGAATTCGGGATGACTGCTGCAGTTAACGGAATGGCTTTGCACGGCGGCATTATTCCATTCTGTTCAACATTTTTCACCTTTTCCGATTATGCTAAACCTGCCATTCGACTTGCTGCGTTAATGGGGATACCTTCCATATTTGTTTATACACATGATAGCATCGCAGTCGGAGAAGACGGACCAACCCATGAACCAATTGAACAGCTTGCGGGTTTGCGGTCGATTCCTAATCTTACGGTGATCCGTCCCGCCGATGGGAATGAGGTCCGTGAGGCATGGAAAATAGCTGTTGAAAGTCAGCATCGCCCAACTGTTCTTGTACTGACACGCCAAAGTGTGGAAACTGTTCCTAGAGAATTGTCCAGAGCAAAAGAGGGAGTAAGACGTGGCGCTTATATCGTTTCTGATTCACCAGGGCGTGATCAAGGAGTGTTAATTGCTACCGGATCAGAAGTAGCATTGGCAGTTAAGGCCCAAGAACTTCTTAATGAAAGAGATATATCTGTGCGCGTAGTGAGCATGCCATCGTGGGAATTATTTCTACAACAGCCCAAATCGTATCAACAGAAGATCATACCACCCAACATAGCAGCGCGTGTCAGTATTGAAATGGCATCTTCCACAGGATGGAGAAGATTTACCGGTGACAAAGGCACAGTCATTGCTATAGATTGTTTTGGATCTTCTGCACCAAGTGAGCGTCTATTAAATGAGTATCAGTTTACTGCTGAGCATGTTGCAGAAGCAATGGAGGCATTACGTCAGCACTTGGCACATATCTGAAAATCATGCTTTTTCGAAGAATCAATCCGGCAATTATGGGCTTGGATTGGTTCTTTAGTTTTACTTGGAAATGGAAGAAGAAAATGAACATAAAGCCTAAAAAAACATAGCATATCGAAAATTTTTTTTAAAATGATATCATCGATACGAATTCAGCAGGTGGGAAGTATCTGATTAAATTATCGAAATTGTAGAAGTGTGGGATGAAAGAATGGCTGATTATATTGTTCGTCATCTTGATGAGTTAATACCTAAAATATAGTAGGCAAGTGACGAGAAAAAATTCTTCTTTATTGCATAAAGAGCGGTGTGAATTGCCATCCTAAACCTGATTAAACTTTGTCTGGATGGTGATTGAATCATGGAAACGGTTACGGATTTTTTGGGGAAATTGGAGTATCTCGATCGATTTAATAATCGGCAGAAATTGTGGCTGCATGCAATGGTGTCCTTTATGCGCGGTGCATTTCCAAATTGGGATGAGACGACTTTTTGCCGGATGCCTGCCTATCGATGGCACCAAAAATACATAGCTTTCTCTGCAACGAAGGATTATTTTTCCTTCTATACGAATGATATGGCACAAATACTTTATCTTAAAAAACAGTTGGTAAGTGCGTTATTCGGAAAACGCTGTGTTCGCGTATCACTTGATCGCACAGAAGAACTGCCGGCTTTCTTTGAGGCATGCCGGGGGGTGGCGCACTGGGAGCGGCAGGACAACTTGCACGCAGTTAGAGCAAAAACAGTTAATCGTTCGAATAATGATTCTATTGCTAAAAGATTATTACAGTGATATAATTTTTATTATGAAAGATGTCGAAAAAAGTTGAATTACATATAATGTGAAACCATATAAGTCTGCAAATAAGGTGCAGAAGTCTCTACGCGGCAACCGTAAATTGCCTGCACTATGGTGTTCTTGTTCCGTCTCAGCCTGATTGGGCATTGTGTGCATTGTTATGGCATGATTGCTTCTTTTTGTCATGGTGAACAGAACTTGTCGCAAGGCAGAGGACACCCGTTCCCTGCTTTTTTCTATTTTGACAGCACTTTTAAATCTGAAAGAAACCAGGTGAGCCGAATGGATGAATTTATTCTCAAGGTCGCGGGAGTTGAACGAAAACTGCCGGTTGTCCGAATCGCGGATAATATAAAGATTGCGAGTTTTGTTATTTTAGGGGATACGGAGCTTGTTTCCGCATCTGCCGCCGCGCTGAAGGAACGTATACCTGAAGCGGACTATTTCATCACGGCCGAAGCAAAGGGAATTCCGCTGATCCATGAACTATCACGGATTTGTGGCAAGAAGCGCTATTTTGTTGCTCGAAAAAGCATCAAACCCTATATGAGTGATCCGTTTGTTACTGAAGTTTATTCAATTACGACTCAGAGAAAACAGCTCCTCTGCATTGAAAAAGAAGAGAGCGAAATGATCAAAGGCAAACGCATTATGATTGTGGACGATGTGATCAGCACCGGTGAATCGGTACGTGCACTGGAAAAATTGATTAAGCGAGCCGGAGGTACATTGGTTGGCAAGGCAGCGATTCTCGCCGAGGGTGAGGATGCCATGAAACGTGATGATATTATCTATCTGGAAGAACTGCCATTATTCCCTATTGATCCGTCCGATGCAATCCAATAAAGCGGGGAGTCCATAACCTTGAGCTTCAAAATTGACAATATCAGCTATAAATATAGTGCGGATACACCGCAGATTTTAAAAAATATTAATATGGAAATCAGAGAAGCTGAGGTTACGGCGATTGTCGGTCCAAGCGGATGCGGCAAATCAACGCTTGTCAGCATTCTCAGCGGAGTGATTCCAACCTTGATGAACAAAGGCGAACTGTCGGGTTCCTTTCAGGCAGGCGAAGAAGTCATAATCTCTGTAGTCAGTCAGACACCTGAGAATCAGCTGTTTGGTTACGGTGTTGAAGATGCGCTTGCTTTTGGTGTGGAGAACATGGGGCTTGCTAGCGGCGAGATTCATGAACGCGTCGAATCCGTTCTTGATTTGCTGCATATTCAGCATTTGCGAAAGCGTGCTGTGTCGACACTTTCCGGAGGACAGAGACAGGCGGTATGCATTGCATCTGTTCTCGCTATGCGTCCTGATTTGGTCATTATGGATGAACCGGTCAGCTCGCTGGACCCGCAGGGCAAGCATTTGATTCAGTCAGTGCTTAATCAGCTGCGCAGTGCGGGGCAAACCACTGTTATTATTGATAACAATCTGGATTGGTTTTCCGAAATTGTCGATCATGTTGTCGGTATCGACAGCGGCGAAGTGGTTTTTGATGGGAGCAGGGATGAATTCTTTGCCGAGTTTGATATTCAGCAGCGGCTCGGCGTCATCATTCCTCAAGAGGTTGAGATCTATCGCGAGCTTTCAAGAAAAGTGGAAGAATTGCAGCCTTTTTCCACATTAGATGAAGCATACGATGCGCTCCATGGTCGGCTTAGTGGGTCTGAGACGGCAGTTGCTTTGAATTCATCTGAGGAGCAGGCAGAAAATGTGCTTGAAGTAACGGATCTCAGCAAGAGCTTCCAAGACGGGTTCCAGGCCCTGAAACATATTGATGCCGGATTTTCAAAAGGGAAGATCATTTCCATACTCGGTCAGAATGGTTCCGGTAAAACGACTTTGGTAAAACATTTGAACGGGCTTTATCAGCCAACCGAGGGTGCGGTGACGTATCAGGGTGCGGAAACGAAGGGGAAATCGGTAGCTGAAATCAGTCGTGATGTGATTTTAGTCTTTCAACATCCGGAGCATATGCTTTTTGAAGAAAATGTCTACCGAGAATTGACTTTTTGCGCGCGGGCTCAAGGTGTTTCATTCAGTGAAGAAGAAGCGCTCGCGGTCCTTGAAAAATATGATCTGTTAAAAAATAAAGATGAGCTTCCGGTCAATCTGTCCATGGGCAAGAAGCATTTATTGACCATTTTATCCGTTCTCTTTTCAAGTGCTGAAGTGATCATTCTCGATGAGCCGACCTTGGGTATGGATCTGCACTTGAGGAATCATTTGGAAGGCATTATCAGGCATCTAAAGGAGAAAGGAAAGACGGTCATCCTGATCAGTCATGAGATTCCGCTTGTGTTTAAACTATCTGACGAGCTTTTGGTTCTCGATCACGCGGAGAAACTTAAAGAAGGCAGTGTGCAGCAGTTGGCGGATGACGAAGCATTGTTCGAGAACATTCACATTGACTTGCCGCCGGTGGTTCAATTGTCCAAAAAACTTGGAATTGCGCCCCTTGCATGTGATGTGCAAAGCTTTACGGATGCTGTCGCCGAATCCTTGAAAATCGGAGGTGCGCGCAATGGGTGATTTTTTGCAATATGTGGAACTGGATTCATTTTTGCACCGACTTGATCCGAGGACAAAATTTGTCTTTTTCATTATTATGTCTGTTTTAACTTCTTTTGTGAAAAGCGGCGTCGCGCTTCTGTTCCTTTTTCTCGTCTTTTTGGCGATCTGGCTGATTGGCCGCATTGGTAACTATATGCTCGTGCTCCTGAATAAAGTCAAGGTGCTGCTGCTTTTCATTTTTCTGCTGTGGCTTGTGCTCGGTGCATTCACAATCAATGAGGGGCCGACGATTTATCGGACAGCATTTTCAGTGATTGGTAATCATTATGTCTTCAGTCTGGAATGGGTTGACTTTTATAAGGGTGCCGTATACGCCTTGCGCATTTTCCTAATGATTTCGGCATTTTATACCGTGATCTTAACGACAAATTTCAGCCAGATTATTCTTGGCCTGCAATCATGGCGGGTACCCTATGCCGCTGCTTTTGGTGTTGGACTCGTATTTCAAATCATTCCGATGATCGTCCAAGAGTTTGCGACGATTATGGAAGCGCAGAAGTCACGCGGGCTTGAAGTGGATAAATGCAGTGCGTTTGCGAAGATGAAAAATTACGTGATTGTCTCTTTGCCGCTGCTGTTCCGAGTGCTCAGCAAAGGTCACGCCATCTCGCTTGCCATGCATTATTATAAATTAAATTTTAAAGTGAAGCGTACCTCCTACAAAATGATCAAAGCGACGTATTCCGATGCACTTTTCGCATCCGTAACGCTTGTTGCCAGCGTCGTGACAATCATCTTGCAGATCAATTATTATATTCAAATTTAGTCAGGAAATGGTTTTCTCTTCCTTGACTGTAGCTGATGATATTTGAAGATTGTGAATTTAGCACAAAGGACAGGGGGATTCATGCAATGATTTCAAAATGGGAAAACTTAACGAGAGATGAGATCGCGGCTATTGACAAGGATTCGGCGATTGTGTTTCTGCCGACAGCGGCGACTGAACAGCATGGTCCGCATCTGCCGGTTGGGACAGACGCTATTATTTTGTCCAAGCTCATTGACCATTTTATTGAGACACAGGAATTCGATGAAGGTTCGCTGCTTTTTGCTCCGCTGCTGAATGTCGGCAAGAGCAATGAACATATGGGCTTTGCCGGCACACTCACCTACGGCACGCAGACTTATTATGCGGTGCTGCACGATATTGCCGGCGCCATCGCCAAAAGTGGATTTAAGAAGCTCGTGCTTTTTAACAGCCATGGCGGGAATACGGACATGCTCAATATGATCAGCCGCGACCTGAGAATTGATTTCGGCATGGAGGTCTTTGTCTTTGATTGGTGGTTCACCTCATTCTGGGACAAGGGACTCAAGGGCTTGAAGCAGTCCGGGAAATACGGCGTTTTCCATGCTTGCGAGCTGGAAACCTCACTGATGCTGCACGCGGCACCGGAAACAGTGCACATGGAGCTTGCAGTCGATGAAGATCCGATTGAAGCCCTACGCGACAACGATTTCGTGACCTTGTTCGGCCCTTACAATGCTGGCTGGAAAACAAGCGATGTTACCAAAAGCGGCGTGATTGGCGCGCCGACCTATGCAACTGCTGAAAAAGGCAAAAGGCTGTTTGACTATGCGGTCAAAGAGCTTAAAGATATATTATCTGCTTTTGCAAAAACAAATTATTGAGGAGGCGTTACGTAGTGAAAAACTTCACCGTCAAGTTCACCTTTGTCAACATCATTTTCTTTGTTATCTTCGGTGTGTTTACCGGCGTGCTTTGGGCTTACGGCAGTCCGATTCCGCTGATTCCGGGTGCCGTTCATTTCAGAACTTTTGCGTTTATTATTCCTGCTATTGGATTCCTTTTCGGCCCGGTTTCCGGATTTTTTGCCGGTTACATCGGTACATTGGTTTGGTCACTGCTCGGCGGCTATTTCATCGCGCCGCACACATTGATTGCCGATGGAATCACCGTCGCGCTCAGCGCCGCGCTTCCTGCTTATGTCATGACACGGAAAAAGTCGCTTGACGAACTGCTCGTGAACAAGACATCGTTTATTTGGAAATCATTGTTCTGGTCACTGTTGTTCGGCTGCCTCATGATTCTTGCAACCAGCCTTTCACTTTCATTCTTCACGGGCCTTGGCTACTGGTACTGCGTCGTATGGATCGGTATCGCAGACGTTGTGCCGATCGCGCTGACACCATTCGTGGTTGTTCTGCTTGCGCCAAGACTCAAACGAATTCAGACGATTATTCCGCGAATCTGACGTTCATCAGTTCAGGACCATCTCATACTAGGTGTGGGGTGGTTTTTTTTATGCCAATTTTTCATACATTTTTGTTTGAAAATGGTTGAACAGAGTCTCTTCACGGTAGTGAAAATCTTCTTTGCGCGAATTTTGTCGAAAAGTATCAATGTGTTGATTATGTAAAATCTATTGTGCTCCTATTTATTTCTCCCATATAATCAATCTAGTTCAAATGAATTTATAGATGATAGATCTGAAGGTCAGAACCTTTGGATCAACAGGGGGAAAATGAATGTTTTTCACACAATTGAAAAAATGGCTATGTACACTGCTCTGCGCGGCACTAATCATCAGTCTCTTACCCAGTGTGGCTTCTGCAGACAGTGCAGGAAGCCAAAAAGAAAAGGTGGATCAGTCTGCTTCTGCTAGTTCCAATCAGACAAAAAAAGAATTGGTTTCGGAGCGCGATGCCTATTCAAAGACTTTTGTTGACAGCAAGGGACAACGAACGAAAGAAATTTATGCGACACCGATTCACCATAAAAAGAGTGGAAAATGGGAGAAGATTTCAAATGATTTGGTTCAATCTGCAGACAGGAACGAACTGCAGACTGATTCTACATCGCTGAAGGCCGTTTTCCCGAAGGTATTTAATGAAAATAAAGCCATTACCTATCGTTATGGAAAATACAGCCTTTCCTTCTCGCAATTAAAAGCCTCTGACGGGGAACATACGTACACGGCAAACAAATCCGTTCGAACAAAAAATGAAAACAATCAGATCATCTATCAAAATATTTTTTCGTCTATTGATCTGCGTCATATTACACTCGACAACGAGGTCAAAGAAGATTGGATTATCAATCAGTATTCAGGAATTAATCAGTTCCAGTACAAAGTTACAACCGATTCAGTAGCACAGATTGAAAAGGACGGATCCATTGGTTTTTATAAAGATGAGAAGAAGGAAGATAAAGTATTCGAACTTCCTCGTCCGGTGATGGAGGATTCAGCTATTGATCCGGGACTTGGCAGCGGTGCCCGATCAGATGATGTCCATTATACATTAGAAAAAGCGGATCAAGGTTATCTTATTCATGTTATCGCCAGTAAAGACTGGCTGGAATCCAAAGACCGAGTTTATCCAGTCTATATTGATCCTTCTGTAAGCATTGATATATTGGGAGATACGTTTATTTCAAGTGCGTATCCAACAACCAATTACAATAAAGAATGGGACTCTGTCCAAGGCGAGTATGTGCTAAAAGTCGGTAAATATGACAGCACAACCGGAACGAACTATGCGTACATGAAATTCGAAGTCGTCGGCGATTTAAAGGGGGCCATTATTGATTCGGCATCACTGAACACCTATGTGACGCATTCTTATTACGCGACGCAAAAAACAGGCATCTGGGTGGATCGGGTCACCACAGGTCCATGGTATGTCAATGACTTGATATGGAATAATCGACCTAAATCTACCAGTCTGTCCAGTACCTCCGTTGCCCGTGATCAATGGGCTTCATTTAATGTGAAAAGTGCCGTTCAGGGCTGGGTTAATGGGGACTACCCGAACTATGGTTTCCGCATTCATGAGAACGGAAATGGGCAAACCTATTGGAAGAAGCTAACGGCGGCAGAAAGTGCAAATAAAGCCAAACTCGTCATTTCCTATCATTATCCAATGATGAAAAATCCGTCAGTAACAGCTGCTCAGGATGGGGCAGGCACCGGGTATACAAAGGTCAGCTGGCCGAGTGTGAGTGGCGCGTCCTCGTACAGTCTGCAGATGTTTGATGGTAAGGGATTTGAAACCGTCTATACCGGTTCGGCGACGAGCTGGAGTTCTCAAGGAAAGAAGCTCTTTCCCAAAACGCCTTATTCGAGTAGTTCAACCTATAAACTGGATGGATCAGGAACCGAGTTGGCGCTAAATCCGAGTGCCTTTTATTCGGCTAAAAGCGGCACCTCCACCACGCGAAAGGAGTATGGCTTTCGCGTGGTTGCCAATTATCCAAGCGGCGGCAGTCCGGTTTCTTCAGAGGTCAAAGCGACAATTCCAGCAACCACAGTTGAAACTCCGGATTTACCTACCGTTCAAGCATCGGCGTACCCAGATTCAGACACTTCCAATACGGACCGTGGCTGGCTTGATCTTTCTTGGAAGCCGGTGCCGAACGCAACCAGCTATAAAGTATTGGTGTATAACGGAAAAAGCTCTGAAGAGTTTGATGTAGGCAAGGTGACCAGCTGGTCGACTAAGGGCAAAAAAATATGGCCGACCGCGAGTGAAATTTCCAGTGGCCGTTATACGTTGCATCATGATCAACAAGGGGCTGAACTCCCAATTGAACCCAATCCCGTGTATCAAAACGCGGCGAAAGACGGAGGCAGTTATACATCTTACCATCGCTATTCCATACGGATCAAAGCCGTTAACGGATCCACGTCGTCCTCAGCTTCTGACTCCCAATACGGCTATATTCCGCTTGATAAGCCCACCAATGTCACCATGCAGGGGAACTTAACGGATCCTGTCACTAATAAAGGGGCTCTGTCGGTTCAATGGTCGCAAGTTACGGGTGCAGGTGGCTACAAGGTCGAGATTTGGGATGGGAAAGACTTTCATTCCTATGATGCAGGAAAAACAACGAACTGGAATTCGGACGGGATCTCTTTATTTACCAATGTCACCGATCTGCCGATGGATCCTTCAAAGCAGTACGCGCTGATTGGCGCTCCGCAATGGCTCATTGATAAGAAAGCGTATCAGGTTCATGTTCGCGCCTATCGCTATAACGAAGATACGGCCCCCTCAAGTGAAACAGAAAAAATGACGGGTGAACGCGGGCTAAGTGCAGCGACCGCCAATCAATATTGCAGCATCACGAAGCATGAGGAGCTGTGGGGACTGGAAGACTATTTCACGTATGACAAACATGAATTGGGTAATGCGACTGCATCTTTCAATGTGACTGCGGGTAATTTTGCATTGCAGGCGGACGACCAATCACTGTTTACAATCAGTCCGCTTGAGTTTACGTTCACTCGGATCTATAATTCACGATCAAATAAAACGTCCGCCTTGGGTTATGGTTGGATTTTTTCAGGAAATGAGCGCCTGACCAAAAAAGATACGAGTGACACGCCCACCATTTATTATGATGATGAAGATGGAACGAGACATGCATTCTTTTACGATGTGGAACATCATACTTATCTCTCACCTAAGGGCAAGTATTTGACGCTCACTCAGGAATCGGTTGGTGGAGCGGCGGGCTATCGACTTAAGGATTCGGATGGTTTTTCTAAATTATTTGAACAGGATCCGACGCAAGCGACTCAATTTCGATTATCTGCATATCAGGATGCCCATCAGAATGAAATTCGCTTTACGTATAATGCGTCGAATCAACTGACCCAAATTACGGAAGTGGATCACTCGGGCACACCAGTCCGTTATCCGATTGACTTAACCTATAACGATCAGGGGAAGATCAGCAAGGCGGCCTTCAAAGATCGGAGCGTAGACTATCACTACGATGGCGATCAACTCGTGCAATCCACAACGCACGCCAGCGGGACAAGCCGCACCTTAGTGAACAGCTATGACTATGATGAAGAGGGGCGCCTGACTCAGTTTACCGACAGTAAGGGAAACGAGGATACGATCAGCTATGGAGAGCATGAGCTGTCGATTCTTGAACCACAAAAGTCCGGAGCTGAATCCGTTTCTACGACCTATCATTATGATGATGGGAACAATAGCTATGAGGTCAGTGATACGACGGGACGAACGACAACCTATCAGCGGGACGTTGATCACGATACCTACGCAGTGGCGCATACAGAAAATGCAGACGGAACGACATCCAAAGTCAATTATGACGATAATTACAATACTCTTAATGAAACCGATGAAAACGGAAAGACGGCAACCCATACGTATGACAGCCGCGGGAATACGTTGAGTGATACTGACAAGGATGGAAAGACGACCACTTATCGGTATGATGATCAAAATCACGTCATCGAGAAAACCGATCCCGATGGCACAAAAACAACCAATCAGTATACCGGTGACAATTTGACGCAGACTCAGATCGGCGAAGAGATCACTAAGTACGCCTATGATGAATATGGACGCCAGACAAAGGTCACCTATCCAAATCAGACCTACAGCACAACCGACTTTCAAGACGGCAGCCTAAAAGAAATTGAGACGGATGCCAAGGGGAATACCACAACAACCGCGTATAATGATTACGGCCAGACGATTCGTGAGACGGACGCTGATGGGCGGACAACACAGTACACCTATGATCCGCTGAATGCAGACCTTAAGACGTCGGTAACCGACGGCAACGGCAATAAAACAAGTTATACCTATGACGATAACGGCAACATGACGTCGCTGACTAATGCAAAGGGAAAGACCAAAACCTATACGTACAACGGCAACAATCAACTTCTGACGACGGAATTGCCGATTAACGGAACCACCGTAATGAAAACGTCGAACGCCTACGACGCAAATGGGAATCTCGCGAAAGAAACCTTGAATTCCGGGATTACGACGCAATATGATTACGATGAAGTCAATCAGGTGACGAAAGCCACGGTTCAAAAAGCAGGACAAAATGTCTTGGGATGGTCGAATACGTACGATGATGCAGGTAACCTAACCGGGCGCACTTATACGAATCTAACCACGAACACCCCATTGGTGACAAAGAAATGGGCCTATACCCCTGAAGGACTGCTGACCAATTATATTCAGGGGAGTTTCCAAACTACGAATAGCTACGATGCCAATAGTCAGCTGACGAAACAGAACGTGTCGATGACGGAGAGCACGCAGCCTTTAAATGTGGATCAGTCGTTTGCTTATACGCCGGAAGGGAAAGTGGACAATGTCAAAGTCGCTGAATCCGATGGAGACGACCTGCTTCAGCTCGCGTATACCTACGATCTGACGCATAATAAGACAGCCATCAATCTAAATAACGGGCTTTTCACCAACAGCTATGTTTTTGACGAGGCCAATCATTTAACCGGATTATCGTATACAAAGGACTCCGACAACTCACCAGCCCTGAACGTTGCCTACAGTTATGATCATTCAGGGAACATCACCAAGGCCTCAGACTCGGATGGGGATTCAACGTACACGTATGACGGGAATAGTCAGCTGACAAAAGAGGTTCTTCCGGATGGAACCACGAATACGTATACGTACGATAGCGTGGGTAATCGAACAGCCAGTCTGGTCAATGGAGCAGCCGCTACGTTTACTTACAATGACGCCAATCAGATTCTGACGAAGAATGGCACTGCGTTTCGCTATGATGCCGATGGCAATCTGACTCAGGATGATCAATTTAACTATGAGTACGATGCGATGGGAAATCAGACAAAAGTTTCGAAGCTCGATGGAACTGAAGTCGCGCGGTATGAATATGACGAAAATGGTCTTCGTACCAAAAAAATCATGGGTGATCAGACTAACGAATATTATTATGATAGTGATAGCAACCATCTCATCCTGAGACTATCAAAAAAGGGAAATGAGCTTCAATCTTATCACTATTACCAATGGGATCCGAACGGTCATGTTGTGGGGATGGTGGTTAAGGATAAGGACTCATCCGGAAATTGGAAGACGACACCCTATTATTTCCTGACGAATCAACGTGGCGATGTGGTTCAAATAGTCAACAAGTCTGGCGATCAAGTGGGGTCGTACACGTATGATGCCTATGGAAACATCCTCAGTGAAGACGGAGCCATTGCAAAAGATAATGAGGTTCGTTATGCCAGCTACACCTATGATTCAGAAACACAGCATTATTATTTACAGGCACGATACTATGACCCTCAGAATGGCAACTTTTTATCCATGGATCCAGATCCGGGGGATGATGGGAATACACTGTCCCAAAACGGGTATACGTATGCGGAAAACAATCCGATGACCCATGTGGACCCAGATGGAAATTTTGCTTGGGCGTTGATCTATTTTATTCCTGTCATCGGCGAATACGCTGCCGCAGCAACATTAATTGGTTTAGGCGCGTATGCGGTCGGTTACGGGGTATGGCATCTCACGAGAGCAGCAAAGCACTACTACCTGAATGCAAGAAAAGTAAGAAGTGAGAAGAAAACAGCAATAAGAAGCCATTCCATATCAAAGAAGAAGGCCAAGTGGAAGGCTAAAAGAGCTGGTGATAACAAGGAACCTAGACATGATCCTTGGGGTAAACATGGACCACACTATCACCCTAACGTACCGAAAAAAGATCCAAGGTATCACGATCATTATTATTATCCGAAATCGAGAAGGTAATCGGTTATGACAATTAATCCTATAACATCCTTATAAAGGAGGATACGTTTCTTGGAAAAAAATGATTTGTTTGACTCAGCCGCAAATGGAAACCTCAACGAAGTAAAAAGTATACTTGAACAAGGTGTGGATATCAATCAAAAAGATGAGGATGGTTACACAGCCTTGCATTGGGCAGCACAGGAAGGTTATACAAATTTGGTAGCATTTTTATTGCAAAATGATGCGAATATAAATGCTCGGGACATAGATGGTATCACACCTCTTGAAATAGCGAGTATATATGGCCGAGCTGAAATTGTTAAATTATTAATTTCGTGTGGATGTGACCTTAAAATAAATCGTGAAGGATTTACAGCGATGCATGCTGCGGCTTCACATGGAAGTTATGAGGTATTAAAACTACTACTTAAGAGCGGGTCAAAAGTAAATCAACAAGATCGGTACGGTTATTCTCCTCTTCTTTGGGCTGTGCAAGAAAACTATTTAAATTGTGTGGAACTATTAGTCGACTTCGGTGCAGATGTTAATATACAAAGTAATGATGGTGAGTCTCCTCTTTATGTGGCTGCAAGTGAAGGATATGTGGATATTGTTGACTATCTTGTTTCTCATCATGCGGATATTAATATTAAATGTGAAGGCTCGGATCAAACTACTCCATTAATTATCGCTAGTGTATATGATCGCCCGGAGGTAGTGAAACGATTAGTTGATCGGGGTGCAGACTTAGAAGTGAGAGATGAGTATGGACAAACGGCCTTGTTCTGGGCAGCGCATTATAAAAATGTGGAAGTTGTAAAAATCTTATTAGAGAGTGGAGCAAACACTCAAATCATCAACCGTTCAGGAAAGAGATTGAAAAGGTTGTTAAGAAAATTAAAGCAAGATGAACATTGATAATGATCTAGAATCAATTGTTCTCAAGATCAATTTTTACGGACGTTTATAAAGTGATTGAATGCAGACACTTTACAGACGTTCTTTTTTTGAACATGTTTGGAGATAGGGCTGATAAATGATAACCTTATTGATAATAATTAAAATGAAGTGAGGAAAAATTATGTTGTTTTACACATATGAATTAAGTACTTTAGACGTTTATGACTATATGAATCATGAATATTACACCATTGAAACAGACATATTCAATTTATTACAAACGTTAGTCAGTGAGTTCTCATTATATCAATATTGGATTTCAAAATCAGGTAAAGGTCTAAACGATATAATCATAGATCTGCCTGTTCAGTCAAAGAAAAATGCAAGGAAAAAAGAAAAAATTTTTATTGGGAAAATGAATGATTTTATTTACTATAAAAATGAAATTGTTGCTTTTGATCAATTAATCGGAATAAGCAAGGAAGCGAACTTTGATGAAACATTCACTAATAAAATTTTTAATAAAGAAAACTTTAAGTGTGATTTATTAAAGACTGTGGATCTTCAAATTGAAATCACAGACTCTGCATCAATTAAGATTACTTCTGCTCACGCTAAAGTGATAAGGGATGTAGTTCGATCAATGTCATAGTTATTGTTAAGATATGGTTTGATTCTAAATAAAGGGCTTTTCACCAACAGCTATGTCTATGATGAGGCCAATCATTTAACCGGATTATCGTATACAAAGGACTCCGACAACTCACTGGCACTGAACGATACCTACAGCTATGACCATTCCGGGAACATCACCAAGGCTTCAGATTCGGATGGGGATTCAACGTACACGTATGATGGAAACAGTCAGCTAACGAAAGAGGTTCTTCCGGATGGAACGACGAATACGTATACGTACGATAGCGTTGGCAATCGGACAGCCAGTCAGGTCAATGGAAAAGCCGCTACGTTTACTTGCAATGACGCCAATCAGATTCTGATGAAGAACGGCACAGCCTTTAGCTACGATGCCGATGGCAATCTGACTCAGAATGATCAATTTAACTATGAGTACGATGCGATGGGAAATCAGACAAAAGTTTCGAAGCTCGATGGAACTGAAGTCGCGCGGTATGAATATGACGAAAATGGTCTTCGTACCAAAAAAATCATGGGTGATCAGACTAACGAATATTATTATGATAGTGATAGCAACAATCTCATCCTGAGACTATCAAAAAAGGGAAATGAGCTTCAATCTTATCACTATTACCAATGGGATCCGAACGGTCATGTCGTCGGAATGGTCGTTAAAGACAAGGACTTCTCCGGCAATTGGAAAACGACGCCTTACTATTTTCTGACGGATCAGCGCGGCGATGTGGTTCAAATAGTCAACAAGTCTGGCGATCAAGTGGGTTCCTACACGTATGATGCCTATGGAAACATCCTCAGTGAAGGCGGAGCCATTGCAAAAGATAATGAGGTTCGTTATGCCAGCTACACCTATGATTCAGAAACGCAGCATTATTATTTACAGGCACGATACTATGACCCTCAGAATGGCAACTTGTTATCCATGGATCCAGATCCGGGTGATGATGATGACACATTATCTCAAAATGGGTACACCTATGCGGAAAATAATCCGATGACCCATGTGGATCCTGGTGGGAATTTTGCATTGGCAGCGATAATCTTTATTCCAGTGGTGGGTGAATATGTTGCGGCAGGAGTATTAATTGCTGCCGGTGCTTATTTAACCGGTTATGGAGTTTGGCATCTTACAAAAAAAGCTAAATCAATAATCATGAGGGCGCAGAATAATAAACAAAAGAGCAAAAAAATTGAGAGCTTGGAGAAAAATGTAGAAAAAGATAAACGATGAATTAAAAAAAATCCTAAGTCTGGAGCTGTTAAACATTGGAAACATGAAATCAGGGTATGGGAAAGTGAAATTGCTCGGATAAAGAAAAGATTAAAGTGATATATGAATAATTTTTCTGTTTAATACTCATGTTTTCAGGAGGATATAGAAATATGGAAGATAAGGCCAACTCGTTTTACAAAACAGCTGAGACTTTTTGTAATTTTGTAGATTTACTTGAAGAATATAATTCAGACAGTGTTTATGAAGAGCTATTGAAAAAACTTTTGTCTATATATCGAGAAGGACTTTATTTGCCTCAAGTTGACTCCGACACTGACATTAAGTATCCTGAAAGCCGTGAAATTTCATGTCCGAAAATTAATATAATGAAATATGATACTTATTGGGAAGTTTTTAATTCCTATCATTTCAAAAAACCGATACAGGGAAGTTTAATCGATGATATTAAAAATATTTATATGGAATTAAAAAAAGGTGAGTACTATTATCAACTGCAGCAATTTTCAGAAGCAATATGGCAATGGAAATTTGGTTTTGAAACACATTGGGGATTACATGCAATTGAGGCAATTAGAGCTTTACATTCGTTAATCTTTATAGAGTTATATTTAAAGGATGAAATGTAAAGGATTCCTTGAAACTCTTTTTAGAATTGATGAGACAGATAAATTGAATGTACTATAATATAATCCTGAACAATGAAAAGTCTTAGGCTGCTAAGAAATCAGTAATTCGTCCGTACTTCGGGTGTTTTCTGCTTTTCCTGAATTATTTATGGTAGGTTAACTGCCAGTTTCGGCAAATTGCTGAAAAATCACCGATCAGATGCATCCGAGCCATTATTTTTATAAACAGAAAGATTATCAGAATGCGATATGGAATTGGAAGTTTAGTTCCGGAATCGGGGATGACATGTAATTGATGCTTTACGTGCTTACACTCTATAGTACACAGAGAAATTGATAATGACTAATTAAATTGAAATTTAAGAGATTGCCTCATAGACTTTTGAGACAATCTTTGTTTATAACTACGATGTGGCTAATCATTTAATCGGTTTATCCGGTTTATCGTATATGAAAGGCTCTGACAGCTCGCCGGCATTGAACTTTGCATACAGCTATGACCATTCAGAGAACATCACCAAAATTTCAGATCCAGATGGAGACACCTCTGCGTTTACTTATAATGACGCCAATCAGATTCTGACCAAGAAATGGCAGCGCGCTTAGCTATGACGCCGATGGCAATCTGATTCAGGACGATTAATTTAAAGATGAGTATGACGCACTTGGCAATCAGACAAAAGTTTCGAAACTCGACGGAACGGAAGCTGCACGGTATGCCTACGACGAAAATGGGCTTCGTACCCAAAAGATCCTAGGTGATCAGACCAACGAATACGATTATGATAGTGACAGCAACCATCTCATCCTTGAAATCACGAAAAAGGGAAATGAGCTTCAATCGTATCACTATTACCAATGGGATCCGAACGGCCATGTTGTTGGCATGGTTGTTAAAGATAAGGACTTCTCCGGAAATTGAAAGACGACACCCTATTATTTTCTGACAAATCAACGCGGCGATGTCGTTCAAATTGTCAATCAATCGGCGACAAAGTGGGTGCCTACACGTATGATGCGTATGGCAACATCCTCAGCGAAGATGGCGCCATCGCCAAAGACAATGCGGTACGTTATGCCAGCTACACCTATGATTCAGAAACGGAGCATTATTATTTACAGGCTCGTTACTATGATCCTCAGAATGGAAACTTTCTAGCGATGGATCCGGATTCGGGCGATGATGGGAATACACTGTCCCAAAACGGGTATACGTATGCGGAAAACAATCCGATGACCCATGTGGACCCAGATGGAAATTTTGCCTGGTTGGCCGCTGTTTGTTTTATTCCCGTAATTGGTGAGTATGTTGCAGCAGGAACTTTAATAGCTGCGGGCGCATATTTAGCCGGTTATGGTGTTTGGCACCTTTCAAGAAAGATAAAGGAAAAAATCTCTTCTAAAACAAGAAGTAAAGAGAGAATTGGAAGAAGATATGTATTTAATACTAGAAAGAAGGCGCTAGAGGCTGTTAAAAGAAAGGCCAAAAAAGGAATATGAGCAGATAGAAATCAAAAAGGAAGGAAGAGGCACACTATCATCCGGATGATAGTCATGATCATTATTTCTTCCCTAAGAGGAGATGGTGATCAAATGGATATTGAACACGAAAAAAAAATTGTTAAAAACTTTTTTAGGAGAGAACTAAGGCAAAGGTTATTTTATGAATTAACAATTCCCAATAAAAGAAGTAAAATATTTGGAAGGTTGGCTAACGACCCCAATGGAGTCATTGACTCAAAATACTTACATCCAATTCCGCTAAAGGGAGACAATGATTGTTCATATATATTAAAAAAACTTATTGAAAAAGGAGCTTTAGCGAACCAAGCGGCTTATATTATGTGCAACCTGTCCCCGTTTGATGGGGAATATATCTCTCTAAAAAAAGCTGTAGAGGAAATGGTATACAAAGGAGAACCACTCATTATCTCTTGTATACCGGGAAAACTTGCATATTTCGAAGGTGAGGAGGGATTTGGTCCTCCACCAAGATATATTTTGGAACGTAAACAACCCATTTAATGGTTTAATTATAGGAGGTGGATTTTTGAAAAGGACCATTACATTAAATTTACATTATTTGTTACAATTCTTGAAAAGTATAGATGATGCACAGTATGAGATGTATTCAGTTTTAAAACAAAAAAAAATTTTAAGATGCCCCATACTAAAAGTGATGAATATGATGAAATTCACTCGAACGGGTTTGCAACGATATTTCTTGAATCAATGGATTGTAAAAATATGGATATGCAATGTTTTATAGCTCATTCACTGGGTATGCCTGAGTATGATGTAGACGATCCATCCAATTATGATTATATAGATTTAATATTTTTAGCTTATTATAACGATGAAATAGATGAAGATGAATTAATAAAAGCTATAGAGATCAATGCAAAAGATCCAAATTTTAAACAGAATCCTCAATTCATAAAGGCAATCGGTGGGTGGGAAAATTTAAATTTGCCAGATTAAAATTCTCCATTTTAGTTTATGAAGTAGCAAAATGAAAAGATTACATGATTAAAAATCAAGAATATAGAATAAAAAGGTCAAGACTCATTTTGTCTTGATCTTCTTTATGATAGTTGAATTTTGCATTAATTTTACATTGTTATCTATTTTTGATATAAAGCCTTTTTCTGAACGGGTTGGATGGACTCTTCCTCCGTTTCATTATTAGTTTTTGGTGAAATGGTATCCATAAGTAATCAAGTAAGAACATTATGCCAGCTACACCTATGATTCAGAAACGCAGCATTATTATTTACAGGCGCGATACTACGTCCCTCAGAACGGGAACTTTTTAGCGATGGATCCATATCCGGGGGGATGATGATGACGTATTATCTCAAAATGGGTACACCTTTGCCCAAAATAATCCTACTATGCTTATTGATCCAAAAGGCCATAACGCCATTTCAGCCTTATTAAAACTGTTGATGAAATCGTTTAGCAGATCAACTGGCAGGACTGCAGCAAGAAATTTGGTGGAGAAGTTAGCCATGAAAGAAGTAAAATCAAATCCATTAAAGGGAGCACGGCAAGTTGTATCATCTTCAAAAATGAATGATAAACGTTGGCCAGGTAAAAAGGGGTGGGTAAAAATGCAACGAGTGGTTAAGACTACTAAAGGTAAGATTATCATCCACTTTAACTATAATAAGAAAACAAAAAAATTTGCTGATTTTAAATATAAATGATTTTTAACGTTACTAAATAAAAAATTAAAGGAATGAGACTATGGTTGTTAAAGAATTACTAGACATTTATGACGATTGGCAATCAAAATTAGAAAAGAATGAGTGGTATTTCAGTGACGCATTTGATCATATTACAAAAAATATGACGTCTTACGAAGCTTTTTCATATATACCCAATGTTGTTAATGCACTATTAGAATTACGAGATGAGACATTGATATGGGAAACACTTGATCTATTAGGTGAACTATACACCATTTCAGATACTACGGAAGTACATCCTGTTTTGAATGCAAAGTGGTCATTACTGGAAAATCACATACGTCATTATAAAGAGGCATATGCAACACCCTTTCAGGAACTTAAGCGGATGTTAAGAAAAAAAAGTTAATAGTTTATTAGTGATCGGTTTATGAAAGCATCCCTTCTAACCGTTTAGCATATGTGTTGCATATTCATCTAAAAAACTAAAAAAAGCTAGACTGTTCAGTGAAGAATATTTTAAAAATGTGATGGTGAAAGAAAATAAATAAAATTGCAAAGACGATTAAAATGTTAGTCTTTGCATTGATTTAAAATTAAATGAATTTTATTAAGTTGTCAGTCTACCATGTTGGCGGCTTTCCTTTTATTGTTTAAATCATTAAATAGACTTAACATATTTATAATAGCTGAAAAGGGATTATAAAACTGAGAAATCACCGAAGATTACTTACAGGCTCGTTACTATAATCCAAACGGGGTTGGTGAGCCACTTCCTCGCTTAATTTGAGTAAAATGAAGCGAATATCTTATGGGGCAGACTCATATGGTGACCAATGGTTTTCTGGTCTTTAAAAGGTGTTTAGCGTTACCGGAAATAATCTAATCCGTGCGCAGTCAAAAAAAACTTTGCCAAGCCTCTGGAAAGCAAAGTCGACGTTGCAACGTAACGAAATCATCATCATTCTGCTGATGATGGTCAAATGATTGTCGAATACACAAAATAAAGCAAGCGGAATCTGGTTTAGATACCACTCGTTTTTTTGAGTTGCTTCATAACCTCATTTGGCGCAAAGTCATTTTTTCTCTGCGCTCAAATACCATGAAAGATATTTATTGAGATGTTTTCAAATAAGTGATTCATAGAGATCCTGCTGGATTAAATGTCCCGAGAATTTGCCCGACTCGGGTACTTGCCCCGTTTATCAGCAGTTCAATTACAGGTCCGGCAGATTTGATCTTCTGAATACCGCCGGATGAATCTGATGAGAAGTTGGCATAACTGACCTCAGCAAAGCGTCCGTTCTCAGCCGGAATAACAAGCCATGAATAGACATACTGCTCGTTATTTTCCTGTCCCACATATGGATCTCCCGGTGATTTTTGTGAAATGACCAGCCCTGTTTTATTAAGCGGGACATAGGGACCAAAGAGTTCGCTGGACACAAAACCAATCATAAAATCTCGGTTGACCAAATCGTTGCTGTCAACAGTCATCTTATTTCCATGGGTTACGGCAAACAAGTAATACAGATCATCACGAACAATGACATTGATCCGCTCAATTTCGTCTGTAACTAGATTAGAGGTGAGTATCGGCGGCAGAAAATCTGCTTTCGTCCGTTTGTCGCTCAATTTCAGCACGCCGACACAGCCGTTTGCCTTAAGATCATCCGCTGATGGCTGGTAGCCATCTGGGAAAGCGCCAATGAATTGATCACGAATGGTTCCCTCTGCATGTAAGGCTTCTCCGGTGTTGGCTTCGAACAAGAGATATTCTGATCCGTCTGCGGGGTCTTTGAAATAATGCGAATCACGGAATGTAAAGTTATTGACCTGATCGCTTCCGAGATCAGCGCGATGCTGTACGGGAAAACGTTGTTCTTGGCGCGAGGCTTGCGCTACGCTCTGATATAAATAGCCGTCCGGCTCGATCAAAAGTTCATGATAAGTCGGGTCAAGCAACTGAAGTTTGTCATTGTTTGCGGAAATCGGAACTTTTGCGGTTGCAAATCGTTGATTGGTTTGGTAAATCTCGATTTCCGGATCCTGATACGAAGAGGCAATAGTATAGAAGAACTGCAAGTAGCCGTCATCAGTGAAAATTGTTGATCCCGACCATTCCTGAGTATCGTCAATTAATCGCTCAGTAAATACATAGCCTCCCGGTGCCCAGCTGTTCTCATCTTTTTTTGAATAGAAGTACATCACTCGTGCCTGGCTCAGGTCTCCAATCGGTGCACCGAGGGCAATAAGAACGTTGTAGCCATTTACGTCGGCCGTTTTTCCTTCTTCATCCACAACGAGCCAGTTGTCCCAAATATCGCGTTCAGGATCAAGCGACTTCACCTTACTGACATCAAATGTTAGAAAGTGCTACTATTGTAGCCCATCGAGGATGCGTCTTCACGAGTCCAGCTGGTTACCTGCCAGTTCGACGGTACATTTGGTTGATCAAAAAACATAAAATCGAGCTCCTTTTTTCAATAAATTCGCAGATGCTCTTATTCGTCTACTTTGATACCTTATGAAAAAAGTAATTGGGACGAGTAAGCGAACAGCATGATTGAAGAAAAAAGCAACTCTTGTACGCGCCTTTTTATACACGAAGGGAATTGACAGTTATATCGTCTGCCGATATAATTTGTATATCGATAGACGATATATCTGAATACGATATAAAGGAGGTGCTTCCATTGTCGGAAAGTAATGAACGAGGTGCGTTGACGGAAGCCGTCTTTTATATTCTGTTATCCCTCTATAAACCACTGCATGGCTATGGAATCATGCAAAAGGTGAAAGAGATGAGTTCGGAACGTGTTGATCTAGGTGCGGGAACACTCTACGGCGCGATCAACACACTCCTCCAAAAGGAGTGGATCGAGCCGCATCCCACAAGCAAATCATCACGGAAAAAAGAGTATGTGATTACAGGGCACGGCAGAGAAGCCGTTCGGACAGAATTGGATCGATTAAGGGAGCTGCTCACAAATGGAGCAAAAATAGCATGGGGTGATCCGGATGAATAAAGTTGTCTATCGAATGTTCTGGGATTATGAACGTGAGGAGGAGTGGCTGAATCAGATGGCGGCTCACCGATGGGCACTGACCCGCTACTTTTGGGCGCGCTATGAATTTGAACCGTGCCAGTCGGGTGAATACATCTATCGGATTGAGCTTCTGGAAAAAAGTAAAAAGGATCGCAAAAGTGGGGAGTACCTGCAGCTTTTAAAGGAAACAGGTATTATGCCAATTGCTTTTTACATGAATTGGGTCTATTTGCGGAAGCCAGCAGATCGCGGACCGTTTCAACTCTATACGGATCTTGATTCGAGAATCGCGCATTATCGGCGGATAAAAAATATGTGGTATGCCATTATTTTGGCTGAACTTGCAGCTGCAGGGATTAATTTCTATATTGGCTTAACGGATCTTCTCTATGAAACCCGCTTATCGGGATGGATAAATTTTGCTGTCGGTGTACTGCTTTTGATTGGGGGCGGCATGCTGTTTCTGTATAATCGCCGGTTGGAGCGAAAAATAAAGCAATTGGAAGACGAACACCTGGTTCACGAATAAAGATCAACACACTTCTTCAAAAAGAGTGGATCGGGCCGCATCCCACAAGCGCGTCATCACGAAAAAAAGAGTATGTAATTACAAAGTTCGGCAGAGAAGCCGTTCGGACAGAATTGGATCGATTAAGGGAGCTGCTTACAAATGGAGAAAAAATAGCATGGGGTGATCCGGATGAAAAAGATCGTTTATAAATGGCTTTTCAGTTATGAAAAAGAGGAATAATGGCTGAATAAAATGGCACAAAAGGGCTGGGCGCTTATTTACTTTTCCTTAGGAAGATACGTATTTAAATCATGTTCCAAAGGCGAGTATCTCTATCGAATCGAATTATTGAAAAACAGTCCCAAGCATCTGAAAAGTAGGGAGTATCTTCAATTTCTTGAGGAGACCGGCATCACATGTGTGACCACAAGTATGAATTGGGTCTATTTAAGAAAACCAGTGAAAGACGGTCCTTTTAACTTATATTCAGGCATTGATTCAAAAATAGCTCACTACAAAAGAGTGATGGGCATATGGATCGCGTTGATGTTTGCTGAATTTGCAGTGGCTGTTTTCAATTTAATGATTGGTATTAATCTTAATGTTCCGCGTATTAAATGGATTAATTTGTCGGGGTGTGTCCTGCTCTTTATACTCACAGGGGTGTTTGCTTGGCTCAGCATTGATTTATCCAGAAAAATAAAACGGTTGGAATCAGAAAGGATCATACGTGAATAGTTCGTATTAAGAGGTAAAGTGAAATCGATGTGATAGATCAGAAGGAGGCAAATGGGGTGGGGGACTTTTTAATGCTGCATTTCCGTGGGTTGCTTTGGGCATTGCAGTAGCTATTATCTTAACGTATATGGATTCAAAAGGGAAAAGCGAGAAGATAAGAAACGGTAAAATCCAATTGGTTACTCGTGTTCAACAGATAACTACTTTTTATAAATTTGTCCTATAATGAATATATGGCAAATATGTGAACTGAGAGAGGAAGCATGAAAAATGGATCCGAAAGCGAAAAAAACAGCACTTCGCGGTATCACTTATGGTTTATACCTCATTGGAACAAAAGATGAAAGCGGCGTGAACGCGTTTGCTGGAAACTTTCTGACGCAGACATCGTTTGAACCGCCGTTTGTAACCTTGGCGGCAAAGGCGGGGACACGTTCTCAAAAGCAAATTGCCTCAAGCGGTGTGTTCAGTGTTAATTTATTGGAAAGCGGACAAAAAGATATGGTCACTGCTTTCTTTCGTCCGCTCGAAGTTGACGGAGACATGCTCGCCGGTTATGCGTTTACTACGGAAGAGACCGGCTGTCCGATTTTCAAAGATGCGTTGAGCTTTTTTGAATGTAAGGTCATTGATCGTCTGGAAATCGGCGACCATTTTATTTATGTCGGCGAAGTAATCAACGCCGGTGTTCATCGTGAAGGTGATCCGCTCACAATGAAGGAAACCGGTTTTTATTATGGCGGTTAGTGGAAATGGGTTCCGCTGCTCGCGCGACTGTGCTATAGTCCAATTAATAAGTTGAAAAATTAGACAGCTGAGGTGATTCATTGCAATGTACAGCTTTAAAAACGATTATAGTGAGGGCGCGCATCCGCAGATCCTGAACGCACTGCTAGAAACGAATCTTGTTCAGGAAGAGGGCTACGGTGAAGATCAGTATTCGTTGAAAGCTGCCGAATTGCTTAAGGAACGAATGAACAGTGCAGACGCTGCCGTTCATTTTCTAACCGGCGGCACGCAGACCAATATGGCAGCAATTGCCGCATTCTTGCGTCCATACGAGGCGGCTGTTGCCGCTGCAACCGGACACATCAATGTCCATGAAACGGGTGCGATTGAAGCGACTGGGCATAAAGTTCTGGCGGTTCCATGCGCAAAAGACGGTAAACTGACTCCTGAAGGGATTCAATCGATGATCGACGCGCATCCCGATGAGCATATGGTTAAGCCGAAATTGGTGTACCTATCCGATACGACCGAAAATGGGGCTGTATATACGAAAGGCGAATTGGAAGCGATCAGCGCGTTTTGCAAAAGCCAGCAGCTTCTTCTTTATTTGGATGGGGCGCGCCTTGGATCGGCACTCACTTCGAAGGCAAACGATCTTGAACTCAGCGATCTGCCAAAATTAGTTGACGCGTTTTATGTAGGTGGTACAAAAAACGGCGCGCTGCTTGGCGAAGCGCTCGTCATCTGTAATGATGTGCTTAAAGCAGATTTTCGATATATGATGAAGCAGCGTGGCGCCATGCTTGCGAAGGGAAGAGTAACCGGGATTCAGTTTCTCGAATTATTTCGGGACAACCTGTTCTTTGATCTCGCCGCTCATGCCAATGCGATGGCGCTGAAGCTCGCCGAAACGATTAAAGCCGCCGGCTATGAATTCTTGACACCGCCGATTTCCAATCAAATTTTTCCGATTTTGCCTGATGAATTGCTCAGCGTACTTCACCGGAATTTTCAATTTTTTGATTGGGAAAAGGTTGATGATCATCATTCTGCCGCTCGTCTTGTCACATCTTGGGCGACCAAGGAAGAAGCGGTCGATGCTTTCACTGCTAGCCTGAAAGAGAAAGTTACCAAATAAGAAGAAACAAGTTACGACGTGAAAAACGAAACGCAGTCATTTGAACCCTCGAAGCTGGATAAATTAAAGTCCAATTTTGAGGGTTTCATTTTGTTTTGAACGGATCCCTAAAAACTGAACAACAAAATCCTCCTTTTAGGAGGCGGTTCAATAATAATGAGTGTTTGGTTCTGATCAATGTTTTCTTTATCATCCTTAGAAAAAGAGAGATAAATTATTTGAATTTAGGTTTTAACCATAGAGCGACAATTTTCCCATCGTTGTCAACAGACATCCGGGAAACCGATTCGAATGCAGGTTTGTTGGTTTTCGAATGTGTTCAACTCCAGAGAATACACCCTTTCTTGACTACTTTTCTAAAAAGGAAAGTACCTTCCCATGTATCTTTGTTTTGTTAACTCAATGCTAGGCACAAAGGATACTATTTTTAGTTCTTTTTTTATAAAGTTGATTAAAATCTAAGCAAAAAAGTAATTCGCAAAGAAAAATGTAGTGATCAAGTTTCCTAATCTGCCCGTATCCATTTAGGGGAAAGGGGAGAGATTAAAACCAAAAAAGGCTGGAATGCTTTCCCCTTTCAAGTTTTAGTTATTAAGATTCTTATGCGATTCATTTTTCTTTTACTTTATGCAGGGCATCTAGCCATTCTCCCCACATTGCTACATCGGTAGGTTTTCCATCATCTAAAAGTGTAAGGCTACCTAATAAAACTGCAATATCATCAGCTTTTGTTTGATTATAATAATTATCTAAAAAGTTTATCATTACCTTCAGTGCTTCTTTTTCATTTAATTTCATAGTAATTTCTCCTCATAATTAAGTATTTGAAATGTCATTTTTTCGTTACATTGGATGGCTTAGAAAAACCAGTACCAGTAGTGAATTTTCTAGGTGGATTATTTACGCCCCCGTTTTGAATTATGCCATTTCTCACTTGAACCCACACTTGCGTCTTATCAGATAACAGCTTTCCATACCATGTATTCCCATATTTATCTTCGCCTAAATAACAATTTATATCATTGGCTGTATCTTGTAACAATTGTCTGCTTGTTTGATTATCCGGTAAATGACCTTCAGCATTTCGAAAAATATGTCTCATTTGAGGCTTATTTTGCGGAAAGTCTGCTTTCGGAATTTTTACTTTGTTGCGATTCATAACATTGTTTCCTGTTTGTTTAATAAGACTCTTATCAACTTTTTTAATTGACGCTTGCTGGATGATACTCCTGACGTTATTAATATGATCAATAAAGTTACTTTTTCCGGCGCTTTCAGCAATCCTTGAAAGTTTGCTTCTTAAACCAGACGAGTTAATTGTATTATACGGGACGTCCCCGACGTATTGAAATTTTGGCGGAAATGGGTTATTCCGTCTGTTCATTTTTTCTGCTGCTTTGTTTGCATACTTAACTGCTTTTGTTTTTGCCAGCGTACCTACTTTCCTTGCTTATGTGCCCAGTTTTTCTAGGTTAGCCACTTTGCTCACTTGGCTGGCGCCTTTGGTAGTAACAATTGCGGTGACTATCGTGCCCAGGGCATGGGCAACCCACCTTGACCGTGTGTATGGGTCTCCATGTACCATATCTTTGTCATAGGATTTAAGGATTGCTTGGGCAATGAGTGCCGAAGTTTGCTTCCAATTCCATAGTGCGATCATTGTGTTTGTCGCAGCTTTTCTAGGGTCTTGAGCCATATCAATAAATCCATAGACGATATCTTTGCCCGTATCAATGAAGCCTTGCGTCATTCCATGGTTCATTTGATCCTTTAAAAGGCGCATACGAAAATCGGTTGGCAGACTGGCCTCAGTATTCATTACTCGCGTCTGTTCCTGCTGCTTTTTGATTGCCAAATAGTTCTGGGTTTCCTTCCGCATTTTATCTTGAATCTGATAGATTTTACTGTCATGATAGGCGGTTGCGTTGAAATGCATCGGTTGAACATCGGCACCTTGACGGGTAGCGTTGATCAGTCCTTCGTATAATGCCTTGATGTTTGGCAAATCTTCAGTGATTTGGCGGTATTCATTCGTCAAGGATTGATCTAGATCTTGAACATCAAGAACCATTTTCGCACGTTTTTTATCTGCGGCATCAAGCTCCTGATCGACGTCATGGTTGGAAAACACATTGATGGGGACAAGATCGGAAATACTGCTGAGAATCTTGGCAATGTCATCCCGCTCGCGCACCATTTTCTTGGAACGCGCGTAACCCAGGACAGGTCCTCATTCAAAAAGGGGACGCGAACCTGTGTATCCCCACCGAGGTTCTTGTCATCAATCGTACCTGCAACATCTTGAAAATAGGCGATCTTTTTGTCAATCAGCCGCAGCCAGCTATCTGTGACATTCACTTGCGCAGTATAAAATTGTTTGATTGCTTGGGCTCCATGCCCTTGAAAATCGGAGCCAAGTCCGGCGATTTGCTGGAATGCCGCGCGCAAACGATGAAATTGATCCCGCAACGTTTGATAATGTTTGGCATGTGCCTTAGCGGCTGTGATCAGTTCTTTAGCATCATAGGTTTGTGTATCACTTGCGGAACCGGAGCCGCCCATGTTTACTCTCATTTTATCACCTTCAGGATAGAAACAATTCAATGGAATGGATGATCAGGGAACACAGAAATAGGATGTGTTTCTGGAAGAACAGGGGAAAGTCTTTTGGTTTGTTTCTAGTATACAAAATGTGATCAATTGATGAACACGGCCGAAACGCCTAAAAAAGAATGGAGATTTTGCTGATCAGTGATTTGTCGACGATATTCGACATAAAATTCCCTGCCGTTGGGACTAGAGGCTCAACACATAAAAAAAATCGACCGAATCAGGCTTCCGGTCCAATTTTTTACCAATCATTTATGTTTTTCAATTCTTTCTTAATGGTTGCCAAGGTCAGAAGTAAGAATAGAATGATACCTTAACGTATACGCGCTAAGATTTAACGGATTACTGCATACACATCTTACTTCGAATAGAGCAAGTGGCTTATATATGCATGATAAAAGGGAAGAAATCATCTGTTTGACATAACGAGTGCAATGTATGTCCCCAAAAGTTGGATATTGCTATCTAATTTCTGGGGCAGTTCAGTGATCAAACAGGTTTATTTTTTATTAGTTAGATGCTCCTTTCAAAAAAAATCGGAGAACATACAATATTTTAAAAAGAGGAGTAAAAATAATGTCGAGTGATGCATCCGATTTTTTTGAAAATCCATATCGACACAGGCATTCAAGAAATTGCCGCTGTTGTCCAGATATCTATTGCCCTCCCAATTATCCTTGGATGGTCGGTGCAACCGGAGCAACCGGAGCCACAGGGGCTACGGGAGCTACTGGGTCCACCGGAGCTACTGGCGCAACCGGAGCCACGGGTGAATCGGGAGCAATAGGCCCGGTCGGTCCAACCGGGGCTACTGGGCCCACTGGAACGACCGGAGATGCGGGAGCCACCGGCCCAACAGGACCTAATTTGGCTGAAGAAGGATTTTCAGCCTTCCTTCCTTCATTGTCCGTTAACACGGACTCCCAGCTAAGTAACTGGTCTGTTGCTTCACCATATTTTTACAGTGCTAATTTTAACGAATTGACAGGTAATTACACAGTACCGGCCAGCGGCGTCTATTCAATTAAGGCGACAATCAATTATTCAACAATGGCAGCGATCGGCGCAGACATTGGTCCCAACACGAATCCGGCATTCGTTGTAAGGAGAACTGCGCCTATATCAACAGATTTAATCAGTGGATTCTTCCCCATTTTAAATGTGGATATTCTATTTATTCTTTCTTTAAGAGCAATACTAGGAAGCAGTGCTGTCACTTTGACTGGTGAAGTCGAGTTGAACGCCGGAGATGTCATTGGTTTATTCTATGATGCAGACGGATTGTCAATAGCGATTCAATTAGGCGGCACAGCAGCAGGCATTACATGGTCCATTCATCGGCTGACTTAAAGTGATCACTCAAGACCTTAATGAGTTATATCTCCATTTGGAAAATCTCTTTTCTATGATTAATAGGAATGGGATTTTTAATTTATACAGGAGACCAGCCTGAGAAAACTCGGCCATTCATTGCTGAGATGAATCAGCGTCAGAATTATTTGCATCAGATCACCACAAAACTGGTGAAAAGTTATGATCTGATCGCCATTGAAGATCTGAAAACCAAAAACCTGTTGCACAATCATAAACTGGCACGGGCGATTGCCAACCAAGCATGGGGAGAAATTCGCCGAATGCTCACCTACAAATGTGCATGGTATGGCAAAGAACTCGTGATCGTTCATCCGTATAAGACCTCACAAATCTGTTTCCATTGCGGACATGATGATGGGAAACATGAACTCAGTGTCCGTGAATGGACATGTCCCGATTGTGGCGCGCCATGATCGAGATAGCAACGCAGCGAAAAATGTTCTAAATAAGGCAATCGCCACAAAATAAATAACGGCTTAGTACGAGTCTTAGTAAAAAAGTCTTAACCTCTACTTGAATTTTCCAAGCAGGTATGAGATGTTCCTAGAAGCCCGGGATTTTAATCCCGATGTAGTTCACGCTTCTTCATGATTATTTACTGAATTTTTTCTTAGCTAGTGGTATGTTATTGAGACAAAAAAAGAGGAGATGCCATATGGATGAGAATAAATTAATCATTCGGGAAGCGAGAAAATCCGATGCTGCGCCGATTCTCGCTTTTCTTAAGCAAATTGCCGATGAATCCGATTTTTTGACCTTTGGTTCTGTGGAAGAACTGCATCTGACCATTGAAAAAGAAGAAGCGACTTTTGAGAAGTATGCGAAACTGGAGAACGCTCTGTATTTGGTTGCCGAATATGACGGAAAAATTGCCGGAACACTCAATTTTGACGGCGGGACGAAGAAACGAACGGCGCATGCCGGCGAGTTCGGGATCTGCGTGCGCAAGGATTACTGGGACAAAGGCATTGGCCGAGCATTAATTACTAGAATGATTGAATGGAGCAAAGAAACGGGCGTGATCCGTAAAATTAATCTACGCGTCTGTTCGGATAATCCGCGTGCCGTTAATCTATACAATTCTTTTGGATTTGAGGAAGAAGGTATAATCAAACGCGATTTTCTGATTGACGGCACGTTCTATGATTCAATTCATATGGGACTTTTCATTGATGGGCAGAAATAATGGGGGAACACAGGACTTCTTTTCTTGGCATACCCGGATCTTCGGACTGGAGGCAGCTGAAACCGATCCGATCAGGCTGGTCGCATGATCAAAAGTATACGTTTCAATCACAAAATCAAAGGTATTTGCTGCGTCTTTCTGAAGGGGTACTCTATGAACGCAGAAAGAAAGAATTCGAAGCTTTAAACGGGTTAAACAAATTACCATGCAACGTGACGAAGCCAGTCGCTTTTGGCTGGTGCGATGAACGAAGAAAATGCTATACGATCATGACTTGGCTGGGCGGTGAACAGGCGGCAATTGTTTTGCCGAAGCTGAACCCTGAAGAACAATATAAGCTTGGCTATTCTGCGGGACAAATCATGAGAAAGATTCATAGACTTGCCGCTCCCGCTACACGGCCAGCATGGTCTGATCTTTATAATCATAAAATTGATCGCAAACTTGCCGCTTACAAGTCCTGCGGAATTCGAGTTGATGATGAGGCGTCAATGATCCATGTTATCGAAGCCAACAGAGCACTTTTAAAGGATCGGCCGCAGACCTTTCAGCATGGCGACTATCATTGCGGGAATATGGTGATTTCAAAGACGCATGAAATCGGTGTGATCGATTTCGATCGAATGGATTACGGCGATCCATGGGAAGAGTTTAACCGGATCACCTGGTGCGCCAATGTAAGCGCCGCATTTGCCACCGGACAAATTAACGGATATTTTGAAAATAAAGTCCCGGATACATTTTTTTCATTAATGGCACTGTATATTGCGACCAATATGATCAGTTCAATTCCATGGGCAATCGACTATGGAGGGCAGCAAATCAGCGTCATGAAAAGGGAAATGAAGCAAACCTTGACGGCCTACGACCGTTTTCATACGCCGATTCCCAAATGGTACAGACATGAATGAGAACATGGGGACAATTCATTGAGCCCCTGATCTTTAACCTTAGATTTCTTTTGATAACGCGGTAATTGCTTTATGGTCGATTGGTGATGAAAGAACAATTAAAGTCGTTGGTTTGCCATAGGCGAGACAGGCGTTGATATGATCCTCAAGTGTGTGGACGGATTCAGTCACTACCTTTGTGAGATAGCTGTACATCCCGGCAATCCGATGGCATTCCACAACGTCAGACTGCTCTTTTGTAAATTGAACGTACCTCATGCAGTCCTTCGGTTCCATTAATATAAAGGCAGTGACCTGTTTGTTTAGTTTTTCCGCTGAAACCATTGCTATATATTTTTTTATGACGCCTTGTTCTTCCAATCTCTTGACACGCTCGGTTACGGACGGAGACGTCAGCCCCACTTTTTTGCCTAATTCAATCATCGTTAAACGTGAATTTTCCTGTAAATGTGCGACAATACTGTAGTCAATCTCATCCATAAAAATCCCGCCTTAATTATTTAAGTATATGATCATTAATTCGTTGCTATATATTGGTGAATGATGTTTTTAAATAAATTATACCATGTGAATTATTTCTATCACTATATATAATTAGGAAAAATTCATGTGGGGGTAGACGATTTTGAGCGAGTCATCATTAAAAAGATCAATCACTTGGGTGCAGGGAACCACGTTGACTATTGGCGCGGTACTCGGATGCGGGATACTTGTCCTGCCATCAATCACAGCGAGCAACGCCGGTCCTGTTTCTTTATTATCCTGGACACTTATGTCTTTACTCGCTTTTCCGATTGTGCTGACAATTGCTCAACTTGCGAAAAAAATACCGAGTGCCGGAGGAATCATGGCGTATATTGCCCATGCTTTCGGCGCGAAAACAAGTGCGTTGCTCAGCTGGGTCATGCTTGGCTCCATACCAGTAGGCCTGCCAACGATTGCGCTTACCGGAGCCTATTATGTCAACGATTTGCTGCCGACAAATCGATGGGGTGTCGTTTGTATCGCAGCTTTGATCCTGCTTACTTCGCTGCTTTTCCATGTAAAGGGAATCGATCTCTCGGCCAAAGTGAGTGTTTTGGCAATTTGTCTCATTTTGTTCTTGCTTGTTATGGCTGTTATCGTTGCTTTTCCATACGTCAAGATATCTTCATTTACCCCATTTGCACCGCATGGCTGGTTTCCGGTGGGTTCGGCCTCTGTGGTCATCTTCTTTTCCTTTGTCGGATGGGAGATGATCACGCCGCTGGCAGAGGAATTTAAAAGACCGGGCAGAGACATTGCGATCAGTCTCGTTCTCGGTGCCGGATGTATTTCTGTTTTATATCTCCTTGTATCGTTTGTAACGATTGGCACGCATGCTTACGGAACAAGTAACGGGATGGCATCGCTCAGCATGTTAGTTGCCAAGGGATGGGGACATTCGGGAATTATCATCACTACGGTATTGGCTCTGTTCATTACATTCAGTACGGTGCACGCCAATATAGCGGGTTTCTCTAGAATGGTTTATGCGCAGGCAAGAGCGGGTTGTTTTCCAGCAAAATTAGCACGTTTGCATCCTAAATTTCAAACGCCGGTACATGTTTTAGCAGCACTTGGAGGGGCATTCGCTTTCATTTTATTGCTCTATGGCACGATTGCCCTGGATTTAGAAAATCTTTTGAAAGGCCCCAGTGTCGTTTTTATCACGTCCTACATTTTCACAATGCTTGCTGCTTTAAAAATGCTAAAGTCGTTGACGATTGGCTGGTTTATGGCGCTGCTTTCACTCTTAATCACTGTCATCGTTCTCTTTTTCAGTGGGTGGGCAATCGTATATCCCGTTGCTCTAGCCGTAGTTGGTGCGGTATTTCTTCATTTAAAAAAAACAAAACGAACAAATGATTGAAACTGCACGATTGAGTTGCGCGTGTGCTACACTATTGAAAAAAGGTAGCTTATAAGGAAGTGAAACCATGGAGCGTCTGCAATGGACAGTTAAATCATTTAATCAATTGACCGGGAAGGAAGTTTACGAGATTATGAAAGCGCGGGTCGATGTCTTTGTGGTTGAGCAGGAATGCCTTTACCATGAAGTCGATCCTTACGACTTAGTCAGTCTGCATGTCTTCACAACGGATGAGGACGGCGTAATCACAGCTTATGCGCGTATTTTTGAGATTGATGACGGAATGTCGTTCGGCCGGGTACTTGTCCGCAAAGATTGCCGCGGCAAGGGTCTGGCCAGCCTGCTCGTCGCCAAAGTGCTGCGTGTGATTAAGAAACGTTTTGCAGGCATGCCGATCGCCATTGAGGCTCAAGAATATGTTCAGTCATTGTATCTTCCTTTCGGCTTTGAACCGGCTTCTGAAATTTTCATGCTCGACGGTATTCCACATATACGCATGGAAAAAAGGTAATCTCAGCGAAGATGAGGATCATGGAACGCAGTATACACGGATTTCAGGAAAAACTTGACCGTTGACACGTCCAAGCTCTCTGTAGCATGTGCAGATGCCACGGCACTGAAGCCAATGATGAAAAAGTATCCCGGCCTTAATTTTTATGCGAACAGCGGAGAAAATTGGTATCAGATCATGCACAAGAATGCAACGAAGTTGGGCGGCATTTCGTTCGTTGCCGGGCGATTAAAATTAAATGCTGCGAACATTGTTGCCTTCGGTGACGATCATAATGATCTTGAGATGCTGAAAAAATGCGGCATAGGTATGGTCGTATCCAATGGGATTGAGAAGGTTAGAAAGACGGCCGACTTTGTCTGCGAGAAAAATGAAGATGACGGTGTCGCGCGGTGGCTCGAGGCTCATATCTGTTAACAACCGTTAAGATCAGTTGGTTTATGGGGAGTGAGTATCAATGAAAATAGCTGTCATCACGGATATTCACGGCAACGCTGCGGCTTTGCGCACCCGCTTGCTGAAATTGATCAGGCGCATGTATCCCATATTTATTGCCTTGGCGATACGATCACGATCGGACCTGAATCGAATGAGGTGCTTGACACCCTTTTTAATCGGAAGAATCTGTCAATGATTACCGGCAATCACGACGAGGGTGTGCTTGCGCTGATTCATAGACAGCCTTATCCGAAAAGTCATGGAGATACACGGGAGCCATCATCAATGGATTGTTGAGCGGCTTGATCCTTTTTACGTCAAACGGCTCGATTTGCTTCCACGCGTGATCGACACAACGATTATGGGACATTCTGTTCTTTTTACGCACTATCATATCGAGCAAGGAAAGCTGTCCGCACCTTCTGTTGATGCTCCGTTCAGCTCGATTGTTCAGTCGACACTTGACAATATGAACAATCTTTTTAGAGACTGCCATCAGGAATTGATCTGCTTTGGATACCATCACTCAACCCATTTTTTTAAGCCGGAACGCGTAACCTATCTTAATCCCGGTTCGCTTGGATGTGCGCAAGGGCCGTATGCACGGTATGCGATTGTGACATTGACATCCGAGCACTTTGACGTTTCGCTGCACAAAGCAGCCTACGATAATCATGACTTTCTTCGCTCCTACGTGCGTCTGGATGTGCCGGACAGAGAACTTCTGATCAAAGCATTTCATAGAAATCAGTCTTTGTTAAATGGGACAGGTGTTTCATCCAAATCACTAATCACTTTTGACTCATGAAATCCGGAGGTAATCTCAAATGAAACTGCGTCATCAATTTACGTGTCCCTTAGAATTAGTTCATGACATGATTAGAGGAAAATGGAAGCCGATTATTCTATGGAGACTTAGACTGGGAAATACCTCCTTATCAAAATTAGAGAGGGATATTGAGGGAATTAGCCAAAAAATGTTACTGGAGCATTTAAAAGAACTGATTGAGTTTGGCTTTGTTGAGAAGCAGCCTTACGAAGGCTACCCTTTGCGTGTTGATTATTTTCTAACTCAGCCGCATGGGGAACGAATTTTAGAAGCACTTACAATAATGCAGCAAATAGGCATAGACTATCTACTTGAGCATAATCAAGAAGAAGACTTAAGAAAAAGAGGAATCATTTCTTAAAATGGTGCAGTACCAACAAAAAAGTAAGTAATATACAGAATTAACACATGCCGGTACAATGAACTTATGTGGTAAGAGGTTGCGCAGCTTCTTGAATGAATAAGGAGGTTAAGAGAATGTTTGTCACAAGTTCGGGTATAACAAATGAGAAATTTCAAGACAAATATGGTAAACGGGGGACAGAATTCAATGAAAATGGAATACCTTCATACTCCATACCGTTTAAAATTGAGGAGGCTCCCTTAAGTACAGTCTCTTTTTCTCTTGTATTAGAGGACAAGGATGCCTATCCGGTGACAGGCGGGTTCTCATGGATTCACTGGCTTGCCACCAATATTACGAAAAATGAACTTTTGGATAATGAAAGTAAGCATGCTGAAGATTTTGTGCAGGGAGCAAATAGCTGGATGAGTCCCTTAGGCGGAAAGCAAAGTAAAACGCTTTCTAGCTTTTACGGCGGTATGGCGCCGCCTGATGCGCCCCATGTGTACGAGCTTCATGTTTATGCGTTAGATACGCTGCTTGATTTGGAAAATGGATTTTTAATGAATGAACTGTATAAGAAAATGGAGACGCATGTATTAGCAGAATATACCTTAAAAGCTGTCTATGACAATTAATACAGAATTAATGGTCCATCGTCTGTCGGATTCTATTGCGTTCAGTTTGTGGGGGGGTTCCTTTTAGCTGTTTGAATACACGACTGAAATAGTTGGCGTCGTTAAATCCGACGTTCATAGCGATTTCGGTGATGGTCAATGGACTGTTCTGCAATAGTTTTTCCGCCTGTTCTATTCGGAGTGTGTTGACATAAGCGACAACGGTTTTGCCATACAATTTCTTAAAGGTTCGGCAGAAATGTGATTCACTCATGAGCGCACGTTCGGCAAGATCATGAACCGTAATGGACTCGGTGTACTGTTCATGAATAAATGCAATTACCGATTTTAATTGGTTTAGGCTACTGATCCTCAAGTCAAATCGTTTCTTCGTGTATATTTTTTGAATATAATTGCGGATCAGGATGACTAAGATCTGAAGCACAACTGATTTCAGCGCAAGCTCGCAGCCTGGCAGATGTGATTCATGTTCGGCGATTAGTTTGTGCAGCAAGGGGACAAGCTGTTCTTTCTCGTCAATGATATGATCGAAGACGATGCGCTGCTGCATCAGCTGTTCAGCATAGTTCAGGTGGATGAGATCAGGCATATCTTGGAACATGGCCGCAAGATCAATGCGAATGGAACAGAAGGTTAATTGATCACAGAGACTCTCGATCACGTGCAGTTCATTGCAGTTGATGAGAAGCGTTTCGCCTGCACGCAAATCAAATACGTCCGATTCACAGCGGATGCGTCCTAACCCGCTCACCACATAGTAGAATTGCATTTCCTCATGCCAGTTCTCTTGATATCTCCAACCGTAGCCTAATCCTTCTTTTAAGTTTATGTCTAAGTAGGCATGCCGATCAGCGTTTCGCTTTGGTGAATAATTCGTTTCATTTTTCATTTGGAAAACCCTTTCGATCAAAATTGTGCTAAAGGTGAGCAGGATACTGCAAGATTTATTGTCGTTTACTTGTTAGTCTAAGAGTGTTCGAAAAAAATGTAAACGATGATGCGCTGGCAAGGAGGATGAATGCAATGAATCTTGCATTAAAGAATGAGAATCAGGCTGCCGTCAAACCTAAGCTGGCGGCGAAGCGGGAACTGTTCAGTCTCAGCGGTGTTCATTTTATCAATGATCTAATGACGACCGGACTTGTACCCGCACTTTTGCCTTTATACAAAGATGCTTTTAATCTGAACTATTTTCAAGCCGGCATTATTCTGTTCGTATCAATGCTGACATCATCCGTGGCTCAGCCTATATTCGGCATCATCACTGATAGGAATCCGAAAACGTGGTTTATACCGGTGGGAATCTGTCTGACGGGTTTTGGTCTCACGGCTTCAGGTTACGCTCCTGCTTATTGGGTGCTTCTTTTTCTCGTCGGATTATCCGGAATCGGTTCAGGCATTTTTCATCCGGAAGCGATGCGAGGCGCCTATATGGCAGCGGGTACGGCGAGAGGAACGGCGCAAGCGATCATTCAGGTCGGCGGCAATTTTGGTCAGGCAGTGGGACCGCTGCTTCTTCCTTTATTCCTGATTGCGACAGGGCTTCATGGGCTTGGTTGGTTTGCGTTGGCTACAGTTGCCGGTTTCGCATTAGTACTTTCCGTCATGCCATGGTACAGGCGCAGTCTGGCAGAAAATAAAGCGCGACAGAAAAACATCAAGGGACGCAATCATGTTGTCGGTCTCTGCCTGCTGACCGCTGTGGTCATTCTTCGGTCGTGGACACAGATCGGTGTCGCCGGATTTTTGCCGTTTCTTTATTTGCATCAGGGAATTGCGCTTAAATATGGTGATTTGCTGACCTTTCTGTTTCTTGGCGCCGGCGCGCTCGGAACCTTTATCGGCGGTCGCGTTTCAGACCGGATCAGTCGTAAATGGCTGCTGTTTTATTCAATGGCGGTAACGGTTCCCTTCGCATGGCTGTTGCCGCATGTTCATGGCATCATATCAATCATTGTTCTTTTCCTTTTCGGTTTCTTTGTTCTCTCATCCTTTGCCGTTACGGTTGTTTACGGGCAAATGATGTTTCCGAAGAACATTGGTCTGGTTTCCGGACTGATGGTCGGATTCGGAATTGGTGCCGGTGGGATTGGTGCGACGATGATCGGATGGCTGGCCGATCTTTACGGTGTCACCGTTATTTTTGCGTTTCTCTCATTGTTGCCGCTTGCGGCCGCTTTGCTCTCATTGCTGCTGCCCAGTGAACGGAGTCTTCTCAGCAGCAGTAACGAAAGTGCGTGAATGAAGGATTCGTATCGCTCCATTGAAATGAGTGTCGCATAAAGGCCCCCTGCATGTCTGCAGGGGGCTGTTGTGTTTCTTACTCTTGTGTTCCTTTTTCCTGTTCCATCAATTCTTTCCTTTTTCGTGCGTTGTTCTTGCCAATTATTGCGGTCATGACCAGTGAGGCGGCTGCCAAAATTAATGAAACGATATGAATGACTAATTGTATGGGACTTGCTTGCGCTCCTGAGCGTGCGCGTATTCCGGATGGACGCTGTCCGCTATTTTGCGAGCTCGTACCACCGCCGAACTGCGGAGCGCCGTTTGACCCGTTTGAAGCACTTTCCGATCCGTTTCCTCCATTGAAATTCGGCCTGTTTTGCAAAAAATTACTCTGAAAGGATCGCGCCTGCTGCTTACTGTGAACAAAACTGTAGATACCAAACGCTGATTCCAGAAGCAGTGCGGCAGTGACAACAATACCTAACCAATAATTGAATTTGTTGATACGTTCCATAGACTTATTCTCCTTCACAGGTTGCTCGAAATTCGGTACATCTAATGTAAAGCTATTTTCTTAAGAAAAGCTTAATATGGAGGAAGAGGAAAAAATTATGGCAGGGGGTTTTATACTGATGACAGAAATTCAGGCCGTATTTATTGATCGTGACGGAACGATTGGCGGGACGGGCCACTTTATTCATCCTCATGATTTTAAGCCGTATACGTACAGCAAGGACGCGATTCATCTGCTGAAGGCTCATGGAATCCCGCTTTTTGCCTGCACGAATCAGTGGAGGATCAGTAAAAGTCAGGCAGCAATGGACGACTTTTGTGAGGAGTTCAGATCCTATGATCTTGATGGTGCCTTCATCTGTCCGCATGGTCCTGATGACGGATGCACATGCCGGAAACCGAAGCCGGGTTTGCTGCTCGCGGCTGCAAAAAAATACCATCTGGATTTATCAAAAACCATGTGTATAGGGGATACGGGTACGGATATGCAGGCGGCAGGCGCGGTCGGAGCAAAGAAAATTTTGGTTCGGACCGGATGGGGTGAGAGTTCACTCAACGAATACCGGCACACATGGGCTGAAGTTGAACCTGATTATATCGCCGACAACTTGCTTACAGCGGCGCAATGGACTGTGTCGCGGCTGTAACGAAAAAGTGGAGGAATTAGTATGACAAATTACACGTTCAAACCAATGAGTGATCAAGAAGCGCGTGCCATTGCGGATTGGCACTATGAAGCCCCCTATTCTTTCTACGATTTCAGAAATGATGAAGAGGATCTGGGAGAACTGCTGGATTCAAAAGCGAGACAGGGAATCTATTATTCCGTTTATGACACTCAAAATAGCTTAATCGGATTTTTTTGTTTCGAAAAAAAAGAAGAGACCGTTGAGGTTGGTCTGGGGATGCGACCGGATTTAACAGGGAAGAGATTGGGTCAAGCGTTTATCCAAGCAGGTTTAAACTTTGCTGAAGAAAAATTCAACCCATCTATATTTTCATTGTCGGTAGCCATTTTCAACGAAAGAGCACTGAAGCTGTATAAGCGCATAGGATTTAAAATTATGGATCAAGTGACGCAAAAGTCTAATGACGGCGTTTACTCTTTTTATAACATGATGCGATCTGTTGATGGGCGCAAATAAAAACATTACTTTCCGTTTTCAAATTCCGCAATCTGCTGCATCATCTGCTGGAAGTATTTATCGAAGTACGGGGTCTTAACATGGAGTTCTTTTCCTTTGTCATGCACGCTCTTACATACATAAAGTAGATCATTGATGTTGGCATGGATCTCCATAATTCTTCTGGTCAATTGATTGGTTTTAAACATGCGCTTCATTATAAAGGCTCCTAATTTAGATGGCAGCTTGTAGGGGATGATTTCATTTCTATAATGACTCATCGTAACGCCTGTTGCCTGCACTATTTTGATACATTCACGAATGGTAAGGATTGCCTGACTTAATCCGGCTGTACGATTCATCAGTTGTCGCGCGGCTGAAACTGTATCTTTGATGCTTGCCAGACTTGCTGCGGTTGTAATAACCCCCGCGTTAATGGCCATATGCAGCCATATCCATTCCTGCATATCAAAGGGACATTCCAGTTTTATTTTTGATTGATGAAACAAGTGAGTAATGTCGGCATAGTTATCAATGTTGGCCTTGTTCTTGTGTTCTAACATGACGTGATCGAATAAAACACAATCCAACTCGCCCTTTTCTATGTCCATTTTTCCTCCAGCGACCGGATAGCCTAGAATATAGTTTCGACCTTTACACGCAGCATCCACTGAACGTTTGGTGTCACTGATTCCATTGAACATAAGAATCGGGCCATATAGTCGATTATCATCAAGCGTTTTGATGGCTGCTCGCCACTTATCGCCTGATACACTTAACAGGATCAAGTCATAGTTCGCACCGGTGTGTGCCTGGTGGACGGTGTATGTGTCGTGTATTATTTTTCCTTTACCATTTTCCCGACCATCAAGTAGCTTAACCGATATTTTTTTCGGACAGCTTTGTCTTTTTTCCACTCTTATGAAATGTTCCGTATCAAATCCTGCTTTTTGAAAAGCATAGGCATATGTTGTTCCGATTACGCCCAATCCAACAATCATAATTTTCATAAATTATTATTCCTCTCCACTGATTGAGTGCAAGAAGCTAAACATTCCTTTTTGAGCCCCTAACAGTAGTTCCATATTTTCTTCAAAAGCCTGCACTTTAGCTGGCATTGTTTTAGGATCCCATTTAAATAAATGAATATCTAAATAGAAATTTGCCAGTGTCAAAAGCATCTCGGCGGTTTCCAATGGGCGCGGCAAATGAAATCGTCCCTCGGAGATTCCTTGATCAATCGTTTCCGCATAGACTGGAGCCATTTGTTTCGTTAATGCGACCATTAATTTGTGATGGAAAATCATGTTTTCGGGTGCATCAATCAGTTCTTCCTGTTTCCGGCTGCCGTGAAAAAAATGAATCGTTCCCAGAATCATATGTACCAGTTTTCTGTCGGCCTCGGCGTCATGAAGATCTTCTTTTAACAGTTCGGCAATACATTGATTGACCATTAATTCTATAGCGGAATCCGCACATTCTTCTTTAGAACTAAAATAGTGATAGAAGACACCTTTGGATAGAGATAGTCTTTGCAAAATTACGGAAAGAGTCGTATTTTCATATCCGTTTTTTATAAAAAGATCCCATATCTTTAACAGCAGTTCCTTGCGTCTGCCTTCAAAATGAACTTTAGTGCGCATGACATGCTCCTTGCTGTTTATAATTAGACCGATGGTTTAAATATAATCCTTTTTTAGCTTAAGTCAAGATAATGATTGTAAACGGCTGCTTAACTATTTGGGGGTGTAAGGTATTTCGGGCAGATTGTATGTAATCAGCAAAATATTAGTCTGCACGCAAGAAGGTAGCGAACAGATATGGGGAGTTCATGAAGAATGTTTAAAAAAATAATGATCTTTACCAAGACGAGTTGCTCGTTTCGTTTAAACAAATCATTGTTCAACGCTCATTAACAGTGGACAATGCCTGATCATAGGCATGTTTTGTCCTCTCGTCGAAGCACACCATTTGTACGTGCGACACAATCTTTGACGTTCGTAAAAAATCCTGAATGGCTTGGATCGCAGTCGGGGCGGCCAATTCCAGCGGAAAATGGTAGACGCCGGTGCTGATCGATGGAAAGGCAACTGTCCGGCAGTCATGGGTTTCCGCAAGCTTAAGGCTGTTCACATAGCTGCTTTTCAATAATTCCCGTTCATGATGAGTGCCACCTTGCCAGATGGGGCCGGGGGTGTGAATGACATACTTGGCTGGCAGCCGGTAGCCACTGGTTATTTTTGCTTCACCGGTTCGACAGCCGTTCAGCGTTCTGCATTCGTCTAAAAGCTGAGGACCCGCGACGCGATGAATCGCGCCGTCCACGCCTTCGCCGCCAAGCAGGGAAGTGTTTGCCGCATTGACAATTGCGTCTGCGCTCACTTGTGTAATGTCTCCAAGCATAATTGTAATTTTGTTCATAAAAAAACCTCCAGTCCCAGATCAATGTCTCTATTATAACGCGAATACGAGCATTGATCACAACGTTGAAGGTTATCCTGATCTTACATTTTCCGGGCTAACAGCGATTTTGTCAGCCTCTCAAGGGTTATTTTGTACCTTCCGTCAGGAAGCTGCCGAAGTTCATTCAATGCTTTTTGTGTGAATTTCTCAGCGATAAGCATGGATTTTGCGATACCGTCGTGCTGTTTGATCATGGTTAAGATCACCTGAATATCCACTTCATCCAGTTTTTTGTCTTTATTCAGATAAGGACGAAGCGAATCAGGATCTGCTTTGACGGCATAAATGAGCGGGAGCGTATAAATGCCCTGCCGGATATCACTCATTACCGGTTTTCCAAGTGTCTGTCTGCTTCCTTGATAGTCCAGCAGGTCGTCAATAATCTGAAAGGCCATACCGATATGATACCCTATCCGCCAGGCTTGCGCAGCATCTTTTTGATCGGCTTTGCCTGCTAATGCACCTGCATAGCAGCTGACTGCAAATAATTGTGCCGTTTTTCCGGAAATCTGAGAAAAATACCGCTTGACAGAAACGGATGTGTGGAATTGTCCGTGTAATTGAGCCAGCTCGCCGGCAAGAATCTTATCCGCATGAAATCCACGGACATTAATCTGAGGGGCAGAATCCGCGTATTTGGAGAGAATCGAAAAGGCGAGCGCAAGCAAGTAGTCTCCGGTATAAACGGCGATTTTATTTCCATAGTCCACATGAACGGTTGTCTGGCCGTGCCGTGTGTCTGCTTTATCGATGACATCGTCGTGAACCAGGGTCGCCATGTGCAGACATTCGAGTGCTGCCGCCACCGCTTTCGGCCGCGCGCGTTCTGATTCCGGGCCGATATGTGCGCATAAAAGTGAATAAGCAGGGCGAAGCATTTTTCCGCCCGAATGAATCATGGCGAGTATTTTATCCTGTATGGCTGTGTCCCGTACACGAATATATGATTCGATCAGTTTAAGCACATCCGCAAGCTCTTCCTTAAGCTCTGGATACGATTCCCACATCCGATGAATGCCCATCGTTATCACCACCAATCTTGCCGTTTATTCATTCAATTCCCGCAAAGCACGGTAATTGTGTAATTTCTCTACGTGATTTAACAAGTAATTAGCCATAACACCGATCGCGATTCCTGCTAAAATACCGACAAAAGATAACATCGGCAGATAAAGAAGTACTGTCCATGTTTGCGCGATCCAGCTTGCGACAATGAGTTGTCCGATGTTATGCAAAATCGCGCCGGTCGCGCTCACCCCGATTAAGCTGACACGGTCAGGACCAAGCTTTTTGACAAGCCACATTCCTATGAAGCTTAGCACGATACCGGCTGAGCTGTACATGAATGTGGAAATTGTGCCGCCGAGCAATGTTGCCAGAATCAGCCGAATCGTGAGTACTTTAAGTGTATCCTTCGTTGAAAGGGTATAGAGCGCCATACAGGTAATGATATTTGCAAGCCCGAGCTTAGCGCCGGGCGCTGCGGCAAAGGGAAAAGGGATGGCGTTTTCGAACAAACTGATGACCACTGCCTGGGCGGCGAGAAGTGCGATATAAGCATTCAGCTGATTTTTTGTCATAAGTACCGAATCCCTTTGCCGTTTTATGAGCTGACAATAATCTCCTGTGACGGTGCGTGATTGCTCTTTATTTCAATGACGAGTCGATGAGGAAGACAGACAATGGTCTGACCGGGTTTGGAGATAAAACCCGTCAGCACACAGTTTTGGTCGGGGCAATCGGCACTTTTAACCCTGATTTGATCATTTTTTACCTCGATCGTATTACAATCGCCGCCAAGCATGTGAACATCAAATTGCCGTGTTTTTACGCTGCCTGTAAGTACAATACGTTTGACGACTTTGTTATTCACAGATATGACCGCAATATTGACACGGTCCGGATCACGATCATTTTTTGCCTGGACGGCGCTGAAAATGGTGAAGGGAAGAAAAGAGATCAGGACAAGTATCGTTACAATGATTATATCCCAGCGTTTAATCATTTTTAAACAGTTACCCATCGCTGATCTTCCCTTCTTTTGGTTTATTGATTCAATTGATTTGTATTCGATGGCTTAATGAGAGCGGGACTTTCGTTGTCCAAGGCATCATTATAAATCGCCTGTTCTTTACCATACCACCATCTGCTCAATGTCTTTTGAAGGAAAGGGACAACCCAATAATCAAATCCGACGGATCGACCTGAGCCGTTCATTAATGCAATTGAAGCAGGCAGTGCCCATAGATTATTCCAGCCGAGCATGGCACTGAGCGTAAACATAACGATAAATCCTGCACTTGCTGCGCTGCTGATCCATGTGAGCAGGCCTGCAAGAAGGGCCAGACCAATGGCGAGTTCGATAAACACCATGCTTTTCTGCATGAATACGGCCACATCGGCATTCGGAAGCATAAGCTTCATGATCCATTCAAACCAGAAGGGCATTTTGCTCAGAATAGGTGTGGCGTATTGGCTCGCTGCGTCGCCAGCGCCGCTGCCTGCTGACTGACTCGCACCGGTTGTTGCTGTCTGCAGCCAGTCAAACGGCATTTTCACAGAGGAGCCGACAAGCCAGGAATCCTTGCCAAGCCCGTTAAACAGCAGATGAAAATTTGACCAGTGTGACGTGACCTTGTTCCAAACACTTTCACCCCATATCTTTCCAAATGCTTCGTTAAGCCAGAAGCCACCGACAAAAACACGAAGCGGCAGGCTCCAGAGTACATTGCCATAACGAGTGGTAAAGTTACGGAAGATATTTCGCTTATCCTTCGTCTGGAAAAACTCGTGCATGATGTAATGGAACATATAATGCGCGCTACGCAGGCCGAAGAAGTAGTACAGGTTAACCATATGTTTCATCAAAATAGCAAAGAAGCCGCTTAGATGAATGCTTCCTAAATGGGCAACCCCGTATCTGGCGCCGATCGAAACCATCACACCATGATAATTGCCTTTAAATGCTGATTTTTCGTCCCCGCTGATCGCAGCAATAATGTTTTTAACTGCTGTTCCGGCTGTTTGCTCAGCTGCTTCTACAATTTGCGGGATTGGCCTTCCGCCATCTTCATGATAGGAGAGATCGCCAACGACATAAACATTTTCGAGACCCTCCGCTTCCATATATTTATTAACTGTTAAACGTCCCGCCCGAGCTGACTTCATACCGAAGCTGCCTGCTTGAGCATTTGCTTTTACTCCGGCCGTCCAAATCAAGGTACACGTAGGCAGTTCATCACCTGATTTCAGGACAATATGATCTGCTTTTACTTCTACAATCGGCGAACCGGTCAAGATTGTGACGCCTTTTTTGCGCATATAATTTTCCGCCTTGCCTGCATCTTTTCGCTCAAGCATATTCAAAATTGTTGGAACCGCTTCCACTAAATACAAAGAAAGATCATTTTCTGCCAGCTTATTGACCCTGGCGAGCCGCGCCCTCCATTCAATCAGTTCACCGATCATTTCAACACCTGTAAATCCTGAACCGCAGATGGCGAAGGTTAGCATGGCACGCCGTTTTTCTGCGTTATGTTCTGTCGCCGCGTCGCGGACAATCTGTTCGATGTGTGCGCGCAGCTTTACTGCGTCTTCCCAGGACATGAGGGTAAAACCATGCTCGCGTACACCTGGAGTGCCGAAATCATTGGACTCGCCGCCCATACCGAGAATTAAATAATCATAGGTATACGCTGCATGCTCAGTAGTCACCGTCTTTTTCGCATGATCTACATGTGTGACCTTGTCGGTGACCAGATTCACTTTCGTATGTTTGAAGAGTTTGCGCAGATCAAACTTAATAGCTTCAGGTTCCACGCGGTGCGCAGCAACCTCATGAAGCTCTGTCATCATCGTATGATAAGAGTGCTGGTCAATCAATGTAATCGTGACAGAAGTATCTTTCTTATACTTTTTTGCTAGTTTTTTTGCAGCATGAACACCGGCGTATCCGGCTCCAATAATGACAATGTTCTTAATCCCCATTAGTCTTTCCCCCTTCAAAAAAGCAATATTAAAGCGCTGTCATAAATGTGTGGAATGATTTGTGAAATAAAGAACAATTACCTAAATTAAATTTTACACGATAATATCTATATGTCCAGAGAGAGGAAATGAACAACAAAACTTTTCATGAAAACGTTCACAATTTAAACGTAGTCAATAAAGTGCTGACATGATATGATGGAAGAGCAAGGTAATGTGATAGAATTCACAAATTGTCGATTTAAGGGGGAAAGTTAACGATGCGCGTTAAAAAATTACTGTTACCGTTAGGTTTGTTACTGATCATAATGCTTGCTGCCTGCGGATCAAATGAAAGCGCTACCAAATCTAATTCGGAGAAAAAGGCATCCGGATCAAGTGAGCCTGCAACTGCGAAATTGATCGCCGGCGCAGCTTTGAAAGATGGTACTTATTCATTAAAAGAGAAAGAATTAGACAGCCACGGATGGAAGGCTACGATGTCCATAACGGTAAAAGACGGAAAAATTACGAAATCCAATTATAACTATGTAAATAAAAATGGCGAATTAAAATCAGAAAATGCGGCATATGAAAAAGCAATGAAGGCGAAGAACGGTATCGGGCCTAAGGAATACATCCCTAAGCTGAATCAAGCACTTGTGGCAAGTCAAGATGCACAGCAGGTTGAAGCCGTATCCGGCGCAACAGAGTCATCCGACCATTTCACTAATTATGCACAGCAATTAATTCAGGCAGCTCAGAAAGGCGACACCACACCAATTGTTATTGACGCACAAGCGAAACTGAAGGACGGTGTCTATAAACTGGCAGAAAAAAATTTAGGCACAACCGGCTGGAAAACGTTTATCGACATGACGGTTAAGGGCGGTAAAATCACGAAAGTTAATTATGATTTTCTAGATAAAAACGGCAAGCTGAAATCAGAAAATGCCGCCTATGAAAAGGCGATGAAAGCAAAATCCGGCACTGGCCCTAAAGAATATATTCCGGCACTCAGCAAAGCATTAGTTGATAAACAGGATGCTGAAAAAGTGGACGTTGTCTCCGGCGCGACACACTCCAGCCACTCGTTCCGTATTTATGCGGCACAATTGATTAATGCGGCGCAAAAAGGTGATACAGTGCCAATTGAAGTCAATAATCTTGTTTTTCAAGAGAAATAATGAATGGAAGCAGTGCCATTAAAGGCTTTAGAGCGCGGATTGCTCTAAAGTCTTTTTCCTCTAAGGAGCAGTTAATCAGTGGGAAGGAATGAGTCCGATGAAGAAAATCGGCATGAGTATTCTTTTAATCTTTTGTTTGCTGACCGCGACAGGATGCGCGCATAAAACGAAGTCTGTTAAAGCGGAGATTCTCAGCAGTCCATACAGCAAAACCGAATTTTTAATGGGTACCGTTGTTACTGTGAAAATTTTTGATAAAGGAAAAGCAGATGTACTCAAACCGGTTTTTAAACGGATTGAAGATTTGGCTGATGCGACGACTGTCGAAGATAAAGGTGACTCATCGGAGATTGATCACGTGAATGATCAGGCAGGAATCAAGCCGGTCAAAGTGTCTGATGATATTTACCGTATGATCAGGATCGGCAAGAAATTCAGCGAGCGCTCAAACGGTGGATTCGATCTGACCATCGGACCGCTGTCGAAGCTGTGGCATATCGGCTACTCCGACGCAAGAAAACCGAAGCAGGACGAGATTGACCATGTGCTTCCGTTGATCGGGTATAAACAAATGATTCTTAATGATTCAAAGCACACGGTTTTTCTCAGAGATAAAGGCATGCGTCTGGACTTGGGGGCCATCGCTAAAGGTTTTATTACTGATGAAGTGGTTGCTGTACTGAAGAAAAACCGCGTTCAGTCCGCAATTGTCGATCTTGGCGGAAATATTTATGTACTGGGTAAGAATGCTTCAGATGAAAAATGGAATGTCGGAATTCAGAATCCTTTTGAACCGCGAGGCGCTATTGTTGGAAAAATTAAGGAGACCAATCAGTCCATTGTCACCTCAGGTATCTATGAACGGTTTATAAAGGTGGATGGGAAGACCTATCATCATCTGTTAAATTCGTTCAACGGCTATCCGTTTATGAATGACATTGCCGGGGTATCCGTAATTACAGATGCTTCAACCGACGGAGATGCGCTTTCGACCGTCCTGTTTGCGGGCGGACTTAAAGGCGGAATGAGGGATGCGAAGAAATGGGGCATTAAGGCCGTATTTGTGACACGTGATAAGAAAGTCTATATAACGCCTAATCTAAAAAATAATTTTGTGCTGACAAATAAGGCATTTAAACTTATTGAATGAAAAATAACATGTTTATTCATGAGAAAGATGAAATGAAGCAGGAAGGGGTGAGGAAAATGTCGCTTGGCGTGTTTCTTAAACTCGTTGAAATTCAGACCAAATTAGCCAGCCTGTTCCCTTTTATTGTCGGCTGTCTCTTTGTCTCATACCGTTTTCATGTGCTGGACCCGATCAATACAACGATTTTCTTTGCCTCTATGCTTTTTTTTGATATGACGGCCACTGCAATAAATAATTACATGGATTATCGAAAAGCAGCAAGTGAGGAGTACCGCAGGAGAGAAAATATCATTGGTCAGGAGCATATTTCGGAAGCATTAGTTGGTTTGACGATTATTCTTCTTTTGGCAATCGCGACAGCGCTGGGTCTGCTGCTTGTTGCACGTACTGATTTAATTGTTTTACTCGTAGGCATGGCCTGCTTCGGAATCGGCATTCTTTATTCATTCGGGCCGATCCCGTTATCTAGAATGCCGATCGGTGAAATTTTTTCAGGGATTACAGAGGGACTAGGTGTCTTATTTTTAACCGTCTATGTTAACGCAACGGATCAAGGGATTGTCAATTTAGTATGGGAAGGGCGTACAATAACGGTACAGGCAGATCTGCTCCTGCTCTTTGAAATCGTGATTGTATCGCTGCCATGTATGTTCACCATAGCAAATATTATGTTGGCAAATAACATATGCGATCTGGACGATGATATTAAGAATCATCGCTACACACTTCCTTATTACATTGGCAAACGTTACGCGATCTGGCTTTTCAATGGGCTCTATGCGGCAACCTTTGCCGCCATTATTGCGTGTGTCCTGTTTAAAATACTTCCGGTGATCATGTTATTTGCACTGCTGGCCATTATTCCCGTATATAAGCAGGTGAAACAATTTAATCGGATGCAAGTCAAATCGAAAACATTTGTCGTTGCCGTGAAAAATCTGGTTTTCGTAAATGGAACCATGGCGTTCTTGTTGTTCGTTGCCGTTGTCTTGTAAGAGGAGTTATGTCTTATGAATGAGCCAATGATTCAGGTTGAAAATTTAACCTTTAAATACAATCGTCTTAAAGAAAGCAATACGTTGTCTTCTGTTTCTTTTTCCGTTGATAAAGGGGAGTGGCTGTCCGTCATCGGAAATAACGGTGCGGGCAAGTCTACCTTGGCGGCTCTGCTGATCGGATTGCTCAAGCCACAGAGTGGATCCATTTTTGTGTGCGGCATTCCGTTGAACGAGGAGACGAAATGGGTGATTCGCCGCCGGGCGGGTATCGTTTTTCAAAATCCTGATAATCAGTTTATTGGTGCGACAGTACAGGATGATGTTGCATTTGGCATGGAAAACCTTAACATGCCGGTAGAAGAAATGCGACGACGTGTGATCGAGGCATTGAAGCTTGTCGATTTGCTGAATGTTCGCGAAGCGGATCCGTCCCGTTTGTCCGGCGGGCAAAAGCAGCGCGTTGCGATTGCCGGGGTGCTCGCTCTCCATCCGGATCTGCTCATTTTGGATGAAGCCTTTGTCATGCTTGATCCTCGAAGCAGATGCGACTTACTGCAGACACTGAAGCGGCTCAAGGCTGAACAGGAGCTTACCATTTTGTCGATTACCCATGATATGAATGAGGCGGCAGCAAGTGATCGCATTCTTGTATTAAAAAACGGGTATGTCACCCGTAGCGGGTCGCCGGCTGAAATTTTTAGTGCGGAAATGGATGTAGAGGCCCCGTTCGGCGAACGATTGCGGCGCTTGCTTTTAAGCAAAAAACGGCGCGTTCCAGAGTCCTATCTGACAGAAAGTGAATGGATTCAATGGCTATGCAAATAAAACTCAATCATGTGACTGCGGATTATCAGCTTGGCTCGGTGCGTAGTCCCCGCGTTCTTCAGGATGTAAGTCTGCAAATCGCTCCCGGAACGTTTACGGCAGTGGTTGGTTCGACTGGTGCCGGGAAGTCAAGTCTGCTGAAAGTGTTGAACGGATTGCTGCTTCCGAAATCCGGTTGGGCAGAGATCGGTGATATTAAGATTAACAGCAAGACAAGCAGAAAATCGCTGAAAGCGGTCCGGAAAATCGTTGGAATGGTGTTCCAATTTCCCGAATCGCAGCTGTTTGCCGAAACAGTGGAGCAAGACATCAGTTTCGGTCCGCTGAACTTTGGTGCGAGTCGGGAAGCGGCACATGACCTGGCAATTAAGATGATCCGCCGGGTAGGGTTGGACGAATCCATTCTTCAACAGTCGCCATTCTCACTTTCCGGCGGACAGAAAAGGAGAGTAGCGATCGCCGGCGTTCTCGCTCAGGGACCTGAAGTGCTCGCTCTGGACGAACCAACAGCCGGTCTTGATCCTTCAGGAAAAAGGGAGCTTCTGTCGCTGCTTAAGCAATGGAACAAATCGAAGCGATTGACCGTCATTCTTGTTACTCATGATATGGAGACAGCAGCGCGCTACGCAGATGATGCGGTCGTCATGGATCGCGGAAAAGTTGTCTATCATGGCAGTGTACGCAGCTTGTTTGCGGACAGCGAAAAATTAAATCGGTGGCAGTTAGATGTCCCTGAGGCGAGACGGTTTCAGTTGAAATTTGAGGCTGTCTCAGGCATTCGACTCCCGAATGTCTGTCTGACAGAAGAAGAACTTGCTGCCGCATTGATTGAGGTGGGGCGTGTATGAATAAACTGATTCTCGGACGTTATTTCCCAGGCGACTCACTGATTCATCAAGTTGATCCGCGTGCTAAACTGATTGCCGGGATTGCTTTTATTTTTATCTCATTTATGGCAAAAAACGGGCAAGGGCTCATTTTATTGTGGCTGTTCACTTTTCTTGTGATGAGCGTGACGAAAATCGGTTTTCGCGCGTTCTTTCGCGGCGTCCGACCATTAATCTGGCTGATTTTATTCACGTTATTCCTCCAGATCCTTTTTACTGCCGGCGGGACTATTTATTTTACCTGGGGGCCGTTCAAAATCTCTGAATTCGGCCTCATTAACGCACTGTTTATTTTCTCACGTTTTGTGACGATTATTTTCGTTACAACTGCTGTTACCTTGACGACAAAGCCGATGGAGCTTACGGACGGTCTGAACTTCCTTATGCGTCCGCTTCGCTTTCTTCATGTTCCAGTTGATGAATTATCGGTCATGCTCTCCATCGCGCTGCGGTTTATTCCGAATCTGCTTGATGAAACACAGCGGATTATGGATGCACAAAAAGCAAGAGGCGCAGTATTTGGCGAAGGCTCTCTTTTTCACCAGATGAAAGCACTGGTGCCGATTTTTTTGCCTTTGTTTTCCGGTTCATTGAATCGTGGGGAGGAGCTTGCCAATGTCATGGACGTGCGTGGTTACCGTTCCGAACTGCCGCGTTCTTCTTTTCGTCAATTGAATTGGGGCGTAAAAGAAACCATCTGTATGCTGATTATGGTGCTGCTTATCGCTGCTTTCGCGATTCTTGATCTTGTTTCTTGATTAACGTTGATCCTTTCTTGTTCACGGTAGCGCTATTTTTTCGCGTAAAAGGTACCGTAATGCAGATGAAGCCCGAATACTATTAGGTGTGAATAACTATCGGGCTGCTGTGCGGAGGAACCGTGAATGAGTGTTCTCAGTCAATTATTAAATGAATACGGGTATTTCACTCTCTTTTTTGCATTAATGCTTGAGTTGGTTTGTGTTCCCATTCCAAATGAAGCCTTGCTGAGTTATGTGGGCATCTTGTCCTTTCATCAGCAGATGGATCTTGTTCTTTCGCTGTGTTCTGCGGGAGCAGGGGGTGTTGTCGGCGCGACGATTTCCTATTGGATCGGTTTTAAGCTTGGCGTCCCTTTTTTTCGCAAATACGGCCGCTACATTCATATGGGACCGGAAAAGATGGAGCGTGTAGCAAAATGGTATCGCAAATATGGCAAGGTGTTGCTCGTATTCTCGTTCTTTATTCCTGGGATCAGGCATATTGCAAGCATCATATCCGGAGTGATCCGATTACCGATTAAGTCTTTCTGTATGTTTGCCTATATCGGTGTCTTTCTCTGGACTGGCACGTTTATTACGCTCGGGTATGTATTAGGACCGGAGTGGGACAGATATCAGGATGATATAAGCAAATGGCTGGTTTTAACGAGTATTTTCTTAGGTATTGTCCTGCTGATTTATATTGTGATTCGCGCAAAACGGGAGTATATTAAGGAATCCCTGCTGCTCCTTTTTCAGGCAACGTTTAAACGCTATCGAAGTTTTCTTAAGATCAAATTATTTATCTTTTTGGTTCTGACTGTGTTTCTGCTGCTTGTTACCTTGATGATTGGCATGGTTCAGCATTTGATTGCTAATGAGTTTGTGCCCTTTGATAAAATCGTCACAACCATTTTTTCATTCATTACTGATTCATGGCCACCGCAGGTGCTGCAGCATATTTTTGTTTTATCATCATGGCCGGCGCTTTCCGTACTTGTCCTTTTTACAGCAGTCATGATTGTCGTCAACAACAAAGAAAAATGGCTGGAGCTGCTCTTTCTGGGACTTACATTAAGCGGCGGGATTCTTTTCTCCAAGAGCATTCGCTGGTTGTTCCGCTTTATGCTGGAGGGGAGCTACATAAGTTCTGATTTTCCTAATGCGCAATCAATGATGTTTCTGATTTCTTACGGCTATTTTCTGATGATGCTGATCCGCCATCAAAACAATTATTTGATCAGCATAATTGAATTCACTCTATTTTTTATCCTGTTGTTCGTTTATTCGATCAGCGGGGTAAGTAATTACCAAATTACGCCTAGTGATCTGGCAGCAGGCTATGTTTTCGGTGCGGTATGGCTCAGCGGACTCATTCTGTCTCTGGAATTGTTTCGATTTCTGACGATCATTAAGAAAAGTCTGCCCAGTGAAATGTGACATGACCTCTAACCAAAAAGGCCGGGCACATTGCCCGCCCCTATTTCCGCAGGACGTGATGGTTTTCGTGTTGCCCCGCAAATTTTCCGGTTATAGGTATCATAGCCCTTGTTTCACAGGTAAATAAGGGTAATTTTTCCGCTTATGCAAAGCAAAACCCTCCATTTTCACGTTTTTCGATTCGATAAGCGGAATCTCCGTCTATTTAGGCAATTTTCTCATTCATTTCCTATTTTAAGCGGAATTTTTCTGTCTATTTTCCAGATTGGGTGCCTAACTGATCGCCCAACCGAATCTTATGACGCTGATCGTCGTATCAGCAAGGCAAAACGATAAATGTTCCTTACCTTAAAAAAACCGGGCAAAAAACGTCCGGTCCTTACTTTCCGCAGGACGTAATGGCTTTCGCGATGCGTACAGGACGGACGTATGCGTATTTAGCGAAAGTTCCATCCACTGAATGTGCGAAAGTTCCTTTATATCAAGGCAGCTTGTTACCTGCCGCCTGATAGATATCGTACCATTCTTGACGGGTGAGCGTGATGTCTGCGCCTTTTGCCGATGCAGCAATGCGCGACACATTGGTTGTGCCAAGAATAACCTGCATTTCAGCGGGATGGCGCAGGATCCATGCAACCGCAATTGCGTTGTTGGTGACCCCATATTTCGCCGCGACCTTATCAATTTCTTTGTTCAATTCAGGAAATTTCGGATTGTCGAGGAACACGCCTTCGAAGAATCCGTATTGGAACGGAGACCATGCCTGAATGGTTATATCGTTCAGCCGACAATAATCGAGAATGCTTCCGTCACGATCAGATGCATCATCAACGGTCATGTTCACATTGATGCCTGCGTCAATCATTCCGGTGAACTTAATGCTGAGCTGCAACTGATTGATTTCCAGCGGCTGCCGCACCGACTTTTTCAACAATTCGATTTGATACGGATTTTGGTTGCTGACACCAAAATGCAGCACCTTGCCTTCAGTGTACAGCTGATCAAATGCAGCGGCGACTTCCTCAGGTTCAACTAAGGCGTCCGGACGGTGCAGCAGCAAGTAATCTACATGATCCGTCTGCAACCGCCGGAGACTGTCGTTCACCGTTTCAAGCAGATGTTCCTTTGAGAAATCAAATGCTTTATTATGATCACCATTGCCGCGCACGATGCCGCATTTCGTCTGCAAAGTAATCTTGTCGCGCAGGCCCGGCTGTTTTGCCAGCACTTTGCCAAACAATGATTCACACGCACCGTCTGTGTAAACATCCGCATGATCGAAGAATGTGACCCCGTTCTCCAGGTCGGTTTTGATCAGCCGATCCACCGCTTCCTCAGACATTTCCGCAATGCGCATGCATCCTTGAACAACTGCCGATCCCAATTTCTTTTCAGGTCCAATTGCGATTTGTTTCAAGATTATTCCCTCCACGATACCGATTATTGAAAACCCTTTCGCTTTTAATCATAAAACGGATGAGCGAGAATTTAAAGCAATTGGACTTGCTGAATGAGTAAATAATCTACAATAATTTATATTGACAATAATGTGCACCACACAGTATATTGAAAAAGTGGAGTTGATAAAATGCAGGATCGTTCCGAAATCATAAAAAGTTTAACGCAGGAGCTGCGCCGCGGCACAATTGTACTCAGTGCGCTGAGTCAGCTCTTTAAGCCCCGGTATGGCTATTCACTTGTAGCGATACTGGAAGAAAAAGGTGTGCCCGTTGACGCCAATACATTGTACCCGCTCTTACGGCGACTTGAGAAGCAGGGACTGCTGGAAAGTCATTGGGATACAGCCGATTCACGTCCAAGAAAATACTATAAAGTCAGCGCGAGCGGTGCGGAGATTTATGAACGTTTAACGAAAGAATGGCGACGAATTGCTGCGAGTATGGAACAATTAGTGAAAGATCGGGAGGAAGACTAATGGAGCTAATCAATCGCTATATCGATGCGCTTAACCGGAAAATCCCAGTGAAACAAAGAGAAGAAATAGAAACAGAGGTGCGCAGTCTGATTGAGGATATGCTTGACCAAAGGACATAAGGAAAGGAAGCAACGGGAAAAGATGTAGAGGAGGTCTTAAGTGAACTCGGAGATCCAAAAGTGTTGGCAGAACGTTATTGCGGATTCAGCCGTTCTTTAATTGGTCCCGGATTAATTGATAAGTATTGGACAGTGCTACAAAGGATTTCGTTAATAAATAATGTAAGGATTGCCAAATGAACGCACCTGTTACACATCTGTTCCCTTGTACATGCATGCGTATTATGAATCAATATACAGATAGTGATGATCTTTTTGCCTTTTTGATTTCTTTTTTAACTTGGCCAGCTTCTTTGTCAGGTCAGTTAAATTCAAATAATGATCGGATTGGACGGAGGTGCCCGCTATGGATATAGAAACCACAGAAAATTCCTCCATGACACCTAAACGATTTTCAGTAACAATATAGCCCCGCTCTCTGTCCTGTTCATTATAATGGTACAGGACTTTTTGTTGAAACCGGTCACTGATTTTTTGGCAGTAATCGTCAATGTCGTCTTTGTTCATGATGGCGATAAAATCATCACCGCCAACATGTCCGACGAACTGTCCGTGAGGTAAGTAGAGAATGAGAATGTCCGCGAGTAATTTAATGATATAATCACCGTTCTCAAAGCCATAGACGTCATTGTATTCCTTGAAGTGATTAATATCGATATAGAGGACGCTGAACGTATCTTTTTTTTCAAGTGTTTGTTTCATCTTTTGTTCGATGACCAGATTTCCAGGAAGCCCGGTCAGCGGATTCTCATATTTAGCTTTTATGACTTCCAGTTCTGTTGATTTAAGCAACAGATTCTTAATGGTAACAATACCAAAATAGTGACCATCTTTTGTCACCACAATGAAATCATAGAGCTTGTCCTGAGGACGCGACATGGCCAGCTTGGACACTTCGTTAATTGGCGTTCGATAGTCAACCGAAATGAAATCCCGATCCATGAGAATTGAAATCGGCTGGTTTTGATAGAGACTGAATCCAAAGCGCCCGCTTACCTGCATGGTTAATTGAGATCGGGTAATAATGCCGATCACCTTGTGATGATCAAGAACGCAGAGACCGGGGATCGTTCCATCCTTTTTAATTTTTTCGAGCACATGTTCAATCTTCATTTGCATGGTGATCGTCTCGGTAGGATTGCAGATATTTAAAATGTAGCCGCTTGCATTAGGTTGCCCGAATACGTTATTCCGCATCTTATGGTGATCAATAATTATGCTTTTAATGGATTCGTCAATTTCCATCAGTTGTTCGGCCGGCCTTTGAAGAAAGAATCCTTGTCCGTACGGGACACCGAGATCAATCAGGCTCGTTAATTCGGACAATGTCTCAATACCTTCGGCAACTAAATGAATGTTGGAAATTCTGCAAAATTCAACGAGTCCTTTGACAAGTGCAAAATTGATACGGCCAAGATCGATGTTCTCAATCAATCGCCGATCAAGTTTGACATAGTGCGGGTGGGTGTCGGTAATCAGATTTAGTCCGGAATACATTGCCCCGGCATCATCAATGGCAACCTGAAAGTGATGTGATTTAAGATCCTGTAGTGAGGCAGCGAATTGATCCGGATGATTAATGGAATTCCGCTCAGTAATCTCAAAAACAATTTGGCCTGGTTCGAAAGGATAAATTTTCACATATTGAGAACTAAATATCTGAATGAACCTTGCGTCTTGCAGAATAACGGGACTGACATTCAGAAACAGTTTCATTACGGGAGAGCTTTCGCATTGATCATAAAAAGAGCTCAGAGATATGGCTCGGCACAAGGAATCGAGCACGTGCAGCCGATTGTGCTCTGCCGCCGCTAAAAACAGTTTTTCCGGATTCGCCAATTCTGTTTCACATGTTACGCGGCTTAATGCCTCGTAGCCGTGAATCTCGCCATTGCGCAGGGAGACAATAGGCTGAAAAACAGTTTTTATTTGCTGCTCATTGATAATTTTGTCCAAATCAGCTACCACTGTATTGATCATAGATCATCCTACCCAATCTTTCCCATAATCTTCAAAATAATTATAACGAAGCAGCAAAACGATGCGTAGGTCATAAAGGTAAAGATTTTGTAAAATTTGTTGTTCATTGAGTTAGAAAACGAGTGTCCGCACGATTTTGATTCTATTAATCCATGAAAAATGTACATTTCATTTAGGAGAACTTTTTGAGGACGGGTTCATCAATCAGAACTTTACGAGAAACGCAATGATGACAAAAAGAAGCCAGTAGGGGAACCAGAGCACTGCATATAAAGCGATGCCTAATCCCTCTTTCCAATTTTCCGGTCTAAGTCGAGCAAAGCGATTCATAAACGTCATGTAAATTATCGCAGCCACAATAGCGACCCAAAAGAATCCATTGGAGATTTGTGACAGCTTAAGATGTGTGATTGCTGCGACTTGGTACGGACGGAACACCATCATTGTCAGGACAAATAGCAGAAATCCGTACAGACAGCTGAAAAGATTGAGTCTCAAGGAAAGTATGTCGATTCATCGGTTCGCCTCCTGCAGGTGTGAGGGTATCTAATCTCTATTCTACGCATAACAAGTTGCGCTTTGCGGCGGATGTTTCATGCAATGCCGGCAACAGCGCAGGTAAAAAGTTTTGGAATGCTTCCAAGAAATCACGCCGGTCTGCTCGGTCTAAATATTTTACAAAAACAGAGGTTCGTCATTGATTGAGGCAACTAAAATTGTATCCATTTCATTTTTAGAAATGAAACAACGAACTTTGCTTACTTGCTAGGCCTGTTTTAATAAAAAAATGATCCGTCTCCCCACGATAGCTGAAACGGGTCATATCAATTGATTCATTTTTCATGTACGGATTCCGCTTAATGCGGATATTGTCTCGCTCAACCCGTCAAATGTTATTGCCTCATATCAGGCGGTTTTATTTACGTACTTCCTGTCTTTATTACATGTCTCCTTTTACAAGTCGGTCATCGTTTCAACATCTGCCGAGTCCATTTCAATGAATCCAGATTCTCTCCTTTTAACCATGAATATGAAGGATGCAGCAAAAAGTTACGGCATCGCTGGCAAGAAGCATCTCTCATCGGACAGATGCACCGATGCTCTTTAAGATCATGCGGACAATTTCTGACGGTTCTTTATGATCGGTGTCCATTCTGATTGTTGCCGATTGCTCATAGACGCTTTCCCGTTCATGATAGAGATGAATTAGTTTCTGCTTGTCCATTGATTGAAAAAGCGGTCTGCTCTGATCTCCATTCAGCCGATTGATAATCACTTCCGGAGATGCTTTTAAATACACGACCGGGATGTCGGAGTTTATCAATAATTGGCGGTTGGCGGGGCGTATCGGCGTTCCTCCGCCGGTCGACAGAATGCCGTCACGTTTAAGCGCTTCGGCAAGCATTTTCGACTCCAATGAACGAAAGTATGCTTCGCCATGATCTGCAAAAATTTGTTTAATCGATTTTCTTTCACGTGCGACAATGACCGCGTCTAAATCGAGATGGGTGCAGTTCAGATGCGCTGCCAGGAGTCGTCCAACAGTTGTTTTGCCGCTGCCCATAAAACCGACGAGTATGCTGTGTACCATCATTTATTCACCTCGTATTACGGACAGTCCATGCTGCTTGAGTGCACAGGCTGCATCCGCAAGATCATTTTGGTTGGAAAAGGATAATTGAAGAACGCCGTTAATTTCTTCTCTGATTTCCAAAATATGAATATTGATTAAGTTAATTTCTGCTTCTGTCAAAATGCGCGTCACTTCGGCGACTGAACCAACACGATCGGGAATGTTGACAAACAAGTCATAGAAATTAGGCGAATGGCTGGAAGCCTGAGCATTGATGCTGTCTCGAGTAATTTTGGCACGCCGAAAGTAGTTTCGGATGGCCGTTCGATCTGATGAAAGGATCGCCGCTTTGACATGTTGCAAAAGCTCGTTGAACGTGTCAATTTTGTCAATTAATGTTTGCCGATTGCTTAGGAGAATATCCGTCCACATGTCCGGGTCGGACGACGCGATCCGCGTGAGACTGCGAAAACCACCGGCAGCCAGCTTCAAAGATAGAGTTGATCCTCTGAATTCATCTTGTGCCATATTCACTAATCCGGATGCGAGAATATGCGGCAAATGGCTGATCTGAGCGACGATTTGGTCGTGCTGCCGTGCCGAAACAAGCTGCCATTTGACATTTAGGCCGAAGAGTAAGGCCTGCAGTTCATCCACTGCTTTTTTTGATGGCCGATCGTTGAGCGTATCGGAAATTAAAAAGTAGTAAGCACTCTGAAAAAGATTGGCTCTCGATGCTGTAATGGTTGTTTTATGCGAGCCCGCCATCGGATGACCGCCGATAAAATGAATGCCCTGATCGATAAATAAAGATGCTTTCGCCATAATCTGTTTTTTTGTACTGCCGACATCTGTAATGATTACCCCCGGTTTCAGCTGCATCTGTGTCAACTGATCCATGTGTTTCAGGATGACGGAAACCGGTGCGGCTAAAAGAATGATGTCGGCTTTTCCGGCACAATTTTGCAGCTGTGCAAAGCCGTCATCAATGATCTCTCTTTCTTTTGCGTACGTCAATGAATGGTGATTGATATCGACACCGATGATTTTATACTGGGGCCATTGCTGTCGAATCGCTAAGGCGATGGAGCCGCCAATGAGTCCTAGGCCGTCGATGACAATCGTTTTCATCATAGGGCAGTCCTTCTTGTCGGAATGAGTTGATTCAGATCAGCGAAGAAATCAGGGTATGAGATATTGATTGCTGATTCATTGGCTAAAGCCAGATTGCCAGTGACGAGCAGGGCGGCAACGGCAAGCATCATACCGATTCGATGATCTCCGTGCGAGTCCACTTGATCCGTTTCCTGCGGGGCGAGCCGTGTTCCGCCTTGAATGATCATTCCATCTGGAAGCTCCGTAATTTCTGCGCCAAGTTTTCGTAGTTCGGCGGCCACAACGGTGATCCGATCTGTTTCTTTAACCCGCAGCTCTTCGGCTCCGGTAATTTTCGTTGTTCCCTCAGCCTGAGTCGCCAAGAGAGCGATCAAAGGCAGTTCATCAATGACACTCGGAATGTCGTCGCTTGTAAGCACAATCGCATGGAGTGGCGCGTTCTGTATGAGCAAGTCACCTGACGGCTCAGCATAAGCGGAACGGCTCTGAACGGTGATGTTGGCTCCCATTTGTCTTAAAGTTTGAAGAAAACCAGTACGGGTCGGATTCAGTCCGACATTATGGAGTGTAATGGCACTGCCCGGAACAAGTGTGGCAGCGGCGATGAAAAAGGCGGCCGATGACAGATCTCCGGGTACCCGAATCAGTTGCCCGATAAGCCTTGGTTTTCCAGCTACCTTTAGTGTCAGTCCTTGCTTCTCAATTTCTCCGCCGAACGCGCGCAGCATAAGTTCGGTATGATCACGGGTTTGCTGTTTTTCAATGATGGTTGAAGTTCCGTTTGCGCATAGTCCGGCTAAAATCAGTGCACTTTTGACCTGAGCGCTGGCCACCGGCAGGCGGTAGTCGACAGGATTGAGATTCGTCGAACCGTAAACCGTGATCGGCAGGCGTCCGTCCCCGGTCACTTTGAACCGCGAGCCTAATTGGCTGAGCGGTTCGGTGACCCGTTTCATCGGCCGTCTGCTTAGTGACTGGTCACCGAATAATTCTGTGGTGAAGGGCTGTCCGCTCAATAATCCAAGCATTAGCCGTGTTGTGGTTCCTGAGTTGCCCATATTCAAAGAGTGTTTTGGCTGGCGAAGCCCATTTAGTCCGACACCATGCACGAGAACGTGATCTTTCGCCCGTTCAATCGATACACCCATATCTTTAAACGCTTGCATGGTTCTCAGACAATCCTCCGAAGGAAGAAAATGAGTGATCTCCGTGTCGCCGCTGCTGATCGCGCCGAAAATGATACTTCGATGGGAAATACTTTTATCTCCTAGTACCTCAAGCGTGCCTTGAAGTCCCTGTTGCTGTTTCGTTCTTAGGGTTTTCATTTGATCACCTGTTTTTTTTCAAAATTTGATAGAGACACCAGACCATGTCCGGCGTGTAGGTCCGCTCAATTTTTTCATTGTCGCTCAATTGAACGTTTTTTTGATTGGTAATGACATAGCGCGCCCGGACACGCCTATAGTTCTGGTATGCCAAATATTTGCTGTCGGTATAATGAATTACAGCGTCATCTTGAATTGAATGCAAATAGTCCTTCATTAAGGCTGCGGTTGACGGGTGCGTGTAAGCGGCGTTGGCGGCAAGTCTCAGGCGCCGAATCAGCACAAGCGGATCAAGTGCATAGCAAAAGCAAGTGACGAGCTTCAATTGATCCAGGTGGGTGTAGTGAATGTCCGCCCAATCAAGATGTGTATGACAGGACTTAAATGCGGTAGGGATCAAAAAGCAATCGCCCTGATAGTCATTAAAATGCTCAATGATATTTTCAAAGCAATCATGAAGCTCAATCCGGATGTCGCCAGGTTGTGTGCGTTCATAATGCTGCGCTGCGCGGCAGCTGTCGGTCGCTTCGGGTCCCAGAGTATGAATGATCACTGGTGTAGTCTCCTTAATAATTTTTCAACTCATCACAATAATCGTGATACTGTTTTTTCAGGCGATCCATGCTTGCACAATCAAAGGTGCCTAAAATGGCTTTGCACAGCTCGATTGCAACGACGGCCTCAATAACAAGCGATGCCGGAACAATCGCCGTAACATCAGAGCGTTCGATACTGGCTTTATGTTCTTCTTTTGTATCAATAGCAACGCTGTGAAGAGGCTTGTAAAGAGTAGGGATCGGCTTCATGGCTGCGTTGATAATCAGCGGCATTCCGTTCGTCATGCCGCCTTCAAATCCGCCGAGATGATCGCTGCTTCGGTACCAGCCTTGATCTTGATCCCAATAGATGGGATCCATTACTTGACTGCCTGGTTTTGTCCCCAAGTCAAAGCCGTCGCCAAAGCTCACGCCCTTGAAAGCATTAATACCGATAACCGCCGCCGCAATTTTGCTGTCCAGTTTCTCGTTCCAGGAAGTATAGCTTCCCAATCCGGCGGGGACATTTTCGGCAATGACACGGACGATCCCACCCAGTGTGTCTCCTGCCTTTTTGGTTTGATCAATAAATTCATGAATCGCCTCAACCTTGTCCTGATTGACGATACGAAGATCATTGCAGTTGATTGCGCGTTCAATTTGATCAGGTGTTAATAGCTGGTCACTATCTGCTTCGATGGAACCGATTTGTCGTACATAACCGGCGATTCGGATACCCAGTTCATTCAGGAGCTGCGTGCAGATCGCACCAATGGCAACGCGCATTGCTGTTTCACGGGCAGAAGAACGCTCAAGTACATTACGCAGATCACGATGTCCGTATTTCATGCCGCCAACCAGATCCGCATGGCCGGGACGCGGGTTTTTCACTTCACGCAGATTCGTATCCGGATTGGGCCTATGGATCGGATTCATGATTTTACTCCAGTGCTTGTGATCAATGTTGGCAATGGTTAATGTGATCGGTGAACCTAGGGTGATGCCGTGGCGCACGCCGGAAGTGATCTTGACTTGGTCTTTTTCGATCTTCTGGCGGTAGCCGCGTCCGTAGCCTTTTTGTCGTTCGCTTAGTTTCTGATTAATTCTATCAATGGACAAGTGAAGTCCGGCCGGGAAACCTTCGATGATTCCGGTTAATTGCGGGCCGTGCGATTCTCCTGCTGTAAAGTAAATCATTTAACTCTCCCTTTCTCCTGTATATTTGTTTGACACTGCTTTGAATTCGTTAAAATGGTTTGGAAAATTTCATGATAATGGTCACGGTTTTCATGATCTTTTACAAGTCGGTCAATCCGTGAAACAATTTTCTTTTCCCGAAAAGGATCAAAAATCGGCCTGCCTTGATTCATCTTCTTGATGCCGATTGACTTGGCAAGCTTGAATCGCCATTGGAGCAATTTAAGGATCCAGTAATCGATAAAGTTGATTTGGCTGCGTTCCGTCTCATAATTTGTCCGGTCATTTGAAAGAGACAGCAGCCGATGACCGATGATCCATAAGACAAACGAGAACGATGCGATCACCAGGTCACTGCGCAAGGCGTAGGCCGTTCCGCTATTAGACAGCATGCCGGTAAAAATTGGAACGGTGAATGATGCGATGCTTCCGAAAGAAAAAAAGATTGCGGTAACACGTCCTTTAGCGTGAGGAAACATGGAACAGAAAATAGTCAAACCGATCTGCATCACGCCTCCCGCCGCCGTGATACCAAAGAAAAAAGAAGCAATGGTAACCGCTGGATGGTAGGTTGAGAAGCAGACGATTAAAAGAAATCCAAGTGAAAGACTGTTCATCACAACCATCAATGTACTATCTCTGATCAACGCGCTTTTTAAGAGAGTAAAAATCAGCAGGACACCGACAATGGATCCAATGCTGTAGAGTGACAGAAGAAAATGTGCCTGCATATTGCTCATCTGAAGGACATCAACACCGTAGAGTGTGATCCATTGAGTAAAGAGAATCATCACGGCCATCGAGGTGTAGCCATATAAAGAAAGGATGGTGACCAGCCCAATCTTCGACTTGGACATTTTTCCTCTCGAAGATAAACCATGTTCCACGACCTTTTCAGTTCTTGCCTGCAATGGAAATTGTGAATAGCTGATCAGTAGAGCATTGATCAACAAGAACGCGGCCGCGAAGATGAAGCTTAGTCCGTACCAGCCGCCCAGATTTTCATTCAGGCCGATGTATAGAGGCAGGACAAACTCGCCGATCGACATCGCGGCCTTAATAAGAATGCTCGCCGCTCCATTATTGCGATTCATTTCTAAAAAAGTCGGGTAGGTTCCCGAATCGAGGGCCGAGTTCGCCACACCGGCAAGAATTGCGAGCAGGTAAGCGACTTTGAAATCTTTGGTAAAAAGGATTCCGATGAAAAAGATGGAGTAGCTGATCATCCCGAAGAGAATAATCTTTTTGCGGCCAAAGCGATCTGAGAAGCTGCCGAGAAGATAGTAGGCGAGCAGCCGGCCGATTCCGACTCCGGAAATGACATAGGAGACTGTTGCGATCGATGTCCCCCATTCGCTGCTGAGCGGCCTCATATTTTGTGTCAAAATTAACAGCCCAATGCCATGGACAAAGTAATTCAGGTACAAAGACAAACTTAATCTGATTTTGTTTGATTTCGTCATTGCGTTCATACATCGTTTCCTCCCAAAAAAAAAGTGAAAAAAATAACCAGTCAGATGATTCATCTAACTGGTTACGTGTTCCGTTAGGAAAATAAGAAGATCCGGATTGAAATGGCAACCAATTAGATTTAATCTTACGCATCTAGTTGGTCAAACCAAAACAGCTTCCCAACTCTAGATACTTACGCGCCCTGCGTTCGTATCCGGAGCGGATACGAACTATCTAAAGTAGTAATAGAAGCCATTAAAGTATGATTGAGCCATTTGCCACTTTTTCATTTTATTTTTCCTCTCGATTAGGTTACGTATCATTTAATCACTGTCACCCTCTTTTGTCAATAGAAAATTTACTTGTCTCTTTTAAACGTTGTTCCGTAGTTCAACTGTTCAACGTCCGCAGGTGTTCCTTTTGAATCGAGGCATCTCAGCCCCTTATGAGCTGGGGATGTTCATGAGCTATTGGGAATCCTTCAACGGGATTGCATCTAAAAGCGTTCAAATCAATAGGTGGAATTGTAATCCTGATGACGAATTAATTTTCTTTAGCCTAATGATCACGCACATTGTTTCTTTTGGAAGTTTGCGTTCAGATAAGTCTGGCGTAACGCAAATCACTTTAAATCAAATTCGTACACGTTTCTCTTGCCCCCGTTTTCAATCTTTAAGATAATGATTAAAGGATAAGAGGAACAAGAGGCGGTTGTCACGCGAACATTCTCTGAAACAATCAAATTCAAAGGTGAATGGAGGCGATACCAAAGGCGCGTTCTGGAGAATCTGCAGTCATAAAAAGTACATATTATAGCGGCCTCTGGGTCAGGAAAGACGATGGTCGGACTTGAAATCATTCGACGTTTGGATCACCCGTGCCCGATCCTGATGCCAAGCATTACGATTCGCGGGCAGTGGGTGGAACGCTTCTGTTCCGGGTTTCTGCCTGAGGGTGAGGATCCGCTAAATTGGGTATCCCGCAGTATGAAAACGCTAAAGCCGGTTACAGCAGTGACTTATCAGGCACTGTGCAGTGCGTATAAACAGTTGACGGGCAATTTCGATAACGATGAATTATCTGAGGTATCAGCGGCTTATGTGTGCTTGATCACTTGTAAAAAATAAAAAGGTAATGTATTATCTATATAGATAATACATTACCTTTTTTGGAAAAACAGGTGAAGAAAAATGCAGCTAAAAAAAATTGATTTGATGCCGGATCAGCAGTTTTTGTTTGGGTTCATTTTTGTCGCCGCAAATCGAATTGATACACTGCTTCAACGTGAATTGAAACGTTTTGATGTAACGACAAAGCAATGGTTTTTATCCATCGTCATTGACAATCTGTTTGACGATCCGCCAACCATGAAAGCGGCGGCACAAGAGATGGGAAGTTCACATCAGAATGTGAAGCAGATCGCTTTAAAGCTGGAGGAAAAGGGACTGCTTGTTCTTGAAAAAGATCCATACGATGCGCGTGTAACACGTCTTAAGTTGACAAAGCGCAGTATCGATTTCTGGGGTGAACTGAGAAATAAAGGGTTTGTATTTACCCAAGCGTTGTTCAAAGGAGTAAGTGATGAAGATTTGCACGTTGCAAGAAGGGTCATGAGACAAGTAATCAAGAATATAAGTGAGATGGATCAGGAGGAACAATAATGAAACAAACGGACAAGGGCATTTTATTCTTCACGGTGCCTGTTGCTGTTTTAATGGTGACTACGTCATGCTTTGGCATTTTATGTTCGGATGTTTATGCGAAAGAGACTATTTCCTGGTATGCGCAGACAATTGGCCAGGATCTTTCAAATCTGCTTGTTGTTGTTCCCTTGTTGCTCTTCTCCTCTTTTTTTGCTTCAAAAGGGAACAAAGTCGGTATCTTTGTCTGGCTTGGGACAATGATTACAAATATATATTCGTTTGTCATTTACTGTTTTGCAATTCATTTTAATTTCCTGTTTCTTTTTTATTGTGCGATCCTTGGTTTGTCCATCTACTCTGTCTTGTATTTCTTCTACAGAAATAAAAAGGTCTCGTTTAAGTCTTGGTTCAAAAATCATGCCCCTGTAAAATCCGTTAGTTCTTTTCTTATTGTGATTGCTTCGGTATTTGCGCTGCTGTGGCTGTCGGATTCATTGCCGGAAATAGTAACGAATAAGACCCCAGAAAGCATTACAGAAGCAGGACTTTTATCGAATCCGGTGCACGTACTTGATTTTTCTTTTTATCTGCCGTTCATGGTTCTGAGCGGTGTATTTCTTATGAAGAAGCGATCAATTGGATACATCCTGGCTCCGCCGATGATTCTTTTTGCCGGGATGACAGCAATGAATATCATAGCGCTTATGGCCGCTTCCATGTGGATTTTAAGGGAGAATACGTGGCCGCAAATGATTATTTTCTCTACTGTTGCATGGATCTGTTTCTTCTTCTTTGCTCTGATGCTGAGACAACTAAAGAACGAAGAAAAGCACACGATCTAATTGCGGTCAAAGGTTCTGTCTAGGTGCAGGTATCACCTCTTTGAATCAAGGCTGGCTGGAATGCAGGCTTTCTTTTTTCCTGTGAATTTCTTTTGGAAGATGTGTGGAGGCACCAGGCACTTTGCGCGGCGCGACATTGATCATGTCGGATGAATACAGCGCAAAGGAGATACTGCCGCCGTATTTATGTGCGCGGATCAGGATCGGCTGATTGTATGTATTTTTAAAGCGGAAATCAGGGCCATACCAACTGACTGTCGCATCGCGTCCGGATGGAACGTAAGGGACGCGGCGGCTGTGGGAATAGCGTTCCACGATCTTGAGTCCCGCTCGATCAGCAGCATTGAAAAGGGTGGAGGATACTTGGCAGATTCCGCCGCCCACGCCCTCAGAGAATTCACCGCGGACGATGATCGGGGCGGAGCGGTAGCCCTTTTTTTTCGTCCGCATTCCGACCGTCTGATTGAATGAAAAGGTCTCGTTAGGAAAGACGACATGACTGTCGAGAGCCTTCGCCGCCAAATCAATATTGTGCGCCCGGCTTTCATTTCCCGCATTAAAAAAGGTGGCATAGCTGCTGATCCGTTGCACGCAAATATGGGCAAGCAATTCTGCATCGACCTTTGGATAATCTTTAATTAACGGCACGCGCATTTTTGCGCTGCCATGGCTGTAATAATAGCGATAAAAATGGTTTTTGAATGCGGAACGATACAGCTTGTGCCCGTTTTTCCCTGGAATAATGGCACCTTGGTCATCAATTTTTGCGTTCAACGGTGCCCGATCGACCTTTTGAGCGATGTGATCGACTAATTGATCGTATTGATCTTGATTGAGAAGTGAAGCAAAAGGATGGGTAAATTCTGTTCGATGAACGGTTGCAATTGTGTCTTTGTGGTACATGATCTTCAGAGCGTTTGCATTGTTTTGTGGCTGTGCCAGAAGCAGAATGCCTGCCAGCATCAGTAGTCGCATGGTGATGTACACCTCCCGACGTTAGTATGAACGCTTTTCCGCTTTTTAGCCTTAATCATTTGACCGTACATTGAGTCCCATGATCCAAATATATTTTTTTATGTAGGGATCAGGTCAGAATAGTCCGATCGAACGATTTTTTTCACCCGTGCTTTGTGCATTTCGGGTGTTTTATTTGTTTGGGTGACGATTGACAATGCTTTTTCATACACGAAATAAATTTTAATGCGAAAATGTTACGAAAACAAACTGTTTTCGATTTCAAAAAAACACTCAATATACGCAATTAGAAGTACTGCTTATGCCCATCATGGCAACTAGCCACGAACGGATCAGGTGGTTGGTCCGATAGTTTCTCCCACATCTTTCCACTAAAATGATAGTAATCGTACTTTTATGCTCTGAATAAGAACGGTATTTGTAAACTTTTGTGAGGGGCGAACGAGCGGTTTGCTCAAATTAAATAAGGAAGAGGAGACATTTATGGAAAACAGTTCTGAAAGTTCTATGGCAGTGGATGTTGCGATTGATGACGAATCAAAGCTGACGGTTTCATTGCAAATTGCAAGCAGCTTAACAAGCTGGAGGCACAGGCGTCACCGAGTGATCAGTGTTCAGTTTTTTCAAAATCCGGGTAATCTGCCTTTACATGCGGCTGACCAGCCGGAAAGTTCGACGTTTCGAAATGACGACGGGGAATTGGATTTCTCCCTGCCGCTTCGCCAAGAAAAGCAATCTATAAGTATTCCTTATACAGCGATGCCGTCCTTCACGTATGGCGATCTGATTAATCTCAGAGTCAGTTTGGAAGACACGGTAACTGGGGAAGTACTCAGTTATGAATCTGTAGACTTTCTCGTGAAGAAAAACGGTTTGCCTGATTTCTTTTCGCATCAGCGCATGCGTGACTATCTCAAAACCGAGCAGCAGACAGAAGTGCGATTGGCTAAAATTGACTATTGGTTGAGCAGGAATGCTGATAAGGATCAAGTGGTGCGCATGGGAATTGAGCTTCTTAAGGAGCTGGCAATGAATGGTTCGTCTGAAGCCGCAGAAAAGCTGGCAGATGTATACAGTGACAACCGTTTTACGATCCATAATAAAAATGAAGCCGAAAAGTGGAAGCATCATTTAGCGAAAAAAATGCCTAAGAAGCCCGACACCCATGTGCAGTCGGAAAAGAATAAGAAATTGCCTGCTCAGATCAGTGACGAGGCTTCGTTAAAAACATGTGAAGAATTGGCGGAAAGCGGCGACAATGAAGCTCAGTTTATGATTTACGCTTATAGCTGTCTGCCGGAAGGATCTTCATACGAAGACAGCCGTGCTTTTGCCTATGTGAAAGCGGCAGCGGAAAGCGGATTAACAAAGGCAGTCCGAGCGTTGGCAGGTGCCTATAAGAAGAATCTCGTTTTTATTTCGATTGAAAATGCGCAAGAGTATATAGGCATTCTGAAAACGGCCGCAAAGAAAAAACAGGCACTTGCGGAATATTTACTTTTCCATATTTCCTACGAGGGCTCTTGCTTAGGACAACCGGTGAATGGAAACAGAAAAGAAGCCTACGCATGGCTGCTTTCCTCCGCCGAGCATGGCGGCATTGATGCTGCCTATGATCTGTGGCACTATTTTGAGCAAGGAAATGAATTTCTAATGGAACAGGAAAAAGCACTGAAGTGGTTAATTTTTGCAGCAGACCACGGGCTTGCAAAGGCGAAGACGCGGCTTGGAGATCTTTACATAGACGGACACTATTTGGACAAGGATGATCGCAAAGGACTTGCCTATCTGAAGGAGGCATCTGAGCAGAAGGATTGGGAAGCTCAGATGAAGCAGTATGAAGGCTATTATGAAGGACGCTATAAAGATATTCTGTGGGAAAAAAATCGTACAAAGGCGCTTAAACTGTTAAAGTCCTTTGCTCAGTCCGGCAATCCAAGGGCATGCGTTCTGATTATGGATAAATATGAGCGTGACAATGAGATGATGATGGATCATCGTGAAGCGGTAGGCTATTTGCGATCTGCTGCGAAGAGTGGCGACGCATTAGCAATGTACCGATATGCCAATGTGCTGCTCGATGGATTTTACGTTTCTGCTGATTTGGCTGAAGCAAAGCATTTAATTGAAACATCGGCGGCGCTTAATTATCCTGAAGCACAGTTTGCGCTTTATCACTACTATTTTTCCGGATATAAGTCATTGCATCATGATCATGTCAATAAGGAGCGTGCTTATCAATGGCTGCTGAAAGCTGCAAGAACATTGCCTTCCGCTCAATATGAATTATGGAAGCTCAGCAAACAGGATAACGCAGCAGATTGGATCATCACAGATAAACGTGCAGTCGAGTATCTCTTCCGCAGTGCTGCACAAAAGTACAGTCCAGCTCTCTTTCAGGTTGGGATGGCGTTTGGTTCCGGTTCCGGTATTGAAACGAATCCAGAGCGAGGTCTGTCTCTCATTGAAGAGGCCGCGGCCCTTCATCATCCGGAAGCAGTCTATGAACTTGCACAGATTCGTCTGCGCGGATCGTTCGGCGGACAAGAAGTAGCAAAGGACGAAAACGAGGGGTTGCATTTGCTTTTATTATCGGCAGAACTTGGCTACCCTCTCGCTTGCAAACAAGTGGGAGAATGGTATGCGAAAGGACTGCTTCCTAATGAATCCGAACTGTGGGTCAGGCAGATTGTTAAAGCAGCGATTGATGCCGGGCTTGCTTTGGATGAGCAGGTATCACCTCTGGTGAAGCAGGAGGCTGCCAGTGCAAATTGAAAGAGCACGATTTTGACGTGAAAAAATAAGGATAGTGGTCGAACAGGTTTCCTACACGGGAGCCTGTATTTTTTTTTGCAGTAGCAGTAAATGAAGGGCTGACTCACACTTATTCTGAGAAGCAGGCGGATTCGTCTGGTTAAACGAAGACGATTTGGCACAAAATTGATAAGAAAAAAGGATCAGGTAGTTGATGAAAAAATTCTTTAGGATCAATGATGTACTCCTTTTCTAAAAATCCTAACAATTTATGTAATAACCTGGCAGGATTTGATAAAATAGGTGGACAACACTGCTGCAACGGATGAGGATGATCAGTCGTGAATATATTGCTTGATGTGAGGACTTTTTTAGCTTTTATCATAAGTTGTAATTTAGTCACCGTTTTGCTGATCGCTGCTTATTTGTGGCATCATCGGGATGATGCGACGTTAAATATATTTTTTTGTGGTAAGTGTATCCAGACTGCAGCATGGGCTATTGCTCTTATTCGCAATGGCCCCTTTGGTATTGCCGCCATTTCGCTGGCAAACAGCCTTTTATTTGTCGGTTATGCATTGGAGACTGTTGCCCTGCTTAAGTTAACGCGAACTTACGATAAGGCGGCCTACCGTTTCTGTCTTTGGGTTACATTGTTAAGTATTCTCGGATTTAATCTTGTCCTCATTTTCGACAATCATTTTAACGTTCGAGTTGTTTCTGCTTCTTTGAGTTTGGCGGCGCTACTTGTTCTCCCGATATTTCGAATGATTCAAGGCAAGAATCACTCGTTGCTGATGCATTTGATGGGCTGTCTGTATCTGGCGCTTATGATTTCTTTCCTTGGGAGAGCTGCTCTGGCCCTATTTTTCTATCATGCGATTGAGTCAAGCAGCATAGGTTCTTCATTTATTTATGGATATACTTTAATTACAGTTAATTTAGCAATGATTTTAGGCAGTACCGGATTCATTTTGCTGTTAAAGGAAATGACGGATCGCGAACTTGTGCGGCTGGCTAATTATGACGACTTGACGAAGACGTTGAATCGCCGGGCTTTTTTTGAGCGGACAAAGCGGTTTCTTGAACAGTGTTCGAAGAAACAGCAGAAGCTTTCCTTCGTCCTGTTTGATGTTGACCAATTCAAATGCATCAATGATACTTATGGGCATGATGTTGGGGATCGTGTACTTCGCGATCTGTCGCGGCGCGTGTATAGCCAAATTGACGCGGAACATCTGTTCAGTCGGTTTGGGGGCGATGAATTTGCGATACTGATGCCAGGGATGGATGAAGAACAGTCTGCAGTTGCAGCTGAACGGATCAGGTCAGAAATTGCAAGCGCTGAAATTAATCTTCCTGACAAATCGCTGAACTACACAATCAGCATCGGGTTGCTGACCGTTTCCCCAAATCGTTATGTGGATGTTGAAAATCTTTATATTTTCTGTGACAATGCCTTGTATGATGCTAAGAAAAATGGAAAGAACAGTGTGCACCGGGGGCAGTACCAGGATGAACTTTAATGGAATTTTACTTTTTTCGAATGAAATAGTGCTGCACTCCTGATACTAATCGTAAAAGTGAGTTGAAGGAGTGTTTTGATTATGGCCTTAATTTTGGGAAGATTGGATCTAGAGGCCAGGGGGATTTGGTATCCGCTTCTATTTTCAGCTTTTGTTATTCTGTTTGTCGTGTTCATGAAAAAAAGGCATTTAACTTGGCGGCAGATCTATGCGACATTTGGTATGGTATGTTCCTTATCCTGGATCGCCGACATTTCATCGGCAATCTATTTTGATGCCTTCCGTTACGGAACCGATCACGGTATCGGCATTGCCGATTTACTATCGATCACATTCATTCCCGCGGGTCTCGCGATTATCTATCTCAATTACCGGTCACAATCAAATAAATGGTTGATGCTGATTCTGTTTACCGTTCTGTCATTTGGAATTGAGTTCGCTTCAATTCAGGTCAAATACTTTCATCTTATAAATTGGGAGTTATTTTATTCAGTGTTCATTTATCTCTTTATTTATGGCTGTCTGCTCCCGCTGCATAAACGTGTGATTGCGTCCGGGTTTTCTTCGCGCCGTCAATTATGATTTTCTTTTCAGCCAATAAATAATCAATGCTGCGGCAGCGATGATAATCAATGCATACGTCACGTGCGAATACAGATCCATCCACTCAAGAACCTTGTCCCATGATTTGCCGAGTGAAGCACCAAGCAGGACGAGGACGGTATTCCAAATGAGCGTGCCGGCTGCCGTGGTCAGCAGGAAATACAGCGGATTCATTTTTGCCATACCGGCAGGAATGGAGATCAGGCTGCGGATTAAAGGAATCATCCGGCAAAAGAACACCGCGGGGTATCCGTGACGTTCAAACCAGCCGCTCGCTTTTGTGAGATCCCCCGGTTTCAGGCGCAATACATGTCCCCAGCGTGCAACGAATCGTTCTAAACGCTCAATGCTTAAGAAACGTCCAATGGCATAAAGCACTGCCGCACCGGCAACGGAACCGAAGGTAGCAAAAAAAATGACAAGAGGTGCAGTCAAGCGTGAGTGGGTGGTCATAAAACCGCCAAACGTAAGGATGACCTCCGAAGGGATCGGAGGGAAAATATTTTCCAAAAAAATTATAAAAAAGATTCCTGCGTAGCCATGCTGTTCCATAAATTGCACAATCCAATCTTGCATGAATGTTCCTCATTTCCGTTGATGGCTGGGGGAATATAGGGATAATGATTTCAATCAACACAATACCCTAAAATCTTTCGCACTATACTTTTTGCGACGTTTCAGCAAGGTCGCCTGAATACAAGAAACTGCTGTTAATCAGCAGTATTCTTATGATAACATACTTGGTAAGGTCATCATTAATCGTGTGAGGTAATCATGAATCCGAAAAAGTTGAATTATCAAATGCCTGCGGAGTGGCAGAATCATGAACGCACCTTTCTTTCCTGGCCGGTACAGGAATCGATGTGTTTTCCTGATGACTATACACGTGTCTGCCAGGGCTATGCGGGCTTCATCAAAGTGATTTCGGAATTTGAGCCGGTAACGGTACTGGTCAATCCCAATGAACATAATTTTGTAAGTACATTTGTCAGACAAACTCATTATCCTGTTGATACCCTTGTTTTGCCTCATAATGATTCATGGCTGCGTGATAACGGTCCAACCTTTGTTCGAAACGAACGGGGTTATTTGGCCGGAATTAATTGGCATTTTAACGCATGGGGGGAGAAGTATCGGCCTTGGAATTTGGACGATGAGGTGGCGTCTGTACTCCTTGATAATTTGCGGATTTATCGATTTGACGCACCGCTCGTCATGGAAGGTGGATCCTTTCATGTGGATGGAGAGGGCAGTCTGCTAACAACGGAGCAATGTCTGCTCAGCAAGAACCGCAATCCTGCCATGAATCGTGATCAGATTGAGCAGAATCTGCAAGACTATTTAAGTATAAGCAAGGTCATCTGGCTGAAAAACGGTTTGTCCGGAGATGAAACAGATGGGCATGTGGATAACATTGCTTGTTTTGCAGCGCCGGGGAAGGTTCTGATCCAATGCTGTGATGATCCGGAAGATGACAATTATCTAATTACACAGGAAAATATTGCGCGCCTAGAAAAAGCGATTGATGCGCAGGGGAGGTCGCTTGAGATTATTCGCATCCCGCAACCGCCGCCTCGTTTTTATCAAGGGACACGATTAACACTGAGTTATTTGAACTTTTATTTTGTAAATCAGGGCATCATTCTACCCGTCTTCGGAGAGGATGCGAAAAAAGACGATAAACAGGCAGCCGCTATCCTTGCCGAGACATTTCCTGATCGAACCATCCGGACGGTTGACGGAATGGCAATCATTCGTGAAGGCGGCAATGTCCACTGCGCAACGCAGCAAATGCCGAAAATGAAAGAAGCAGGTGAAGCGAAGTCATGAGAAAAATTAAAGTTGCGGCAACGCAGATGAGCTGCTCTTGGACGATTGAGGAAAACCTTTGTAAGGCCGAGGCGTTAGTGCACCAAGCAGCAGCTAAGGGTGCACAAATCATTCTGCTTCAGGAGCTTTTTGAAACCCCATACTTCTGCCAAAAAGAGAAGACTGAGTATTATGCATTGGCGAAAACACGTGATGAAAGCCGTGCTGTAGCTCATTTCAAGGATGTAGCGCGCGAACTCGGTGTTGTACTCCCGATCAGTTTCTATGAACGAAAGAACAACGCATTATACAATGCGCTGGCATTGATCGACGCGGATGGAACGGTGCTTGGTACTTATCGAAAAAGCCATATTCCCGACGGACCAGGCTATGAGGAAAAATTTTATTTTAATCCCGGAGACAGCGGATTCAAGGTATGGGAGACACGTTATGGGAAAATCGGCGTGGGGGTTTGTTGGGATCAGTGGTTTCCAGAAGCCGCAAGGTGTATGACGTTAATGGGTGCGGAGCTGCTTTTTTATCCGACGGCGATTGGAACAGAGCCGTATGACGCAGCGATTGATTCTAAAGATCATTGGCAGGCATGCATGCTCGGTCATGCAGCGTCAAATCTGATTCCGGTCATCGCGTCAAATCGAATTGGCACGGAAACAGATGAAGATTCCAAAATTACTTTTTACGGTTCTTCTTTTATTGCCGGACCACAGGGTAATAAGATTTGTGAAGCAGATCGTACAAACGAAACGACCTTAGTCGCTGAATTTGATTTAGACAAGCTTCAGGAGCAGCGATTTGAATGGGGCATTTTCCGTGATCGCAGACCGGAGCTGTACCGAATTTTAACCTCAAATGACGGGGAACAGAGACTGTAATGGAGATAAAGAAATAAGCTTGGGGAGAAGGGATCGAATGGCTGGCAGACTTTATATCAGAGGATTTCGTATCGACCATCATGCGCCGGAATATGAGGAAAGCTACCTTTCGACTATTTCAGCTCTGCGTCATCTTTATGATTTTACGTTGCATTGCCCGGTTACCTTTTTTGTGGGGGAAAACGGGTCGGGAAAGTCGACGGTCTTGGAAGCATTGGCTGTTAATTTTGGTTTTAATCCTGAGGGCGGATCGAGGAATTTCTCGTTTTCAACCAGCGATACACACTCGGATTTATTTAAAGCCATGCGTGTCATAAGAGGCGCGGATCATCCTAAGGACGGTTTTTTTCTGAGAGCAGAGAGTTTTTACAATCTTGCATCGAATATTGATGAAATAGGTGATCCGGTTTTCTTGCAACAATATGGTGGGCAATCGTTACATAAGCAATCGCATGGAGAAAGCTTTCTGTCACTCATGCTGCATCGGTTTCGCGGAGACGGCGTCTATATTCTCGATGAGCCTGAAGCGGCTTTATCTCCAACAAAGCTGATGACGATGCTGGTAAGAATGAAGGAGTTAGTGAATCAGCAATCACAACTCATCATTGCCACTCATTCACCTATGTTGATGGCTTTTCCCAATGCGGATATTTACGTCATGTCAGACGGAGGCATTAAGAAGACTCGTTACGAGGATACGGAACACTATATTGTGATGAGCCATTTCTTGGCGAATCCGCAGAAGATGCTGCACTATTTACTGGATACGTGATCGGAATTTAAATTGAGGGGACTGCTTAAAGGTTGAGCAGTCCTTTTTTAATCGCATTAACAACGGCGCCAACACGAGAATCAGCGCCTAATTTTTGGATAATGGATGAGATATGGTATTCAACGGTTCGCTTGCTGATTGATAATTTTTGACTGATCTCATTTGTTGTCATATCTTCAGCAATTAATTTTAAAATATCAAGCTCTTTAGGAGTTAAGGATTCGCCCGGAACCTCCGGCTTTAGGATGGGAAACACCTTTTCTCCGTTGCATACCTGACGAATGACCTTTGCAAGTCGTGAATTCGATTCTTCTTTTGTGACATAGGCATCGGCACCTGCCTGTTTTGCCGCTTCAATATACTCGTCATACTGATAGCCGGAGAGAATAACGATCTTAATCGAAGCGTGCCCCTTTCTTATATGTCTGGTAATTTCAATACCATTCGTGTTCTTAAGACGTACATCAAGTACAAGAACATCAGTGGGTTTTGTGTTAATAATTGCTTCTAGGTTGATCGGATCAGACAGCGTGTCAACTACGTGAAAATCCGGCTCCTTCTCAAGAAGTTCCTTGAGACCCATAAGCATAAGCAGATGGTCATCCACTAAGATGATGTTGATTGTCACGTTCATCATTCCAATCTAGGGGCAGTGTAATGTTGATTGTTGTACCATTTCCAAGTGATGTCTGAATGTCGAAAAGTCCGTGCAGCAAATCGACACTTTTTTGCACCGAGAGCAGTCCGATATGACCGGAGGCCGTACTTAATGTGTCGTTCAAATCGAATCCTCTGCCCTGATCGCTCACCCTGATCAGCAGGTAATGATCGGCGCACTTTAAGGAAACTGAAACAACAGGAACTGACGCGTATTTGATCGAGTTATTGAGCAGTTCTTTAATCATGCGGAAGGCCGCAAGCTCAATCTGCCTCGGAATAATTTTCATTCCGAGATCAAAACTCGTATCAACAATGACATTATAGTTGTTTTGCAATTTCTTTTTCAGCGATTGAACACTCTGCTGCAACCCGAGATCTTCAACAATGAAAGGATGTAATTCACGCGACTTTTCTCTGATTTCATAAATGGTGTTCAAGAGTGATTCTTTGATGACGCTGTAAGCGGACTGATCGATTTTGTGTGAATGATGTAAGCCATCAATTCTATTTTCTAATAGTATAACATTTTGAAGAATCTCGTCGTGCAGAAAAATCGATAAATCTCGTCTGCTTTCGTCAATAGAATTCATAAGCAATTGATTAAAATGCTCATGGGAATATGACTGACTTCTTGTTTTCTCCAGTTCGGTGTCCATCTGTGAAAGTACTTCGGAGCTGTTTAACAGGTCAAGGGCATCGGAACAAATAGCGTCAATCAGCGTATATTCATTTTTTTCAAATCGTGTTCCATTCTTTTTCTGACCAAGGAAGACCCATCCTTTAATTTTTTCCTGATCCGATAGCGCAAGAACGGTTACCTCCCTCTTTTTTTGGATCGTCTCTTTGGTATCTGAGTTTAGACTGTTCAAGATTTCAAGTGCCAACGATCCGTCTGAAAAGATTCCGGTTTGATAGTAAATTCTTGGAATTCGATTTTGCTTCCACACGAGGCAGGCACCATTGATATCGACTGTTTGCTGAATGAGATTAACAATAAGTCGCGCGCAGGAGGTCAGATGCTGTCCATTTAAAACCTGCTGCATGATCCGGTGCGTTTCTCTTTTAATTTCCTGAGCTTTGTCAAATCTGCGGCGATAGGAACGTGAACCGAAAAAATGGTTAAATCCAATGAAAACGATGATAGCAGCAGATATTAACAGATTGATGCGAAAAAATAGATCCAAGTGATCCTGAAAAAATAGAAATAGTAGATTATTTGTTAAAATCAAGGACAGAAGAATGATGCCCGTTTTCGAAAGAAGGGTCATGAATTTGATGCGTACATCAATGATCTCCTGGCGCGTCAGCATATAGGTCACTGAAATTGGAAAAACGATGACACTGATCAGACTATAATAGAAAGGAATTTGGTTACGGATATTGAATAAAATATAAGGAATAAGATTCAAGAAAAGAAATGGAAGAAAAGAAAGACAGAAAGATCCAATCAGAATATAGAGCTGATTTTTGACTTTATCAGAATTTGATTTAAGCAGTAATTCAATTATTAAGAAGCAAATAATTAGTGATACAACAATAAATATAATAATTAAATATCGAGATAAATCAGTAATTGTACTATGAAATTCACGAAAAAAAAATGTTATAATGACGTAGATTAACGAAAAAACAAAGAGTATATTTCTTAAAACATTATATAAAAAATGAAAAATTTGTGGCTTTGCTGTTGGTGGGAAAAAAAGAAAAAAATTTAAAAGAAAAATTGGCGTAAACAATGCGGAGACAACCTCTATTCGATTCGCAACCACATTATTTAGGCCAGAAGGAATGGCAGAGATAATGGCTATGCCGGCTATAAACATAAGATAGAAATAATGCTTGGTAATAATTGAGTGAGGTTTTAATCTATAGCAATAGATACCGTTACAAACAAAACAGAAACCAACTGAAAAAAGAATGACGAGTTGATCCAAACGAGGAACTGGGTCCGCTTCAATTTTATTAAAATCCGTTTGGAATAGGAATGAATATGAGTAGTACGCAGTGAGTAAAACAAACAACATAAATAATGAATAGGGAATTAGCTTTGATTTAATGATCATCATCTCCGAGGAATCTTATCAGGTTTGTATATTGAATTTTATTGCTACTTGCCTCTTGTTTTTTCTTTAATAGCTTAATGGCTTTGTTTAAATAGACTTCAGTAAGAATCTCACAATATTTAATTGCTCCGGTTTTTTGGACATATGCGCGAATGGCTGGCAGTAAGTCCCTGTTTTCTCTTAAATTTTTTGTTGTCAGTATCTTTAAAAGCCAATCGTCATTCTTTGATTGGCCGGCCTCAATCGCTTTAATTAGAGGCAATGTAGCTTTTTTATCGATAAGATCATTTTTCGTGTCGTCGAAAAGATCGCGCGCGTCATTACTGATTTGTCCGGAAAATCCAATGCAGTCCGCAACGTTGTTCCAAAATGGAAGCTCTTCAGACGAAGCATTTAAATGAAAGACTAAGCGGGTCAGTGATACCGATTTACGGCTGATCTGTGCAAAATATTCTTTCTCAGTAGGCAGATGATTTCTGCTGATGCAGAAGGATAAATCCTTGGTCTGTCCTTGCGCTGCTTCGCGTAATTGCTCAATCACATTTATTAGCAAATGAGAATTTTTATGGAGGGTGATAATATGTAATCCTTCCATCAAAAGCAGGCTGGATAGACTTACAGCCTGAGGAACGGAGAGTTTTGTTAAAATCTCGCCATTGAAATCCTGATCTGCCAAATCATCAAGAATATCCGTTGCCAGAACGAGCAGTTCAATGGCAGCAGAGCAGGCAATTTTGGATTCATTATGTTTATCAGTCGAACCAAAAAGCGAGGCAGTACAATAATAGAACTCTGCCCAAGTGAAACTTGATTTAACATTAAAAATCTTCCCTTTTAGGTGCAAAAGAGAAGTAATAAGAACTTGTGTTTTATTGTTCGTTTTTGCTTCGGATAAATATTCTTTCAAGAAAGTTTTAATCTTATCTCTATTATATTCTCGGTCTGAGTCTGACATCTTGCTTAAACCCATTGAATCGGATGATTATTTGTTTCAGCAAGTTCGTACATATGCTTCGTAAAAACGGAGGTCACGTCCGGATCCAGATTCGCGCCTGCAACTGCCAACTCTGCATTCCCTACCTGCGACTTATTGACAAATTCCTGTACCAACGCCCACAATTTTTCATTCACTGTCATACACCTCCAAATTTTGTCCTTACATAATTGTTAATTCGACTTTTGAAACTGATCTCCTTCAAAAAATAAAAAAATAATTTGAAATAATTGCGGAAAATACGGATTCAAAAATAAAATGAATTGGGTATATTGTTTTTAGGGGAGAAATATAAGAGTAGGTCAGTACGCAGAGAAAAAGAACAATTTGGTAAAAGAAAAAGAATTGCTTATTCGGAATTGGGCGTCACGTAATGGGTAATGATAATAAGTGGGGGAAATAATATGAGTTCATATGATCAGTATTCAACGACTTATTTAACAGAATTATATTATGTGATCAAAAAGAACATTGAAACCGGTTTCCTTTCAAGTGCAATGCGACAGGAACTGGCACTCATCGCTGAGGCAGTAAATAAGCAGGGTGTTATGATCCTTGAAAATAAACGAGTGCTGCAAACTTACCATCAGGCGTGTAATCAAAAATAAGTGAATTTAAATATTAGTAGGTGGCAGTCGTATGACTGTCACCTTTTTACGATGCGGAGTTTTATGAAACGCATAGTGACCAATTGATATAACAAAGAACAGTACTTTATTTACTGAAAGGGGGGGGAATAATGAATATCGGATGGATCGATGATTATTGTTTAGCAAAAATCGGAGCAGAATGTGATTATAAAGGAGAATGGCAAGGCGACTAGATATATGATTCGCGGGAAATTGTTTGCGATGCGCGGCGGGGATAAAAACGGCCGCCCAATAATTACGGTTAAATTGTTACCTCAGTTTGGTGCACATCTGCGGGAAGAATATGATGCAATCGTTCCAGGGTATTATATGAACAAGGCGCATTGGAATTCACTGTATCTTGAAGCGGATGTTCCTGAGCATGTACTGAAAACGATGCTAGATCAGGCGCATATGCTTGTATTGTCTTCGCTTAGCAGGAAAGCGCGCCAGGAGCTAGAAAAGGAAGATGCATATGACAAGGAATAGACTGCAAAATTGATTTTTGGCATGTGAGTTATTGAAGACTAAAGACACATCTTTTTATTGAATGATTTGCGTTTTGAGTTGATTAAAAGAAAAAATGAACAGATTTTTGAGCATTATTATTCTTGTCTTTTCTCTGTATCTACTTATAATAAAAATAAAGGCATATTTTTTTTGACATTTTCAAAGGTAAAAAGACCTGGTTATTATTGCTTATTAAAATGATGGGTTGTTTGCACAGTTCTTTTATTGATGCGGTAATCAGTGATCAACAGAGAGAGGGTGGGTATTTTTGACAAAAGTACTTATTGTAGATGACTCGAAATTTTCACAGAAAATTACATATTCCCTTTTAAACCAATACCTAGAAAATATAGAGTTTCTTTTTGCAAATGACGGGCAGGAAGGTCTTGAGAAATTTTCGGAGGTTCATCCTGATTTCATGATTGTCGATCTGTTAATGCCGAAATTGCGTGGACAGGATTTGATTGAAAAAGCAAAGCAAATTGATCGTGAGGCCAATGTCATTGTTTTGTCTGCTGATGTTCAGAATCGAGTGCGTGATGTTGTCGAAAAAATGGGTGTGCTCTCTTTTATTAATAAACCTTTAGATGAAAAAAAGGCGAAAGAGATCTGCGACATCATAGGGACGGGTAGCCGTGGCCGATAATATAAGCAGAGAAGATATCCTAACTGAATTATTTAATGTCGGCGTGGGTCAAGCGGCGAGTACACTTTCGGATATCATTGATAAACGAATCGGATTGACAATTCCCAATGTCCGTATTTTGGACGCTGCTAAGGGGAAGATTGAACTTAACAAGTATTTGCAGAATGTCGCGGAGGGGGCGGTCATGGTTTCCTCCATTTCGTTTAACAGCCAGCTGGAAGGCAAAGTCAGCCTGCTCTTTCCAGCGGATAAAATGCATCATTTTATTGATCTCTGCCTTCATGAAACGCGTGATGAATTTGAGGATAGTCTGGAATTCACGGATATTGATTTTGATACAATCAAAGAAATCGGCAATATTGTCATTAACTCAATTATCGGCGAGCTGAGCAATGCGGTAAACATACCGGTTGAGTATACCTTGCCCGACATCGATGTATTAAATGATGCAAATGCGGAGCATTTTGTTGATTGCGAAGATTATCGGCTTGTACTTATGATGTTTCTAGCTTTTGACATCGAAGGGACTGAAATTGGCGGAGCGATTGTTATTAATATGACGTTGAATTCTCTTGACGATATTCTGAATAAGATCGATAAATTGTATAACGGAAGATGAGTGATTATGGATTCTATTATTCCTGGTATTCTTAACTGCATAAATGAGGGAATCATCATGATTACAGAGGACCTCGAGATTACCTACTGGAATCCCTTTATGGAGCGATTGTCAGGTAAGAAAAGCAGTGAGGTTCTCGGGAAAAAAGTAAATCAGGTGCTTCCTGCACTTGAACGTCCGTTCTTTTATAGTGCCGTGGAGCGTTTGATATCCAGGGGCAATCCGATCTTTTTTTCGGCGGCTATGCATCGGAAATTAGTCAATCCGGATCATCGGGTAAATCTGAAAATGAATCGTGTGTTGCTGGAAGGCCGAAGCAATCTTCTCCTTGAATTTATTGATGTCACGAATCAGTTTCAGAGAATCAGTCAATTAAGGGATTACGTCAGTCAACTTTCCCATTTAAACAATCAGTTGAAGCAAAAAGAGAAGGTTATTGAAAAACTCGCCTATTATGACAAACTGACGGGTGTGGCCAATCGGGCATTGTTCGACAAGTTCGCAGACAAATATCTAAGTATGGCGCGAGATCATGGTACAATGCTCGGTCTGATGTTTGTCGATGTTAATGAATTCAAACTAATTAATGATACCTATGGCCATAACACAGGTGATAAAGTCATGACGCGCGTGGCAAGTCTGCTGACGGAATCAACACGTAAAAATGATATCGTCTGCAGATATGGCGGCGATGAATTTTTGGTTCTGCTCCCTGACATTCGAACCGTTCGCGATTATCAGGCGATTGCCGAACGTATTGAAGTAAATAAAAAAAGACATATTGTTCAGGACGGTTATGATATTTGGCTGTCACTGAGCATCGGAATCAGCTTTTATCCTGATGACGGCATAACGATTGGGGATTTGATTGAGAAAGCTGATGAATACATGTATCTCAACAAACATCAGATGCGAACGCAGCAAAAAAATATGTTATCCGATTAAACGTCGGGCGGATGAATCATAAGTTCGCCCGACTTCTGTTTGACTCCCTCGCTGATTCACCGCAGATCGTATGCCGCTTTTTAGTAGCAATTCGCCGCACAAAAATCAAATGATGGTTGACATACCTGCCGGGCAATGGCATAAATAATAAGGCAGGAAACTGGCGAAAAAGCCGAGAAGGAATGGTCATTGCGATGAATAAACAAGAAGTGCGTTCTGATTTGCTGAATATGATGTTAAAAGAAGAGCATGTAAAAATAGATGAGAAGTTAAGTACCTATACGTTTACTCACACCGGCGGGAAGGCTGATCTTTTTGTAACTCCGCAAACGTACGAAGAAGTAGGAAAGATTGTTGCTTATGCCAATAGGCATCAAGTGCCGCTGACGATCCTCGGAAGGGGATCCAATCTGATTATACGGGACGGCGGAATCAGAGGAATTGTTGTTTACTGCGGATGTCTGAACCAAATGAAATGCGAAGGTGAGACAATTATTGCGCAAAGCGGTGCGTCGATTATTGACGTTTCTCGTTTCGCTTTGGCACATGCACTTACGGGCCTGGAATTTGCCTGCGGCATCCCAGGATCAGTCGGAGGTGCATTGTATATGAACGCCGGTGCCTATGGTGGAGAGACCGCAGATGTGCTGCATGCGGCAGTTGTTGTCGACGCAAGTGGATCTATTTTAAGGCTGGAAGATAACGAACTTGAGATGGGTTATCGGCACAGTGCATTTTCTCAAAAAGGTTATTTGGCGCTTGAAGGAACCTTTGTGCTCAAAAAGGCAGATCCAGTTGAAATAAAACAAGAGATGGATCGATTGACTGAATTACGTGAATTAAAGCAGCCGCTTGAGTATCCGTCATGCGGGAGTGTATTTAAACGGCCGACCGGTTATTTTGCCGGAAAACTGATTCAAGACAGTGGTCTGCAAGGAACAAGAATCGGCGGCGTTGAAGTGTCGACGAAGCATGCCGGATTCATGGTTAATGTTGATCATGGTACCGCTTCGGATTATATACATCTTATTAGGCATGTACAGGAGACCGTCAAGAAGAAATTCGGTGTGAATTTGGAAACAGAGGTAAAAATCATCGGTGAAGAACCGAAAAGCTGAAAGTAATGGCAGACGGTGCGAGACGCAGTCTGCCATTGCTCTGTGACAAAGTCGATACTGTTGGAGTATCTGGATTTATTGCTCAAAAAGAGCGAACATCCTTAGCGGTTTTGCTGATTCGTTACACGGTTCGGTTTTTTCATTAGGCTTTGAGTTCTATCGTTATAAGCTCGGTCTAACTCCCGTTCATCACGGTTCCCTCATTGATTCGAATTTAGTCTGCTCAGCTGCACTCTCTTTAACATGATGGATACGCATCTTCTGTCAGCGGTGCAGTTCCACTTTATGAAATTTTTACTTGCAGCCGGCTATCAGAAATAGCGGACTGTGGTTTCTTTAAGTTCGACTCCATTTTAATTGGCGCTTTAATCTATAATTCGCTTGCCCACAATGATTTGATGCTGTTCAATTCGATGATCTTTGAAAATTTTTTCCAATATTCAAAACCGAAATGTTCAAAAAGGTGAAAATTCAGTATGTTTTGACTAAAAATAAAAGTAAGTATAATTTTAATTCCAAACGTGTTGCGGACCGGATGATGCTATTGTAAATTGACACAAGCATTGCCAGATCTGCTTCAATGACATCTCGGACTTTGATTGATCGGAACATCATATCCCTGCATTCTTTCATTTTACTGAGCCTTATGCGGTCAATCGGATAATAAATTGACCATTGCATGTGCATCGGCTGAAAGGCTGCTGCGCACTTTTTCAGGAGCGGTAACCTTATAAATAAATGAATTGATCAGCCGGACATAGGTTTGCATGTAATAGACGGATGATGAGAGATTTCCGTCCATATAGGCCATCTGCGCCTCATTCAACGCGTTAGAAAGCGATGCCGTTTCCGATTCGGTCAGATTTTTCAATTCGAACTGATGAATGATATCACGGCGCATCGTTTCAAAACCATCAGGTATCTCCGAATAGCCGAGCAGCTGAAGTTCACTGATCGACAGCGGGTGACTATTGCTGTTTTTCGTTACATTTATTCTATAATAAGAGTAGGCCTTTGGATTTTTAATCGAGAATGCACGTGTCATGGAACGCCACTTAAATTTCTGGTTCGTTCTTGTATCAAGAAGATCCCAGGTTGTTCCATCATTTGACCCCCACATTGTCCAGTTTTCCGGATCGCTTGAATCCCGGCCGTTCGAAGAAGTTAAGGTATACATTTTAATCCTGCGATTCTCTGTTTTAAAATGGAAAATAACAGATGGATGCTCCTTATTAAATTTAACGGAAGTCTGCAAGTTGCTGTCAACCAAACTGGTCAGACTGCCCTCTTCACTTTGCCGATTGATGGATGCCTTGTCCGTAAGATCAATCAACGGCTTCGGAAAGAGAGACGAACCATTCGTCGATTGTGCGGTGAGCGATTCCGGAGCAGCATCTGTAGATGTTCCCCAGCTGGATGGTTCGCTGCCCATGTCAAAATTCAGAGTTCCGCCATTAGCCAAATCGTTTGCCGATAGCGTCGTTTTTTGCAGCGGCTTGCCATTGAGTGAGACACTTTGGACATATTGGTTTTTATTGCTGACGTTGGGGGCGCTGATAATCAGGTCCTTTCCGCTTTCCAGGTGCAGCGTCATTTTCTTGAAATAGGGGGCACCAATCACATAATTTGCTGATCCTTTCTGAAGTGGATAGATTCCTGCCGCCCCAAAGAAATAATAACCTGAGAGCATCGCTCCGGCATCGGAGCCTAGATAGCCTTGGCCAATCGCGCCACCGGTGTAGAAACGGTTCAAGAGTGTTCGGGTCATGTTCTGGGTCTTCCAAGGAGCCGAAGCGAATAGATACATGTAAGGCAGTGAAGGTGATGAATTCTTGTCCAGTGTGAACAGGCCCAAGTGTCCGCTCAATGCGAGCCGGGCTTCTGCCTGCTTCTTGATCGATTGGGCAGCAGGTTCCGTGCTGAGGTATCGATCAAGCCCTTCGATCAATTCAGCCTTTCCCCCATACAAATTAATTAAACCTTGACCATCCTGGGAAACGTTAAAAGCGTTTGCCAAGTCCTCTGCAGTTTTATTACGTAACTTGCTGCTCCCCGATGCTCCGGTGTCCCATTTTCCGTTTGCTTTTCGCGGTGTGAAGGAATTCGCTGAACGATTGAAGAGCTGAAGATAATTTTGTGACTGACTCAAGTAGTAGCGGCTGTCATCTGAAAGAGAAGAACTATCAGCCTTCTTTTCTGCTAAAGTTCTTCCCAGATTACCTAAGGCAAAATTGTTGATTGATCGGTTCAATGTCTGACCGACACTGTTTTTTTGAACGGACGGGGTATAGCCAATCAACAATTGCTCTTGCTCATCCTGAGGTACGGAAGCGGCATGCAGCATGGCTGTGTACAGGAGCGATGTATTAACTCCGGGAACTCCTTTTGCTATGGCATCAGCAAAGGCGGTGCCTGCGTCGGTGTCGAAACGGCCACCGTTTTTATAAACCGTTAAAAAACCGTTAATGAAACGACCGGTCAGCTTAGGTTCAAGAAGTGCATAGGCCGGCCAGACGGTCTGCGTGCTATAGGCGAACGCACTGTTTCCATAAATACGTCCTTTTTTAATTGGCGCACCCGTGTGATTAGCTGTGTTTGCAGCGGAAGCAGGCACACTCAAGTCTGCATAGCGATACTTAGGTTTTTTCTTTGTGCCGACATTCTCAGATTTCTCATTGGGTGATTGATAAAGGCGGTAAAGATTCGAGTATAGTGTCGATTGCTGATCGTTTACCGCACCCTCAACGGTAATGCGGCTGAGTCGTTCATTCCATTCTTTTTTTGCCTTGTCCGCAATGTCTTTGATGGAGGCCTTCTTGCTGATTTCCTGATTCAGGTTTTTCTTCGCTTGCTCCGTGCTGATTAAAGAACTACCCACTTTTAATGTAACTGTTCGCTTCTTTGACGTATCAAATCTGAAGTATGCGGTCACGCGATCGCGATCTTCCCCGGATAAATGCTGTGCATTGACCACCGGTCGATCCACAGTTGCATAAAAGAACATTCTGTTCATACTGCCGGTTTTCTTGTTTTTGATGTCAGAGTAGCCTTCAAGCGATTGGGTCTTTGGATGAAGTGTCAGGTTGCCGTAACGGTCTAAGTTGTCAAAGATCAGGCTGCCCTGTTTGCCGGTAAAGGTGTAGCGCATGATTGCTGCGCGGCTGGTCGCGGCAAGTTCGGCACGCATGCCGTCAGTGAATGTGACCGCATACCGATAGGGACTTGCCGATTCGTCCGATCGCTTGAACGCTTTGCCTCTGCCGAGCCGACTGGCGCTGGGCGTACCGGAAAAGCTTGAAGGCATCACTTGCAGAGTTTGCCGAATGCCGTTCTGATCATTTGCAGATTGGCTGAGCGAAAAGGACTGAAGTTCAGGCAAATTGTCCGGGTCGTTGTTTTTACTATATGGATAAATCTGTTTCTTTGCACTGCTGTTCAGTGCCGGTGACCAATAGTTGAATCCATTGGGTACGCCAATCGCCGGCACCGTATCACCGCGGACAAACTGTGCCCCAGAGGCCGTGCCGCGGAGTATGTTTACTTGATCAACCGGCTGCACTTTAGCAGCAGATATCGCAGAGCTGTTGCTTATGAGAAGGTCGTCGATTGCTCCTTGGAAGGTGCTGTTTGCCTGAGACGCTTTAAAAGCGAGCAGTATGCGGACAATCGTTTTTCCTTTTGCCGCTTTACCGAGCAAAATTGATTTTTGATTCCATTGATTCATGAGCAGCGTTCCGGATTTTCCCTGTGCCTCTGGCGTTATTCGTACGCCATTCTGATCCACTGCGTTCAGTTGATGAAGATAGCTTCCATCCGAAAACTTAAGATCGATGGATACATAACCGGCTGTCTGCGCGGTAGGATCCTTCTTTGTTGCTTCGGGAGCAACGAGATAAGAAAGTTGCGTATCCTTTGCGACCGGAATATGTACGCGGTACAGCTTATTGTAAGCGTAGCTGTTTCGTGTATTAGCCGTTTTTCCTGCATAAGTAAGAACGTTACGGCCTGTCCACCCTAACCTTTTGGGAGCATTGTATAAATCGCTCGGTCCGCGCGAGGTGTAGGTAGCCATTGTTTTGCCGTTGCCGCCCGGCGCTTTGACGCCATGGGTTAATTGTTTGCCGTTTTTCTCGTTTTCAGGCATATTCTTCCATGCCAATACCGGATTGCCGTTCTCGAAGGAAGTATAAAAGAGCTGCTGTTCGGTCTGGGCGCTTGCTTTGTAATCAGGTAATAATAAAGCAGTCAAGCCCACACAAATACAGCTGATGAAAATCTTGAATCCAGTACTTAAATCCATGATACTGCCCCTCTTCTTTTTATACGGCGTTCCCTGTAATTCATTATTCGCAGTCGAATGGATTGCCGTGCCGGCCGATCAATGATTCGATGCGGTATGTAAAAAATTTCATGGCAAAACAGCAGTCTGTTATTGAATGATTTAATCATTTTATTATAACGGAATATTGCTAAGCGATAAAGAATGCTTAGACGTGTCATGATTTGTGACGTGTTGATGCTGACCAGACAAAATCTATAATCTGCAAAGTTAAAATGGCAGATCATCCACAGAAAACGAGCGGATTTCGTGTCATTCAAAGCTGAAGACAAAAAAATATGCGACAAGAATGCCGGTCAGCATCTCATCGCAAAACGAGTAAATGATGGTTTCCTAAATCAAGATCAAACATCTTAACTTAAGGTTAACTGCAACAGAAGGTGTGTTAAAGCTTACAAGAACATAATAGCACCATTTGACCATCATTCAATAATATATGTCATTAAATCTGACATTCTTTTTTGCTTTAATCATTCTTCAATACATCCGTGTTGCAAGATCTGACAGAAATTATTTCGTAAAAGGTGTGCTCATTTCTTTGGCACGTACAATTGCCTGATGAATGCAGTCAATGACAGCTTGTCTGACTGCTTGTTTGTCCAGCGTGTCGATACCTGCTTGAGTTGTTCCTCCGGGAGTTGCAACAGCCTTCAACAGATCAGAGGCTGATTTTCCGGATTGATTCAGCAAATGTGATGCGCCGAGCAATGTCTGCATGACAAGCTGTGCCGAGGATGCTTCAGGGACTCCTTCACGCGCGCCCGCCTCCTGCATTGCCTGAGCGAGGTAGTATAAATAAGCTGGACCGCTTCCTGCCAGCCCGGCGATGACATCGATCTGGCTTTCCTTGACGACGGTAACGGTACCGACGGTTTCGAACAGCTGCTTGGCAAGCTTGAGCTGCGCGTCTGTTACAAAAGAGCCGGCAGCTATTCCGGTTGCCGACAGTCCTATGGATGCGGATGTATTCGGCATTGCTCGAACAATTGGGAGATCAATGCCAGACGCTGATTGAATGAATGCGGTTGGGACGCCCACCATTAATGAAATAACCAGCTGTTCCGGACGCAAATAGGATTTCATTTCCTCCACTGCGCTCTTTGTGTCTGCGGGTCTGAATGCAAAGATAATAATCTCTGCATTTTTCAGCGCCAATTCTTTATTCTGAGTCGTGTGGACGTGAAACGCGTGTTCAAGTACCGCAAGACGATCCTTGTTTGAGTGATTGTTCATCCAGACCTGATCTGCTGCAACGAATTTTTTATTCAGAAAGCCTTTTAATAAAGATTCCGCTAATTCACCGGAACCGATAAATGCTATTTTTTCAACCAATCTCTTCACCCTTTCATTTTAAAGGTGGGCACCTCGAATCAAGGTGCCCACCAAAAAAGATCATCGTTATCATATCATTAATTGTTCTTACCTGCCAGATGCTCCTTTAAAGGTTTGCAGTATCGCAGGTTTTTGCCGCCTGTCTCCAAAACGAACCCTATTGCCTAGAACCAGTCTCATTGTCTTGTGCAGGCGCGCGAATTGATTCATGCGTGCTGAATATCTTACCCAGTAGGAAAGCAGCACAAGGACAATGATCATGACTTGAGGCGAGGACAAGGTGAAGTCCATAATACCATACAGAATGATGGTCGGCAATGAAAAGAGAAACAGTGCTGCTGAGTAATTGTTTTTTGCGCTCATTCTCTGCGCCTTGAACAGCTGGACCGTATTAATGACAATGGCAGCGAGAAAAAACAGGCCGCAGAATATGCCCGATGAAGAAAGAACTGACAAAAACAGATCGTGGGCATGCGGAATCATTTCGCCGTTAAGCGCTGCATAGTCTCTGCCAAAGCCAAAAGTAGTGGCACCAAAAAACGGATTTTCCGTAAAAATGTGCCAGCTGTTCCCCCAAATTTCAATCCGTTTCGTCATCGATGATTCGGTTCCGTCTGATCGCGGCATCAATTGATAGAGAAATGGGGCACTGATTGCAACTAATGCAGCAATTGGCAGGAACAACCGTATACTTAATTTGTAAATGAATAGAAGGTGAATCAGAAACATTATGACGAATCCGGCTCTGGATCCTGTTTGATAGATACCTAGATCAAGAATCGGAAGAATCAAAAGTGACAGAATAATAATTTGCTTGTTCTTTATCTGTATTGCTCGCAGCAGTTCAACAGATAGAAAAGCGAGTGCGAGTATTAACAGGTAACAGGCATAGTTCGGATTAAATGTTGATCCGTATAAACGCGGCATCCCCCTATAGCCGAATAAAAAGTGCCCGGTCAGGAAGGATACTGCTGTTCCTATAATGGAATCATGAGGAATCAGATTCAGTACACGTTCCGAAAAGAAAATATAAACGCCGCCCCAAATCGTGATCCACACAAATTGCCTTATATGAAGATGTTCGGGATGACGTAGCCAATACACGTAGATTCCAAGGTATCCAATCAGAATGAGCGTGGAGAGCAGATCAGTAATTTGCCAGTTAATCAGTACAGAACCGATCGACGCCATAGCCATCAAGGCAAGCAAAAGGCTGATCAAATCGGTAGGCAGTGCATGTTTTTTCATAATCTGACTGCGCCATTCCAGGACGGCGCAGCCGACAAACCAAGCCATTCCGATAGGCGGGAGTACATATAATAAGATAAACCCCAAAATAAAAGGCTGTTGTTTGACTTGATCAAGTCCGTTCATCATAAATTCGTCCTCCGAATTGTGTTTTCGTTATCTCTGCATCATTACTTATACTTTAATTTGCACATGCATATGAAGTTTGTGGGGAAATTTATATATTTGTGGGATTATCAATGTAAGGGCTATCAAAATGATCCATTGATCGGTATAATTAGTGTATTAAATTGATGAGGCAGGGGGAAGACAATGAAACTCGCCACTATAGGAACAAGCAGCATTACGCAGCAATTTGTAAAAGCGGTTAAAAAGACGGGCAGGTTCGATTACATTGGTGCCTATTCCAGATCGGGGGAAAAGGCGAAGCAGTTTTCAGAAGCGTTCGGTGGAAGTCTGTGGTTTACAACATTGGAACAGCTGGCTGCAAGCAAAGATGTGGACGTCATTTATTGCGCGTCCCCGAACGGTTTGCATTTTCAGCAAGTGGTGATTCTTCTGCGGGGCGGAAAACATGTCATTTGTGAAAAACCGATTTTTGCTAATTTGAAAGAATTTGATGAAGCGGTCAGAATTGCGGACGAGCATCATGTGTATTTATTCGAAGCGATCCGCAATATTCAGACACCGGTTTTTAAAAAATTGCAGCAGGTACTGCCGCGAGCGGGGCAGCTTCGTTCCGCCTCTCTGCAGCTTATTCAGTATTCCTCGCGCTATGATAAATTTTTGAACGGAGAAATAACAAATATTTTTTCTCCAAAGTTTGCAGCGGGCGCTCTGCAGGATATTGGTGTTTATCCGACGTATGTGGCCATTGCTCTATTTGGCGAACCAGAGCATTCCGTTTATTATCCAGTTAAATTATCTAATGGAATCGATGGCGGAGGAACCTTGGTTCTCGTCTATCCGCAATTTATCTGTACGATCCTTTGTTCAAAGATCGCTCATTCTGATGCACCATCGGAAATTCATGGTGAAAAAGGAACGTTTCGGATCAATAATTCATCGGATATCGCGCGACTCGAATGGATTGATGCTCATGAGAAGGTGGTACATCCGATTGCGGAACACTTTGAAGATGACGACAAAATCTACGAAATCCGCAATTTTGCAGATATACTGGAGCAAGATAATAAAGATGAATATCTGCGCTTACGTAAGCTCAGCCGGATGGTCGTGAAAACGATGAGTTCGGCGCGGAAGCAGAGCGGCATCATTTTTCCAAATGATGAATCAGATATAGTGTAAGATCCGGACTGCGGCACGTATTAAATTCCGACCTGCGACGGATCACGTCACCTGGATTAACGATTAAAGTAAAGGCATCTAAGATTTAGTCGTATCGAAAGGCGTGATCAGCATGAGGAATATATTAGAAGAAACGGTTGCTATGGATGGAATTGATGAGTTGATCGTCAACACCTCATCAACGGATGTTGAACTGATTCAGACGGAAGAGACGCTTCTGAAAGCGCAGGTTTGGACGGGGGATCGTGACGAACAAACAAATCCCGTTGCGTTGGTGATGAATAAAAAGGATCAAAGATTAGAGATGCGTATTATCCGGAACAGAAACGATTGGCTGACTCAAATCAAGGCGCTTACATTTTCGAGTGTAAAAGTCGTGATCGAGTTGCCCACACGACTCTATGACCGTATTGCGATTGACGGACAATCAAGCGACATAAGGTGTCTGAACTTGTAACGGGCCGGATGAATCTCTCATGCCATTCCGGTGATATTGGCTGACACATTGCGTGGCAAATCAGCAGGTAAGCGCTGCGACTTCAAGCGGCGATCTAACGATGCGTGATACACATGTAAAGGGAAAGCTGAATGCGAATACGTCGAGCGGTGATGTCCGCCTGATCCGATCGTCTGCAGATGAGATGAGACTGCTGACGCATTCCGGTGACATTACGGTAACCGATTATCGCGGCAATCTAGATGCCTCAGCGAGATCCGGTGATATTGACTTGACTAGCGACGAACTGGTCGGTGATTTGAACTTGGAAACAAGCAGCGGTGATGTCATGATCGCATTAGGCGGCGAGCCTGACTCTGTTTCCGTTTATTACCAAGGCTCTTCAGGTGATGGTTCTGTGCACCTTAAAGACATGCTTTATGAAGAAAAAAGTGATCATTGCATTATTGGTAAAAAAGGAGAGGGAAAATACAAAATCAAGGTTCGGACAAGGTCAGGCGACTTCCGATTGAGATAAACAATCAAAATGGAAAATAAGTAACACTAAAGATCCGGCCGTTATGAATGAGGCCGGATTTTTTTCTTCAACTATGTTGCATTAGTCAGTAGTGTGCATTATACTATACAGGGTATTTATGTTTTTAACTGTATCCATTTTATACCATTCTATTGAACAATAACCATTAGTGAACAATAGATATTACTGGAGAAAGGATGAATCATTTGAATGTTCAATTTAAAAAAGGGGTTCTGGAGCTTTGTGTGCTTGTGCTTATCGATGGTAAAGACCAGTATGGCTACGAACTTGCTCAGAACATTTCAGAAAAAATTGAAGTGGCTGAAGGGACACTTTATCCGCTGCTTCGCCGTCTAACGAAGGAAGGCTATTTGTCAACGTATCTTGGTGAATCAACCGAGGGACCGCCAAGAAAGTATTACTCCATTACAGCAGAAGGGGAGCAGTATATGAATGCATTAATTAACGAGTGGAAACAATTTTCTAAAGCGGTTGATCAATTTATTAAGGAGGGAGCGGGACATGGTGAAGAATGACTTTTTTCATAAACTGAACCACTTGCTAAGAGAACTCCCTAAAAAAGAACGTGACGAAATTTTAGCGGATTTTGAAGAGCATTTTACGATTGGATTTAATAAAGGGAAAACAGAAGAAGAAATCATTCAAGAACTCGGTGATCCTCAAGATATTGCTAGCGCGGAACTTGCCGATTATTATGCCACAAACCCGGTGAGACAGGAGACGGTGCCATCTGCGACGCGTTCACTGCTGCTCGCTATAGTCCTGATTTTTTTTAATCTGGTTGTGGTTGCGGGACCTGCTTTCGGTATTTTCTTCGGGTATATTGGTTTATGGTTTGGTGCGGTCAGCATGGTGATCAGTCCACTGCTTTCTTTTTTATCATTTTTTCAGTCGGGGTTTGATGCTTTTCTATTTACCTTTTTCGTATCGCTGGCTTGCTGCGGCATAGGCTTACTACTCAGTATCGCATTAATCTACAGTGGAAAATTTCTTTGGTATGTATGTGCCGGTTATGTCCGTTTTAATATCGATCTCATTACAGGGAGGAAGCGATCATGAAAAAAATTATTTATGTTGCCTTGGCACTCATTCTTATCGGCGCTATTGGAGGGCTGATTGTTTTTAAAACAACGGATCTTTTCCAAACGAATAGAGCTGATACACAAACAAAAACCGCATCGGTCAATGAAATAAAGAAAATAAATGTAGAAGCATCATCGCTGGATGTTGAAATAAAGAAAACAAATCGTGATCAATTGTCAGCCGAGGTGAAGGGCTGGGGCAATAAGCAGATGATCCAGGGGGTTAAACTGGCGATTAACAAGAAAGGCGATACGGTTCGTGTGACCGCAGAGCGGAATCAATCGTTTTTCACCTTTACGATCGGCTGGTCAAAGCTGGTCATCGAGGTTCCGGAACGGCAATATAATCGAATTGCTGTCATCACCCGATCCGGAGATTTAACGGCTCAGAATCTGCAGGCGGATCAGCTGTCGCTGACTACCAGATCCGGAACGATTACTGCTGAGCATAATCAGTCCAGTGGGCGTTTTGATATTGAGACATCGAGCGGGGATGTTGATTTACGGGACAATCAAGCACGGGACGAAGCTTCGATTAAAGCAAATAGCGGTGATCTTAATGTGTCTGAGACGGAAACTAAATCGTTGATTCTTGAAACCGGGTCCGGAACTATTGATGTTCAGCAGTTTAGAGGATCTTTGACGGCGAACGCAAATTCCGGAGACATCACGATTAGAAACGATAAAATTTCCGGATCTATTGACGCGCAGACAGGAAGCGGTAATGTTGCTCTTCATTTTACCGAGGAGCCAGAGTCTGTATCCGTGAATTATTACGGCGGATCAGGAGAAGGTACTGTTGATCTGAAAGGATTTCTCTATAAAGAAAAAACAGAAAAACGCATCATCGGACAAAAAGGAGACGGCGAATATAAAATCAAAGTGAGAACAAATTCCGGAGATTTCAGTCTGAAATGAATATTAAAGAATAAAAAGCGATCCGTCCAAGTCTCACTCGGCGAATCGCTTTTTATTTATAGCCTATAGTGCATATTTTTTTGCGTTTGGGAAACACTGTCCTTTGAAGAATTGAGATAGTCAGCAGAAAGAGCGAAGGGTAGATAATCCGCATGGAGCAGCAGAACATAAACTTTTCAGACGGCACCTCATCTTTGTGGCGGGATACGGTTCATCTGCCAGCATTCAGCCCATTGAAAGAAAATAAGATAACAAACACGCTGATTGTCGGTGCAGGTATTACGGGAATTACAGCAGCGTATATGCTTGCAAAAAGCGGTGTTTCGGTCATGTTGATCGATGCCGACCGCATTTCCGGAGGTACGAGCGGCAATACGACTGCGAAAATTACGGCACAGCATGGCTTGATTTATGATCGTCTCATTCACTCAATTGGCGAGGAAAAGGCCGCTCTTTATTATCAGGCCAATAAAGAGGCGCTTCACTGGATCGGAAAGCACGTGAATGATCAGGATCTTCAATGCAATTATGAAATTCAGCCAGCAGTCGTTTACGCGACAACTGAGCAGGAAGAAAAACAAGTTGAGAAAGAAAAGGAAGCATACGAACGGCTTGGAATTTTGGGATCAATAACGCATTCAATTGATCTGCCCATAGAAATAAAAAACGCGCTCATCATGCCCGGACAGGCGCAATTTCATCCGCTGATGTATCTGCACGAATTGCTCGCGGATCTTGTGAAAATGAACGTGTCGATTTTTGAGAAAACATTAGCAACAGACGTGCAAGATCAGAAATCGGAATCGTTTGTAATAACTCAGCAAGGGTTCAGAATTCGATGTCAGCATGTGCTGATCTGTTCCCATTTTCCTTTTTACGATAACCGTTTTTATTTTTCGCGTATGTTTCCGGAACGCTCCTACTTGATTGCCTGCAAGACAGCCGGCGATCCTCCTGAAGGAATGTACATTAGTGCGGGGACTCCGAAGCGTTCCATTCGCGGCTTACGACTTAATCACAAGAACTACCTTTTAATCGGTGGTGAAAATCACAAAACAGGGCGCGGTGAATCGATTGACGCTCATTACCAGCACTTAGCTGATTTTGCATACACACATTTTGGTTTGCATAAGGCGGCAGCGCACTGGTCTGCTCAAGATTTCACGACCTTGGATCAGGTTCCTTATATAGGAAGACTTGCAAAGAATAATCCGCGTGTTTTGGTTGCTGCAGGTTTTCATAAATGGGGCATGACTACAGGTACGCTAGCTGCCCAGCTTATGACTGATTTGGTTTTGGAACGTGCAAATCCGTATGCTGAACTGTTCAGCCCTTCCCGATTTGAAGCAGCACCCATGCTTGCCAGCTTCCTCGTTGAAAATATGAAAACCGCCGGGCAGCTGATCAAAGGAAAGCTCAGCAAGCCCGAACCGCTTGACGGTCACTTGCAGCGGGATTGCGGGATAGTCGCTTCACTTCATGGGCGCAAAGTGGGTGCGTATCGCGACAAGGACGGGAATTTAACTGTAGTCGATGCGACTTGCCCGCACATGGGCTGCGAAGTAAACTGGAATCAAGACGAGCGGACATGGGATTGCCCCTGCCACGGCTCGCGCTTCAAAGCCAATGGAGAAGTGCTCGACGGTCCGGCAAAAAAATCGTTATCGTTGCTTTTTTCCGAGTCTGATCATCAAAGTAAGACACAGAATACCTAAAAAGGGGCGTGTTCACTATGGGCATTATCGAAATCATGGCTGAAGAAAAAATTCAGGAAGGTTTAAAATCAGGTGCATTCGATCACCTTCCGGGAAAAGGAAAGCCGCTTGTACTGGAAGATCTGTCGGCAGTACCGAAGGATCTGCGTGCCGGATACAAAGTGCTGAAGAATGCAGGTATGCTTCCTGAAGAACTGCAAATTAAAAAGGATATGGTCACGCTCAATGACCTGCTTCAGTGCTGCGAGGATGATAAGGAACGTGACCGTTTGACTAAGCAGCTGCGCTATAAACAATTAAAATTCAGTCAATTGATGGAAAAACGTTCGATTGCGCATACATCCGCTTTTCAGAGCTATCGTTCGCGTCTTTTCAATCGGCTTCATTTCTTCTGAAAAGTTTATTTGTTCCTCCAGATTGTAAGAAGCGATCCCCGATCTCCATATACAGGGTCCTGTGCCGGTTTTCCTACTTTGCTGATATTTTTCTTAAATGCGGGCGTTTCTTTTGTTTGTGTGTCGTAATCTTGCCCGTTCGGGTATCCGCCGGCGATTGAAAAGTCATTGCTTGCCGAAAGCCGTTTGTGCCCTGTTCCCGCTGGAAGAACAAGCACATTACCGGCCGATACCTTGAGTTCCTTACCTTTTTCTTCGCCGATTTTTAATGTCGCGTGCCCTGAAATGACTCCGAGTACTTCATGAGACGTACTGTGAAAATGATGATAAGGAAAAACACCGTCGACCCAATTATTTCCCCAATTGTTTTTCTTGAATGTGTTCACAATCTGTCCGCCTCTTCCTTTAAAGACACCGGGATAAATTAAAACTTGAAAATAAGGATTGTTTGGAATCGTACCATCATCCTTAAACAGATATGTTTTCACTTTGACGAAGCCGTTCTGTCTCTGCGATTGATGCTGCCCAGATACTGACGGCTTTTGAGTTTTGTCTGCCGAATGATCGTTAAAGGTCGAATTGCTTCCGCAGGCGGAAAGAATCAGGATCGGGGCAATTCCGGCCACTTGAATCCATTTCTGCATCATGACTCCCTCCTAATAATTTACCAACCAGTATAACACCCGGAATATTTTGATAATAACAATATGCTTAGGTACTTCTCTTAAAAAAAATTTATGCTGTCTGTCACTGCTTTAGATCATTTGTGCATTCGTGAAAAGCTTCGTTTTTCACGCCGTTCAGCCAGAAAGTAACAGGAGCATTTAACATTATTAAGTTAATTGCCGATAATTTTAGTGACAAATCTAGTACAAATCTATTATTAAAAAAATAGATATTGTATTGTTAAATTAACTGAATACTTTAGAAAGAAATCTGCTTTCTAAAGGGCAAAACTACTGAAAAGTAGTGACGCAAAGTCACGGATCTAAAGCGAATAATCGCTAGGATGGCTGGGCCGCCGTATTTGATTATCAAACGTAAATGAGAGGAGATTTTTTATTATGCGTTTATTTAAGCATACTTTAGCAGGTTTATTGATCATCTTTCTGTCCCTGACTCTCGTTTCCATAACAAACGCAGATCATTCAAAATCTGCCGCCGAATCTACGAAACAATCGCAACCGGCAGCTCAACAGAGAGAGTCGATTGCAAGCGGTGTTGAAGCAAAAACGGTTAAGAAACATGTAAAGAAAAAGGCGAAAAAGCCTACAGTTAAGAAAAGTATAAAAAAAAGTGTTAAGAAAAAAGCGGTAAAGAAAGCAAAGAAGTCGGTCAAGAAAAAAGCAGTTAAAAAAAAGGTGAAGAAAGCAGTTAAGAAAACAACGGTACATAAGACTGCTGTAAAAAAGACAGTTGCAAAAAAAGCGCCGGTTAAAGCTGCCGCACCAAAGACACAGGCCACTGCTTCAGGTCAGTATAATGCATCGGTGGAGCAGCAGATTGTCTCGCTCGTAAATAATGTTCGTGCGCGGAACGGGCTGCAAGCCCTTCAGGTAAAGCCGGGGCTTCAAAGTTTCGCCCGACAATGGAGTCAGCAGCAGTTCAGTCATGGCGCCATGAGTCACGGCATGATGAACTTTTCACGAAATACGGTAGCCGGGCAGAATGTGGCTTATGCTAAAGGCGATATAAATTATTTTGGGTGGGATCAGATTTGGAGTGCCCAGGCGACGATGGACGGCTGGATGAACTCGCCGAAACACCGGGCGAATATCTTAAAACCTCAGTATAAGTATATCGGTGTCGGGGTCGTCTATGGACAAAAGGAAGGCGGTTCGGATGGCTGGGTCTTTTTTACACAGGATTTCTCCGATTAAAAAATTTGCGAATAAATAAAGAAAAGGAATCGATCACCTTGCTTGGGTGTTCGATTCCTTTCTCGTTTCAATCATGATTGCGAAGTGTAGATGCGTACGGCATCACGAAGCATTTTTGCTGCGCCTTCAGCAACGTTTTTTTCGTAATATTTTGCAAAACGCGGGTCATCGACATACATTTGGGCAAGTCCTGCGTGGGCCTTTTTGGAATAGGTCCCCTTTGGCCAAAAGTAGCTGAGCCATTGTCGGTGAAGATCTGCTGCTTTCTGGGCATAGCTGCTTGCCGGATCGTTCCGTTCGAGTGCTTTTTTCAGATTCTTGAACATGGCCTTTTGAATAACGACTGTTGCTTCATAGTCTTCTTTACCCATATTGGCAAATTGTTGATTGAATTGTTTCACTGCCTCATCTCCGTATTTTTCACGGATCTCTTTGCCATAGGTTTGTTCATTCTGATCGAGCATCTTCTTTTTAAAGCCAGCAAATTTTTCTTGATCAGTCATAAAGGTCTCTCCTTTTTGTGAAGCAAGCGTTTTTTCAACCGTCGCGATCAATTGATCAAGACGCTCCTTCTCCTCAGATAGTTTCTTGTGCTGCTCAGTCAGGGCTTCCACTAGATTAAAATCAGTCGCGGATAAAATGTCTTTGATCTCTTTAAGACTGAATTTTAATTCACGAAAAAAGAGAATCTGCTGCAGACGATCTACTTGTTTTGGCCCGTAAATACGGTATCCGGAGGCATTGATGGATTCCGGTTTCAGTAAATCGATTTTGTCATAGAAACGCAGCGTACGTCCGCTTACTCCTGCCAATTGACTCAGTTGTTTGATTGTATAGCTCATGGAACCCCTCCTGACAACTACTCTACACCTTGACGTTACGTCAATTTCAAGGATTTTTTTTATTTTTTGGTGATGTTAAGCCGCAATGTTGTTTATTGGCTCATTTGCTGTTTGTTTGATGAAACTTTCAGAAGGCTCATTCGTGAAAAGCCTAGACTTTTCACGAATGAGCCAATAAATTGTAACGAACAATATAATTTATTAACATATTTTATTTTTTGCAATCAATGCTGGTTTAAATCTTACAAAATAAAACATATTTTTGTCACCATGGAATTGCAGTGGTAGACTAGGAGAAGTTTTTAGTAGGATTTGCGTGAACGAATGACATAAATTCATTGCCAACTTTTTGCTCTCCCTTTATCAGTTTCTTTGAACGGAGTGATCTTAGTGTTCAGCCATTCATTTCTTCAATTGAATACGATTTTTATCAGTATTATCATTGAAGCTGTGCCTTTCATTATTATTGGGGTGTTTATTTCAGCAATCATTCAAATGTTCGTTACCGATTCTTTCCTGGCACGTGTTGTTCCGAAGAACAGGGTAGGTTCAGTGGTATTCGGCACATGCATGGGCTCTCTTTTCCCTGCTTGCGAATGCGGGATTGTGCCAATCACGGAGCGGCTGGTGAAGAAAAAGGTTCCGCTGCATGCGGCAATTGCGTTCATGCTCGCCGGGCCGATCATTAACCCGGTGGTGCTGTTTGCGACGTATATCGCCTTCGGAAGCAGCTGGCAGATGGTGTTCTATCGAGCTGGTCTCGCCATCGCGGTATCTATCGCCGTGGGAATTCTTGTTTCTTATTTATTCCCTGAAAACCAATTAAGAGACTATGTGGATAAAAAAATTGAACGGTACCATCATCACTATGATGAGGCGGCAGTTTCAGAAAAGATGACGTTCATGGAAAAATTCAAAGGCACAATGGATCATGCCATCGACGAATTCTTTTCTGTTGGCAAATATCTTGTATTCGGTGCCTTTATTGCTGCAGCGATGCAAACGTTTATTAAACAAAGTATTTTGCTAACACTTGCCAATACACCCTTTACAGCCATCCTCGTGATGATGATTCTTGCTTTTATTATGTCGCTGTGCTCTGAGGCAGATGCTTTTGTTGCTTCATCATTCCGAAGCACCTTTCCGCCGGGACCGCTGACTGCATTCCTGGTTTTCGGCGCAATGGTTGATATTAAGAACTTGATCATGATGCTCTCGACATTTAAAAAGAAATTCGTTGCTGTGCTGATCACGCTGATTTTTATCTGTGTGCTTGCCGGCGCGCTGCTCATTTAGGAGGGGCTGCCATGATTCGCTTTTTAATTTTGTTCGGATTCGCCTATCTGTTTCTGCATCTGCATCTTACGGGGGACATTAGTAAATACATTAATATGCGCTATGGCTACCTGTCTTTTTCAATGATTTTTATTATTGGTTTCATGGCTGTTTATCAATTAGTGAAATGGAATGTCGAAGGAAACAAGAACCATGCCGATGTGGAAAAAAAGATCTTTGGTCACGACCACAGTCATGAGAACAATACATGGTGGAAAAAAGGACTGACCTATGCTTTAGTCATCTTTCCGCTGATTACAGGCTTGTTTTTGCCGATCGCGACATTGGATTCAACGATTGTCCGCGCAAAGGGCTTTCACTTTGCGGAAATTGACAACGATAAAGATCAGTATGCCAATCACCAGATCCTGAAACCGGACACGAGTCAATATTACGAGAGCAGCACCTACAAAAAGATGCTGAAATCGGATATGGAGAAATACAGCAAACCGGACAGTTTGTATCTCGATGATGACAACTATCTTCGTGCGCTTGAAGCAGTTTACAATTATCCTGGTAATTTTTCAAATAAGAAAATTTCCATTATGGGATTCGTCTATCATGGGGATTCATTAGAAAAGAATCAATTATTTCTCTTTCGCTTCGGCATCATTCATTGTATCGCCGATGCCGGGGTTTTCGGTTTGATGGTCCAATTTCCGCATTCTGTTGATTATAAGGATGACACATGGATGCGTGCTGAGGGAACGCTCACCGAGACCTATTATCAACCGTTTAAACAGACCATTCCGGTCATTAAGGTGAGCAAATGGAAGCAGGTTGAAAAGCCGAAATCGCCGTATGCCTATCGGAAATACTAAGTTATAAGCAGAATGCTTGAATGAATCATCTCATATTACCTATAATAAAAGCGGTGAACACGGAATTGCCTGTTTCCCACTGCATCTTCGGACAGGTCATTCCAAAGGATAGTGAGGGGGATTTTTACATGGCAAAGAAAATTGCAGCAGTACTTGCAAATGATTTTGAAGACATTGAATTTACGGAACCGGCAAAAGCGTATGAGGAAGCAGGTCACACAGTCACTGTTATTGGGAAATCAAAAGGTGAAGTGATCACCGGCAAACATGGTGCCAAGGTTACGGCAAATGCTTCAATTGATGAAGTTAAGCCAAGCGATTTTGATGCCTTATTGATCGCCGGAGGCTATTCACCGGATAATCTGCGCGACGATGATCGTTTTGTCGCATTCACGAAGGCGTTTATGGACGAAAATAAAGGTGTTTTCGCGATCTGCCACGGCCCGCAGCTGCTGATTACAGCTGAAGCCGTTAAAGACCGCAATATTACCGGGTACAAATCAATTGCGGTTGATTTGAAGAATGCCGGCGCGCAGTACAAAGATGAGGAAGTTGTCGTTTGCCACAATCTTGTGACAAGCAGGACCCCTGATGACCTTCCCGCCTTTAACCGCGAAAGCTTGAAGGTTCTCGCTTAAGGCCGGAAAATCATGAGCCGCTGTTTCTCCGATATTTCGGGGAAGCGGCGGTTTTTCTTTGGGTGAAAGGAACGTGTAAGCGAATAAAAAATATGGGAAATGGTTGACGGTTTACTGAGTGACGTGCTGCAGCTGCCGCCGGCGGTTGGAAAATTAGATTTTGACCGTGGAAAAAAGTTACTCATACGGAATGGCTGATCAACTAAAGTTCAGACTGGCACTACTGAACAGCTCGACAGCTCAAAAAACAAAGACGCAATCACGTGGACTATTGGACCTATTCAAGATCAAATTATAGAAATAACATAAGAATTTACCGTTAGGGTATCCAAGTGTACATAGTTAATTGTTTAAATGTGACTAATTTATGAATGAACGATTTTTTTTAATGGCAACTTTATAGGTCATTTAAACGAGTGTTTCTTGTCGAACAATGACAAATAAAAATCATATGGATACTATGACCTATGAATATTGGGAATTTTTATGCGGAATAGTGCGTGATACCGCATGAAAAAACGCGGGATCACTCATGAAATGTGCGGGTTAGTGCGGTATAAGTTATGCTATTGTTTTCATATAAATTATAGGGAGTGATTATATGAGATGCATAAGTTCGGTGAAGTTTAAAAGATTTATTATTTCGGCGCTAGTATTAGTCTTGTCTGTTACTACACTTTCAGTTCCAGCGCATGCTGCAACGACAAAACCACCACTTGATTCTTCAACTGTTTCGAATGTAACTGATCAGGGAATATCAAGCGAATTAATCCAAAAGGCAAATCCTTTTATTACAATCGTTGATGGGAAATTTAATCTCAATAAAAATGCAAGTTCAGTACTGACGCAAAATGAAATTTCAGAAGTAACTAAGCTTATATCTGAAAACAATAAATTAATACCAACAAAAAATACCATTCAAAAAGAAAATACCTTCATCCAAACTGTCTCCGAAAGTACATCAAATTCACAGGGGAAGTTTACTGCACTAGCGAAAAAATCAAGTTTTTACATTAATATTGTTTACACTTGGTGGGGAGCACAACTGCAATTTTCTCATAAGGCAGTGAATGATCTCTATGATTTTTCTAGTATATCGGGTACAGTAGGTGTAGGAACCACTCTGAAAAAGTTTTTAAAGAAAAAAGGTTTAACGTTAGCTTCAAAATGGTTAGGTCCTATCAGTTTGTATGGAACTCTTGTATTTTGGGCTATGCATAGAGTTGATAAGGGAAAAGGTGTCAATTTAAATTGTGTTCTATATGTTCCAGCAACTATTACTGCTAGATGATGCTAACTGTTAATTAAAGTAATACAGGTTCCTCTTGAAACATGAGGAATCTTTTTCTTTTCACCTAGAAATGTATTTTGAACATTTATGTAAATTGGACAAATAAATTAATAATATGTATGCTTAATTTAGCTGTCAGTACATTTGAGTCATTCAGTACTTACGCTCACATATAGTTAATAATGTAGTATCGAAATCTAAATTTAGAGAGGTGCATTATGAGTTTTGTAGTTAATTTTGTTGTATATACGGTCTTTAGCATTATAATAATTTTACAAGTTATTGGGCTAATACATCTATATAGGGATAACTTTGGATCTAATGCAATTTTAGCTCTAACTGAAGCCTCACTGAATAATCTTGAAAAAATAAATTCTTCAAGAGTGTTAAAAGTAAAGGCTTTAGTATTATTAAATTCATTGATAACAATAACTTTATCAATTTTATTTATGATTGGTTCAACTGAAAGTAGGGTGCTGTTTTTATTTTTATTTATACTAACTCGGTATGTATTTGCATCTTTAATTAAAAATTATATAAAAAATGCTAAGGAAATATAATTAAACGATATACAGAAATCAAAAAGTCGTGTCTCACCAATAGGACATGGCTTTTTGGTATTTCAACTTAAAGCATACTTATAAATTCTCTTAAGGCTTACATTATTTTAACCACCATAATTAAACCAAGTTATGTAATGATTCAGTGAATTCTCGGTTAAATCGCATGCTTTGATTGTGTTGCGCGGCGGCGCGCTTGGCGCATAAAGGCGCGGGCAATACGTTGATTGCTGCGTTCGTTCCTGCTGATCCAAGTTCGCGTTTGCTGATTTAACTGTTGATGAGGACGAACCGGCCACTCGCCGCAGACATCGAGCCCTTCGACATATTTTTCTTCAATTAAATGGTCAAGAATCGGGACGATTTTGTCTAGGGAAATTGTTCCCTGATCCCAATTTGTTTTCGCATCGTTTTCGGACAGAAGATCCTTGTCGATACTGACATAAATATGCTTTGTTGGGAGAACGCTCAACAGTTCCTCCGATGTAGGAAAGCGCTCTTCCGGGAAGAGCACTGCCCGGCAACGTTCGGATACCAGGTCGATCAACGCTTTGTTTGACTCGGGACCGATGATGGCGATTCCCCGGAGGTTTGCAAGCTGAGAAATCGCGTGGCGAACCCAGGAACCGCATGAGAGCATGGAGCCGATGCTTCCTTCCTGAAGATCCGTGTGATGATCAAAGAGGACAAGAGAAAAGGGACGATGGATATTCTTTAACATGGCCAATGTGGCATAATGATAGTTTCCGCTGCCCCAAAAGGTCAAACCTTTGTCCGGTACAGTGCTCAACTTGTCACTGATATGTGTAAATGCTTCAGGCGAGCAATATAAATGCGTACCACGAAGCTGAGTGAAATCAATCCAATGATGCGGCGCTGCCGCAAGCAGCCGCGGCTGTGATTTATATGAGTTGTCAAAATTGCAGAATGTGATATCATGATGCAGCAAAGTCATGCGTGAACACCCCTTTCCAGAATTGATAGAATATAAAACGTTTTCATTTTCTATTCTAATGTAATCTTTGAAAAAATGAAACTGAGAAAAATCGTTCTGCGTTCAGAAAGATAAAAAATAATATAAAGAAGAGGGCAGAAAAATGCGTGCACTGCTGGTCATTGATGTACAGCAAGGATTTGTTGATTCAGGGAATTTCGACAAGGTTATCGATCGCATTGAATTCCTGATAAAGCAATTCAAAAACAACGAGGAGCCGATTTTTTTCATTCGTCATAAAGAAGATAATCCACAAAGCCTCATACAGGATGGTACGCCCGGCAGTAAAATCTACGGCAGGCTGGCTTCTTATGTCACCGCGCCGATTGAAAAATGTCTGCCCAGCGCATTTTACCACACCGATCTAAAAGAAAAGCTGCAGCAAGCAGGTGTCGATGAAGTGGTGCTGTGCGGATTCAATGCGGAATATTGTATTTTCTTCAATTCGGCAGCGGCATTTGAGCATGGATTTAAAGTGCGTGTGATTGAAGATGCGTGCGCCAGTGTCAATACCGGGCGAACCTATGAAATGAATGACCTTGATATCCCCGAGTTTATTTGTACGGTTCTGTACGATTCAGGCGAGGTCATGGTGAATGAACTTCAGGAGTTTTTAGATGAGCAGAATGCAGAACATAATTAATGGCAGCCGTCATCTCTGGTTAGAGCCAGCAAAAATTAGAATTAATGAAAAATTAACAAATCAATAGATATTCTTCCATTTTTTATCCATTTGATTTATTATGACAGGTGCAGGTCTTGAAGACCTGTACAAGAAAACGTTTTGTGCCTGGGTTCAGGAACAAGCGGCTCTTTTTTGTTTTTCTTGACAGTCTCTAAATCCGATGATTATCCGTTTGGGATACTGATCGGAAATAGGGCTGTTTTTTTCACAAATAGGATTATTCTCGGACAGCCCAATGCGCACCGGTCTATCTGTAGGTACGGATCGCTCGCAAAAAAAAAATATTAACGTTTTCATCAGTGAAAACCCGCAATCGGGCAAAGTTTGTGAGTGAACGTAAGGAAGATGCGGCACATCAGATAAAGACAGGCTGATTGTTCTGTGCAGTCAGTATTTTGCAGCTTGTAGCAACTATCTCCTGTTTCAGTGATTTTCCGTATTCAGTCAATTAATCTATTGGTTTATATTAGCCAAAGTTATTGGCAGGCCAATCGGCAGGCAATGAGCATCTTCACCATGACCGAGCTGTTCGGTTTTGGCGATCGGCAAGTGGTAGCGCTTGGTTATCTCGAGTACGAGCTGTTCAATTGCCGGTTCCGCTGCCTTGGCCTGCATTTCCGAGAAAGTACCAAGCAGGATGCCCGAGCATTTGGCGAAAAAAGATAGTTGATCGAGCTGAGCAAGAAGTGAAGCCATTCGAGCAGGACCTCCGCCGAGTGCTTCAAGAAAAATAATTTTACCGGCAGGGTCAGGAAGAAAAGGCGTGCCGGCAAGCTTCAAAAAGCAGCGAATGTTGCCGCCGATAACAGTTCCGGACATCTGCTCACCGCGCAGCCACCGCAAGTGAAAGGTTGGAACAGATTTATCGTTCAAAAAACTTTGTTCAAAGATTGGGCGCTGGGCATCTGCAAAACGGCCGGCAAGATTTTTAATCCGGTAATGATAGGACGGCCGCCCCGTACGGGCATAAATGGCGTTATTGATAACCGATAAATCGCTGATGCCGACAAACGGGACAGCAGTTTCACGAATGGCATCATAATCAAGAAAAGGAAGAATCTGGTTTGCACTATCGCCCCCAGATAGATCAAATACAGCTTTGATTTCCGGATCACGAAACAGGCGAAGAAGCTCGGAAGCGCGTTTTTGAGGCGTTCCACTGAATGGCGAATGTGCACTTCGGTAGATTGTTTTCGCAATCACTACTTTCAGATCAAGCTGGTTCAATTGCTGTTCTATTTTGTTTAAGGCATCGTGGTCACCATGACTCATTCCATCGGAACACGAAATCATGCCAACCGTATCTCCGGTCTTTAAGACAGACAAATCTTTCAGCTCCCTTATTGAATGGTTATTTCAATCCTCTGCGGCGCAAGCCTTTTGGGTAAAAATTCTTCAAAGTGCCCGCAGCCGCCTTTCCCCAGCCTAGTGGAAATCCATCAATCGTCACAACCGTCCAACCCTTTCGGTTGTCATTTAACGGCAATGTCTCACCGCGTAAGTAGTGATCCCATTCGTTGCTAGAAACGGTTAACGGAATTTGATTTTGAAACGATTCGGCGCTTAACGCAAGTGCAAGCGCGTGATTCGGTTCAAAACGGTTTTTCTTCTGTTCGCCTAAATGGAGGCCGGCGCGAACGATTTTCAGCTTATCCAGACTTGGACAGCCATCCGGAAGCAAGAAGAGCTGATTGCCGATAAAATGGAAAGATCCGGTTAATTTCTTTGTTAGGCTGCTGTTTTCAAATACTCGGTAATCTTTTAACATGTTCTCTTTAACAGATGACACAGTCGATTGTGTGCGTGTCGGAGCATCCCCTCGCTTGCGCAGCTTTGCGGCAAAATGGCCTTCACCGCGCAGCTTATGCGGCCACAATCGAGCTGCTCGGGTTAGTTCATCTCGTTTTGTGTCCGTCCACTCTGGCCGCCCATTAGCAACACCTGCAATTTTCTCGATGGGCAATAGTTCAAGATCCGGATGCTTTTCAAGAAAGGCGTCAATCATTTGTTCATCCTCTTCGGGCGAAAAGGTGCAGGTTGAATAGACAAGAATGCCGTCAGAACGCAGCATAGCATATGCTTGTTCTAAAATTTGCGCCTGCAAGTTTGCACAATCCTTCACATGCTGCGGGCTCCAATACTGCATGGCTTCCGGATCTTTTCGAAACATTCCTTCACCGGAACACGGTGCATCAATAAGAATTTTGTCAAAATAGCCCGGGAAATAATGAACTAAACGCTCGGGCATTTCATTTGTGACAACGGTGTTGACAATGCCCATCCGTTCAATGTTCTCAGAAAGTATTCGTGCTCTTTTTGGATAAGGTTCATTTGAAATCAACAGGCCCGTATTGTCCATCATTCCCGCCAGCTGTGTCGATTTGCCGCCCGGAGCGGCACATAAATCAAGCACGCGCTCTCCCGGTTGCGGGTTGAGTGCTTGGGCGACAAACATGGCACTTGGTTCTTGAATGTAGTAAAGTCCTGCTTGGTGAAAGGGATGCTTTCCCGGTGCATCCGATTCTTTTTTATAGTAAAAACCATCCGGGCAAAATGGGATGGGTTCCAGTTGAAATGGTGTGCATTTCGCGAGCCGATTCAAACTTATTTTTAATGGGTTGACGCGCAAGCCTAACGCCCGACTGTGATGATAGGTTTCAAAAAAGGCGTGCGATTCATCCGGTTCCATAAGCGCACTCATTTTATTAGTAAAAGCTTCCGGTAAATCAATCAAGAAAAATCCTCCTCATAGGAAACGATGATCTGTTATTTCGCGAATACGGGAATGTGATGAAACGCGCGTACATCACATTCCCGTATCCGTAAGCTTCAGATCCGGAATAACAGGAAGACTGAGAAATGAAAGTGTCAAAAATGGGTTGAATGATTTGGAAACGCCAAGAGAAGTTGCCGCCGCTCTCAACTGGTTCAATTTTTGAGCCGTTTTTTCTGCCGGCGCGTCGGTCATTAATCCAGCGATCGGCAGTGCGAGTTCGGCAAGAACTTCTCCGTCATTAACGACGACCATTCCTCCGTCTATTTGCCTCAGTCGTTCCGCGGCGAAGATCATGTCCGCATCGCTGCATCCGGCGACAACCAGGTTGTGTGAATCATGAGCAACGGTCGTTGCCATGGCGCCGGATTTTATTTCAAATCCCTTGACAACTGCCAAACCGATTGTGCCGAGCCCATTGTGCCGCTCAATAACGGCTAACTTCAAATAGTCGCTGTCCGGCGAGAAGGAGAAACAGCCGTTTGTGGCTGGCACTTTCTCAATCCGATCACGCGTCACAAGACTGTTCGGGACAATTTCAATAATATGAGCCTTTTGGTCGGAGCCAAGCGGGATCGCAAATTGTTTCGTTGTCAGTTCCGGCCAGGTCAATGGATGAGTGTCAGCGCTAATGGAAGAATTTGTATGCTGCTGTACGGCACGTCCGTTTTCAGCGACCAGCCTTCCATGTGCATAAACCTGTTGAACGGAGAAATGCTCCAAGTCGTCAAGCAGCAGAAAATTGGCCTCATATCCTGGAGCGACGGCGCCTTTTTCCCGGAATCCATAGCATTCTGCAGCGTTCAATGAAGCCATTTTAATGCAGGTGATCGGATCGACTCCGTGTTCGATCGCAAGGCGCACGTTGTGATCGACACTGCCTTCGTGAATCAGATCGTCCGGATACTTGTCATCCGTGCAGAAAAGAAACCGGCGGCTGTTCGTTTCGTTGACCAGTGAGATCAGCTGCGGCAGGTCCTTGGCGACCGTACCTTGGCGGATCATTACGTAAAGTCCGCGCGTGAGCCGATCTTTGGCCTCATCGACGTTGACGCACTCATGGTCCGTACGTATGCCGGCGGCTTTATACACATTCACGTCCTGCGCGTTCAGACCCGCGGCGTGACCGTCGATGCGCCAGCTGTGTTTTTGCGTCATCGTGAGTTTCTCGACCATCTTAGGAGCGGCGTTCAACACAGCAGGAAAATCCATGACTTCGGCAAGGCCGATCACGCGGTCATACTGAAAAAGCGGTTCAAGATCGGCAGCTTCGAGCGTCGCCCCGTTATGCTCAAATGAGGTTGCCGGTACTGAAGAAGGCAGCATGAAGTACAGATCGATGCTGCTTTCCTTGGCCCGTTCCAGCATGAATCGAATTCCGGTTGCACCGAGTACATTGGCAATTTCATGCGGATCGGTGAGCGCAGCCGTGACACCATGGGCGGCAAGAACATCGGAAAATGCACCAGGCGTCAGCAGTGACGACTCAATATGCACATGAGCATCGATGAGTGCCGGACTGACATATTTTCCCTTTGCATCGAGCGTTTCTTTGCCCTCATAGCTGCCGAGTCCAATAATCATTCCGTCTGTGATTGCGACATCTGTTTCCAGCAGTTTGCCGCTGAACACATCAATAACCTTGCCATTCTTTATCACTAAATCCGCCGGTTCCTTTTTCGAGGCCGTACGAATTCGATGGATGAGCTGATCTTTATCTATCAATGACCACAATCTCCTCTCATATCGTTCCGTCTCAATATATATAGAACATTATAACTGAAATACAAAAAGATTGGGGAATCATTAAGTGATGCAATTCTTATATGAAGATGTACTAACTGTAACTCTCTCCATCATCAATGCTAACAGCGACGAGCGGATTAAGCTTAACTGATAATCAGTATTGAATAGCAGAACCGCCATTCATCGGCATGGCGGTAAACACTTTATTTTGTCAGTTCCAGAAACTCATCAACATCGCGAACCAGGTAATCCAAAGCAGATATCCAGAAGTCCGGTCTCATTAGATCAACACCAAGATGACGCTCAGCGAGCTGTTCTGTTGTCATTCGTCCGGTATCACGTAAAAGCGCATCATATTTTTCCACAAAGGAAGGACCTTCTTGGAGCGCTCGCACATAGATTCCGGTGCTGAATAGGAAGCCAAAGGTGTATGGAAAATTATAAAACGGCCAGTTGGTGATATAAAAGTGGAGTTTGGACGCCCAAAAGCTCGGATGGTAAACCTCTAATGTATCGTGATAGGCTTCACGCTCCGCATCGCTCATCAGCTGATTCAAACGATCGACTGAGACTGTTCCTTGTTTGCGTTCATCATAGAATCGTGTTTCAAATAAAAATCGGGCATGGATATTCATGAGCAGTGCGACGCAGCGCTCTAATTTATCGGATAAGAATGCTATTCTTTCCTCTTTTGTTTTGGCAGTTGCCCGCTCCGCGTCACTAATGATCATTTCGGAAAAGGTTGAAGCGGTTTCTGCAACGTTCATCGCATAGTTCTGTGATAAATAGGGCAGCCCATTCATTAAGGATTGATGGTAGGCGTGCCCTAATTCATGTGCGAGCGTCAAGCGGTTTGAGGCGGTTCCACTGAATGTCATGAAGATGCGCGACTGTTTAGCGATTGGAAAGTTCGTGCAAAAGCCGCCGGGACGCTTATTTGCTCGATTTTCCGCTTCGACCCAGCGGTTTTCCATGGCTTTTTTTGCAAACGATGCCATGTTCGGATTGAACGAACCAAAATGTTTGATAATGAAATCAGCCGCATCCTCATAGGTCAATGTTTCGTTGCTTTTATTAAGTGGTGCGTTAAGATCAAACCATGACAGCTTCTTAAGTTTAAACAATTCGGCTTTACGTTGCATGAATTGTGCAAGCTTCGGCTTATAACGATCAACGGCTGACCACATGGTTGTCAATGTTTGTGCCTGCATTCGATTGTAGTCGAGCGGTTCATCAAGAACGGAATCCCAGCCGCGTGCTCTATAAACGGCAATCCGGAATCCTGCAATATGATTTAACGCGGCTGCGAAAAGATCGGCATGTTCAGACCAAGCAGATTCCAATGCGTTAAATGCTGTTTGCCTTACGGAGCGGTCAGGGTCATCCAGCAGATTGTTTGCTTGGCTGACAGACATTGTTTTTTCTTTCCCATCAAGGTTGAGTTTAATTTCTATTTTCCCAATCAGACTGTAATAGAGATTTTCCCATCCGTGGTATCCGTCAACGGCAAGACTGCTGATCAGCTGTTCTTGATCGTATCCTAATTTCTTCCGAGAGAGCTCGCGTTTCTCACGGAGTGCAAATTGCCTTTCCTTTAAGCTTTTATTTTCAACAAGTCCGTTAAAATTACTGTCTGAAGTTTGGCGCAGTAAATTTTCCAGAAGGCTGCCGGAGGCTCCTAATTCAGCGCCAAGTCTTTGCATCCGATTATTTGCCAGAGCTGCATCCGCATCTTTAATATTTTGCGCAGTTAAACATTCTGCATAAGCAGAACCTTCATTGAATTGTTTGCACAACGTCTCATAGTTATTGATCACCGTAGTGAATGCTTCGGCATCTTGAACTGTATATGGAGCAGTTCTTGCCTCCAATTCGTTTTTAAACGAACGGATGGCCTGCTGAAGATCATCTAAAAAGGTGGAGAATGAGCTGCCTTTAATAATGGAGTCAAGCTCCCACTTTTGATTCAATTCATCCATTCTTTTCCCCTCTTTCTCGTACTGCACCCATTGTAGCATAATGCTTTGCTCTCAAATTTTGTGGTTTCCTGATTTATTGATATGATGTACATAGAAATCCATTAAGGAGCGAATAACGATGCGTGTGCTTTTTGTTTGTCTTGGCAATATTTGCCGCTCGCCAATGGCTGAGGCCGTACTACGAATGAAGGTAAACAAAGCAGGATTGTCTGGGAAAATTGCGGTCGATTCTGCGGGAACCGGCAGTTGGCATATCGGTGATCCGCCGCATCGCGGAACACAAAAGCAGCTGGCGGCAGCGGCTATTCCCTTTGATCAAATGAAAGCAAGACAAATAAACGCAAGCGATTTTCAACGATTTGACCGAATCATTGCAATGGATCGAAATAATGAGCGTGATCTGATTCAAATGACTGATGCACGAAACAGAGCTAAGGTGAGCCGATTTATGACGTTGCTCCATGATCAGCCGCATCCGGACGTTCCGGATCCTTATTATACCGGCCGCTTTGATGAAGTATACGAGCTGATTGATCGGGGAACAGATCAGTTAATTAAAGAGCTTGCCCGGCAAATCAGATGAGCCCCACTATTTAGCAGCGGCCAATAAGCAATGCCCCTCATATTAATGAACAGGTGTGTGCAGACTATTCACGTGATCCTTTTAAGGGTTACCTACTTTGAGGGGGCAGAATCTGATGAGTGTTTATGGCAAAAGCCAAATGGGCAAATTCATGCTGATCGGCGGCTTGGTCGGCTGCGGTTTGTCACTGATGAGCCGCGAGACACGATCGGTCTGGGGTCATCATCTATCGACTGCGGCGACTGGCGGAAGCAATCTGATTCGGGCCATTTATCAGCATCCGGATCAAGTCGGCAAATACATGCAGGTAACAGGTACACGCCTTAAAGGCCTGGCACGGGAAGTTTCCGACGACTTCCAGCAAATGATCGACCGTGTGGAGAAGGCGAGAACGAGTACGAGCGACACCTATCAGTATGTAATGGAAGTTGGAAATGAGCTTGCCGAGATGGCTGGTAAAATCAAGCAATCCGGGAAAAACATTGCCAATTACCAAGAACCTGTGCTGATTGATAATGAGGCAGATGCGCTGCAGAGACTGGAAAATGAGACATCTGTACCAAATCCGGGTACGATGCTGAAAGACCAGAATAACTCGTTTCATCAAAACGGCCAGAAAAGCAAAGCCGGAATGAATACGCGTCCAAAACGGCATTCGTAAACCGAGTTCCTTTAAGGACAGAGAGACCGGGGGATGGGGAAAAGTGGGAAAAGTGAAGCTCAGAGATATTTTTCTCTTCGCCAAACTTCTGGGTAGACGTTTTATTGCTGATCATACGGCGGATTTAGCGGCAACATTGGCGTACTATTTTTTGTTGTCGCTTTTTCCGCTGTTTATTTTTTTGTTTGCCATCATACCGTATTTAGGTCTTAATCAGGATCAGCTGTTTTCTCTCTTTGGTGCCTATCTTCCTAAAGAGGTACTGTCTCTGATCCATCAAAACTTAGACAGCGTATTTACGAAACGCGGCGGATTGCTTTCAGTCGGTGTTATTGCCACGCTTTGGCCTGCTTCAAGCGCGGTTAATGCACTCATGCGTACATTGAATCGTGCTTACCGAGTTGAAGAAACGCGTTCCTTTTTCCTCATCCGGCTGCTTGCCATGTGTTTTACCGTAGCGATGATCTTTGCCATTGCGATGACCCTCGCAGTCAACGTTATTTCTGCGGGGCTCGCAAGAACTCTATTCAGTCATATCGGTCTTTCCCATACGTTTGCCGATATGTGGTCGGTTATCAGTACGCTGGTCACGTTCTGCGTCATTATCATTATTTTCGCCTTTCTCTACCGTCTCGGGCCGAATATGAAACTGAAAATGGATCAAGTGCTGATCGGTGCGGTGATCGCCGGAGTCAGCTGGCAAGTTGTTTCTTATGGTTTTTCCTTCTATGTCCGTTATTTCGGGAATTATGCGTCCACGTACGGTACACTTGGAGGAATTATTGTTCTCATGCTTTGGTTTTATCTGACTGCAATTACAATCATTATCGGCGGTCAAATCAATGCGGTTATTCATGAACTGACGAAACCGGAAAAGAACGAGCGCATTGATTAGCGCTCGTTTTTCTCTGGCCATGTGATGATAATGATCTATGTGTCAGAAAATTATCCGCGCAAAAGCCGGAGCCCATTAAGAATAACCAGAATAGTGCTTCCTTCATGTCCAACGACACCGAAGGGCATGGTTAGAAACTGTAAAAAGTTGGTGGCGATCAGAAAGACAATCATTGCCATGGCAAAAATAATATTCATTTTTACAATTCGACTCATTTTTTTCGACAATCGCACCGCTTCTGCTATTTTTGTCAGATCATTTTTCATGAGAACAATATCCGCGGTTTCAAGAGCCGCGTCGTTTCCTGCTCCCATGGCAATCCCGACTGAAGCCTGCACGAGGGCAGGTGTGTCATTAATTCCATCGCCGCACATGGCCACATGACCGTATTTTTTATTTAATCGTTTTATCTCAATGGCTTTGTTCTCAGGCAGACAGTTGGCTATATAACCGCTGATTCCGGACTCTCTCTGCACTGCAGCTGCAGTTTGCTGATTGTCGCCAGTAATCATCACCGTTTTAATTCCGTACTTATTAAGTGAGCGGATTGCCTCTGCGGCTGAATCTCTGACGCGATCTTTTAAAGAAAAGCGGCCGATTATTTTTCCCTCTGAAGCGGCGTAAACCAGCGTTTCGCCATTAGTTGAACGGGGGAGATTATTTTTTTGCAGGAATTCTTTTAGGGCAGCTGCATCCATCATTGCTTCTTTTCCAATCATGTATTCAGTATTTTCCGCGCAGCCGATGATACCAAAGCCCGGTTTGACTTTGATTTTACCAACTTTGGGTAAGGGTACATGACCGCAGATTTTTTGGGTATAAGCGACAAGCGCTTTACCAAGCGGATGCGACGATTGATTTTCGATTGCGGCAATACGTCTGAGCAGAATCGAATCAGTCAGTGTGCTGTTATTTATAAAATCGGTGACCTCAGGAGCGCCGTTTGTAATCGTTCCAGTTTTATCAAAAGCAATGAGTTTAATCATAGCAAGCTGCTCCAAATGAATGCCGCCTTTAATCAGTATGCCGTGCCTGGCACCTGAGGCAACGGCTGAAAGAACGGCCGGTGTTGTCGAAGCGACCAATGCGCAAGGCGAAGCAACGACGAGCAGAACCATCGCTCGGTAGATGGTTTCGCTCCACGACCAGCCTAAGAGAACATGTGGCGCAAAGAGCATCAGCGCGGTGACGATCAGAACGACTTTAACATAGATGCGTTCAAAACGTTCAATAAACAACTGAGTCGGAGCTTTTTCCTTTTGAGCTGATTGTACAAGATCCAAGATTTTACTGAATAAGGAGTCGTTGCATCGCTTCGTGACGCGCGCGAAGACACTGCCGTCCAAATTCATGGTACCGGCCATCAATTCAGCACCAGATTTTTTAAAAACCGGTACGGATTCTCCAGTCATTGTCGCTTCATTAACTGTTGTTTCACCATCAGTGATGACAGCGTCGGCGGGAATTCGTTCTCCGGGCTTAACAAGAATGATATCGCCGGGGGTAATCTGCTTCACTGAAATCATCGTTTCACGGCCACTTGCGACAAGACGCGCAACTTCAGGCTGCAAGTTCATGAGTGCAGAAAGCGCATGAGTACTCTTGGCTGTGGAATACGTCTCCAAAGCGCCGCTGAGCGCAAAGATAAAAATTAATACAGCGCCTTCGAGCCAATGGTTGATACAGGCGGCACCGATCGCAGCAGTAATCATTAATAGTTCAACGTTTAATTCACGTGTTCGAATTGTGTCCGATATTCCCTGCTTTGTTTTAAAATAACCGCCGATCAGATAGGCAGCCGGATAGAGAAGCCAGGCGCGCGGATGATTCGCGAGCTCAAGCAAAAAGGCAATCAGCGTCAAGCCACCGCCGCTAAGTGCGGCAATAAGCTCACCATGTTGTTTCCACAGAGCGCTTATCGGGTGATTGGAATTAGGTTTGCTCGGGAATGGTACAAGTTTTGCTTCCGGTATCATAAAAAATCTGCCCCTTCGTTTTGCGAATTATATTTTTAAAAACAAACGTAAACAATAATTAATATAATTTAATATATATTATCTAAAATGTATTGGTGAATAGAATTCGATGAATTAATTGAGAATAATAATCATCATCGAAACCCCTAAAAGTACTCAATGCTGCCGCTAATACAAGCGACAGCATTGAAAAAATAGATTATAATAATTTTAATTTCAATCAGCTATATAATAATACACTTTTTCAAATATGTCTATGAACGGTCATCGTTCTGTAAGTAAAAGAGGCCAAGCATACATCATTTTTGAAAGAACCACATAGTTATCTATAAAGGAGGAGGGCAGTTATGTTGAAAAAAATGAACAAAAAACATATTGCTGCGGTTTTTTTTATTGGTTATCTTGCTCTTCTCGTTTTTGTGACTCTTCTCACGCATAATTACTATACATACGGAAAGTCTAGCAACCTGATCCTTTTCAGCAGTATACGGCTGATGCTGCGAAGCGGAGACAGCATGCTCATCATGAAGAATATCGGTGGAAATGTGATGCTTTTTCTTCCGCTCGGTTTTTTATTGCCAATGCTAATTCAAGTTAAACGGAGGCTTGTTATCCGGCAGCTGATTCTCGGATTCTGCATCAGTTTGTTCATTGAATTATGTCAGTATTTTTTTGCCGAACGGATTTTTGATATTGATGATGTTTTATTAAATACGATTGGCGCGATGATCGGTTGGGGCTGCTATGTTCTCATTCGGTTTTGCAGACATAAATTGATCGTCTTTTATACAAAGTGAATCTTCGCAAATTCGTCCTGCTTTTAGCAGGGTTAAACGGCGCGAAATCTGAGTGGCATTAATGAAAGAGAAGACGATCGGCTGCTTTATGAATGCGCATCGCACCACGCTCGCCCATATGATATTCGATCAATTCGCCGCCGGCATTAAATAAATAATATGCGGGAACAAAACGATTCCCAAAAGCATCTGCCAGCCGATGGGTATTGTCGATAAGAATCGGCTCCGTAACTGAGTGCATGGCAGCAACTCGCGCAACCTCATTAACATCCAGGTCAGCTTCAGATAAGGGCATATGGACAGCCACAACATTGAGAACTCCTCTATATTTTTCACGAATGGATTGTACGATTGGCATTGCAGCTTTGCATTTGGAGCAGCTTATCGACCAGAAATGGATCAGTGTTGGCGCGCCAAGAAGACGCTCGCGTGTGACTTTTTGATTCATCCAATGGGTTGCGGTGCTTAGATCGGGCATAATTAATTTTTTCTTCACAAGCGATTCCCCCTATTAAGAGGGCCTCCAAAGCCATTGAAGGTCCTGATGCATTGTTATGTTATGCTGCGCTGCTGCAAGTGGTTCACTAAAAAGAAAAGGTTGGATGAAATGAAAAAAGAGTCTCAATGACTTGAGACTCTTTGCTGTGTGGTTGAATGATTGAGCGAAGATTTTCGCGCGATGAAAAATTGATGAATAAAGCAGCTCATCGAAGAAACGAAGACGAAAATCGCTATTCCATAAAATAGCCCGCCCTTCGGAATCCAATTGATCAGCGTGCTCCCGGCTACCGGACCGACCATGCATCCGGCACTGTAACATACGGTCATCAGAATGTTGCCGAGCGGAATCTGTTCTTTATCGAGTAAATCACTGACGTAGCCCATGCTCATCGAATAAAGCGAACCGATCAACATGCCTGCGCCAAGGAGCGTGAAATAGATACCATAAAAATAAGCGGAGAGCAGGCCGGTACATGCGATGAACATGGATCCAAACAAGCAAATAAGCGGTAGCAGACGTTTACGGCCAAAGCGATCGCCAAGCATTCCAAGCGGAACCTGTGTCACTAAAGCACCGATGACGAAGGCCGGGAGCAGAATCGAAATTTGGGTCAGATTGTACCCATGACGCACGGCGAAAATCGGGAAGCTGTTATTCAAGGAGGTTTCCAGATAACCGAAAGCGAGCGTCACCGCTAAGCCTGACCATGTCGCGGCAATAACTTTTTTATAGCGAATAAGGACTTGCCGAACGGAAGAGCCGGAGGAGTCACTCAATTCAGGATATTCATTTTTAAGAAGAAATAGAAGCAGAAGAACCGCAAGGCAAAAGAAACCGCTGGTAATGAACGGGACCTCCGTACCGAATGCGATCAATCGGACAAGCATCGGTCCGGCGGCAAAGCCGAGACCGAAGGACAATCCGTAGAAAGCAATGTTTCGTCCCCGCTTGTTCATCGGGCTGTCGATGGTAATCCAGGTTTGTGCTGCTAGATGCAGAATGCTGTCTCCAAAACCGACACACAGTCTAAGTACAAACCAAAACCATAGATTCATCGAAATGGGAAAAAGAAACAGGGGCACTGTGATTAAACCAAGTCCGATGATGAGAAAAAGTTTATAACCGAGCTTACGCATGGGTTTCTCCAGAAGCGGAACAGAGATCAGCATACCTATGTAAAGTGATGTAGATCCCAGCCCATTCAAAAGAGCCGAGACACCGTTTTTTTCGAGAAGTAAAGCGATCAATGGAAGCAGCATTCCTTCTGCCGCACCGCAAATAAAAACAGATCCGATTAATAATGAAAATTGGAACCGACGGTATGTTTCAGTATTCATGTCTTGTGTCCTTTCTGCGCAACTCGCTTTAATGCAGCTTTGAAATAGAGAGCTCAGCAAGAACAAGTATACCTGTTTTCTGCTGGTTCGTCCTTAGCAATTTTTATTCGTTTTTTGTCCAAATAGTGAATATCCTTGGTTATCAATGAGCTTCTGATTTTTTGTGATATCCATACGGCGGATACAAACCTGATTTATTCATAAAGATTCAGAATTCATGCTAGGATTCCTTTACAAACGAGCACTTATCCACGAAAATAGAGATACTGTCACGATAAATACAAATTAACTTATAGAGTTGGAAGTGAAATGGATGGTTAACTTTGCAAAATCAGATGCGCTTAAACGTTTGCCGAAACAGTTTTTCGCTGATCTCGTTGTCAAAACAAACGCGGAAATTGCCAAAGGGCACGATGTCATTAATTTAGGTCAGGGCAATCCGGATCAGCCGACTCCGCCGCATATTGTCAAAGCGCTGCAGGAAGCAGCGGCCAACCCGCTTTACCATAAGTATTCGCCGTTCAGAGGCTATGATTTTCTTAAGGAAGCGATCGCGACTTTTTACAAACGTGAATATGATGTCGATCTTGATCCGAAGACTGAAGTTGCTATTTTGTTCGGATCGAAGACCGGACTGGTTGAGATCGGTGAATGCCTGCTGAACAGCGGCGATACGGTGCTTATGCCGGATCCCGGTTATCCGGATTATTTGTCCGGTTTTGCGCTTGCCAATCTAAAGATGGAAACGATGCCTCTCCTTGAAGAGAATGCCTTTCTCCCTGATTATGCAGCACTGCCGGATGGTCTTCTTGATCAGGCAAAATTGATGTTTTTAAATTACCCGAACAACCCGACATCCGCAACTGCATCTGCGGATTTCTTCGAGGAGACGGTGAGGGTTGCGGGAAAACATAATATTTGTGTTCTGCACGACTTTGCCTACGGCGCGCTTGGTTTCGATAGTGAGAAACCGCGCAGTTTCCTGCAGACGCCCGGGGCAAAAGAAGTCGGCATCGAAACCTATACGTTATCAAAAACCTACAATATGGCGGGTTGGCGCGTCGGCTTCGCGCTGGGGAACAGGAGTGTTATTGAAGCCATCGAATTATTTCAGGATCACTATTTTGTCAGTCTTTTTGGCGGGATTCAGGAAGCAAGCGCGAAAGCACTGCTCGGCCCGCAAGACTGTGTCCGCGATCTTGTGCGGCGCTACGAAACACGGCGTAACGCTTTTTTTAATGCGGCACGACGAATCGGCTGGAATGCAACACCTTCCAAAGGATCTTTTTTCGGCTGGCTCCCGGTTCCTGATGGTTATACCTCCGAATCATTCTTTGACTATGTTTTGGATAAAGCACATGTTGTGCTCGCACCGGGAATTGGATTCGGAACCGGTGGTGAAAAGTATGTGCGCATCGGCCTCCTGACCGAACCGGAACGTTTGACCGAAGCGGTAGAACGCATCGGGAAACTTCACTTATTTGATTAACAACCTAATTATTGAGGGAAGCCGGATGCGGTGCGTTATGCCGCATCTGGTTTTTCTATGCTTCATTTTGGATAATTTTGCAGTGCCCGGCAGAAGATAAGGAAAAAAGGAGTTTTCTGCCTTGAAAAAAATCATATCTTTAATCTTATGTGCTGCATTTCTTTTCTGCCTATCCTCTGAGGTGGGGGCAAAAAACGCGGTGCCCAATGCACTGCCAAAATCAGTAATTGACATCTCTAAAGAAAATACGTATCCGAATCCGACACATGATGCCTCTGAACTCGTGCCGAGCGCCCACACCAAGGCGTTGCTTAAGACAGCAAACGTTCCGGTGGAAAATCCGGTATTAATCAAATTGCTTAATGAGTCGTCCATTCATCCGTCAAAATGGTCGATTGGCTACTCGGCGCGCATTTATCTGGGTGAATGGCCGCTTAATTACAAATCGAAAGAGACATCTGTAAACTGGGAATATAAACGAATTAATGATAATGCGGCCGATGCCCGTGGCAGCAAGAGCGGGCAGGAAATCGGCTACCTACAGAAGATTCAAGTGACGGTCAAAGGAGGATTGACCTCCGAGGTTCCAAAGAAAGAAGAAGCAAGTCAGTTAATTTTGGCAAAAACAATGGAAAAAACGCATCTACCAATATCCTTTTCAACAATTGTCGGCGCAGGTACAAAAATTGACCGGCCGTATCAAGTACCTTCTAAACAAGTCGGTCATTTATATGGCTATGTACCAGCGGTTAATGAACGTGGGAAAATTACCTACGGTGAAGTATTTCTCGTTCTAAGAGGCGGTAAAGCACATTTAGATGTTAAAAATGTGATGCAGCAGGGTATCGGTGCATGGATGCCGATTACTGATCACCTCTCGCTTCGTTACATTGCCCAGTAATTCCATTGCTCCGCCTTTCGCGTATATCTGTGCTAAAGTGGAAGGAGAAGCTGTATTGGAGGTGCTGGAAATGGGAAGAGCGACGAATTCGAAAGAAGATCAAGTTATTTATTTGAAGAATCGATTTAAACTGCTCGCTCAGGTTGTTGGCGCACTTAACGAAGAGACTGCAGAACATGAAGATCTGGAGAACATCCTGGCTATGATGGAGAATCTTGAGGTGAAAATCCGCAGATTTCGCGATGACTGGGCAGAAGGGCTTGTAGAAAAATAAGGAAACATAAATCGAACAGAAACGGTCAACCCTAAAACCGGAGGGTGATCGTGTGAAAAAAATAGTGTTGGTGCTTTTAATCGCCATGTGCGGAACTTTTGTCCACCCCTTTTCTTCATACGGAAAGGATTGGTACTTTAAACCCGCAAAGAATAACCGACCGGCGACGACAGAACCTGAATATGAAGCATTGCTTAAGAAATATGACGGTATTTTTATCGGAAATACGTCAAGAAAAGAATTGTATTTGACCTTTGATAACGGATATGAGGCAGGATATACTTCGGGAATCCTTGATACATTAAAAAAGGAAAAGGTTCCCGCAACATTTTTCATCACCGGCCACTATATTTCGGATCAGCCGAAACTCGTTAAAAGGATGGTTAAAGAAGGCCACATTGTCGGAAATCATTCGTGGAGTCATCCGGATCTATCGAAAATAAGTGATGCAAAGTATAAAAAAGAACTGGCTAAGCTTAAGGGAAGATATACGAAAATAACCGGTGATAAGCAAATGACCTATCTGCGGCCGCCGAGAGGAACATTCAGCGAACGATCGTTAAAGCTGGGACATGACTCGGGATACATCAATGTATTCTGGTCGGCAGCTTATCGTGATTGGCTTCGCGATGATCAGCACGGTGCCGATTATGCCTACGATCACATTATGAAACGTGTTCACCCTGGTGCGGTAATTCTGCTTCATACGGTATCCAAGGATAACGCTCAAGCGCTGCCACGTGTAATTCATGATTTAAAGAAGCAAGGTTATCAATTCCGCAGCTTGGATGATCTAATGGCCGAACGCGTCCTGCCGTCCAAATTTTGGTGATCTTAAGACGTACCTCAATCCTATTAGGGAATCTGAGGTATTTTTTTTGAGAAAAAACTTGAAAAAAAGTTAGGAACAGTATCCACAGATTTATCCACAGACTTGACAATGAAAAAACAATAAAAATAAGCGGTTAAGTACATCTGTCCACATAATCCACAAAAAAGAGGATAAATATTAACAAAATCATGCACATTTTTACTTGGCGTTAATAAAGAAAAAACAGAGGTTATCCACATATCCACAAAGTTATTGACATTTTCACATCCTGCGTTCTCATAAAGTCTGAAAAATAAAACTTAAATTGCCCTCACTGCGACAAATTACGATCATTAAGAAAAATATTGTTTTTTTTTAAGAAACCTTTATAATTAATTTGTTTTAGTAAACCGAATGTATAAAAATAGTAAACATATGAAAGTGGGGAGCTGTGGGTGCTGATCGGCAGGAAAATCAAAAACCTGCGCCTTAAGAGTGGTTTGACGCAGGAAGAACTTGCGGAGCGGACAGATCTGACGAAGGGCTACATATCGCAAATTGAAAATGACATAAGCTCACCTTCCATTGAAACCTTTTTTGTCCTTCTGGAGGTGCTGGGCTGTGATCCGAAATCCTTTTTCGATGATCAGACTTTTGTGCAAAAAGTCATTTATTGGCAGCAGGATCAAACCAAATTTTCCGATGATCAACTGGGCTATCAGCTTCGCTGGCTTGTTCCTGAATCGAATGAGAAGGAGATGGAGCCGATCTTTTTGAGCTTGAAACGTCACGGGGCATTCAAAACCTTTGAGCCGTCTTCCTCGGAGACCTTTCTCTATGTACTGTCCGGGTCGATTACCGTCCGTCTTGGAAAGAAACGTTACCACGCCAAATCAGGCGATTCGGTTTATTATCATGCTGCTGAGGAGCATCAGCTGATCAATGAAAGCGATGTGCCTGCGAAAGTACTTTTGGTCGCGACCGAATCCTATTTATAAGAAAAGTCATGTTTGAGGGTCATGTTGATTATGACAATTTGGGACGTTTGTCCAGCCGGTAGCAAAAAAGCCAATGAACGCTGCTGAGGCTTAACATCACCAGTAGACAATGAAAGGATGTGGCAGGGCGGAGTGTCGCCAGTCGGTACAATGCCGGAATTTCAATGACAAAAAAGACAATCATTCAATTTGACCATGTTGCCAAACGGTTTGATGGAGAAATTATTTTAAAAGACATCAGTTTTGCAATTGAACGCGGCAAATTCTATACACTTCTTGGTCCGTCGGGATGCGGAAAAACAACCATTTTGCGTTTGATTGCCGGATTCTTGGAGCCAAGCGAAGGAACGATAACCTTTGACGGGCGCATGGTCAATAAAATTCCACCGAATAAGCGGCAAGTCAACACTGTGTTTCAGGACTATGCACTGTTTCCGCATTTGAATGTTTTTGAAAATGTGGCGTTTGGCTTGCGAATTAATAAATTGACAAATAAAGAAATTGAACCGAGGGTGAAACAGGCACTGCACTTTGTCAACCTGGACGGTTACCAGAATCGCGAGATTGCCGAACTGTCCGGCGGACAGAAACAACGGGTTGCGATCGCGCGTGCGATTGTCAACCAACCGCAGGTGCTCCTGCTTGACGAACCGCTGTCTGCTTTGGATCTTAAGCTGCGGACCGCGATGCAGGTTGAACTCCGTCAGCTGCAGCGCCGGCTCGGCATTACGTTTATTTTCGTAACACATGATCAAGAGGAAGCACTTGCTATGTCAGATGAGATCTTTGTTCTAAATCAAGGAAAAATTGAGCAGAGCGGTTCGCCACGCTCGATTTATGATGAGCCGATTAACCGTTTTGTCGCCGATTTTATCGGTGAATCCAACATCATTCCCGGTACGATGCTGAAGGATCGTGTCGTTTCCTTTGCCGGTAAAACCTTTGATTGCGTCGATCAAGGCTTTGATGAAAGGGAAGCTGTAGAAATTGTTATCCGTCCTGAAGACCTGGAGATCAAGCCGCACGGAGAAGGACTGCTGCAGGTACGCATAGAGTCCCAATTGTTCCGAGGCGTACATTATGAAATGATTGGCAAGGACGAGGATGGAAATTCGTGGATGATTCACTCGACGAAGAGCGCTCGGATCGGTGAGGAGATCGGTCTGTTTTTTGAGCCTGAAGCGATTCATGTCATGCGTCACGGCGAAACCGAAGAAGCCTTTGATCGGCGTTTGGAAAGTTATGAGGGCGCGGGCCATGACTAAGAAATGGACGAACACCTATCTTATTCCTTATGTTCTGTGGATCGGCCTTTTTGTTGTCGCGCCTTTAGCGATGGTCTTATACTATTCCTTTTTTGACATACAGGGACATTTTTCTTTTGAAAATTATCTGCGGTTCTTTACGCCGATTTATTTAAAGATGGCAATCAGTTCAATTGGTTATGCATTTTTCATTACTTTCTTTACTTTGCTTGTTGCCTATCCGACTGCTTATTTGTTAACAAGAATGAAAAATCGCAGGCTGTGGCTTATGCTCATCATCCTGCCTACCTGGATCAATATACTTTTGAAAGCCTATGCCTTTATTGGATTGCTCGGTACCTATGGTCCTGTGGATACGCTGCTTGCCATGTCGGGTGCCGGACGTCGGCAGATTCTGTTTACAGGCTCAAGTTTCGTTTTTGTCTCGGTCTATTTATTTATTCCTTTTATGATTCTGCCCATCTACAATAGCCTTGAAAAGCTGAACAGCAGTTTTGTCGAGGCCGCTTATGATCTAGGCGCATCTGCTTGGGCGACCTTTCGGCGTGTGATTTTTCCGCTTACACTTGAAGGCGTCAAATCCGGCTGTCAGGCCGTATTTATCCCCGCGCTGTCTTTGTTTATGCTGACACGCCTGATCGCTGGAAATCGGGTAATCACACTCGGAACGGCGATTGAAGAACATTTTCTTGTCACGCAGGACTGGGGAATGGGCTCGACAATTGCTGTCTTCTTGATTCTGGCCATGGTCGTCGTTATGGCGCTGATGGGAAAGGGGTGGCTGAAGCGATGGTAAAAAAGAGAATAGGATCGACTCTTTTCCTGCTTTGTGTTTTCGTCGTGCTTTATCTGCCTATTTTCTATCTCATGTTCTACTCGTTTAACAAAGCCGGGAACATGACGCATTTTACAGGATTCACTTTTGATTGGTATAAAGAAGTGTTCTCCGATAAGCGTTTAATTGCGATTGTCGTTGATACAGTGATCGTGGCGCTGCTGTCGTCGCTACTGTCGACAGTGCTTGGTGTCTTTGGCGCCCTGGCGATCTATTTGACTAAAGGACGCCACTACAAGAACATGCTGCTCTCATTAAACAATATTCTGATGGTGAGTCCAGACGTTATCATCGGTGCCTCTTTTCTCATTCTGTTCACCTTGCTCGGGATTAAGCTCGGATTCATTTCGGTGCTGCTCGCGCATATTGCCTTCAGTGTTCCCATCGTTGTGCTGATGGTTCTTCCTAAGCTCCAAGAAATGAGCCCGACACTGATTGATGCTGCGCGGGATCTCGGCGCGAAAAGATTAGATGTGCTGTTGAAGGTTGTAATTCCGTTCATTACACCGGGAATTTTTGCCGGATTTTTTATGGCACTCACCTATTCTCTCGATGATTTTGCGGTCACCTTTTTTGTCACCGGCAACGGATTTTCAACGTTATCCGTTGAAATCTATTCACGGGCGCGACAAGGTATTTCGATGTCGGTCAATGCGCTCTCGACACTCATTTTTTTGATTACACTTGCTATTGTGCTGGTTTATTATTTCTCAACCCGCGGGATGGGAAAAGTGAAGCAGCTTTCCGGAGGTGAGGATGCATGAAAAAGCTGATGATTATGCTGATCGCTGTTCTCGTCATTGTCCTTGCTCTGTCGCTTGTTTCTGCTAAATTGACCGGGTCGACAACGAAAGCAGGTGCCAAGACCCTGACGATCTATAACTGGGGCGATTATATTGATCCGGCGCTGATTGCAAAATTTGAAAAACAGTACGGCTATCGCGTGGTCTACCAGACCTTTGATTCTAATGAAGCAATGCTGACGAAAATTCAACAAGGCGGTACTTCCTTTGATCTCGTCGTTCCGTCGGATTACATGATCAGCAAAATGCGTGATGAGCATCTGCTCTTGCCGATTAATTCCAAAAAGGTGCCAAATTTAAAAAATATTGATTCGCGTTTTTTAAATCTGTCCTTTGATCCGGCCAATCACTATTCGGTTCCTTATTTTTGGGGTACGGTGGGCATTGTTTACAATCCGAAAATGCTTGGCGGCAGCAAGATCACTAGCTGGAACGATCTGTGGAATAAGAAGTATAGAAATCAAATTCTGCTCGTTGACAGCGCGCGTGAAATTGTCGGAATGGGCCTGAACAGCTTGCACTATTCTGTGAATGATACCAATAAAAAGCATTTGAAACAGACACTGCAAAAGCTGAAAAAGCTAACACCGAATATTAAAGCAATAGTCGGCGATGAGAATAAATTACTTTTGCCGAGACGTGAAGCAGCCATCGGTGTTCTTTGGTCCGGTGATGCCGTGGAGATTATGGATGAAAATCCTGAATTAACTTATGTGATTCCGAAGGAAGGGTCTAATGTATGGTTCGACAACATGGCCATTCCGAAAGGTGCAACGAACAAGAAGGGGGCCGAGCAGTTTATTAACTTCATGCTCGATCCGAAAAACGCTGCTAAAAATGCGGAATATGTCGGCTATGCGACACCAAATCGAGAAGCCATACGTTATCTTCCTAAAAAAATAAAGAATGACAAACGGTTCTACCCTGATAAGAAGCTGACGGATCGACTTGAAGTGTATGATAACTTTAGCAAGCCGGTCAACGCGCGTTTCAACGAATTATTTCTTGAATTTAAGATGAATCATTAGCAAAAATCTGGCTTTACCGAGCGATGCACAATGCGAGGCTCCTTTGTCCAGCTTATCTTATAATCGAAATAATCTGCGATTTTTTTAATGAAGGATCATATTTTTTAATGCGCAGGCATTTGTTTATGCTATTATATTGATAAAAGTGCTGGAGGATTGATCGATGGCGATTATCACCAGGATACGGACGAACGAACAAGACCGCGGCTTTTTTTCTGTGGAAATTGCGGAAACAGACGGAGTCGAGAAAAGTTTTACCATTCATGAAGATATACTCGTACGCGAAGAGCTGCGCAAGGGGCTGGAATTAACGCCGGAGCAGCTTGGACGTCTTCAACGCGAGGCATCAGGTGTTCTTGCCTATCATGCAGCGCTGCGCTATCTTTCTTATCGCATGCACAGTGTGTCCGAGATGAAGCAATATTTGGAGAAAAAGCAATTTGGTGCGCAGCAGATTTCCTATGCAATTCAGCGCTTGAAAAAAGAGAAGCTGCTTGACGATGAGGTTTTTGCTGCCTCATTTGTGCGCACACGCATTCAGACTTCGACAAAAGGACCGCAGCTCATTTATCGTGAACTGCTGCAGTCAGGAGTTCCGCAAGAGATCGCCTCACATGCCGAAAATCTTTTTCCACTTGAAGATCAGATTGAGCATGCGCGAAAATACTTGGCAAAACAGACATCCTCGGTTAAAAATAAGAAGTCGAAAGCAGAAGCACGTCTGGTGCTTGCCAGACTGCTCATGCAAAGAGGCTATGCTCGAGAGATCAGCGAAGAGGTTCTCAGTGAAATCACAGAATTTCTTGAGGAAAATGAAAAGAATGCTCTGGCTCATCAGGCAGAAAAAGCAATGCGGAAATACAAGAAATTCTCCGGAAGAGCATTTGCGCAGAAAGTAAAGAATTATCTCTATCATAAAGGATTTCCACTTGATGCCATTGATTCGTTCTTAAGCGAACGAATTCATGGCATTAATGAGGAATGAGCTTCAATTTTTAGAAAATTTGGCTCCGCCTTTACATAATGCGAAGCCAAAGTCGCTGTCACGACGTTCATAGATAGCTTGGCGTGTCCGGTAAAGTGCAGAAAGAAGCTTCCTTTTACAATTAACGAAAGCTCCTTTATTCGCCGGATCACTGATGCTGCTCTTGCTAATCTTTATACTTGTTTTCTGTCAAACAAGGGCACCTGTTATTGAGGTGCCCTTGTTATTTCATTCTGCAGCAGGTATTCAGATTATGAATTCATACGCGCTAACACGAGTTTCTTACGCAATTTTTGTTCGCTGAATACCCAGCCTGTATAGGAACTTTGCACAAATAAGTTTTTATCGAGCCAAACCGTTGCGGTAAACGGATAAGTACCTTTTGAGTAATATCTCAGATCAGTAAATTGAATGACGTATCTGCCGTTTCTCTGTGCGATTGACCAATGATAAATTGGTGAGAAAGAGAGGAAGGCACGCACATTTTTGTCTTCAGCCGCTGCCTTAATCATTTGATTGTTAAAGTCAATCGGTGTTCGTTCAAAGCGATCAATCAAATGCAGTTTTTTGCCGTTCACTTTGCCGACATAAAAGTAATTTTCGCTTTCCGCCGCCAAATGGTAATGAGACCAGCGCATGGTTGGCGACAAATAAACCTTAGACAGTCCGGGCAATTGGGTCTTTACATACTTAATAATGTGTCTGTGGTAGAAGCCGCGCAGGACATAATAAATGGAAATCGTTGCATAAACCATAATGAACGTAATCCCCGCATGCCCAAGAGTCAGCCAAATGGCGAAACCGATAAGATGCATCATAAAAATGAACGGATCAAAAATATTGATGGTCCCTAATGCAACCCACTTTTCTGTAAATGGACGTGCGGCCTGAGTTCCATACGCATTGAAAATGTCGACAAAGACGTGAATGGAAACGGCTGCAAGTGTCCACATCAGCAGATGACTCACGTTTGAACCGGGAACAAGTGCAAGGATAATTGCGGTCAAAAGAAACGGCCAAAGCAATGTTGCCGGAAGTGAGTGTGTCATGCCGCGATGATTGCGAATATACGCAGCATTGTTCTTTAACTTCAAAACCGTGTCAATGTCAGGAATTACTGAACCCGCAACAGCGCCGATCACTACCGCCTGGTAAGTCAGCGGATTTTGCGCGACGATCGGATCGAGTGTTGCCAATCCTGCTAACCCGAATCCCATAACAATATGTGTCGCTGTATCCATGAAAAAGATTGTCCTCCCTTTTGAACAAAGCTTCTTTTTTCAATGGCAACTTAGATCAAGTTAATCTTCTTTCATTGTCACACAAAATCAAGGATAATGAAAGGGATATTTATGTCAATTTAGATGAAAAATGATCTATGAAAGGTTGAACAATAATGAATGCACAACAAATCAGGCAATTCAATCATGACTTGCTGGATTGGTTTCACACTCGCGGCCGCAGATTGCCTTGGCGGGAAACAACCAATCCTTATTATATTTGGATTTCCGAAGTAATGCTTCAACAAACACAAGTGAATACGGTCATTCCTTATTATAACCAATTTATCAGTCGTTTTCCGACACCGGATGCGCTTGCTGAGGCACCGGAACAAGAGGTACTGAAGTGCTGGGAAGGGCTGGGCTATTATTCGCGTGCGCGCAATCTTCAGCATGGTGTTCGCGAGGTGGTGGAAAAATATGACGGCAGGCTTCCGAAACAAAAAGATGAACTATTGTCAATTACCGGTATCGGTCCCTACACAGCCGCGGCTCTGCTGAGCATTGCGTACAATGAACCTGAACCGGCAATCGACGGAAATTTGATGCGCGTTCTTTCACGTGTTTTTCTGATTGACGATGACATTGCGAAACAAAAGACAAGAAAGAAGTTCGAAAAACTGGCAAGTGATTTAATTATTGAAACGGAGCCTGCGGCATTTAATCAGGCACTTATGGATATCGGCGCAACGATCTGCCGACCCAAAAATACCGATTGTTCCGAATGCCCGATTCAACGCTATTGTCTTGCCTATGATGAAGGCGCGCAGCTCGAATATCCGGTGAAAAGCGGGAAATCTAAGCCAAGATTGCTGCATTATGCGGTTCTGCTGATTCAGGATGAGCAGGGACGTTATCTGATTGAACGCCGCCCTGATAAAGGATTGCTGGCCGGTTTATGGCAATTCCCGATGATGGCGATTGACGAATATGAAACCGGGCCGCGGCAGGAAAGCTATGTTCAGGATCGATATGGCTGCATGGTATCGCCAGTCGAGCAGTCTTTTTCATACACCCATCGTTTCTCGCATCTAATCTGGAAATTGACGATTCGTGAAGGACAGGGCCCCGTACGTAAAAAGTTGAAGGAGCGGCAGCGTTGGTCAGCTTTGAGCGAACTCGAAAATTACCCGTTTCCGGTTTCTCATCAGAAAGTGACTGAGTGGATAAAAAATAATCGACATAATCATACATAATAGTTAACCTTTTTGGTTACAGTAGTGTGGTGGAGGTGATACTCAATGGCTAAGAAGACGAATGCGGGCACAGATGTGGAACAAGTAAAGAAACAAAATGCCCAATCTCAAAACGGACAGTTCAGCGGCGAATACGGCAGTGAAACCAATGCGCAGGAAGTTCGCCAGCAAAACCAGAAGTCGCAGCAAAATAAGCAGTAATCACCTTAAGTACGGAAAACGCCTTGTCCAAATCATGGACAGGGCGTTTTGCTTATGTTTAGACACATACAACGTACAGTACACTTTATTTGTAAAAAATGCTCACATTATCATGAAAAAAAACTACAATTAATTTAATAGATGGTATAATAACCAAGTGCAAGGAGGTGATCAAATGAGTGAAGCGATTTTGAAAGTAGAAGGATTAAAAACTTCTTTTTTCACGGATGACGGAGAAGTACCCGCAGTTGATGGAATCGATTTCTCGGTTAACGAAGGAGAAATTCTTGGAATTGTCGGTGAATCTGGCTGTGGAAAAAGCGTAACATCCCTTTCAATAATGGGTCTGCTCCCCGCGCCTCCGGGAAAGATTGTGGGCGGCCATATTTATTATAAGGGTGAAGACATCAGTCATGCGAAAGAGTCCAGAATGAGAAAACTTCGTGGGAATGATATTGCCATGATTTTTCAAGAGCCTATGACCTCGCTTAATCCGGTATTCACAATTGGTGAACAATTAATGGAAGCGATCAGACTACATAATCATCTTTCCAAAAAAGAGCTGATTGAGCGTTCAGTAGAGTTATTAAAATTAGTTGGACTTCCAAGAGCAGCAGAGCTATTAGATGAATATCCGCATGAATTGTCCGGGGGAATGAGACAGCGTGTCATGATTGCCATGGCCATGTCCTGCAACCCAAAAGTTCTGATTGCCGATGAACCCACCACTGCACTTGATGTGACGATTCAGGCGCAAATTCTTGATCTTATGGTTAAGCTGAATAAAGAAACACATACGGCGATTATCATGATCACGCATGATTTAGGTGTTGTCGCCCAGATGTGCAATCGTGTGGCTGTTATGTATGCGGGTAAAATCGTTGAAGAGGGAACGGTAAAGGATATTTTCAACCATCCGGAGCATCCGTACACGGAAGGGCTGATTAAATCCATCCCTGATCTTTATGGAAAGAAAGACAGTCTCTATACGATTAAAGGCAGCGTACCTAAGCCGGGATCTATTACTAAGGGCTGTCTGTTTGCACCTCGATGTGAATTCGTTATGGACAAATGCCAAGTTAATAGGCCTGAATTATTAGGCGACGGTCACAAATCACGCTGCTTTCTCCATCAGGGGCAGGGTAGAAAGGAAGTCCGCAAATGAGCGAAGCACTTTTACAAGTTGAAAATCTAAAAAAATACTATCCGATCAAGGGTGGAAAATTCGGAAAAGTATCTGAAATTGTTCGTGCCGTGGACGGTGTGAGCTTCTCTGTTCGAGAAGGCGAGACGTTAGGCATTGTCGGAGAATCGGGATGCGGAAAATCCACAACCGGCCGAATGATCATGCGATTGATTGAACCGACGGAAGGAAAAATCATTTTTCAGAATCGCAACATTATGGAACTGTCAAAGCACGACATGCGGAAAGCGCGGAAAGATATCCAGATGATTTTCCAAGATCCGTTTGCTTCGCTCAATCCTCGTCATACGGTCGGTCACATCATTGAGGAACCAATGATTGTCCATAAAATGGGCAATCGAAAACAGCGTGAGGCACGAGTGGAAGAACTTTTGGAACTTGTCGGCTTGAGTGCGTATCATGCAAAGCGGTACCCACATCAATTCAGCGGCGGACAGCGTCAAAGAATTGGTATTGCCCGCGCACTCGCCGTTCAGCCCAAAGTCATCATTGCTGATGAACCGGTATCCGCGCTGGATGTTTCCGTTCAATCACAGGTCTTGAATCTTCTCAAGGATCTGCAAAAGAAGTTTAACCTGACGTATATTTTTATCGCACATGATCTGAGTGTTGTCCGCCATATCAGTGACCGTGTCGGAGTGATGTATCTTGGGAAGCTTGTCGAGCTCTCGGAGAGTGAGATTTTATACACTGATCCCAAACATCCGTACACGAAGGCATTGCTATCAGCCGTTCCCGTTCCTGATCCGGATATAAAAACAAACCGCATCATTCTTGAAGGCGATGTTCCGAGCCCTGCTCATCCACCGGCAGGGTGTACATTCCATGACCGCTGTCCGGTTGCAATGGATATCTGCTCAAAGGAAAGACCGAATTTCAAGGTCTTAGATGATGGAAGAATGATCTCCTGCCACTTATATGATTAATTAACACAAAATTCAATTTTACGTATAAGAGCAGTACTATGCACACCGTCTATATGTGTGTCACAAGAGAGGTGAAATCTCGTGTTCCATTACACGATAAAACGATTGCTTATGCTCATACCTGTTCTTCTCGGAATGACGTTAATCGTTTTTGCAATCATTCATGCCATTCCAGGCAACCCGGCGCTGACTATTCTTGGAACAAAGGCGACGCCTGAAGCGATTCACAGCCTGAATCGTTCCCTTGGATTGGATAATCCGTGGTATGTTCAATATTTTTCCTATTTAAAAGGGATTCTGACCGGCAATTTGGGTACGTCCATTCAGACGAATTCACCGATTGCAAGTGAAATCTGGCCTCATCTGGCCGCAACAATTGAACTCTCGTTTGTCGCAATGATTTTTGCGGTTTTTGTTGGAATCAATGCCGGAATTATCAGTGCATGGAAACAAAATTCATTTCTGGATTATACAGCGATGATTCTTGCACTGATCGGCGTATCGATGCCGGTGTTCTGGCTTGGTTTGCTCGAACAATGGGGCTTTTCAATTAAATTGCAGTGGCTGCCGTCAATCGGCCGCGATGATATTCGAAACAGCGTAGATCCCATAACCAACCTCTATTTAATTGACACTTTGCTGCGCGGACGATTGGATCAGTTTTGGATGGTTCTTCGGCATCTGATTCTTCCTGCAATCGCACTTGCAACGATACCAACAGCAATCATCGCCCGAATGACTCGCTCAAGTATGCTTGAGGTTTTAAAGTCTGATTATATTCGCACGGCGAAAGCGAAGGGGCAGCGGATGATTTGGATCGTGTACAAATATGCATTAAAGAATGCATTCATACCGATTTTAACCGTAATCGGACTGCAAACGGGGCTGCTCCTTGGCGGCGCAATTCTTACCGAAACGATTTTCGGATGGCCAGGAGTCGGGCTGTATATTTACAACGCGATTCAATATCGTGATTATCCTGTCATTCAGTCCGGTATTCTTGTCATTGCCTTCATTTTTGTCATGGTCAACTTTATTGTTGATCTCCTTTATGGATTGTTTGATCCGCGGATTAAATATCGTTGACAGGAGCTACTCAGGCAGCAGGAAATGAGCAGGCAGCCTTAATCGGTGCATCCTGCGCATCATAATTAAGAAAGAAGGGATAAAGGATGCCACAAGGTTTACAGGTGCAGCCCGAACAGCCCGTGCGAAACGTAAAAAGTCCTTTGGCGATTGCGATTGGCGAGTTTTGGAAATCCTATCGGAAAAACAAGCCGGCGATTGTGGGAACAGTCATCGTTCTGTTCTTTATTCTGTTGGCTGTTTTTGCGGATTTCATTGCACCGCAAGGAATCAATGATCAAAACATCGGGCATAAGCTTCTGCCGCCCTCGGCCGCTCATTGGTTCGGCACCGATGATTTCGGCCGGGATATTTTCAGCCGAATTTTATTCGGCGCCAGATTGTCGCTGCGTGTCGGATTTTTGTCCGTCATCGGCTCAATCATTGTCGGAACACTGCTCGGAACCGTTGCCGGTTATTTCGGCAAGATTCTGGATGTCGTTATTTCACGTATTTTCGATATTTTACTTGCTTTTCCAAGTATTCTATTGTCTATTGCGATTGTCGCCATTCTGGGACCGTCACTGAATAATGCGCTTGTTGCTATCGCAATCGTCAATGTTCCGGTATTCGGACGGTTGGTAAGGTCGCGGGTACTTACGGTAAAGGAAGAGGAGTACGTAATGGCCGCACGCTCGATCGGTATGGGCGATGCGCGTATCATTTTCCAGCATGTTCTCCCAAATAGTGTTGCGCCGATCATTGTTCAGGGAACATTAAATATTGCGACAGCGATTCTTGATGCGGCGGGATTAGGCTTTCTCGGAATGGGAGCTCAGGCACCGTTGCCGGAATGGGGAAAGATGCTGTCGGATTCGCGTGAATATATCCAGACTGCACCTTGGACGGTTCTCTTTCCCGGACTTGCCATTGTACTTGTTGTCGTAGGGTTTAACTTAATTGGCGACGGATTGCGCGACGCACTTGATCCACGCATGAAAAATTGAAAATCAAGTATTCTAAAACTTCTAACACCATCTTAACAACTTCTTAATCTTTTGTTGTGTCAATGAAAGAATAGAGGTACAATGTGAAAGATTTAGATAATAGATAGATTTTAAGGGGGATAATTATGAAGAAGAAGTATTTCGGCTTGACGGTTGCTCTCGTGCTGGCTCTCGCTATGGCACTCACGGGTTGCGGCAATAGTTCGTCAAGTCAATCATCAGGCAGTAACAAGACGCTCGTCTTTGGCCGCGGTGCCGATACGACGTCTCTTGATCCGGCTGTTGTAACAGACGGGGAATCGTTCCGTGTTACACAAAACATTTACGATACTTTGGTTGCCTATGATTACAAAAATCAATCAACTGAAGTAAAGCCAAGTCTTGCAACGAGTTGGGACATCAGCAAAGACGGCAAAACGTACACCTTCAAGCTACGCAAGGGTGTTAAATTCTCCGACGGAACTGCTTTTAATGCAGATGCTGTTGTCTACAACTTTGATCGTTGGATGAACGGCAAGAAATCCGGTAAATTTGCTTACTTCCCGTCGATGTTCGGCGGATACAAGGGCGATGACGGATTAGTTATTAAAAGTGTTACCGCATCGGATGAAAGCACCGTTGTATTTACACTGAAAAGATCTTCCGCACCATTCCTTCAGAACTTGGCCATGTCACCATTTGCCATTGCCAGTCCGGCTGCTATTAAAAAATACGGCAGCAAGTTCGGTTCGTCAGCTGCGGTCGGCACCGGGGCCTATGTATTTAAGAACTGGAAAAAGAATAACACAATTACATTGGAAAAAAATAAACATTATTGGAAAAAAGGTCTTCCTAAGCTGGATTCCATTGTCTTTAAAGTTATTCCCGATAACAGTTCACGTTTAAACGCACTGAAGAACGGCGAAATTGATCTGATGGATGGCTTGAATCCAAGTGATATCAGCGGCATCCAAAACAACAAGGATTTTCATGTTTACTATCGTCCGCCGATGAACGTTGCTTACCTCGGATTTAATGTCACGATGAAACCTTTTAATAACAAGAAGGTTCGCCAAGCATTGAACATGGCTGTTGATAAAGAAGCATTGAACAAGGCATTCTACAATGGACAAGCTCAGCCGGCCAAGAACCCGATGCCGCCGGTACTGCTTGGATTTGCCAAGGATCTCAAAGATTATCCTTATGATCTGAAGGCAGCGAAGAAGCTCCTTGCTGAAGCAGGCTATCCTAACGGCTTCACAACAACACTTTACACAATGTCCAATCCGCGTGACTATATGCCGCAACCGGCAAAGACTGCCGAAGCAATTCAAGCAAGCTTTGGAAAGATCGGTGTGAAGGTAAAAATTGAAAATGTTGAGTGGTCCTCATACATTGAGAAGCTGCAAAAAGGCGGCGCGCCAATGTACCTGATGGGCTGGATCGGCGATAACGGCGACCCGGACAACTTCCTTTACACACTTCTTGATAAAGACAGCATAGGTTCCAACAACCTGTCCTTCTACAAGAATGATAAGCTTCACAAGATTTTTATTGAGGCACAGACAGAAACAGACACGACAAAACGTGCGGCTCTTTATGAAAAAGCACAGCAGATCATTCACGAAGATGCTCCTTGGGTTCCGCTTGAATATGCAAAAGCAGCACTTGTAGGCAAGAGCACGATTTCCGGTTATGCGCCAAGCCCGACCGGCAGTGAACCAATGGAAGACGTAACAATTAAATAAGAAGGAAAAAATGCCCCCTGATACCTTTTTTTGAACTGTACCCTTTGTCAAGGACAATAAAAAAAGACTTATGCTACTTTGAGAAGATGAC
>NZ_JAMXWM010000079.1 GCF_024125445.1 Sporolactobacillus shoreicorticis | reverse complement strand
TAATGGCGATTATTGAGACTGTTTTGACGCACATTGATGATCGAATGTCAGAAAATGATCATCTTTATGGGCATCTGGGCATTAGAAATGATGAGCTGCAGCGACTGAAGGACTTTCTCGGGTCGTTTTCTGTTCCAGGCAAACCGAGTGTAACGGTTGAAGCCGGTGACGGAAAGGGCGATTATACAATCACTGCGCCGGAAGACGATGGTGGATCGCCAATTACTGGGTATGTTTATCGCTTGAAAAAGACATCAGATGCCTCTTGGGGATCACAGGTGGATGCTGGAGCAGATCTCACTGGCACGGTTTCAGGACTTGAGAACGGCACGGAATACTCTATTGAGTTTGCAGCCACTAATGAATTTGGACAAAGTGCCTGGGATGATTCCTTAGCCGTACACTTTACGCCAACGGCACCTGCGGGGTGAGGTAATGAGCTTAATGGGATTTCAGAGGCGACGTCGTGAGTTGGGTAAGAAGCAGCGAGCTGAACTTGAAGCCTTGAATTTGAATCAGCTGCGGGCGTTGGCTAAAGAAAAAGGCATTAAGGACATTGTGCATAGGAATAAGGTTCAGCTGGTCGCGGAACTGGGTGATCGCTGATGGCCATCACGGACCGAGTTAAAATCCGCTTACCGGAAATCAAAGCCGATTTGCTTACTGAGCTGTCTCTAACGGCAACGGATCGGATAAAACTGCGACTTGGATTGGCTGAATTTCCGACAGAGCTTGAGTCTGTAGCTGTTGAGGTTGTCTGTGCGATGTACAATCGAAGCTATCACGAAGGTGTTAAGACTGAAAATGTGGATACGTTCAGCATTTCTTTTGTGGATGACATTCTACAGGAATATGATGCGGATTTCCGGCGCTATCTGGCGAACAAGGAGAAACAGGAGAACGTCAATAAAGGAGTGGTGAGATTCCTATGAGATTCTTGCCGCTCTATTTATTTGCCAATCAACAAACCGGCTCGGATCCGCTGGGGAACCCGATTAATGAATTGGTGCAAAGGGGTGAATCCGTTGGCCGCTTTTCCAGCTGGACGGCTGAAGAAATCGCTCTGGATAACCGGAAAGTCACGCAGAATAACCGCAAGATCATCACTCGAGCGACAAAAGCGGATTTACTGAGTGCGGATAAGATCAAGTTTGAGGACCTGTATCACTCGATCACCGAAATCCGGGGCGATGACACAACGCGTTGGCGGATTGTGGTCGTCAACCGATACGGAAGTGAGACGGCATGAGACTGGAACTGATGGGTGCCGATCGGCTGGCCAAAAAACTGATGCAGAAGAGCGCTACGGATTTTGCAGAAGTCACAAGGAAAAATGTCCGGGATATTTATACACGCTCTCAGCAA
>NZ_JAMXWM010000078.1 GCF_024125445.1 Sporolactobacillus shoreicorticis | reverse complement strand
AAATGGCGATTATTGATACTGTTTTGACGCACATTGATGATCGAATGTCAGAAAATGATCATCTTTATGGGCATCTGAGCATTAGAAATGATGAGCTGCAGCGGTTGAAGGACTTTCTCGGGTCGTTTTCTGTACCTGGGAAAGCGACTGTGACCGTAACAGCTGGAGACGGCGTGTTACACGCGACTGCGGTGCTTCCTGAAGATGACGGAGGTAACCCGATTACTGCGGTGAAATTCTTCATCAAGAAAGCGAGCGACGGAAACTGGCCGACTGAACCGGCAACAACACAGACACCGACTGATCTTACTTACGATTTTACCGGATTGACGAACGGAACCGAGTATTCAACGGCCGTTGTCGTAGTAAATGAGGTCGGAGATAGTGGAATGTCTGATTCGGCACACGGTACACCAACAGCACCAGCGGGGTGATTATAGATGAGTCTGACAGGCTTTCAACGTCGGCGCCGTGAATTGATTAAGAAGAAAAGGTCTGAACTTGAAGCCTTGAATTTGAATCAGCTGCGGGCGTTGGCTAAAGAAAAAGGCATTAAGGACATTGTGCATAGGAATAAGGCTCAGCTGGTCGCGGAACTGGGTGATCGCTGATGGCCATCACGGACCGGGTGAAAATTCGTCTTCCGGAAATTAAAGACGACCTTCTGGACGAACTATCGAAGACGGCAACGGATCGCATTAATCTGCGCCTGGGGTTAACCGAGTTTCCGACGGAACTTGAGTCTGTAGCTGTTGAGGTTGTCTGTGCGATGTACAATCGAAGCTATCACGAAGGTGTGAAAGCCGAGAATGTAGATACGTTCAGCATTTCCTTTGTGGATGATATTCTGCAGGAATATGATGCAGATTTCCGCCGCTACCTGGCGATGAAGGAGAAACAGGAAAACGTGAATAAAGGAGTGGTGAGATTCCTATGAGATTCTTGCCACTCTATTTATTTGCCAATCAGCAAACCGGTTTGGATCCGTTGGGTAACCCAATTAATGAATTGGTGCGAACAGGTGAATCCATTGGCCGTTTTTCCAGCTGGACGGCTGAGGAAATCGCTCTGGATAACCGGCAAGTCACGCAGAATAACCGCAAGATCATCACTCGAGCGACAAAAGCAGATTTACTGAGTGCGGATAAGATCGAGTTTGAGGATCGCTACCACTCGATCACCGAAATCCGGGGCGATGATACAACGCGTTGGCGGATTGTGGTCGTCAACCGATACGGAAGTGAGACGACATGAGACTGGAACTGATGGGTGCCGATCGGCTGGCCAAAAAACTGATGCAGAAGAGCACTACGGACTTTGCAGAAGTCACAAGGAAGAATGTCCGGGATATTTATACGAGGTCGCAAATG
>NZ_JAMXWM010000077.1 GCF_024125445.1 Sporolactobacillus shoreicorticis | reverse complement strand
TGTGAAAATGGAGGCGGACTTGCCCCACCAGCGATTTAAAAACCTGAAACCATTCTGAGGGTGGCAGATATGAATTCAAGAATTGCTATATACAATCGCATTGGTGACTTGCTTGATGGGTGCAAGGGATGCCCTAAAAATTGGAAACAAAGTTCTCCAGAGGTCAGATGCAAGGATTGTGCAGCTTATCAGGAAATGCGGAAGCTTGGCGATTCACTGATTAAAGATGGGCTAAAAGGCAATGAAAAGTATCCGCCGAAGTTAGATATGTCTGTCGCTGAATATCGACACTTTAGGGAATCTGGAAAATTGGATAAAGAAATCGCAGAAATCAAGCAAGTCAGCAAAAACACGATGGTGAACTGGAAGAAAATGCATAAGGGGGAGCTGAAAATGAATCCAATGCTGACAGTGGCCAAGTATAAGGAACTGCGCCAGACGCTGAAAACAGACACGAAGATTTGCCTTGAAACAGGAATTGAGAAGATTGATCTACGCGAGTGGAAAAAGGCACATGCAGACGAGCTAGCGGATATTCCCATGAGTGGTCCAAAACCCGGTTGTAAGCCTTCACCCAATGCCAAGCTGGGGAAGAGAATGAGCGATGAACTCAAAGCCGCCAAAGCGGAAATAAGCAAGCTGAAAAAGCTGCGTGAATTTGATGCTAAGGCGTTGTCCATTTCTGACGGGAAAGCGGGCGCTGAATACAAAGCCATGAAAGACAAGCTGTTGGCCAATATTGATGCGTTGACTGCAGAACTCCATGAAGAAAACCGGCGACGCTTGGAAGCGGAAGACGAAAACACGCAATTACAAAAGGATCTCAAAGAGGAATTGGCAAAATTGAGCGAGAAAAATAATGCTCTCAATGCGGCCGCTCAAGATACGGAGAGCGAATTGCAAGCAGCACAAGATGAAGTATGGAGTCTGAATCAACGACTGTCCAGTATCGTTCAAGGCGGGGAACGTGTCGCACGAGAGAACAAGCAATTGAAAGCAAGACTGCAGGCGTTGGAGCGATACGTGTATATCCTGCTTCGGCCAGATGAGAGCGCATGATAACAATCGCTCTATGGATTGTGGCAGGTCTGTCCTTCTTGTGGGGATTAACAGCAATTGGGTGCTGCATTGGTGGTTCAATACTAGCCAAACGAAAGGAGTGCGAGTGATGCACGGATTCATTGAGATTAAACACAAAAACGGTACGCGAGATTCGATCCGAACGGATATGATTTCAAATTTTTGGGAAGAGAAGCATGGCAATAGCAAGCAAGTGAAGCTTGTCCTGATAAATGATTATGAAAGTCCCTTTGATTATCCAGGTACCTATGAAGAACTGCAGTGGGACATTGCACGGGCTGAATATCCTAATTTTGGTGGTGTGGATCTTGCCCACGAAGACGATGGTGGAAATCAGTA
>NZ_JAMXWM010000076.1 GCF_024125445.1 Sporolactobacillus shoreicorticis | reverse complement strand
GGTGGTCATGATCCGATAGTCAATCGGACTTAGACCCCCGAGTTTTTCTTTGATTCTAGACTCATTATAGTACTTAATCCACACACGCATGGCAGTTTCCAGCTCTTCACGTGTCTGATAATGGTGTGAGGCTACGGTTCCAGCTTTCATGAGGTGGAAGAAACTCTCCATCTGGGCATTGTCCAGGCAAGTTGCCTTTCGAGACATACTCTGACAAACATGATGCGATTTAAGTTCCTTGCGCCAAAGGTAATTTTGGTACTGGAAGCCCTGATCCGTATGAACGTACGTGCGATAGTGATGTTCCGGCAGGCGTTCGAGAGCCTCATGAAGCGGTTTTAACGCAAAGGCTACGGTTGGATGATCACTAATATTAGAAGCCAAAATCTCATCAGAATAAAGATCCATAACGGGTTCAAGATAAAGACGTTCGTTGGTTGTTTGATGTCCCCAACGAAATTCGGAAACGTCAGAGACAAGCTTTTGGTAGGGCCGATCCGTCATGAACCGACGGTTCAAATGATTCTTAGTGACTTTGCCAACCGTACCTTTATAGGAATTATACTTACGGGTCCGTTTGGTATAGGCCGTCGACTGAAGGCCTTCCATTCTCATGATGCGCTGGACCTTTTTGTGATTCACTTTTAAATGGTGGCGCCTCAGTGTCAGGACCACACGCCGATAGCCATAAGCTGGGTTCTTCTGTTTTACAGCTTTTATTTCAGAGATCACAGGGTCCTCAGTATCTTTTTGCGAGCGCTGTTTCTGATAGTAATAGATGCTTTTCGGCAGGTTCACAACCCGAAGAATGTCATTCAGAGAGTGGTTCCGCCTTAGTCCAGTAACTACTTGCGTTTGTTCCGCTCGCGTTGCTCTCTCTGTCGAACTAAGGTGTCCAATTTTTTTAAGTACTCAATCTCAATCCGAAGCAGTTCATTTTCCTTCTCAAGATCCTTAAGCCGCTTCTGTTCAGGCTGAGCAACCTTTTTCAATTTGTCGTTCTTTGTGGTTGTACGCTTTATATGCTCCTGTTTCCCCATAGGTGGACGTCCTCGCTTGGTTTTTAATCCATCCACACCCACTGATTCAAATCGCCGATCCCATTGATAAATCGTTGACGGCGAAGAGATTTTGAAATAAAGTGCTGCACGTTCGAGTGTTGAATGGTTCTCCTTCATCCACTTTAATACATTCAGCTTAAAACTGCAGGAATATGCTGGCCATTGATTCAAATTTTTAATCCCTGCAATGCCGTTTGTCTGATAGCCATGCACCCAGTTTAAAATGCTCTTCTTTGATGGAATATGATATTTACGACACAATGAAGGGCTTCCCATCCCCTTGAGATAGTCACTAACCACCTTCATCTTAAAATCAGTTGAGTATTTGGTCATAGTAAAACTCCCTAAAGTTGAATTTTGTCGTCCAACTTTAG
>NZ_JAMXWM010000075.1 GCF_024125445.1 Sporolactobacillus shoreicorticis | reverse complement strand
TAAGGGGGATGACGGCCTTGCGCTCGGTGACAGCCAGCCACACTATTACGGCGACGTTCCGGTAATCGAATATATTGAAAATGAAGAGCGGCAGAGTGTATTCGAATCTGTGGAGTCGTTGATCAATGCTTACGACAAGGCAGTGTCTGAAAAGGCAAATGATGTTGACTATTTCGCTGATGCTTACATGAAGATCCTGGGCACTGAGCTGGATGATGAAACGTTGAAGAAAATTCGGGATAACCGAATCATCAATATTTCCGGCCAGGATGTGGATATATCAAAAATCATCGTCGAATTTATGGAAAAGCCAAACGGTGACGCGAATCAGGAGCATCTGCTGGATCGAATTGAGCGATTAATCTATCAAATGAGCATGGTGGCCAACATTAACGATGAGTCATTTGGTAATGCGTCGGGCGTAGCCCTTGAGTTTAAACTGCAGCCGATGAAGAATCTGGCAGCCATGAAAGAACGGAAATTCACGTCGGGCATGAACCGGCGTTTTAAAATGCTGTTTAACGTTCCGCTGTTCATCGAGATCAGTAAAAAAGACGAATGGCGAAACTTGAATTATACGTTTACACGTAATATTCCGCGAAATCTCGTGGATGAAGCTGATGTAGCAAAGAGCCTGCAGGGCATTGTCTCGAAGGAAACGCAGCTGAGCGTTCTGAGTATTGTAGATAATCCAAAGCAAGAACTTGAGCGCATAAAGGCTGAGGAGCCGGAGACGTATTATCCGGATGGTGATTTTGATACAGGAGGCGGAGAAGATGGCGAAGTATCGTAAGAAACCGGTAGTGATTGAAGCTGTGCAATGGAAGCCAAATGAAATGCTCATCTACGACTTGATGGAGCAATTCGGCGGATTAGATGAGATGCGGGCAAAGTCCATCGGTAAAAAGAAAGGGAAATTGGTTATCAAGACGCTTGAAGGAGAAATGACGGCAGATGACGGTGATTACATTATCCGAGGTATAAACGGTGAGTTTTATCCTTGTAAGCCGGATATCTTTGAGAAAACCTATGAGAGGGTGAGTGATCGAAATGAATCGAATCACTGAAAATGATAATAATTATGATGTTAAACCAACAGTAAAAATCGAGAGATCAATTGATACTCGTGTTGATGGCAGGAAATTTAGACTTCCGTTTGATCAGACTGTTTCAAATGCACATATTATTGCGACAGCAAATTTTCTTCAAAACACACCAACAGGAAATAGTGTAATTCGTGCAGTTGATTCCATTGCCAAAGTAGCGGGGAAAGTTGCAAAAGCTTATGCAGAATCGGCAACGAGTATTACCAAGTCATTAAGAAGGTGAATTAATGAGCAAAATCCAATCAATTCACAGGACGCCCCGTGACGTGCTTCAGGAGTTTATGGGGAAAGTTGACGATTACGAATCCATTATCATTGTCGACAAAAAACATGAGGATGTGGATGTGTTTGAAACAGGTTATAGTTATC
>NZ_JAMXWM010000074.1 GCF_024125445.1 Sporolactobacillus shoreicorticis | reverse complement strand
CGTGAAAATGGAGGCGGACTTGCCCCACCAGCGATTTAAAAACCTGAAACCATTCTGAGGGTGGCAGATATGAATTCAAGAATTGCCATATACACACGCATTGGTGACTTGCTTGATGGGTGCAAGGGTTGTCCTAAAAATTGGAAACAAAGTTCTCCAGAGGTCAGATGCAAGGATTGTGCAGCATATCAGGAAATGCGAAAACTTGGCGACTCTTTAATTCGAGATGGCTTAAAGGGCAACGAAAAATATCCGCCGAAGTTAGATATGTCTGTCGCAGAATATCGACACTTTAGGGAATCTGGAAAATTGGATAAAGAAATCGCAGAAATCAAGCAAGTCAGCAAAAACACGATGGTGAACTGGAAGAAAATGCATAAGGAGGCGTTGAAAATGAATCCAATGCTGACGGTGGCCAAGTACAAGGAACTGCGCCAGACGCTGAAAACAGACACCAAGATTTGCCTTGAAACAGGAATTGAGAAGATTGATCTGCGCGAGTGGAAAAAGGTACATGCAGACGAGTTAGCGGATATTCCCATGAGTGGTCCAAAACCCGGTTGTAAGCCTTCACCCAATGCAAAAGTGAACAAGAAGATGAGCGATGAACTCAAAGCCGCCAAAGCGGAAATAAGCAAGCTGAAAAAGCTGTGTGAATTTGATGCTAAGGCGTTGTCCATTTCTGACGGAAAAGCGGGTGCTGAATACAAAACCATGAAGGACAAGCTGTTGGCCAACATTGATCATTTAACTGAGGCACTAGAAAAAGCTACAGCCGAAGCGAAGAACAAGCAGGCACAGATTGATAGCCTAGCAGAGAGCAACCGACTTTTCGAAGAACGAATGAACGAAGCACAATCCGACATTGAAAAGAACGATCAGCTTGAAACAGAGAACGAAAGGCTCAAAGAAGAAATCAATGCACTCAACGCATCTGCGCAAGACACGGAGAACGAATTGCAAGCGGCACAAGACGAGGTGTGGAATTTGAATCAGCGCCTGTCCAGTATCGTTCAGGGCGGGGAACGTGTCGCACGAGAGAACAAGCAATTGAAAGCAAGACTGCAAGCGCTGGAACGATATGTGTATCTCTTGCTTCGTCCGGATGAAAGCGCATGATAACAATCGCTCTATGGATTGTGGCAGGTCTGTCCTTCTTGTGGGGATTAACAGCAATTGGGTGCTGCATTGGTGGTTCAATACTAGCCAAACGAAAGGGGTGCGAGTGATGCACGGATTCATTGAAATTAAACGTAAAGACGGGATGCGTGATTCGATCCGAACGGATATGATTTCAAATTTTTGGGAAGAGAAGCATGGCAATAGCAAGCAAGTGAAGCTTGTCCTGATGAATGATTATGAAAGTCCCTTTGATTATCCAGGTACCTATGAAGAACTGCAGCGGGACATTGCACGGGCTGAATATCCTAATTTTGGTGATGTGGATCTTGACCACGAAAACGAAGGTGAAAATCAGTG
>NZ_JAMXWM010000073.1 GCF_024125445.1 Sporolactobacillus shoreicorticis | reverse complement strand
AAACAAAAGTCCAAGCGCTTCGCTATCGATCGTTTCCTTAGAAAGGAGGTGATCCAGCCGCACCTTCCGATACGGCTACCTTGTTACGACTTCACCCCAATCATTTGTCCCACCTTCGGCGGCTGAGTCCTTACGGTTCTCGCACCGACTTCGGGTGTTACAAACTCTCGTGGTGTGACGGGCGGTGTGTACAAGGCCCGGGAACGGATTCACCGCGGCATGCTGATCCGCGATTACTAGCAATTCCGGCTTCATGCAGGCGAGTTGCAGCCTGCAATCCGAACTGGGGGTGGCTTTATGGGATTCGCTCAACCTCGCGGTTTCGCTGCCCTTTGTACCACCCATTGTAGCACGTGTGTAGCCCAGATCATAAGGGGCATGATGATTTGACGTCATCCCCACCTTCCTCCGGTTTGTCACCGGCAGTCACCTTAGAGTGCCCAACTTAATGCTGGCAACTAACGTTAAGGGTTGCGCTCGTTGCGGGACTTAACCCAACATCTCACGACACGAGCTGACGACAACCATGCACCACCTGTCACTCTGTCCCCCGAAGGGGAACGGCCTATCTCTAGGCTTCTCAGAGGATGTCAAGACCTGGTAAGGTTCTTCGCGTTGCTTCGAATTAAACCACATGCTCCACTGCTTGTGCGGGCCCCCGTCAATTCCTTTGAGTTTCAACCTTGCGGTCGTACTCCCCAGGCGGAATGCTTAATGTGTTAACTTCAGCACTAAGGGGTTGGACCCCCCTAACACCTAGCATTCATCGTTTACGGCGTGGACTACCAGGGTATCTAATCCTGTTTGCTCCCCACGCTTTCGCACCTCAGCGTCAGTGACAGACCAGAGAGCCGCCTTCGCCACTGGTATTCCTCCACATCTCTACGCATTTCACCGCTACACGTGGAATTCTACTCTCCTCTTCTGCACTCAAGCTTCCCAGTTTCCAATGACCTTTTGCGGTTGAGCCGCAAGATTTCACATCAGACTTAAGAAGCCGCCTGCGCGCCCTTTACGCCCAATAATTCCGGACAACGCTTGCCACCTACGTATTACCGCGGCTGCTGGCACGTAGTTAGCCGTGGCTTTCTGGCCGGATACCGTCACTGCAAGAGCATTTCCTCTCCCGCACGTTCTTCTCCGGCAACAGAGCTTTACGATCCGAAAACCTTCTTCGCTCACGCGGCGTTGCTCCATCAGACTTTCGTCCATTGTGGAAGATTCCCTACTGCTGCCTCCCGTAGGAGTTTGGGCCGTGTCTCAGTCCCAATGTGGCCGATCACCCTCTCAGGTCGGCTATGCATCGCGGTCTTGGTGGGCCGTTACCCCGCCAACTAACTAATGCACCGCGGGCCCATCTCTCAGTGATGGCCGAAACCATCTTTCAGCCCGGCACCATGCGGTGCCGGGGGTTATCCGGTATTAGCTGCGGTTTCCCACAGTTATCCCAGTCTGTCAGGCAGGTTACCCACGTGTTACTCACCCATCCGCCGCTCACTTCCGGGAGCAAGCTCCCTTCTATGCGCTCGACTTGCATGTATTAGGCACGCCGCCAGCGTTCGTCCTGAGCCAGGATCAAACTCTCCAAAAAGT
>NZ_JAMXWM010000072.1 GCF_024125445.1 Sporolactobacillus shoreicorticis | reverse complement strand
GTAAGACCAACCAACATTCGATTTTATGCGGTAGATTTTATTTAGTTGTAGGGGGACATTACAATATGCGCAGTGTTACTTTAGACGCTTTAATACCAAGAGAAGATTTTGAAATTAATGAAAATGCAATTGGCGGAATAAGTAGAAATAAAACGACACTTTCTATTGAAGATTTAAAGTATGACTCATTTTTTTTTGGAGCTTTAAGAAAACCAGATTTCCAGAGAGAAACTAATGAATGGGATCCTGATAAAGTATTTTCTTTGATTGAAAGTTTTCTTAATGGTGAATTGGTACCAGCAATTATTCTTTGGAAGAATGAAAATGGATTTATTTTTGTAATTGATGGAGCCCATCGATTGAGCAGTCTAGGGGCTTGGATAAATGATGATTATGGAGATGGAGAAATTTCTCGTAAATATTACGACAAATTTATACCCGAAGAACAAAGAAAAATTGCTGAACAGACAAGGAAACTGATTAATGAAGGAATAGGAAGCTTTAAGGAAATTTTCAATTCAAGAAGATCAGTACATGGAATTAGTGAAGAGAAGTTACGTATTGCTAACCATCTTGGATCATTAGCATTACAAGTTCAATGGGTTGAAGGGGATTCAGGTTCGGCAGAAGATTCATTTTTAAAAATCAATCAATCAGCTACAAAGATTAGTGGTGCTGAATTAGAACTTATAAAATCACGTAATCAGGCTCATGCGATTGCTGCGAGAGCTATTGTTCGAGCTGGGAAAGGACATAAATATTGGTCGATTTTTGATAGTAATGAACAAGAAAGAATTCAAGAATTATCAAATCATATTCATTCCTTGTTGTTTGGAGATAGAGTATTCACTATGGATAATATTAATGACTTACCAATAGGAGGCTCTATTTCCTCTAACTTTACTTTAGATGTAGTAACACAAACAGTAAAAATATGTAATGGGATAACTAAGAAGGAAAACGTAGAAGAAGCAACAGGCAAGGCAGTAATAAAATTGCTTAAACGAACTTTAAATATAATAGAAAGGATACATTCAAAAAAACCCTTTTCCCTTGGATTACACCCATTTATTTATTTTTATTCAGATATTGGCAAGCATAAAGTGGGTTCATATTATGGGATGTTGGAATTAATAAAAATTCTAGAGAAAAATAATTTATTTAATGAATTCATATCGGCTAGAGGAGTATTTGAGGATACAATAAGAGAATATAGTTTTTTAATTCAACAGATAATTCGTAAGAATAGACAGAGTAAACGTGGAGTCAAAGAGTTAGCTCACTTCTATTTAAGTATTATTAATCTAATTAATAAAAAGAATTTTTCCTCGCCAAAAGATATTGTATTAGAAATAAAAAGAATGGATGATTTTAAGTTTTTACAAATTGATATAGTAGATAACGAAAAAAACAAGATGAAAGAAAATTTTTCAAGAGGGAAAAAGCAAATAATTAAAATTAATACTCTAGTGAAAAGTATTCCAAGATGTCCTATATGTAATGGATATCTTTCACCCGTTTCATCGTCTGTTGACCATATACAAAGAAAGCGGGAGGGTGGAACAGGCAATATTGGTAATGGACAATTGACACACCTATATTGTAATACCACATACAAAAATTAATTAAAAACCTCACTTACACCCATTATGGAGAACCGTATCATAA
>NZ_JAMXWM010000071.1 GCF_024125445.1 Sporolactobacillus shoreicorticis | reverse complement strand
AACTGTTTTTATTCAGCTTTAAGAAGAGAAGCTCTCGGGCTTCTTTTTTTCTTTCACCCCTCATGACTCACTGCCTATCTTTTGAATTCACCTCTTTTTAATGAAATGACGCTTTCTGGATCCATTCGAGCGCACGGCTCGAAGGCAAAAATTTCTTCTCCGATGAGTATACTGATATCCGTGGGTTTTCACATTTTATCGTTCCGTCTCAGGATCTGTCACGAACTATTTGCGTGCATTCACCCATTTTTAGAGCTAGCACAAGTATAAGTCGGGCGTTATCCCTTACGGTTTTTATCTTTGCCTTCCAGCCCTATTCTCAATGTTTCTATTTTCCTTTCACTTTTTTATTTACACCACCCTCGACAAACGCATCCCTTTGACTAGGAGAGGCGGGCGGGGTGGGCTCTTAAGCTGTGCGAAAACCCTATGCCACCTTTTGCGGAGAAACAGCGCCCGCAGAGGCTCCCTGTCAAAGGTCATGAGGGACACTCCCCATTTCGATTGACCGTTTTCGGTTCTTCGAGCTTTTGCATGAGTGCCCAAACAAATCCGGCGAGTTCCCGTGCGATCGCAGTCACTACTTTACCCGCTTCCTTACCTCTGCCCATTAAACGAAAATACTTTGTGTGTAATCGCGTCTGTGCTTTCCAAGCAATCCCTAAAAGCTGTGGCGGCTGGTTTTCTTGACGCTTCTTCAAAGCCCCCTTAACGGCCGGCTGATAACGATAACTCCATGCGGATTCAATGAGCAGACGTCGGACATGACGATTACCTGTTTTTGTGATTTTTCCCTGCCGGCGTGATTCACCACTCGAGTGCCCGCTCGGAATGAGCCCTGTATAGGCCATGAACTGTCGTGCCGTTTGAAATCTTTGAAACGACCCAATTTCCGCTACAAGGCTCGTGGCCGTAATGATTGATATGCCACGAAAAACCTGAAGTGCTTGAATCATCAATGCATGGTGTCCTTCTTTTACTTGGCTCTCAATTTCGTTCTCTAAACGTTTTAATCGGAGTTCACTCTCTTTGAGCGTGTGCAGATACTCCTGAAAGACGACTCGAGAGGCACTTCTTTCAAATGAACATTTATCAAGCCAATCTTTGTATGCCCCGGTCCACTTTCGTACCCCTTTAGGTTCCTTGATTTCGTTACGCAGAAGAAACTTCGTAAGCCGATGCCTCGCACGCAATTCGTCTTCTTTGACATCTTCCCGTGCACGGACGAGATCACGGAGTGCTTCATCGTCTTCACTGGGAACATAAATAGGTGTGAGTTCACCCGCTCGATATAATTTTGCCAGCTGCAGCGCATCACGTCGATCTGTTTTGACACGATTACCCGGCTTTTGCGGAATCAGGGACGGAGCAATGACTTCGCCATCAATATCCATCGCCTTGAGTAAACGATAAAGGCCATATCCAGTGGGCCCAGCCTCGTAACAGACACGCAACTGACTTGGATCTCCTAATCGGCTCATTTGTTTCCGAATCGCTTCTGGTTGATAAGGAATCATGGCGATGTACTGGGGCTGACCTCTTCCTTCTTCGGCAACTGCAACCGCTATTTTTTCCTTAGAGACGTCTAAACCTACATATTTTGTGCTATCATTCATAGTGCTAGCTCCCTTTCGTATGATGGCTCTGTTTGAGGATTTGAAAATCACTTTCATTTTTC
>NZ_JAMXWM010000070.1 GCF_024125445.1 Sporolactobacillus shoreicorticis | reverse complement strand
ATGCAGACGCAATGCAACCGCATAGCGAACGCAATGCATTAAAGGAAAGGAAAGTAAAAGAAAGTAATAAAAGATCTTGTCGTGCAAATAAATTTGACGACGTGCACCTTGAACTTGCAGAAAAAATGCGAGATGAAATTAAATCAAATAAACCAAATTGTAAGGTTCCAGATAAACTGGACGGTTGGGCAAATGAAATGCGCTTGATGATGGAACGGGATAAACGAACGGAGAAACAAATTAAATACTTGATCGAATGGTCCCAGCAAGATTCTTTTTGGTCAACGAATTGCTTATCTCCCAGCAGCTTGCGTAAGCATTTTGACCAAATGGCGGCACAATGCAAGCAACAGAAACAACCGATGGGGCAATACACTCGGCCACGTCCGGCCGATGGAGATGTTCCCGACTATGAAGAGTCCATGATTGCTTTGTACGGCGAAAATTGGCGAGAGGAGCGGAAGAGAATTGCAGACAGTAGCTAAACAGGCTATCGACGTTGAAAACTATGTAATCGGCAGTATCTTTCTCAAACCGGAGCTGATGGACGAATGCAACTTAACAGCACAGGACTTTCTCTCTGTCCGTTGCCGGACGGTGTTTGAAGCCTTTATACATCTGCAACAGAAGGATCGGCCCATTAATCCTTTATCCGTCACAGAGGCAATTGGTAAAGGCAAAATGCAGATGATTGGCGGTATTGGCTTTATCACTGAGATTGCTGATCATGTGCCAACAGTAGACGACTTTGAGTATTACGTTCAGCGTGTCCGTGAGGCAAAAATAATAAATGACAGCGCGGAGCTCATGCGTCATACTCTGCTCAATCTGACAACGGAGACCATAGCCGAAACGGCTGTTTCTCTGGAACAACTCACGGCAGATAAAAGGCAGCAGTCGACATCCCCCGTCGATGAACTTGGGGATTTGTATGAGTTTCTAACCACAGATCAGGAAGACTTGCGCGGGGTGACAACGGGATCGATTGATTTAGATCGGTACACGGGTGGCTTGCAGGATGGTAATTTAATTGTCATGGCTGCACAGACCTCGGTTGGGAAGACAGCTTTTGCCGCAAATATGGCACTCGCCGCCGCTGAGAAAAAGACTGTTGTTGATTTTTTCGAAACAGAAATGACGCGAAAAGAGCTTTATCAGCGATTTGTTTCCAATCGAGCAGGATTGAACATGCAGGAATGGCTGAAAAACAAGCATCAGATCACAGAGAATAAGCTACAAGTTATTTCCGGTGCAATGGATCACTTGCTGAAACTAACGCTGAATGTCGTTGAGGAACCATCTTTGACGATCAATGATATTCGATCGGGTATTCGTAAATCGTTGAAGGACTATCCGAATAATCCGCATCTCGTCATTATTGATTATCTGCAAAACATGAACAGCTTGTCACGGCACCCGAATCGGCGTGATTTAGAGGTCGGCGAAATCACAAAGTTGTTGAAACAGACCGCCCGAAAGTTTGACGTTCCGATTTTGCTGCTCTCCCAGCTTTCACGAGCCGTAAACAGTCGAGACGATAAGAGACCTACAAAAAGTGATTTACGGGACAGCGGGAATATTGAGCAAGACGCTGACATCATTTTGTTTCTTTATCGCGAAAAATACTATAAGCATCAATCAAATAACAACGAGATTGAAATAATCATTGCTAAACAGCGAAATGGGATGACAGGTAC
>NZ_JAMXWM010000007.1 GCF_024125445.1 Sporolactobacillus shoreicorticis | reverse complement strand
CAAGTAAAGAAAGTATATGATTTTACAAAAAAAGCAAGACTGTGGAACAAACGTGCAGGTGCAAGATTCCTTCGGGAGTGCAGGCCAGGGGAGATCCCGCAGGCATTACTTATTTGAGGAGGTTCCCGGACTGCCCGCGAGCGCACCAGTTGATCGCGAGCAACCGGAGCACATTCAAAACCAGGCGCGGATTCAGGACCGGGCGTTTTTTGCCTGGTTTTTCTTATTGATCCGCAAACAACAAATACCTTTATCGTGTTACTAAGATAAAATGATTTGCTTTGACCATTCAGCTATTTGCATGTTTCCTTCCTAAACGGTAAGATTAAAATAAATTTATCGCCACAATTTGCGTCGTTGCAACGATTTTGATCAATGGAGTGAATCTAATGTCTAAGAAAAAGAAATTTGCATTTGCTGCTGCACTGACAGGAGCTGCAGCCGCTGCAGTTACGGCCGGTATGTATTTGCGGCAGGAAGCAGCAAAGCGCAAACCATTTGCAATCGAGGAAATAACTTTAACAGAAATCCAAAAAGCGTTAAAGCTGGGACAAGTCACTTCAAAGGATCTTGTTCAAATGTATCTTGATCGCATTGAACAGTTTGATAAGAGCGGACCGATGCTTCATTCATTCCTAGAGGTGAATCCGGATGCGCTGCACGAAGCTGAGGCTTGTGATGTCAAAAGAACGGTAACCTCTGATATCGGACCACTGTTTGGCGTTCCGGTCATTGTGAAAGACAATGTGAGTACATCAGGTAAAATGCACACAACAGCAGGTTCTGTTGCACTTGAGATGAATCAGGCTGCAGAGGATGCTTTCGTTATTAAACAATTAAAAAAAGCCGGTGCCATTATTCTTGGCAAAGCAAACTTGACGGAGTTTGCAAACTTCATTACCGAAGGCATGCCCAATGGCTACAGTTCCCTAGGCGGGCAGGTACGCAATCCTTATGGCGCCGCTTTTGATGTCGGTGGATCGAGCAGTGGAACCGCCGCGGCGGTTGCCGCAAACTTGGCAGCAGTCGGAATTGGTACAGAGACATCAGGATCAATTATTTGCCCGGCTGCTTATAACTCAGTTGTTGGCATTAAGCCAACAATTGGTCTTGTGAGTCGGAGCGGTATTGTGCCAATTTCTCATAGTCAGGACACGGCAGGACCAATTGCTCGGACCGTTCAAGATGCGGTGCTGCTTCTAAATGCCATTGCAGGAGTTGATGAAGATGATGAAGAAACCATCTGGGGCCAAGGGGATGTCGCAAAGGACTATTCGATTTTTTTGAAACGAGGAGAACTGAAAAACGCCCGACTAGGGATTGATCGACGCTATTTGGATTCAGTCAGCGACGAAAAAGCAGAAATCATTAATCATGCACTGGACATCATGCGTGAAAAAGGAGCAGTAATTGTTGATCCGGCGATTATTCCTTCGACTGATACGCTTGAAGAACGAAAATCGTCGGTCATGATCCGTGAGTTTGCCTATGACATGAATCAATATCTTGAGAACCTTTCGGATCATGTACCTGTTCACAGCATCTCTGAACTCATTGCTTATAATCGTGCACATTCGGATAAAGCGCTGAGGTACGGGCAAACGCTGCTTGAAAAAGCGGATAAACTCAGCAGTGATTTAGGTGATCGTCACTATTTGTCGGATCGCGCGGAAGACTTGCGTCTATCTCGCAAAGAAGGCATTGACGCCGTGGTGAAGACGAGGAAGTTGGATGCACTGATTTTTGCTGATTATCAAGGCTCTGATCTTGCAGCAAAAGCCGGTTACCCATCCATCACTGTTCCGGCGGGGTATACAACTAAAGGCGAACCGATAGGTATCACCTTTGTCGGTATGGCGTTTAGCGAACCGCGATTAATCGAGCTTGCGTTCTCATTTGAACAGGCAACACATTGCCGCGTGAAACCAGCATTATAATTAGCAAACTCCTCCAGAATTTAGTTTCGCAAAGGTGCTCGAATTTTATTGAGCACCTTTTTTCTATCTATTGAATATACTTAATTGGACTGGATGAGGGGGATGTTCATGCCACTTGGAGAAAATACGCAAACGCTGAATCGGGTGCGTTCCGCAGTTCAACGTGCTCGTTTTATGAATTCTTGTTTTAGAACACTTTTTGACGGGGCGAAAACAAAACGAGAACGTCAAGAGCTTCGTGCACTTCAAAAAAACGAAGCACGAATCGAAGAAGGCTTCTGCGTAATTTATGAATCAATCAGTGGTGGAAAACCGTTGGTCGGTATTGATGCGAATACTGATAACACACAGCCAAGAACTTATCTTGAAGGACTTCGTCATTGCATTGAGCAAGAATTGAGAAATGCTGAATTCTATAGAGAATCAGGGGATAGCGTCTCAGATTCAGAGTTACGTGCCCGCTTTTACAGCGCTGCACTTGATGAGCAGCGGCATGCAGCATGGCTTCACTATTTTTATCTTCTCTATAAGTAATTTATGGGTTCTATAAAAAATGAATCTTTTATGAAAAAGAGCATAGCCGCTTAATCTTGTGGCTGTGCTCTTGGGTTTTGGGGATTATCTTTTTATTTGAGACGGTTGCAGAAGTGCAGGGGATTTCCGAGCACTGAATGTCGCTGATAACGTAAAAACAAGCAATCCCAGCCAAATGAATGAAAACGATAAAAGTTGAATAAAATGAAACGGCTCTTGATACACGACGACGCCGATAATTAACTGCATCGTTGGTGTAATGTACTGAAAAAAGCCAACCATTGTTAGAGAAATACGCTGAGCACCTTCTGCGAAGAAAAGGAGCGGTACGGCTGTTACAATTCCGGTTCCAATTAAAAGTGCAGTAGTCAGCCATGCTCCAGTGCCAAAGGCAGCCGATCCGGATTGTTGAAGAAAAATCAGATAGATGAGTGCTGCCGGAACGATAAACAGAGTTTCAAACGTCAATTCCAGTGAAGGGGCGATATGAATCAATTTTTTTGCCAGTCCATAAAAGCCGAAAGAAAGAGCAAGTGATACGGCAATCCAAGGAACTTGACCAAAATTTACGGTTTGAATCACTACACCTATAGCAGCAAGCGAAAAAGCCGTTAGCTGCCACATCGTCAGCTTTTCTTTAAGAAAAATAATGCCGAGAAGAATGCTGATTAACGGATTAATGTAGTATCCCATGCTTGATTCAATGACATGACCATTATTTACAGCCCATATATAGACAAGCCAGTTAAACGTGATCAGAACAGAAGCCACAAAAACAAAGAGAAGCAGCTTTGCATTCGCAAATAACTTCTTCAATTGTAGTTTAAAATTGCCAAACGAATGTGTGGCAGCGAGCAATACAAGCATAAAGATCAGAGACCAGAAAATACGGTGTGCTAATATCTCTAATGCAGGTATTTGATGAATGGGTATCCAATACAGGGGAAACAGACCCCACATAAAATATGCCGATAACGTGTAAACGGCACCTATCTTCGTTTCTCGATTGTTCATAAAGATGCTGAGCAGAAAGCCGAAGCCATTGCCGAACCCACCTTCCCTTCTTAGATAATCAAGTCAAAAAACAAACCATCTTTTCATTTTATCGGCTTTTCTCGTTGTTGGCTAGAGATTTGTTCAAAAGAGAAATACATAATTTATACATACTCATGGATTGTTGTTTTTTTCTTTCATCAGCTGTTTTTCTGTGAAATTTGCCAGTTCAACATCATTCTGAGCAAAGCCTTCGCCAAACACTTCATGGACATCATTTACCGTAACAAATGCATCAGGGTCGAACTCATGAATTAAACTTTTCAAACGGAAAACCTCATTTCGACTGACGACACAGTAGAGCACATTCATTTTTCTTCCGGTATAGCCGCCTTTGCCATCCATAAGGGTTACACTTCGGTCAAGCAATTTAATAATCTGACCGGCTAAAAGATCGCTTTTCTTAGAAAAAATCATGATTGCTTTCGCTGAATAAGCTCCTTTCTGAATCATATCAATCATTTTCGCACCGACAAATACACCTACTAAAGTGTACATCATCTGCCTGTAATCTAAATAACAGAGTGAAAGTATAATCACAGCAGCATCAATGACAAGCATTGTCTTGCTCATTGCCCATCCAAATTTTTTATGCGTAATGCGTGCGACAATATCGGAACCGCCGGTCGTCCCTCCATAGCGAAAAATAATGCCAAGCCCGCCACCGATAAAAGCACCGGCAAAAAGGGCAGCGAGAAATAAATCATGACGCAATGAAAAATCAAAAGTAATCCAGTGCTGAAATACCAAAAGAAAAAACGAGAGCGAGAACGTACCGATCAGAGTATAGATAAATTCGTTGCGTCTGAAGAATCGCCAACCCGCAAAGAACAGCGGAATATTCAATACAATATTGCTAACTGCCGGGTCGATCGATATCAAATTATATAAGATAAGGGTCAGGCCGGTAACTCCGCCTTCGGCCAGCATATTTTTCATATTAAAATTGACAAGCCCAAACGCATAGATGGCCGCGCCAAGTAAAATAAATAAGACATTCTTTGTTTTGAGATTCAAATTCAACACCTCACGACCTTTCTGTATTCGCAATCTATATCATACGGTTTACTTGGTGATACTTCAATATACCACCATGTACAATACCGTGAACGTTACAGCTGACCATTTTAACATCAGGAAAACAATGGTATAATCCTACTGAAATTCGTTTTGTTGTTTTTGGCATCTGGCCGAATTTCCGTTAAAATAGGAAAAGAGGGGCAGAGGTGAGTACAATTGAGTGAACAAAAGACATTGGACCATTTTCAAAAAGAAGTTGATGCGTACATTGGACAATTTAAAGAAGGCTATTTTTCTCCGCTTGCATTAACGGCACGCCTTACTGAGGAATTGGGTGAGCTGGCAAGAGAAATTAATCATTATTATGGTGAAAAAAAGAAAAAACCGACCGAAGCGGAAAAGACGGTACAAGAGGAACTCGGTGATCTTCTGTTCGTTGTGATCTGCATGGCGAACAGTTTACATATTGACTTAGGACAGGCTTTAACGACTGTACTGGATAAGTTTCAAACGAGGGATAAAGACCGATGGACGAGAAAGACGGACGAAGGGAAGAATGAACGTTGAAAGAAAAAAAAGAAATTCGCGTGGCAGTTGCAGGACCGAGAGGCCGAATGGGTTTGGAAACCATTCATATGATTGCTCAGGCTCCAGAACTCAAGCTTGTGGCTGCTATTGACCGCAGTCATGACGGAGCGCGTGTTGCGGACGTAACAGGGGCTGCGGGATTGGACGGTCTTGTTTACACAGACATTGATGCATGCTTTTCTAAGGAGAACGTTGATGTATTAATCGATTTCACGAATCCGGATGTCGGAAAACATAATTTGCAAAAAGCAATCGACTATGGTGTGCGACCGGTGATCGGTACCTCAGGATTTACCAATGATGAAGTAGACCGTTATCGGAGACAGATGGATGAAAAGAAGCTGGGCGGAATTATTGCACCGAATTTTGCCATTGGTGCTGTTCTGGTTATGAAGTTCAGTCAAATGGCGGCAAAATACTTTCCTGATGCAGAAATTATTGAGCTGCATCATGACAAAAAAAAAGATGCGCCGTCAGGCACCGCAATTAAGACAGCTGAATTAATGACGAAAACACGGGAAGCGAAGCAGCAAGGTGCCTCCGATGAGAAGGAGACACTGCCTGGAGCACGCGGTGCCGATTATGACGGTATGCGTATTCACAGCGTCCGGTTGCCCGGATTAATTGCTCATCAAGAAGTACTTTTCGGGGGCAAGGGTGAATTGTTGACCCTTCGCCATGATTCTATGGACCGGGCCTCGTTTATGACCGGGGTGCATTATGCTGCAACCACCGTAATGGATCTGGAAACACTCATATACGGATTAGAAAATATTCTTGATTAAACAGCTGTTGCAGCTGTTAAGGAGTGAGCAGAATCATGAACATTGCATTGATCGCACATGACAAGAAGAAACCTGAGATGGTAGAATTTACAACTGCTTATTCGTTTTTGCTTGGGCAGCATCAATTGTATGCTACGGGAACAACAGGCTTAAAGGTCATGGAAGCAACCGGATTAAAAGTACATCGGTTCCAGTCAGGGCCACTGGGAGGAGATCAGCAAATCGGTGCGATGATCGCGTCTAATCAGATGGATATGGTTGTCTTTCTGCGCGATCCGCTGACCGCTCAGCCGCATGAACCCGATGTGAATGCGCTGCTGAGATTGAGTGATGTCTATCGAATTCCTTTAGCCACTAATCTTGCTTCGGCTGAGCTGCTGATGCATGCACTCAAGCGTGGAGAAATGCACTGGCGTGAATTAATCCATCAGCAGCAGGAAGACAATTGATCACTAATTAAATGGGGTGTCCCCTTTGACTTTTCCTTTTAAAGATGCAGCTTTTATTCTTGATCGATTGCAAGATCACGGCTTTGAAGCTTATGTCGTCGGCGGTGCTGTGCGTGATTATCTGCTTAACCGCCCGATCCATGATGTCGATATAGCAACGTCGGCGCATCCTGCTGACGTTGTCTCTTTGTTTAAACGAACGGTCCCGATCGGTATCGATCACGGAACGGTTGCAGTTCTGAATAACGGTCACAGCTATGAGGTGACAACCTTTCGCTCAGAATCCGATTACGATGATTATCGTCACCCGAATCAAGTTGTGTTTGTCCTTTCTCTTGAGAAAGATCTGATGCGGCGTGATTTTACAATTAATGCTTTAGCAATGGATCGGGATGGCAAGATCATTGATCTTTTCGAGGGGAAAAAGGATATCAATTGCAAGCGTATTCGAACTGTTGGTCGGGCGGAGGAACGAATCACCGAGGACCCGCTTCGCATGATGCGCGGCATGCGATTCGCTTCCGAACTCTGTTTCACGCTTGGACAGACAGAGCGTCATGCTTTTCATGACAAAGCGGATCTCTTGAAGAAGATCTCAATTGAACGGATTAATCAGGAAATGACGCGATTACTGGCGGGCGAGGGGGTCAGCGACGCACTTGGGCTTCTTTTCGAAACACACTGTATTTATACGTTGCCTATGCTCAAGCATGCGGATGAAAAAAAGGCTGTCAGCATTCATTATAAGAGGCTCCAAAAGGATGAGGAACGTTGGACGGCATTTCTGATCAGCCAAGGAATTGAGGATGTCTTCGCGTTCGCCAAGTCTTGGAAGTGGTCAAACGATGAACGACGTCGTGTCGCTCGGTTGGTCAAATGGACAAAGTATCGTATGAATATGGGGTGGAACAAAGAGTCAGTCTATTTTGCCGGTATTTGTGATGTAAAGGCTATTAATCGTTTATTAGCCTCGTTTGATAAGATTGACGAACAGGAACTTTCCAATCAACAGCTTAAAGCGGATCTGATCTGGGAGAATTGTCCGATTCATTCACGTGCAGAACTTGCCGCAAACGGAAATCATTTTATAAACTGGTCCGGAGAAAAACCGGGACCATGGCTGGCCAAAGCCATTAAAGAACTGGAGCGTGAAGTCGTGAACGGCCGCGTAAATAATGACTTGGAGGCGATTCGTTCATGGTTCGAAAACCGGCAAACTACTCAAAAAAAGCAATCTTGACCTTGTTATATGAACATCGAAACGAATTTTTATCCGGACAAAAAATATCAGAATTGATCGGCTGTTCACGGACAGCGGTATGGAAGCATATCCAATCACTTCTTGAAGAAGGCTTTCTCATCGAATCGGTACAGAAAAAAGGGTACCGGCTGATGCAATCTCCGGACGGACTGAATGAGCCAGCTGTTGCCGCAGGTCTTAAAACGAAACGCCTTGGCCGAACGATTCGTTTTTATGAATCGATTGAATCGACACAAAAAGAAGCATTGCGGCTTGCGGACGAGGGCGCCGAAGATGGAACGGTTGTTCTGACCAATGAACAAACGAATGGCCGTGGACGACTTGGGCACACTTGGCAATCGCAACGGGGGACAAACATTGCGATGAGCATGATCCTGAGGCCGAGTCTCCCTATTGAAAAAACACCGCAATTGACGTTGCTTACGGCTGTTGCCGCAACTGATGTCATTGAAAAAGTGACCGGACTCACTTGTGGTATTAAATGGCCGAACGATATTCTATATAATGGAAAGAAGCTGGTTGGTATTCTAACCGAGCTTCAAGCAGAAGCAACTTATGTAAAAGCGGTGGTCATTGGCATTGGCATCAATGTAAACGGCGATCTGTCAGATCTGCCGGAATCCGTTCGGCAGGTTGCCGGATCACTCGAATTAATAACAGGAAAAAGATACGCACTTGCTCCATTCATTCAGGAATTTTTTGAATGCTTTGAAGCACTATACACCACATATCTCCATGAAGGTTTTCAAAGTATTCGTCCGCTTTGGGAACAACGCGCCTTGAATCTGGGGAACGTGATTAAAGTTCGTAAACCGGGCGGACACATTTTAGAGGGAGTGGCTCGAGGAATAAACAATGAGGGTGTACTGCTGCTACAAAAATCAGATGGAACATTGGCTCAGGTATATTCTGCAGATATCGAGTGGGATAAATAAACCAAAAGCTGATCAGCGAAATTTGACTGGCTTTTTGCTATAATGAGGAAGCCGGATCGGCGGATCTTATTCAGGCTGCATTTCTCAGAAAGCAGCACTTAGATTATCGCTGCCCGAGTTATAATGATTAAGTCTGCCATGATCCGATGAGGACATGGACGGAGGGGCGGGTTAGCTTTATTCTGTTCCGTACCCAAACCTCTTCAAAGACAGGAGGAGGAAATGAAAAATGAATGTAACACATGAAATGCTGCAGCTTACCGATCCTGCGGCATTAAGAGAATTTGTGAAGAGCCAGAAGAGACTGGGAAAATCAGTCGGATTTGTCCCGACAATGGGCTATCTCCATAAAGGACACGCCTCTCTTTTTAAAAAAGCTGCAGAAACTTCGGATGTTGTGGTTGCAAGTGTGTTTGTCAACCCGACACAATTCGGCGAGAAAAAAGATGATTACGATAACTACCCAAAGGACAGCCAAGGAGATGCGCGGCTTGCTGAATCCTGCGGGGTAAACGTGCTTTTTCTCCCGAAAGTGGAGACCATTTATCCCAATGGACAACAAGTAACGGTCAAGGTCAATGAAAAAACCGGTGTTTTATGTGGTAAAAGCAGGCCCGGACATTTTGATGGGGTTGCCACCGTGCTCACGAAGCTGTTTACCATTGTTGCGCCGGACATTGTCTATTTTGGGATGAAGGATGCACAGCAAGTGGCCATTGTCCGCAGTCTGATCGATTCCTTTCATTTTCCAATAAAGCTAATTGCCTGTCCGATTATGCGCGAAGCTGACGGACTTGCAAAAAGTTCACGAAATGTGCGTTTACTTCCTGATGAGCGCCGTGAAGCTCCTGAATTATATAAAGGCCTTCAGGCTGGCTGCAGTGCCATTCGTAACGGTGAAAGAAATTTTGACCGGATCATTGCTTCGGTTCGCAGGTACTATGAGTTACATTTACAATCAGGCGTCGTTGATTATGTTGATGTTCTGAACTACCCTGAGCTGAAACGCGTTAAGGATAAAATGACTGGCCGCATTATTATTGCCATTGCTGTACGTTATGCGAATGCGCGGCTAATCGATAACGTAACCATTGACTGCGGCAATAAGATAAGCGAGGTGGAAGCTCAATGATGCGTCCTTTCTTACGCTGCAAGATACATCGTGCCACGGTCACAGACGCTAATCTGAACTATGTAGGCAGCATCACCATTGATGAGACGCTTCTTCAGGCAGTTGACCTGCTTCCTTATGAAAAGGTCCAGGTAGTGAATAATAATAATGGTGCCCGCCTTGAAACCTATGCTATTCCAGGCCCGAAAAACTCAGGCGTCATCTGTTTGAACGGAGCCGCTGCGCGGTATGCACAAAAAGGTGATGTTTTAATTATTATGGCTTACGCACTGATGAACGAAGCTGAAATTAAAAAAGTCAAACCGGCCGTTGCTGTTCTTGATCAGGAAAATCGAATTGAAAGAATGTTAGATGAAGAAAAGCCAATGGAAATTTTGTGAAATAGGTCATCAAACAAGATAAATTAACTTGCATTTCATTGGAAGAATAGATACGATTGATTTGCTGCGAAGACTGAAGACTGTTGAAATATTTCGTCAGAGCGGGCTCTGAAAAGAATGAATGCAGTTGGTTCAGGAGCGCATTTTTTTCGAGTACCTTTTGCTGAGGTACTCATCATTATTTGGCAGCGGAGACGGTGAATATGCAGTCTCCGTCCGATACATAAAGTGATTCAGGTGATGTTTTGAGGACGATAAGAACAGCAATGATTACGGTATTGACCGCAGTGCTGATCATTGTCGGCACCGGTGCTTGGAAGCTTTATTCCAGCAATACCGGCTATCAAAGTCAAGCGGCGGCAGCTGCAGTTAAAAAAGCGAAGCAGCGATATGTTTTTGACCAAGTCAAATCGGTCACGCCATATAACGGCACCGATGCATATCAAGTGATTCAGGCAAAAAGAAATGGGAAAAAAATGTATATTTGGGTGCCGGATAACCCCAAGAAAGCTCCGTTCATTGAGCGTGCAGCCAGTTCGGGAATGACTGAAGGGCAGGCAATGCAGAAATTAGCGGATCGGCATCTTGATGTAAAACAAGTCATTTCGGCACGTCTCGGCGCGATTAACGGCAATCCGGTTTGGGAAATCACCTTTCTGAATTCAAGAAACAACTATAATTATGTATCTTTTTATTTTGAAAATGGCAAGGAAGCGCAGCGAATTTTGAATCTCTAAATAAGAGACGGTTCATGAATACGTGAGCAGTCGGGGGAGGAACATTGAAAATGCAGCTTGCAAAGCGAGTAGAAACAATTACACCATCAAGTACCTTAGCCATAACAGCGAAGGCGGGGGAACTTAAAGAACAAGGGTACGATGTGATTGGTTTGGGAGCAGGTCAGCCTGATTTTAATACTCCGGAATTTATTATTGATGCGGCTATGGAGGCGGCCAAGGCTGGTCATACAAAATATACGCCGACAGCCGGTCTGCTTGCGCTGAAGCAAGCAATTATCGGCAAATTAAAACGTGATCAAGGGTTTGACTATAACCCATCGCAGATTATTGTCGGGAATGGTGCAAAGCATGTGCTCTATTTGTTATTCCAAGCCCTGCTTAATCCCGGGGACGAAGTGATTATTCCTGCTCCCTATTGGGTAAGTTATCCAGAGCAGGTAAAACTTGCGGGCGGCGTTCCCGTAACCATTGCGACAACAGAAGAAAAACACTTTAAAATAACGGCGGCCGATTTAGATCGGGCAGCAACGGCGAAAACGAAGGCACTGATTTTGAATTCACCAAGCAATCCGACCGGCATGATCTACTCAAAAGAAGAACTTAAACCGATTGCGGATTACTGTCTGAAGCATGATATTCTAATTGTTTCAGATGAAATCTATGAAAAGTTAGTCTACAATGGCAACGTATTTTATTCAATTGCACAGTTGTCCGACGAAGTCAAGGCGAATACTGTAATCATTAACGGTGTTTCGAAATCTCATTCCATGACCGGCTGGCGGATCGGTTATGTGGCGGCGGATGCGACATTAATCAAAGCGATGACGAATATCGCAAGCCACAGCACGTCAAATCCGGCGTCCGTGTCGCAATATGCAGCGATCGCTGCATACAATGGTCCGCAGGAAAGCATTGAAACAATGCGCCAAGCGTTTGAAAAACGGTTGAATACCGTTTATCCTCGCCTTGAGGCATTGCCTGGAGTGTCCTGTGTCAAACCTCAAGGTGCATTTTATTTCTTTGCGAATATTCGTAAAACAAGTGATGCCTGTGGATTCGTAAGTGTAGATGATTGGTCGACGGCACTTTTGGATGAACAAAAAGTAGCCGTTGTCCCTGGTGCAGGCTTCGGAATGCCGAATTACATCCGACTTTCCTATGCAACTTCATTAACTAATTTTGAAAATGCACTTGATCGCATTGAACTTTTTATAAAAAAACATACAAAGTAATCATGCAGAGTTGAACGGGGGTCACGAGCGAATATGAAAGCAACAATTTCTGAAGTAAAGAAACATGTCGGGGCAGAAGTGACCATTGGAATCTGGCTTGCTAACAAGCGTTCGAGCGGAAAAATCCAGTTTCTGGAACTTCGTGACGGAACAGGTTTTATTCAAGGCGTTGTCTTAAAGAATGAAGTCAGTGAAGAAAATTGGGAAAAAGCAAAAGAATTGACCCAGGAAAGTTCCCTTTATGTAACCGGAATCGTACGTGAAGACAAACGGGCACCCAGCGGTTTTGAGCTTACAGTCACATCCTTGGATGTCATTCAAATCGCCCACGAATATCCGATCACGCCAAAAGAACATGGCGTAGAATTTTTAATGGATCATCGCCATCTATGGCTGCGTTCAAGCCGGCAGCATGCAATTCTGCGAATTCGTGATGAAGTCATTAAAGCAACCTATGATTTTTTCCATGATAACGGATTTATTAAAGTGGATCCACCGATTTTAACAGGGAGCTCTGCCGAAGGAACTACAGATTTATTCCATACCAAATATTTTGATCGCGATGCCTATCTCTCACAAAGCGGTCAACTATATATGGAAGCAGCCGCAATGGCTTTTGGTAAAGTGTTTTCCTTTGGCCCTGCATTTCGAGCGGAGAAATCAAAGACAAGACGGCATCTGATTGAATTCTGGATGATTGAACCGGAAATGGCGTTCTGTGACCATGAAGAAAGCTTGAAAATTCAGGAAAACTATGTCGCTTATCTTGTTCAGGAAGTATTGAAAAATTGCCAGTCAGAATTAAAAATTATTAGCCGTGACACGACTAAGCTTGAAAAAATTAAGGCTCCGTTTCCGCGCATCTCCTATGATGAAGCTATTGATTTTCTGAAAAAAGAAGGCTTCGAAGACATTGAATGGGGTGATGATTTTGGATCACCTCACGAAACAGCCATTGCCGAACATTTTGAGGTGCCCGTATTCGTTACTGAGTATCCGACCAAGGTAAAAGCTTTTTATATGAAACCAGATCCGAATCGCGATGACGTTGTTCTGTGTGCGGATTTGCTTGCACCGGAAGGATATGGAGAGATTATTGGCGGAAGCCAGCGAATTGATGATCTGGAATTAATGAAAAAGCGCTATGAAGCATTTCATCTGACAGATCCATCATACAAATGGTACCTGGAACTGCGTCAATACGGTTCTGTGCCGCATTCAGGGTTTGGTTTAGGGCTTGAACGGGCAATCGCATGGATTTGCGGACTTGATCATATTCGCGAAACGATTCCCTTCCCAAGATTGCTGAATCGAATTTATCCTTGATTAAAGGTTTCGTTTTTAAGAGGCTGGGGAGCGTCCCTAAAGCCTCTTTTTGATATATTTAGCACCGAAATGCAACATTTCTTTGACCAATTACGCGATCGTTCAGTCAATACCGAATCATACGATCATGCTATAATAAACTAAGAGGTGTCGCTAATGGATATGAAATTCATGCTGAAACTAGTCGAAACAGGGAGCGTTAATGTACCCGCCTTGCTGATTGAACATTATCATGACATAGGTTTGAATGAACAAGAATGTATGATGCTGATTCAAGTCCATTCGTTTATTTCCAGGGGGGATGACTTTCCCACCTTTGATGATTTGTCGAGGCGCATGACGTTGAATGAAACGGCCTGCGCTGATTTGCTTAGACGACTCATTCAGGGGGGCTTCCTGTCCATTGTACAGAAAAACGATCAGCAGCTTTATGCAGAGGCTTATTCGCTTCATCCGTTATGGGAAAAACTGCTGCGAGCTGCATATGGAATGACCATTGACTTGCCGTCAAAGAAAAATGAAGATACATTGTATACTTTGTTTGAAACAGAATTCGGACGACCGCTGTCGCCGATTGAGTGTGAGACACTTGCGATGTGGATGGATCAAGACCGTCATTCACCTGCGCTGATTAAAGGAGCATTGCGGGAAGCCGTTGTTTCCGGAAAACTGAATTTCCGATATATTGATCGAATTTTATTTGACTGGAAGAAGAATGGGATCAAAACACTTGATCAAGCAAAAGCACGTGGTGAAAAAGTAAGGAGTCATCAGCAGCGTTCAGCAAATGCTGTGCACAGTATTCATCATGATGCACCGAAAATGCCGGCCTATAATTGGCTGGAAAAACGTGAATAATAAGGAGGAATCTGTTCTGAATCAGACTCAATTTGACCTCATTATGAAGACGATTGCGGATATGTTCCCCGATGCGCATTGTGAACTGAATCACAGTAATCCTTTTGAACTTGCTATAGCGGTTATGCTTTCCGCGCAATGCACCGATGCACTGGTCAATCGCGTGACCCCGGCACTTTTTCAAAAATACCATGAACCTGAAGATTATTTAGCTGTTTCTGTTACAGAGCTTCAGCACGATATTCGGTCAATCGGACTTTATCGAAATAAAGCTAAGCATATCCGGCAAATGTGTCAAATGCTGATTGAAAATTACGGCGGTGTCCTGCCAACGACTCGTGACGAATTGATCAAGCTGCCCGGTATCGGTAGAAAGACCGCAAATGTAATTGTATCTGTCGCATTTGACGAGCCGGCACTCGCAGTCGATACGCATGTCGAGCGGGTGACGAAGCGACTGGGCATTTGTCGCTGGAAAGACAGTGTCCTTGAAGTGGAAAGAACGTTAATGCGCCGTCTTCCGCGGGAAAAATGGTCGGAAACACATCATCGGCTTATTTTTTTCGGCAGATATCACTGCAAAGCGCAGCATCCTAATTGCCCGGAATGTCCGTTATTGGACATCTGTCGGGAGGGCAGAAAGAGGATGAGAAGAGGAGAGGGCGATTTTGGAAAAATCGTTACAAAAACTTGAAATCCCGGAATCTTTTCGTCAAGCTCCTTTTTATAAGGATCGACAGGTGATTGAAGCTGCGCTTATCTCAGAAGAGGCTGTGTTTCAGCTCCCTTTTCTCTATGATCTTTGTTATCACGCAAATCCGCATACCCTTTCATTTTGGCCATGGAGTAAAAAGGAGAATTACTTTCACGAGTACTGGATGAAGCAAAGAGAATCCATTCGAGAACTTTTTCATAAGCGTGAACAAAAAAAGGCGGAATTTCCGATGCTGCTCTCTGTCTCAGTCTTCATTGACCAGTTGTTCTGGTCAACAGGACGTCCCGTTGATTCATTGACGGATCAGCGCTTGCTGCAGGGAATTCAATTGCTGCCCTTTGCGCCACTAAACATTGAGGAGAGGCTTGTTTATCTGCTCCGACAGCCGGATCGTTTCCTTTCTTATATCCAACTCGATGAATTGGAACAGGAGTTCACGAAAAGGCATTCTGCTTATCAAAAAAGACGTCAGAAAAAGTATTGATTCATTTAAAAATTTTTACTATTAATCTGATTTGCAGGCTTAGAAACTTTATTTAGTGATTAGTTTTGGATCTTAGTAAACCGTATTCACTTAAAGAAAAACAAAAAAGGAACCATCGACTTTTCGATGGCTCCTTTTTTGTCAAGGTGTGCTCGATTGTACGCTGTTCTCTGAAGAACTTGCTGGAGGAGCCGCTGCTGAGGAAGCAGGCGACTCCGGGGATGTTGGTGCGCTCGAAGAAGATGATTCAGCCGGAGGCGCAGATGATGAACTGCTTTCACTGCTGCTTTCGGGCGGCACACTCTCACTGCTGCTTTCAGGCGGTGCGGATGAACTGCTTTCACTGCTGCTGCTTGAATCCGAGCTGCCGGAATGATCAGATTTACTCTCCGCTTTATAGTGATTTGTAATCGTTGAATTCCGCACCGCCAATTCTCCGTTGCTAAGATTAATAACAGAACTCGGTCTCTTGAAATCTGAGGCACCGACCATGTATTGAGCCATAATGGCTCTAAAAATCCTTTGAGCATAGCGCTGTTCATTCGGTCCTAAATAAGAGCCATAGTTTTTATTGCCGATTTTGGTTTTATCTGCGTTATATCCCGTCCATATTGCTGTAGTCAATTGCGTGTTATAACCGACAAACCAAGAATCCAGAGCACCTTTTGTGCGCAGGTAGTTACTGATTTTAAATTGATTGGCATAGTCGGTAGGGATATTTGTCGTACCGGTTTTACCGGCCAGATTGGCACCGGGAATGTTGGCATTTATGCCGGTACCTTTGGTCATAACGTCTTTAAGCATGTCGGTAATCATATACGCGGTGTAATCATGCATCGCAACATGGCGTTTATGATCAAGCTGAATGACTTCGCCATCGGGTTTGACAATTTTACGAACCGCGTAGGGTTGATTATAAATACCGTTATTTCCAAAGGATGCATAGGCGGCAGACATTTGCAGCGGATTGGAAGTAAACGATCCGCCCCCGATGGAATAACTTTCACCTAATTGCTTCAGCACACTATCGGTAAATCCGAGTTTCTCAGCAAACGTACGGATATTTTTCGTACCGCCTAGAGCATGATCAACTTCTTGAAAGGTTTGCAGAGCCGGAATATTCCGAGACAGATACAGCGCTTTGCGCATGGACATTTTCCCAAGTGTTTTACCGTCCCAGTCGTTGATCTCCTTACCCCAGCTGTACTTAATATCCTTAGAATCATTAACCTCATAGTCAGTCGGCCATTTTAAATACTCGATGGCAGGGCCGTAATCCATGATCGGTTTGGCTGTGGACCCGATGTTTCTCTTTCCGTCGTAGGACCAGTTTGTATACAGATACTTGTAATTTCGTCCACCGCCAAGTGCTCGAATCGCACCGGTCTGCGTATCGATAACGGAAACACTGGCATTAAAATTATTCTGTACATTAGGATAATTTTTTTTGTTATTCAGAACTTCTTGTGTCTGGGTTTGTATTTCAGAATCCAGTGTGGTGTAAATTTTCAAGCCGCCGGAATTAAATTCCTGCTCGGTGATGACTTTCTTCTCATCAACCAGCTCATGACGCACATAGTCAAGGAATGCCCCGTATTTTCGGTTGCTCACAGGAACATTATGATGGCCCTTGGTCATTTGCTTCATGCTTACAGCCTTGGCCTTTGCAGCTTCATCTGCAGTAATCGCTTTATTTTGAACCATTAAATCCAAAACTAAATCACGTCGTGCTTTAGCTTGTTCCGGGTGCTTAATCGGATCGTAATAACCAGGATTCCGAGTCATTGCCGCAAGCATTGCAGCCTGCTCCAGTGTGACATTTTTGATATTCTTACCGAAATAACGTTCCGAAGCTGCCGCAACCCCCCAGGTAGGCCCCTCACCCAAATAGATCTGATTTAAATACATTTCCAGTATCTGTTTTTTTGTGTATTTTTTTTCGAGCTGAATAGCAAGATACATCTCCTGTATCTTGCGGGTAAAGGTCTTGTTTTGGGTCAGCATCGCATTGCGAACCACTTGTTGTGTAATCGTACTTGCGCCTTCTGATTTGTATCCCTTTGTAAATTGAGCGACACCGGCACCTAAAATTCGGATCGGATCAATGCCGAAGTGTTTGTAAAATCGTACGTCTTCCGTCGATATATAAGCATCCTGCACAGTCAATGGAATCGAATCAATACATGTATATTTTTTGTGCAGCCCTGAGTCGACAGTAGTCGCAATTTTCCCGTTTTGATCATACATAACTGATGATATTTCATTGTGCAGCGCATTTTCATCCAACTTCGGCGCATCTCTGATTACTGCGAAAACAAAGATCACTCCTGCAAGAATTAAAAATAAAAATGAGAGAAGAAGGATGATAAAAATGCGTTTTACCCAATGCTTTTTACCATCGCTTTTCTTTTTGTTCCTCTTATTCTTCGGAACCTTTTTATTTCCCTTTTGTTTCTCTTGTTCGGCTGCGCGCCGTTTTTCCATTCGTGTATGGTATTCAACCATGATTGATCCTACCTTTCCAAAAAAAACCTGCCCCATGGTTTACGTTTCATAGTATTCGATTGTTCCCATAGATTATGACCAGCTCAAAAATATACCTCTTTCACGACCCGAAGGTAATCGATTCGAGGAAGGTAGTTCTGGGGAATCAGGTGACCATGTTCCTGAAATAATTGTTTTGGAATTGATTTTCTGCCGCCGGTTAAGGATGCGTCCCAATAGACTGCAAGAAAATCGGCGTCAAGCAGAAAAGTCTCGGAGCTCTGCGTGAATTTAACGATAATAAAACCAATTCCTCCATGGCGTTTAATTCGTTTCATATGCTCAACTTGATGAGCATGAAAATTCTTTAAAGGAATGTAGTGGGCGTGCGTGGTTTCCTTAGCTTCAAAATCTATGTATTTACCTTTATAGATACCATTATAATCAGTGGTTGATGCTCGGCGAAAATAGGCTTCGGTAATCTTCGCGGCACTGCGTTTCGGATAATCCACATGAACAATTTGAATTGGTGTTGGTTTTTTGTAGATTACCGCCTGATCCGTTTCGATATAATATCGGTTTGTCACATTTAGATCTTCTTCCAGAGTCATACCTCGATGGCCATAGGCGACTTCGGAATCCGTCTTTTCATCAAATGATCGATCTCCTCCTTGATAAGGTTGTCCATTAGGATAAAAGACGGTCATTAGCTGGAAACGCTCCCTTCCGGTATTTTCGTAGATTAGCTGGTTTATGACAGTTAAGTTCTTAGAACAGTATACCAAAGTCAGCAGAAAAGAGGTTAGTTTTCTTGTTTTTTGCGCAATCCTGCAAAGTAAAATGCGCTATTTCACTAAATTTGCAGGATTGGTTCTAGTTTTGTCGACCGTGCAGGGAATCAGAATCACATAGGGAAATTCTCTCTATGACAATCATTGAGAGAAGGAATTAATATGGACGAACAGAAAGGAATTTCGATTAAGAAAATGGACTTTACCGTTGACTATTTAATGATGCAGCTTGAACAGATTGAAAATAAGATCATACGCAAGAATGAAGCGATCATTGACGGTCATCTTGTTTTTTGCAGGGAGAAACTCGCAAAATCAGAAAAGAAAATACACAAAATCGATCATTTATTGATTAAAGCAGCCAGAGGTACCGGAATTTATTACTCGCACCAACTGGAAAACATTCTATTTGAGACGAAGAAGCCGGCAGTTAACGAAAGTATAAAACCGTGGACGGAACAGACAACACGATTGCTTGGTTAATTGCTCACATTTTCTACCTTGTGCACTCAAGCAGAGATGAGAGCATTTCCGTTCTGCCATGGTACACTAGTAGTAGATATAAATTAATGGAGTGAATGATCCTTGCAGGCAGAAGCAGCAATTAAATTAAAAGAGGCAACAAATCGATTACAGCAGTTAAATCAAACCGCATACCAGCAATTTTCAGAACGAACGCAAGCAGCAGACTATCAAACGGACTTTTATAGTGAAGTAAAACCGTTTGCAGATGAAATGCAGCGTGTGCTTGATGTCTGGCGCCCACTTGCCGATGCATGGGTGAAAACGACCAAACCAAGGTATGTGTTTCCAATCCAGATTAAAGATACCTACGATAATCTTGCTATTGTTTGCGTCACTGCTTTTCAAAAGGATACACGAAAAAGAAGATTCTATGAAACGATTAAGTCAATCGACTACGTGTTAAGCAATATATTGGATCAGCTGGATCAAGATCAAACGGAACTTTAACTGACCATTCGAATAAATGAGACAAGAACATAAAGAAAATAAGGAATGCCAAGAAATAAAATGGCACGGTACATGACTTTAGTCATCCAATCAAAGCATTCTTCGGCAGAAAGCCGGTCGACCTTCTTTGAAAACTGTTGCATTCGTTCGGATAGTTGCGCCTGTTTTTTTGAGAATGGTGTTGTATTGGTTTTTTCCACTGCCTGTTCCTCCTCGAGTGCTTTTAATAGACTATATGGCTTGTCCGATCAAAATATTCCTTAAATCAGGAAGCGGCTAATTATTGTAATGAAAGCCAATGATTAAATTCAGATACGGTCATTCCGGAGAATTGCTTAAAGCCCTCATCCAGTGCGATTATTTTCCCGGAGACAACAGGATAAACGGCGCAGAAACCACCGTTCAAAACATAGCGCTGTGAATCATGATACTGTTTGAGAAATAAAACGTAATCCCCGTCTGCAAGCGGTCCTGTATATTGCTCGTTTAACGGGTCGTGCGGATCGGGGAGAGGATCAATGCCGGTGGTCAGCAGCAGGGATGGTGATGGTGCATGGCCTTGTAATACTTCATGAATCTGGAGTACTTGTTCTGCATTGATAAAACGCGCGCCGGAAGGCAATCGCTGCCCGGTAGCCCATTTTCTCACTTGCTGGTCAAGATGTGTGAAAACAATCAGATCTGACTCTTGTTTCATTAACGTGCTGCTTATAAAAGGCTCGGATTTTATAAGTTGATTGATATTGGCAGCATGTGTTACCGCAGGAAAAAGAAACAAAAGCAGCAGAACATTAACGTGAACTAAGAATTGCAGCTGTTTCACTCGACGCATGTACAAGAACTCCAATACTTTTTTCTTAGCTTGACGCTGCTCATCAATTTCTATTCACTTGCGATATGGCTTTATTGAGTTAATCTCAATAAAATAACCAAATGAATCATCTTATTTCTTGCTGAATGGATGAGGATGTAGTATGGTTAGTCTGTAAATTAAAAAGTATTGAATAGTTCGTCCACTAGGGGTGCTTTTGCTGAGAGGGCTTTGTCCCGACCCTTGGACCTGATCTGGGTAATACCAGCGTAGGAAAGTGGTTTATGATGAAACTAATGCCGCTTTCACTATAGCTGAAAGCGGTTTTTTATACTTTCAGCCACCTTTTCGGATGAACCATTAAATGCATTTTGAGGGGGAGAAGTACAATGAGCAAGGAAAAGAACACGAGTTTAAAACTGAATTTATCAGACATTCTTGTAACGATCGTCATTGCCCTTGTCTTCGGACTGGTTTTTCGGCTGCTTGGACCGGTTTATGACTTAGTAAAGCCATTTGGTCTGCATCTTGATGCGCTGCTTTATGGAATCTGGTTCATCGCGGCTCCGTTTGCTGCGTTACTCATTCGCAAACCGGGTGTTGCATTTCTTGCCGAAACAGCGGCAGCGCTTGCAGAAATGCTTTTTGCGGGAAGCGGTGGTGTCATTAATCTTTATTATGGTTTACTTCAAGGTGCGTTTTCAGAGGCTGTTTTTGCTGCATGGCGCTATAAGAAATTCTCAATCGGTGTCGCTTCCTTATCCGCATTTGCCGCGCTGATCGCGTCGATCATCTTGGACGCAGGCTATGCCTATCTTCCGCTTCTCGCAGGCTGGAACCTGGTGCTGTACTTAGTGTTCCGTGTCATTGGGTCTGTCCTTTTTTCCGGCCTTTTCCCATATGTGTTAGTTAAAGGTCTGGAAAAGACAGGCGTTACTCAATCGCTGCGGCCGGTGACTAAGGAAGATTACGATGTCCTTAAATGATCGGAAAGGCTGGGGCGTCACCAATCTGCGTCTCGCATTTCCGAAGAAGAAATCGATGCTTTTTAAGGATCTTTCCTTGGATTATCACAAGGGTGAAAAAATTTTACTGCTGGGGCCTTCCGGCTGCGGAAAATCAACACTTTTGCAAGTACTTTCCGGTCTTGTTCCGGGCAGTATTGAATTGCCGATGCGTGCCGATCGGCATGCTGTACCGGGTAATTGGGGATTTATCTTTCAAGATCCCGACACGCAGTTTTGTATGCCCTATGTCGATGAAGAAATTGCCTTTGTACTTGAAAATCGAAGCATTCCACGTGCTCGAATGCCTCAATTAATCCAACATTATGTGGATATGGTCGATCTTAAATTGGAGAACAATCATCAATTGATCCGCACACTTTCAGGTGGTATGAAGCAGCGTTTGGCCATTGCCAGCGTGCTCGCTCTTGAGCCCGATGTACTCTTTTTAGATGAGCCAACTGCATTGCTTGATCCGAAGGGGACGGTACAGCTTTGGCAAACGGTTCGGCGTATCGGAATCGGCCGTACGTTGATGATCGTCGAGCATAAAATCGATCATGTCCTTGATTTTATTGATCGTGTTGTCTTGTTCAATCATAATGGGGAAATTTTTGCGGATGGTCCCAAAGAAACGATTCTGACACACTACAAAAAAAAGCTTGATGATTTTGGTATTTGGCATCCAGGTGTTTGGCATGGATATGAGCAGAAACAAATTGAAAAGTGTGATCATACATTTGCTGAGCCCATCCTTGAACTGAATCATTTGGAAGTGCTGCGTCAGAAATACGTGAGACTTTCCATTGAAGAACTCACCATCCATCGCGGGGAATGGATCGCAATCATTGGTGAAAACGGCGCCGGCAAAAGTACAATGATTGAAGGGATTATGGGACTTCTGCGTACTAAAGGAAAACTGCATTGGAACTTTGCGCATCCCGAGGACCATGTGCAGTTTGTTTTTCAAAATCCTGAGTATCAGTTTGTTGCGGACAGCGTCGAGGATGAACTCGCTTTTAGTCTCCGCATAAAAAAAATTAGTGAGGATGAAATCACGCACAGAGTTGATCGGGCTTTGGAACGCTATGCCCTTAAAGACCAGCGGCTTCAGCATCCGTTTCAGCTTTCAATCGGTCAAAAACGGAGACTCAGCGTCGCCTCTGCGATGATTAATCATCCCGATGTTCTGATTTTGGACGAACCGACGTTTGGACAGGATGCACGAAACACGTTTGCCTTATTAGACCTGTTTCAACAATTGAGGCGAGACGGGACGACGATTATTATGGTTACTCATGAAATGGAGATTGTCAGCCGTTTTGCGACACGCACGCTGACCATTGATCAAGGGAAACTGATCAAGGATACGAGGAATGAAGGCGACAAGGGGGAGAGGCGCTCTGGATACGGTTTTGACGAACACGAACACGTTATTTTTTAAAATCAATCCCAGTCTAAAATTTATTCTCATTTCTTCGCTGTTCCTTGTGTATCTTTTTGTACAGAATTTAAATACAATGATTTGGGCATCCATGTTCTTTTTAATTCTTTATTATTTTGTCAGTGGACTATCGGGCAAATGGTCATTTTGGTTTGTACTCATTACATTAATTGTCTCGATCTTCAGTGCGTCGGCCATGATTCTATTCGGCAAAGGAAGCCATATTATCTATCATCAATCGCTTATTCTGATCACACAGGAAAGCCTGGCTCGGGGAATACTGCTTGGCCTCAGAACATTTACATTCAGTTTAATTGGAATGATTTTCGCAACAACGACACTCCCGGTTCCTTTTTTCTATTCATTGATGCAGCAATTGAGAGTGCCGGTTCGCTATGCCTACGGATGCTTGGCTGCATTTCGAATGATTCCGATCATGGCAGAAGAGTTCATGCACATTTGTCAGGCGATGCGCGTTCGAGGTATGACGCGCCAGAAGGGGATCAGGGTATTCTGGGAACGAATGACCCGATATACAATCACAATGCTTGCCCAGTCTATTCGCCGTGCACAGCGGACAGCCATTGCCATGGAGGCCAAACGATTTTCAATGACTGAGAAGCGAACTTATTTTTATGAGATCGGATGGAGCAGGAACGATATTTTTTTTGTAGTCATCCTGTTATTGACCGTGACCTCGGGATTTCTTTTTTCAGCTTATTTCCCGCTTACTCCGTTTACGAATGTACTTGATCATTAATGAGTCAAAGTGCATCATAAAGATTAGAATGGAGTGGAGCACTCATGAAAAAAACCGCCTTAGTGACCGGCGCGTCGAGCGGAATTGGTAACGCTTTGGCCGAACGGTTAGCAACCGATCATTATGACTTAATTCTTGTCGCACGCAGTAAAGAAAAAATGGAAGCAATGAAAGCGGCATGGCCCGCTCTTTCAGTTACTGTAATCACTAAGGATTTAAGCAAGCCAGGGGCTGCAAAAGAAGTGTATGATGAGGTAAAACAAATTGGTTTAAACGTTGATCTGCTGATTAATGATGCTGGGTTCGGTCTCGTCGGTGCATTTCAATCCCTGCCAATTGAGCGTCAAAGCAACATGATTCAATTGAATTGTACAGCACTAACGGAGCTTACGTACTATTTCCTGCCTGATCTCCGGAGCAGTTCGGGTAAAATCATGAATGTGGCAAGCACTGCCGCTTATCAGCCGGGACCGTTTATGGCTGTTTATTTTGCGAGCAAGGCATACGTTCTGTCGCTTTCTGAAGCGCTTTCTGAAGAACTGAGCGGAAGCGGAGTTACTGTTACTGCACTTTGTCCAGGACCTACGCATACACAGTTTGGAGCGGTAGCCCATGCAGAGAACATCAAAATGTTCAGCCATACGATGGATGTTGCTGCCGTTGCATCAATCGGCTATCGAGCATTAATGAAAGGAAAACAGGTCGCCATCACCGGCTCACTTAATTATGCCGGTGCAATCGCTGCAAAGCTGCTGCCGAGAAATTGGGGGGCAAAAGCTGTTCGAATGGTCACAAAACCGAAAAAGAAGTGAACGCAAAAACCCCCGAAGGGATCAGAAAATTTATCGATCCCTTCGGGGGTTTTACTGTCTTTGGTTTGATTCAATCACTTTGTTTTTCGGCTGCACGACGCACTTCAAGATCACGAAGTGTGGAACGCATGATTTTACCAGATACAGTTTTAGGCAGCTCGGATACAAATTCGATTGCTCTAGGATATTTATAAGGTGCTGTCTGATTCTTTACAAATTTTTGCAGTTGTGGAATCAGTGACGGATTTTCAGAATACCCATCTTTTAAAACAACGAAAGCCTTAACTATGTTGCCTCGGATCGCATCAGGACTTGCAACCACGGCACAATCTTTAATTGCCTCATGTTTCAGGAGTGCATCTTCAACCTCGGCCGGTCCGATTGTATATCCTGAACTGATGATCACGTCGTCACGTCTGCCTTGAAACCAAAAATAGTTATCCTTGTCACGTGATGCTCGGTCTCCAGTCAGGAAGTAGTCGCCAATAACAGCCGCCTGATAACGGTCGGGCTGCTGATAATAAGTTTTAAAGAGGGCAGGGAAGTCGCGACGAACTGCGATATTGCCTACAACACCAGCCGGCACTTGATTACCGTCTTCATCAATAATGGTAATAAATTCTTCGAGGATCGGCTGACCCATAGACCCGATTCGCACTTCTTTACCTACTAAAGTACCGATAAGCAGTGTGCTCTCTGTTTGACCATAGCCATCTTTCAGTTGAAGATCAAAGGTTTCTTTGAAAATGTCGATCACTCCTCGATTCAATGCTTCGCCTGCGGAACAAGCCGTATGAAGCTGTGAAAGATCGTAGTCAGCCAAATGATCTACTTTTGACATCAGCCGGTATTCGGTAGGTGTACAGCAGAGCACATTGACTTTATAATCCTGAAGCAGCTGAAGCTGTTTTTCCGGATGAAAGCGGCCAAAATAAACCAGCCCTGTAACACCCTTTCCGAGAATTGAAAGGAAGGGGGTCCAAATCCATTTTTGCCATCCGGGTCCTGCAGTTGCCCATACAATGTCGCCTTCCTTGATGTTGAGCCAGCGCTTCGGCGCGATTCTGAGATGCGCGTAGGCCCATGCATGCGTATGGACAACACCTTTAGGTGTGCCGGACGTCCCTGATGTGTAGGTAAGGAACGCCATATCATCTTTATCCGTATCAACCGTTGTATATGAGTCGGTTACTTCGTCCATCAAGCTGTCCATTGAGAGCCATCCGTCTGTCTCGCCGGCAACAGAAATCTTATGCTTCAAAGAAGGCATTTTTTCCTGAATATTATCTACTTGTTCAGTAAAATCTTTATAAGTAATGATTGCTTTTGCTTCGCCTTGATTGATTCGAAAACTGATGTCGCCTGAACGAAGCATCTCGGATCCGGGAATGACCGCAATACCTGCTCTTAGCGCGCCTAAATAAATGACGTAGGCATCAATAATTCTCGGCACAATTGTCATTACTTTATCGCCTTTTTTAATTCCCAATTTGTTTAATACATTTGCAAAACGTTTGCCTTTTTGAATCAGTTCATGATAGCTAACTGATTGTTTTTCACCGTCTTCACTTTCCCAAAGTAGGGCAATCCGGTCGGAATCAAACCGGTCAATTTCACTAATTAAATTATATTTCTGCGGTGCAATAAGATCTGTCAATTCCATATGTGATCACTCAACTCTCTGAAGTTTATCTCCTCGAGAACAGGTCTCAAGATCAATATTATATCTTAATATTAATACCTGGTGCTAAATATTGCAACTATTTTCATTTATTCTGATTGATCACTTGTGCTAAGGCTTCTCCGAATGCTTTTGAACTGCGCGTAATTTCTTGTAAATTATTATCCACTCCACCAATTTCAACGAGAATGGCATTCTTAGACAGGTCTTGGTTGTAGATTCCGTTTCCAGTAAGTTTTGTCTTGCCGACGATTCCGCGAACCAGATCCGGATACTTCTTATCCAATTCTGTTTTTATTTTTTTCGCTAAATAAAGATTAGCTGAGTAATTAGGATTTGCCTCTCCAATGATGATGCTGATCCTGGCATAAGAAGTGCTGCCGATCTTCATTGTCGTGATGCTTCTTCCCGATGAGTCCCGATGAATATCAATCAAATAATTGAGACTTGGCGTTTTCTTCATAGCCTTCTGAACCATTGCTCTGGAACTTTGATAAGCGACATTATAGCCCCATCCTTGCTTGATCAGATGTTCTGAACCGATCCCATTCTGGCTTAACACTTTTTCAATTTCATTTCCGTCAAGTGCCACACTCTTATCAGGGTCGGTCGTTGTTACTTGACCGTTATTAATCGGATTGTATGATTCCCATGGGTGAGTATGGTAAATCAATACTGTTTTTTTGAGCTTTTCATTCGACTTACTTGCGTTATCTTCTTCCTCAGAAGGCTTCTTCGGAGAAGGTGTCTTGATATTAATTTCCGGAGATGGAGGGTTGTCTTTTGGCAGCGTGTTATAATTTAGTCCTTTTCCGGCAACAAAAATGCGCGTGTTATACACGGTAAATCCTGGAAGCTCCGAGCCGAAAAGACTGCGATTATCATCAAAATGAAGTTCAGTCATAGCCTCAAATAAGAGATGATAGACAGTTTTTGGACGATCTTGCTTCTTAATCGCATGATTATAAACTATATTTTCATTTCCGAATGTTTCAGTGAGCAGGACTTGTGCCGGCAAGTCCGCCTTTTGCATCGCATCTTCGATAAAACTAATCTTGATTTGACTTAAGCCGACGATAACGGCAAGGCCGTAAATCAGGATCAGGACAAAAAAGTAATGATAGAACAGATTACGAGTAATGGATTGATGCAACATATTTGGTTGATTAAGTTTTCTCAGGTGGTGTCCCTCCCCATCTTCTGTTTTAGCCAAGCTGCTCTATTAATCTATGAAAGATAGGGGAAAAGATAGACGTGTTTTTTCTATTTTTTTATGAAAATAGTGGCTATAAATTTTTGTAAATTTATTTTTACACTAAATTTACAATAAAAGGCTTTTTCCAACGGTCATTTCCATAAATACTAATAGAGTAGAGAGAAAGGCTCAAAAGCGGAGGGATTGGGTTGAAGAACATTTTTAAACGAAATAAACCGTCATGGTCTCGGCTTCAGCTGACCATCAGCATGAAATTTTCAATCGGTTTATGGATTGTATTAATCCTCATGCTTAGTTCTGCAGCAATGTCGGCGGTGCTGCTCTATCAAACGATGCAAAGGGCGGAGGATGCCCAAAGAGCAGGGGAACGAGCGGCACAAATTACGGAAATCGGTTCACTGTTTCGCGCAAAAGATGCCAGAGTCGTTGATTATGTACTGAATCCGGGTGACGCAGCGGTCAAGCTTTATTCTCAGGATCAGATGAAATTAACGAGAGCGGAAAAAAAGCTTGAGCCGTACATGAATACGAATGAACAAAAAAAGTGGTTCTCACAAATTATGAGTGCGGACGCGCGTACCTTCAACTTATTTCAAAGTGAATTCGTTCCGGCGGTGCTCATGAACGATAAGCAGAAAACAGCACAGGTTCATGAGGAACAGAACAAGATCCAGAATCAGATTATAAACAATGTCAGCAAATTACGTGAATCGGTCCTGACTGAAGAAAAAATCGCAATGGAAAATATTCGAAAACAGGTTATCGGATCAATGGTGTTTCTGGTAGCAAGTGTTCTTTTAACCATTGTCCTAAGTTCCGCGGTTACCCTGTGGATCAGCAAACAAACGAAAGCATCATTTACACGTGTCATTGCGTCAACGAATAAAATAGCCTCCGGTGATTTAAGAGTAGGAGATGGTCAGGAACAAAGTGTACATAATAAAGATGAACTCGGACTCATTGCAGAATCTATTGAAAAAATGAAACATAACTTACTTGATATGATTCAAATGATTCGTGCGGCCGCACTCAATACGAAAAACAGCGGCAGGACATTGATTACCTCAACAAAATCAGTATCTGATGAAAGCAGAGAGATGGCAGAGGCAACGAATGAGATTTCAGCAGGATTGGAAAATCAAGCAACAAATACGAGTAATATTGCTCAGTTTACTGAAGAATTCATGAATAAACTTGATCAGGAAGTCGGCACGTTGTCGATCGTTTTGAATAAGGCGCTCAACGCTTCACATTTGACTGAAGAAGGAACAAAACTTATTGATCAATCTCAGAAAAACATGAAACAGATTGAGTCAAGTGTTTTAAAAGCACGGGATGAAATGGGCAATTTTAAGGTTCGACTTAAAGATTTAAATCACTTAATTGAAATGATTGAGCATATTGCCGGTCAAACCAACTTGCTTGCTCTGAATGCAACGATCGAATCAGCACGAGCCGGAGAATATGGAAAAGGATTTACGGTCATCGCTGAGTCAATCCGCAAGCTTTCCATCCAGACAACTGAATCTGCAAAAGATATGGCCAACAAGTTGCGAGGTATTCATAATGGTTCAGAGGCTGTTGAACAAGCATTAGTCATCAGTGGAGAGCAGGTACGATCGGGAGTAAAACAGATCAAGAGCACTGGAGATGCGCTGATATCTATTCATTCGGAAGCACAGAATATTGGTGATAGCATGGATCGGTTAACCGAAAGACTTCATGAAGTGAATCAAATCGGCTATCAGATGAAAGAATCAATTGATGCCGTTGCTGCTGTTTCACAAGAATCATCCGCACGGGTTGCCAATGTTAACCAATCAATGAACCGGATTGAGAAAACAATGCGTGCGGTAGCAAGTGAGTCGAAAATACTTGCAGAAACATCCGATCATTTTGATCAATTGATGAAACGTTTTAAAGTATAAGGAAAATGAGTAGATCGAATTGATGAAAAAGAGAAGCAGAAAAGAACGAACCGAAATAGGTTCGCTTTTTTTGCTTCTACGAATTTTATTTAACCGTTGTCGTTTGCAGCTCATCAATCAATGTTCCAACGTAGGCGACCGCTCGGCGGATTGTGTCGGAATTCAGAATATCAACATGTGCCTTCTCAGTTAATTGCCGCGGAGTAAGACGTCCGCCTTCCTTGAGCACGGACAACCAGCGATCAATTGCTGGTCTGCCTTCATTCTCAATTTGCTCGGCAACCGCGGTGGCGACAGTCAAGCCTGCGGAATACGTATACGAGTAGAGCCCCGAATAGTAGTGAGGCTGACGCATCCAGGTTAATCCGTCACGTTCTTCAAGCTGAACCGAATCACCCCAGAATCCTTGCAGTGTTTCATAGAATAATTCAGTTAATTTTGAAGCAGTGAGCGCTTCGCCGGTCTCGGCAAGATGAAGCACTTTGCGTTGATAAACGCCTTCCAGCAAGTGTGTGACAAAGTTGTGATAATAAGTACTCAGCAGGCGTTCAGCCACCGAACGCTTCATTTGATCTGATTCTGCATACTTTTTTAAATAGTGGGCGAGAATCAATTCATTCATTGTCGACGGTGCTTCAATGAAAAAGAGTGAAGGACGGTAGTTGGCCATTTTTTGATATCTTTGTGCCAGCATAAAATGGCCGGCATGGCCGAATTCATGTGCAAGCGTCAAGATATTGCGTATATCTCCGGTCCAGGTCATTAAAATATAGGAATGAATACCATACGGTGACGCACAGAATCCTCCGGTTGATTTGCCGACATTGTCACCATAGTCGACCCATCGATTGTTAAAGCCTTCTTTTATGATGTCATGATACTCGGGCCCCATGATCTTTAATGCTTCAAGAATTGCCTGTTTGCTTTCTTCAAAAGTTGTCTGTGGGTCTGAATGATCAATCGGCGCAAGAAGGTCGGCGTACTTCATTTCCTTCAATCCGAGAGTTTTCCTTTTCAGTTTCGCATACCGCCGCATGTGCGGTGCGAGCTCTTTATATATAATATCCAATTGATTGTTATACATCGTTTCGCTAACCAATTGACGCTGAAGCAAATAGTCAGTTGCAGAAGTATAACCGCGCAGTTTTGCAATAGCAACTGTCTTTGCTACTTCGGCAGCATAGACGGAAGCAAAGGTGTTTTTATAGGCATCTAATGACTGAGTAAAGGATTCATAGGCATTTCTTCTTAAAATTGGATCACTTGTTGAAGCATATCTGTTTTCATAAAGAGTAAACGACATCGGCAACGCCACACCTTTACCATCAGTCACCGATTGAAATGGCATATCTGCGAGCTTGCTGCGCGTGTAGATCGCATAAGGGGCTTCCAGAACCTCGGATAATGCTTTGATCGTTTTCTCCGCTTCAGGATGGAGGCGGTACGATTTTCGAGCGAATAATTTTTGAATATAGGGTTGATATGCTTGAAGAGCGGCTTCTTCATCTACTAAAGCGGCCCATTGCCCGGCATCCAAATTCATTAATTCATCCTCAAAGAAAGATAAAGTTGTGTCTATTTGAGCATTTGCCGCATCGACACGCGCTGCGTCTGCCTGATTTTCAGGAGCAGTACTGTCAGCAGATTGCTTCAGACTAACATAAGCTGACAGCCGCCACAATCGTGCGGAAAAGTCAAAATATTGATCGAGGGCGCGCAGGAGTGATGAACCATTTGCTGCAAGTTTGCCCTTAAGCTTTGCTAATTCTTCAGACTTCTGAAGCAAGGCATTTCGTTCACTTTGAAACGCCTTTCGCGTGGGAAAGAGATCGGTTAAATTCCATGTTTCGCCAATCGGTACCTGATTTCTCGATAAACGATGATCCATATCTATCCTCCAATTTATCTTAATGATTTCTATTTTATCATAGCCGGCTTAATCAAACGGATAAAGTCTGTTTTCAAATTCATACATGTGGACCTTGTCTGCAGGGTTTTTGATTTTCTTAAAAGAAAGATTAATGGACATCTATAACTAATTAAATTATATTTACTTATATAAAGTAATTATTGAGTTCTTAGTTATATAAACAAAGAAGACATATCGGAGGAGTTTAGATGAACTTTCACAAAGCACCAAATACGTATGTGGATCAAGTAAACTTGTATGTACAGAATACAGAACGTTCAAAGGATTTTTATTCCGGTGTACTTGGTTTGCGTGTGTTAAAAGAGACAAAAAAAATCGTCACATTCGCAGCGAACGGTTCAGATCCATTAATAACAGTGGAACAAACGATCAATGTGCTTCCTCAAAACAGACGAAGTTCCGGACTCTATCACCTTGCATTACGGGTACCGACTCGAAAAGATCTGGCAGCTGTGATGGCTCATTTATTGAAAGAAGAATATCCGCTCGTCGGAGGTGCTGATCATGCAGTCAGTGAGGCCCTTTATCTGAACGACCCGGATGGCAACGGAGTAGAAATTTATTGTGATCGTCCATCTGAGAAATGGAAGTGGGAGAACGGACGTGTGTTTATGCCAACCAATGCAATGGATAAACATTTGCTTGACGAATTGAACGGAGAATCTTGGACAGGACTCTCAAAAGAAACGATCATGGGGCATCTTCATTTGCAAGTCGCTAACTTGAAAGAAGCAGAAAAATTTTATCTTAATGGACTAGGTTTTAATCTTGCTGCCGCTTATGAGCCCTATGCTGATTTCATATCAACTGGCGGCTATCATCACCATCTTGGACTGAACGTTTGGAATAGCAGAGGCGTACCCGTTCAAGAGGGGGCACATATCGGTTTAAATTATTACCGGCTGATTTTTCCAGACAGGCAAACACGTCGCGAAGCGATTGATCGATTGATAAAACTTGGTGTATTCATTGAACAAACAGAGGGGCATACGTTTGCCAAAGACCCATCTGGAATTAAACTTGAACTTGCTGTATAACCTAAACACAAAACCGCCTGACCTTATCAGACGGTTTTGTGTTTAAGATTGATTAACACGCAGATATTCATAAAACATGGCCAAGGAAGTGTAGTAGTAAGGAAGCAGCCAAAGATACAGCCAGATACTGCCGAAGATTCCGATGGCAATTAGCAGATAAGCAATGATGTTATTGAGATCATAAAGCCAATGATTCCAGCCGCGAAGATTCCGGCAATCGTAGGTATGATCAGCAAAAACCACCAAAACTTAGATTGAGAAGGAAAAACTTCCACTTAAAGCTCTTCATTAATTTCTTGCTTTCTTTGATGGCTTTACTTGCTGAATAATTCGGATGGTCTTTAAGGACGAAGTACACTTGAGCGTATGAAAAAGTCTTGATAATTCCGGGAACAATCAATACGAAAAACCATAGTAAGATTAAAATGGTCATGAATACATTTGTCCAAATTAATTTAACGGCTTTTTTTCCATGCTGGTAAATCTTAAATAGAAATGAGATCTTTACATTCTGTCCGCGAATCAGATTTATGAAGTACCAATAAACAGCAACTTGCAAATGCTTGTCCCTAAACTTGCAGTAAAGAACGAGTTAGAAACAGGTGAGGTTGTCAGAGTATATGTCAAAGACATTGAATTAAGGCTTCCAATTAAGCTTTGCACCAGAAAAAATGAGGAACCAATCCCAATGGCTTTAAACTTTATTAAGTTTTAGAAACGCATATTTGATTTATCATAAACAAATTAGTTTGCTTATGATATGATGGGCATCTGTCTGCCGTTAGTTTTAAATTGGAATGGAGTGAGATCATGATTATTAATCAGCACGCATTCACTGTTAAAAGATTACATTATACGATTAGATCTGCTGTTGAAAGTGACGCAGAACGTTTGTCTGAGCTGAGGGCACAGATTGATGGCGAAACAGAGCATATGGACAGAAGGGGGGAAGCGCTCATAGACAGGGAAGGATTTATAAAGATAATTAAAATAGATACGAATCATCCCAGAAACTTATTTTTAGTTGCAGAAGTAGATGGGCGTTTAGCAGGTTACTCAAGATGCGCGAGTTACGAATTAAAACGATTCGCTCATAAAGTGGAATTCGGATTAGGTGTATTGAAGCATTTCTGGGGATTTGGGATTGGAAAAAAACTTATGAAAAAGACAATTTCGTGGGCTGACACCAATGGCGTTAAAAAAATTGTGCTAATTGTGCTAAATGGTGTTTTGGAAACGAATAAGAATGCGATTGAACTGTATAAGAAACTTGGTTTTGAAATCGAAGGCCTGATAAAAAAGGATAGAATTCTTTCAGATGGAAAATATTATTATTATAATGTTTATTTATATGATGGGCAGATTTAGAAAATGATTTTTAATTATCTCCCAAACTCCAAACAGGTTTGGAAAATGATTAGTTAACGTTTAAAGAATGCTTGCTTTTAATTTCTTTGAAATAAACGGAAGCTGTTTAGATTTAAGGAGGAGCAATGATCGGTAAGTAGAACATTCTTGGATTTAAAGCTATGAAATTTATATAAAAAAGAGATGTATCATACGCCTGAATATTACTACGTAAAATATAATTTTGACGAAGTAATTTAAGGGAAACTTTATAACTCCAATATTTTCTTTGGGCAGTTTCAATACGTTCATAAATTCATCAAATGAAATCATACCCCTGTTTTGCAAGCTCTTCAAAGACTTGTATTGCTGTTTGCATTTGATACGCAATTTAATTCATCTTATTATTTTATTGCTGTCAAACTTTGGACCGTTCGATAAACATGCAACCACGGACCCCATGGAGGCTCCTAATGCTGCACAAATTGCGGCAACACTACCTCCACCAGGCGTTGGCGATGAGGAACCTGCGGCCTCGATAAATCGTCGGATCGTTTGGTCAAAGGCTTTCACTTCGCTGAACCTCTCTTTTTTCAATGCTTTTTTTATTTTCTTGAAGCTGAACGGCTTTTACCAGATTTTCAAATAAAATCATTGTGGTTATTTTTCCTACCCCACCCGGAACAGGAGTAAATGCCTTTACAAATTCTGATACTTCAGGCTTCACATCTCCGACGATGCCACCCTCTGTTTCATTTATTCCAGCATCGACAATCACCAGGTCATGATGCACCATATCTGATGTGATCAAATCTTTCTTTCCTACAGCAGTGATCAAGATATCTGCGTTAGCAATATGATCTTTTAAATCCGTTGTATAGGCATGGCACACAGTCAGTGTTGCATTTGCACGCAGTAAAAGCTGAACAAGCGGTTTGCCGACCGTCTCACCACAACCAATCAATACAACATTTTTTCCTTTTAGTGGATAGCCGAAATGATCAAGTATCCGAATACACGATTGCGGTGTTGCCGAATATAATCCTTCATCACCAGTCAAGCATGCTAATTTATTTGTCGGAGACAGGCCGTCAACATCTTTTTCAGGCGCAATGGCAGATGCCATTTTTTTTGCATTAAGATGTTTTGGAAGCGGCAATTCAAGAATAATTCCATGAATGGACGGACAGCGATTCAACCATTTAATTTTTTCAAGCAGTTCAGTTTCGGTGATTTTGGAATGTACAGATGTGAGCAAATAGCGGATACCGAGTTGCCGAGCAATTCTTTGTTTCACTTTGGCGTAACATTCAGATGCAGGATCTCCTTGAACGATGAGCACAGCGATTGTCGGGTCAATTCCATCTTCTTTCATCCGTTTAATTTCCGCGATCAAGTGGCCAGAGATCTGTTTGGCCATACCCTTTGTTTGTAACAGTTTTCCCATTGGTTTATGCCCTCCGTAAGCAAATAAAAAAAGCATTCGGAAAAAATATCCAAATCCTTTGCCCAGGCGTACGGCTGATCTAATAATCATGTGCTCCCTCATGGTTTTCCCATGCTACGCCAGTCACACATAATTTATTCAATTAGGTAACAGATAACTCATCGATTACACTATAACACGAATAGTGCTGAAAATAAAATATATTTCATAGATTAATGATATATGTCATAGACAAGAAATGAATTTATCAATTTTCGCTGTCATTGTTCTTTTATAGGTTTGTTTACTTCGTAAAATATTGTTATCTATCCTGCTTTGTGTTATACTTTTGACTGTAAAATAATACCACGTGATTGGAGCTTTTCTTTATGACTGATGAGCGAGCAACACGCCTCTATGACCGAATTGATGAGAAAACAGCACAGCTCCCCTGGTACGTTCGCGAATATATAGATAAAAAAATGCGAGTGATGTCCCCGCGTTCATTATTGAATTATTGCCATGATTATTTAATATTTTTTGACTGGCTGATTTCTGAAGGCTTTTATCAAGGAAGTCGCATTGATATTCCATTGGATTGTCTTGAAAAATTAACACCTCAGGTAATTGAAAATTTTCTTTCTCATCTTCAATTTCGTTTACGTAATGACAAATTCACCATTAATCGCAAGCTTTCCTCATTGAAATCTCTGTTTAATTATTTACAAAATATTGCCGAGACAAACGATCTCAAGCCTTATCTTGTACGCAATGTAATGGCTAAAATCGCATTCAATAAAATAAAAGAAGATCAAGAGACCATTGCACAGAAGATGGCCGGAAAGATTCTTTGGAATGATGAGTACGAAGCATTTCGCCAATTTGTTGCACACGATTACCGTTCCGTGATAAAAGACAATCAGAAGCTGCTCAATTTCCATTCATTGAATGCAGAACGTGATACCGCAATTGTTTCATTGATTCTCGGTTCTGGACTTCGTTTATCAGAGGTCGTCGGTCTGGATCTGCATGACGTTGATTTTCAAAAAAGGATGGTGCGCGTCATTCGTAAAGGAAATAAAGAGCAATATGTATTTTTCAGTGAACAAGCAGGACTTGATCTTGAAGATTACATAGCAGTACGTACAAAAAAATACAAGCTGCCGCATACAAATCAGGCGCTGTTCGTCTCGGCAACCATGGGGCCGAAAGGAACAACGCGCAGGCTCAGTGCCCGATCCATCGAAAATCTAGTGAAAAAGTATGCGATTGCGTTCGGGAAGCCTTCACTTTCTGTTCATAAGCTGCGTCACTCGTTCGCAACACGCTACCAGGCAGAAAATAACGATATACCAAAACTGCGCCGCCAACTCGGCCATTCAGCAATCCAGACAACAATGATCTATACGCATCTCTCAAACGATGAACTAAAGCGTGCTGTTGATCATATGGATAATCATTTTGACCAGCAACATGGTTCAGAATAATTTTCCAGTTAATTAGTTTACATAAATATTATTCAGTAACCTTAGGTACTCTCCTTTATTCATTTGGTTGCAGAATGGCATAAAGTTCATCAAGCTTATGTATCTCGTAGTTTGGCTTTACATCAAGCTCATTGTTCTGATGTTTTGCGTTGAACCAACACGTTTTAAGTCCTGCATGACTTCCTCCCTGGATATCGGAGATTAATGAGTCGCCGACGATAAGCCCATGGTCTGCCCTAAAACAAGGAATATGCTTAAAAACGTAGTGAAAAAAACGGGGATCTGGTTTATGATATCCCGAATCCTCTGAGACAAAAATCTGTTTAAAGAACGGAGTCAAACCGGAATCTTGCAGCCGTTTGCGCTGCGTTTCAGCAACACCGTTTGTTACAATGTACAAGTCAAAGCGTTCTTTTAAACGAAGTAATAATTGACGAGCGCCACTGACAAGCTGATGACCTTCGTTCAGAAAGCGGCGATAATTCTGTTCCATTGTAACGCCATCAACATCTCTGCCAAAGGCTTTAAATAATTTAGCGAAACGCGTGTTAACCAATTCATCACGATCGATTTTTCCATTTTCGAAATCTCTCCACAATCCTTTGTTCATTTCTTTATAGTAACGTTCAATCTCAGTGGTTAAGTTAATATGCTGATCATCAAATAGCCTTTGAAGAGCTAACTCTTCTGCAGCATTAAAATCAAGTAATGTATTATCAACATCAAAAAATAAATATTTGTAATGGTTCATTGATTTTCCCTCATTTTATACTAGTCATCCAGAAAAGTAATTTGATTGTTGGCAAGCGATGAAATGCGGGCAAGTGAATAAACAGAATAGCCAGCATGATCAAGCCGCGTTCTTCCCGGCTGGAAGGTTTTTTCAATGACAATGCCCACTCCAGCGACAGATGCTCCAGCCATTTCGATTAAACGCGTCAAACCAAGCGAAGCTTCGCCATTAGCAAGAAAATCATCGATGATCAAAACATGGTCCTCCGCTGAAAGCATGTTGTTTTCAAGATATACCGAATTATTTAAATGTTTCGTGTAAGATTGGATTTTAGTCGTTAGTGAACCTTCGTTCAGCGTTAACGGCTTCTTTTTCCGCGCAAACACTACCGGGACATTCAATGCTAGTCCAGTCATCAATGCAGGTGCAATTCCTGAGGACTCGATTGTCAGGATTTTTGAAACGTCGGAGTTTGCAAAAGCCTGAGCAAATTGTTCGCCGATATTTCTCAATAAACTTGGATCTATTTGGTGATTCAAGAATTGGTCAACTTTTAAAATATCGGAATTGATTACAGTTCCATCCTCACGAATGCGTTTCTTTAATTCTTCCATTATATTTAGGCTCTTCCTCTCTTCAGTCATTCAATGCAGGGTATCTTTTTTAAAAGTATACACTGGATTTGTCACCTGTACTAGACCCGATAATTATGGAGGCGGCATGATCGGAACCTATTTGTCAAACCAACCCTTTTTCCGGAACCAATAATACATAATGATTGCGATCAGTCCCATGAACACGAGAATGAAGAAATAACCATATCTCCAGTTGAGCTCAGGCATATACGCGAAATTCATTCCGTAAATACCGACAATAAAAGTCAGTGGCATAAAAATTGTAGTAATGACGGTCAGAGTTTGCATCACACGGTTCGTGCGATATGTAGTCAGCGACAGATAACTGTCGCGAATATCAGATGTTATTTCCAAATTTGATTCAATCATATGTGTAATTCTGCTTAAATTATCGTTCAAATTGCGCAGGAAAAATTCATGTTCCTCGCTTTTTTCAATAGACGACGAGCCGATCATTCGATTTGTAATATCCATAAGCGGTGCGATGACGCGACGAAAACTGAGCAGTTCACTGCGTAATTGAAAGATACGTCGATTCATTTTATTGATTGACTCGCGTTTCGCGTTCAAATCTAAATCATCGATTTTATCCTCGAGATCATTCGCGGCCATGATATACTGTTCCACCAATCGACTCATTAACCGACGAAGAATTTCATCCGGAATATCTTCTTTGAAAAAATGATCGTCTGATCTGCAGCCATGCCATATATCATTCACTGCTTTTAAATTGCTGGTATGAAATGTGACGAGTGAATTTTTCCCAACATACAGATAGAGTTCATGTGTTTTCAAGGTATTCGGGCTAATGACTTGCAAGGAAACAAAATAATAATCTTTAAACAGCTTTAATTGCGGTCTGTTCGAATGATGCTCGTTTTCCTTTGTGAGGCGATGAAAAACAGGGAGGAAGTTCTTTAATTGTTTCCGTTCATCATCATCAGGGGCACTTAGATCCAGCCAGTAATGATTTATTTCTTGATCACTTAATTGGGTAAGATTTAGCTGTGATGAGATTTTATTGTCTTTGTCGTGAGCAAGAATACGTATCATTAATCCAGAAACTCCTTTTACATGGCTTTGATCTCAACTTATATATCTAAAAATTCGCCGTCTTTAATTTCGTGCAAGGCGCGATACAAGTCAGAGGGTACATGACCAACCAAGTCGTCAATTGAATTGAATATCTCCAGTTTGCGTAAATCCGGACTATCATCTTCTGATTCCTTTTGAAAAGGAATTCTGTTCATGTTTTCTCCTGCGATCTTTTCCATAATTCGTTTCTTTAATTCGTTCTCAATCGATTGTTCAAGAGGAATTCTCTTCTGTTCACGAATGAGCACAGCATAACGTCCATGAGTTGTTTCGTAGACAACATAGGTCGTCAGCAATGAATGATCTTCGTCATGAACGCTAGCAGAAGCCAATTCTCTGCCTATAAATCGTTTTCTCTTATAAAATCCGTTTTCGCCTTCGGAAACTTCAATATGCTCAAATCCTTTTCCTTCACCAATTTTCGTGTAGAAACGCAGCGCTTGCACAATAGTCGCGGATAGATTTTTACCGGAGACCTCCTGGGCCTGATCGAACACTTCTAAATCAGCATCTGGGACATAAATAGTCTTATTCGGCATATTGATCTCCTTTTAAAATAATATATATTTACTTTATACATATAAATATACACCTTTATACGTAGATGGCAAAGCGTTTTATACATAAAATATGCATATATTTTTTCTTTTTGTCTGCATAGAAACTAAATACACGAGTGATTCACATAATAATTAAGTATTTAAAATGGTATCTTTAAGAAGTGTTATCAATGCATAAAGCAATGAGATATACGATGGATAAAGCACAGCAGCGGAGTTGCATTGCATCGTTTAACTATATACTTTAAATTCACCACACCGCTCGTACGCAGCAGTTACCACCTTTCCCGCTTGAAAAAAGTGTATTGTTACCATCTTTCTTAAAGTCTTTTAATGAATTTTTGATTGGCGAAAGAGTTTTTCCTGTGGTATTCAGATTTCTGGTTGTTAATCGCTTTAATAAAAAATGCCCCTCAAAAGAGAGACAAAGAAAAATCAATAAAAATATAATGTCTGTTTCCCAGTAGAGAAACGATAAAACAGAGATTTTGTACCACAGGATACAAACGTATAAATTAAACATACGTTTGATTAATTGATGTATTCCCTATATTAAGGTCATTCATTATCCTGATTGATCTGTGTTTCATTCACTTTTTTAAGCAATTTAATGAGTCTTTTTTGCTCTTTCTTGGTCAGGCCTTGAAATTGCTGCGAGAAATAATTAACCTGTTCTGGACGGATTCGGTCAAGTAGCTGATTTCCTTTTTCAGTTAATCGAATGTATTTTGTTTTCCATTCTTGTTCGCGTGAAATGTAGCCCTCGTTTTCCATCTTTATGATTAATTGTGTGATATTCCCTTTGGTAAGGAACATTTTCTCTGCCAATTCTTTTTGCGACATCCTGCCGCTCTCTCTAATATTCACGAGTACTTCATATTGTGAAGGAGTCAGACTCCACGTTTTCAAAAATTGGCTGTAGCGCTTCAGTTGAATGTGGTACGTTCTTGAAATGTAAAACCACGAGAGGATCCCTTTATTTGTCGCGCTTCCCATTGTTCTTATTTTCAATTATTTTCACCTTTTTTGACTAATCGTCAGTTTAGTGTTAAACTAATAAAAAGTTGTTGAATTTCAGGTTTAATTGCTATCAATTTAGTACTCAATTAACAACGCGTGATTCTTTTCAAAACATCAATTTTTAACCATTTATCCTCGAATTACATAAGCCTATTAATCTTTGCTTTGTTTTTAACACGACCCATTTTTATTTTTGTCAGTGTCTATCTTTTAATTAATCTTGTTTTAATGCAGTTCATGTAGGAGGGATTCACGATCAGTATTAACAAACCTTTAGAAGCAATGCAGGATGCAGCTCTTTCCGATGACAGTGCTCATAAACGAAGTCCTAAAAAATTTTTAAAAATCATCACACTTGTATCAACCTTCGGAGGTCTTCTCTTTGGTTACGACACGGGTGTAATAAATGGCGCCCTTCCATTTATGGCCAGACCGGATCAATTAAATCTTACTTCATTTACCGAGGGATTAGTCGCCAGTTCCTTGCTTCTAGGTGCGGCATTTGGAGCAGTGTTCAGCGGACGATTAGCCGATCATAAAGGCCGTAAAAAGGTAATTAAGTACCTCTCCATTGTTTTTTTTATAACAACCTTGGGCTGTACATTTGCACCGAACGCAGCAGTTATGGTCTTTTTCCGTTTTCTGCTGGGAATTGCTGTAGGTGGAGCATCTGTGACTGTTCCGGCGTTTCTCGCCGAACTCTCACCGGCCGAAATCCGCGGTCAAATGGTAACAAAAAATGAGTTAATGATTGTCAGCGGACAATTGCTCGCTTATGTGTTTAATGCGGTCATCGCAAATTACTCTGGCGGTTCAACTCATATATGGCGTTATATGCTCGTTATCGCCACGCTGCCGGCAATCTTACTTTGGATTGGCATGTTCTTCGTTCCGGAAAGTCCAAGGTGGTATGCATCCAAAGGTAAATTAAAAAGCGCATTGCATGTGCTTCATCTGATTCGACACCCAAAACGTGCTCAACTAGAATTAGTTGCAATCAAAAAAACAGTTCAAAATGATCGGTCAAGCGAAAAGGCAACCTTTCGGGATCTGCGAAAGCCATGGATCAGAAGAATTGTTTTTCTTGGAATTGGCATCGCTGTTGTCCAGCAAATCAGCGGTGTTAATTCAATCATGTACTATGGAACGCATATTCTTCAAGACGCCGGATTCAAAACAGATGTAGCACTCATTGCTAATGTTGCAAATGGAGTTATATCAGTCGCAGCAACTTTCGTAGGCATCTGGCTTCTTGGACGAGTAAATCATCGGCCTATGCTGCTGATTGGATTGACCGGTACCTCCACTTCCTTGCTGTTGATTGGCGTTGCTTCAATGACTCTGCACGGGACGCCCTTGCTTCCTTTTTTAGTTCTCAGCATGACGGTCATGTTTCTAGCGTTTCAGCAGGCAACAATCTCTCCGGTAACTTGGTTGATGCTTTCTGAGATCTTTCCTCAAAAATTACGCGGTTTAGGAATGGGCGTCACTGTATTTTGTCTTTGGACGACGAATTTCCTGATTAGTCTTTTATTTCCCGTTTTACTGTCTTGGATCGGTCTTTCGATGACCTTCTTCATCTTTTTCTGTTGCGGTGTAGTGGCATTCACATTTGTTAAGTGTTTCTTGCCTGAGACTAAGGATAAATCACTTGAAGAACTGGAACTCTATTTTCGCAATGCTGGATCAAAAGTGAACATCCAAAACGATATGCCGAATGTAAATATCGATAAAAAAAATTAAATTACTTAGAGCAGCTGCGGCTGCTCTTATTGCATTTCCAAAAAAATTACGGTTTTAGACAAATAAGTGTAAATAACTTGGGCAAGCCGATATCGTTGATTTTCATATTTGGCGTTTCATCTAAACGCTGCACGATCAAACCCGCTTGAGCGAATGCAGTCACGATCTCACCAAGTGTCCACTCTCTTAAGAATACGGTGCGCGCTTTCTCACCATTCCTTTTTTCTCCATGAGAAAGATGTTTCGAGAAAGCGACTTGACGCGCATGCAATGATTGATCAAAATAGTTGCCGAAAACAATTTGCCTTTTTCCTCGTGTCGTAACCAGTTTTGTTGACACGGGATGAAACTCTTGAATAAGGAATTGGCCACCCGGTTTTAAAATTGAAAAAACAAGCTCTGCAAGCGGTTCGAGATCAATAAAATAATGCAGGATTCCAAGCTCCATGAATACTTTATCATACTTTTCCTTGTGCTGATCAACCGGTAATTGCAAAACATCGGAAATAACGTAGTTTAGTGTTACATGGAGTGCATCTGCCACATTTTTTGCATAAGCAGCATTTTCTGACGAAATATCAACCACAGTAACTTGAGCCCCCATTAAGGCAAGAGCAAGTGCTTTGCTTCCGTGAGAACCAAGAAGATTAATAATCTTTTCTCCCTGAATTTCCTTTAAATACGGTGCCAGGGCCCCTAACTTTGCTGCGGGGTTTTCTTTTATTTTCGCAGCTGCTTGTTCTGGCTTCCCAAACCGGTTGATCCATGCTTGATACGCTTCGTTATTCCAGGCGTGCCCATTTTGACCTGCATCTGTATTTTGCAAACGCCTTAGATAATCTTTAACTATTTCGCGCAGCGAATCGGATTGTGGCAGTGTGTGCAAAAAATAACCGAACGACTTAACTGCTACCTGACAGGACTCAACCGAAAGAAGTAATCGATCGGGATCGGTGCGAATTACTGTTCCAAAATATCCACTGATTCGAATCGAATATTCGTTTAACTGGAAGGTAAAGAAGCAGCTGTCATTGTCTCTTTTTAGTTCGCAGGCGGTACGTTTCCTCACTGTTTGATAAAACTGTTCCAATGCATCCCACTGAATGGAAATGTGAATCGAATCATCATGAATTGCGCAGCCCTGTATCTTTAATGCAGCTGTACCTTCTATAGTGGCAGAAATTCCTTCAGCCTCAATAAAACGCCAGGCCTCTAGAAGCGCTGACCGCCAATTTTGTTCTTTTTGTTGTTGTGTGCTCATGTTAAACTCCTAGCAGATTCTTGATCGTCGCACGATAATAATCAACCGTGTTTTCAGATGCAAATCCTGTTTTTGTATATAAATGCAGTGCCGAAGCATTTCGAGATTCGACCTCCAGCTTCACTTTCATAGCAGCTCCTGAGAACAATTCGTTTAGAACCAGCTTAAGAAAAATGCCGCCGAATCCCTTGCCTTGATAGTCAGTGTGTATACCTAATCCATACAGAAATGCTTCTGCACCTTCAAATCGTGCAAAACAGATACCGATAATTTTGTCATTGAAAACAGCCATATAACCCTGTCGATTGGCAGACAGCAATGCCATTTCAATTAAGCGTTGTGCCTCTTCGCTGCTGTCATGAAAGCTTTTTACACTGACCTCGATTAATTGCTTCATATATCCCATTCTTTGAATGAATAGAGACATTGGCTGTTCCGGGATCTGTATCATGTACTTTTTTCGTTCGAGCGACATGATATACTCTGAAAATTCATAGGCTGCACCAAAATGTTTGATTACCTGATTCCTTGGATAGGACGGCTGAGAAACAAAAAGCACATCGGAAATTTGAAAGGCTTTCAGTTCTTCAATTGCTCGAAGCAGCAAAGCAGTAAAATAGCCTTTTGTTCGGCATTGAGGCAAAGTCAATGCCGAAATTTCTGCTTCTGAATGCGTCGGTGCAAACACATGCAGAAAAGCGACGAGTTGATGGTTCTCATAGCAAAGGAATGTGTGCTTCATTTCTGCATGAAAATTAAGGACACTGTCTAAAGAGGTAGCGTATCGAACGCCGTCGGCCTGAGCACACAGTTGTTCAAGTGTTCGGATTTCCTTTTTAATAGCTGAACTTAACCGACAGATGGATTTAATGATCATTGAGTAGCCCCATTCATCTTATTTCTAAACAAAATATGTTGTTTTCTATTTCATTTTTCTTGAGTTATGTAAAGAAGCCTGACCATCTCAGGCTTCTAAAAAAAACGTAAGTTTATTTTGCAAATAGTTCGCCTGCGCTTGAACTGTGCACAGGTTGCGCGCGTGATTTCGGATCAAGATAATGCTTGGCATTATTAACAGCAGTCGGCGCTTCGCCCAGTCCGGTTGCGATCAGTTTAATTTTTCCGGGATAAGCAGCAATATCTCCCGCGGCATAAACACCCGGAATATTGGTTTCCATTTTGCTGTTTACTAGAATTGAATTCTTCTCCAGCTCAAGTCCCCAATCCTTAATCGGTCCTAAGGCGGATACAAAACCATAGTTCACGATCAAATCATCCAGTGGCAACGTTTCCTCTGTTTCACCTTTCACCATTTGAATCGTTAGTTGATCAATACGGTCCTGCGATCCTGAGACAGATTTCGCAATAAACGGGGTTTTGATTTGCACAGATGCCTTTTTCATCGCCTCGACACTTGTTTCATGCGCCCTGAATTGATCGCGGCGATGGATAATGGTCACGCTCTTTGCGATCGGGGCCAAGGTGTTCGCCCAATCAACGGCGGAATCGCCGCCTCCCAAAATGACAACGCGTCTCTTTTTAAAAATCGTCACATCCTGAACATAATAATGTATGTTCGTGAACTTTTCAACACTTTGATCGACCTTTAATGGTCGTGGCGCGAACGCGCCGACTCCGGCAGTGATCACAATGGTTTTCGTGCGATGAGCGCGGCCGGAAGCTCCGATCAGTTCAATGACTCCATCTTCTCGCCGTACCATAGAACTGATCGCTTCATCAAGCACAACATCAGGATGAAATTGCTCTGCTTGTACCGTCAAATTTTTAACCAGATCTTTTGCCTTGATCTTTGGAAATCCAGCGACATCGAAGATTTCTTTTTCAGGGTAAAGGGTACTGAGCTGTCCGCCAAGTTGCGGGAGACTTTCAATAATTTTCACTTTCATTTGCCGCATTCCGGCATAAAAAGTGGTGAAAAGTCCCGTTGGACCCCCGCCTATTATCGTTATATCAAAAAGTTCTTGTTCTTCGGTCAATACAATCCCTCCAACTACCTTAGAAAATGATCATTTTTTATCATGTTTTATTCTAAGTGATTTTTCTGATCAATGCCATTAGAACGCTTAGTACGAACAGACAAATGATAAATCAGCAGATACGCACATGGATCAGAATGAATTCCCCAAAAAACGTTCAAGATAATGGAAGGTACAAAATTGGCCTAATTATTGATCAGCATCATGATTCACAACCTACCTAATCGCCGAAAAGGAGGAAAATGAATGGTTCTAGCCGTCACTCTGTGTCTCATTTGGATCGTCGTGAATCTTTTCATTATACTGCCCAAACGGCTTTCCCGTGAGGAAAATCTATTTCTATTTCTCACTTGCTCAATTACCATTATGATTTCTCTCTTGATTCCTGCGAAGCGCATGTATTTTGGCGATCACGGATTTAACTACAGTGTTGAAGGGACAATCGCATTTCTTTTTAATCGGAATGTTATTTTCCCTGTGCTCACACTGATCTCCATTAATTTAGTGCAAGACAAAGGTTTATGGAAAAAGTCGCTCACATTCGCTGCAAGCTTTCTCGTATTTATTTTGTTTTGCAAACTTGAAGAAAAACATACCATTGTTACGTCAATCAGCACGTTGATTTTGTCTGTCTACTTTATTTGTTACTACATACTCATGCTGTTCCTTCTTAAAGTATTTCAACTGCTTGGTTTAAAACGGCAATCAGGCGACGAGTAAATGAAAAGGGAGATCCAAATGCCAAAAGATACGGCTTTCAATTCAAATGAACTGTTCATTCTGATCAGCGGCATTATAGCCTATGTGATTATTTTTCTTCTGCCAAAACGTTTCACACGGCAGCAGACAGTCACAATGCTTCTGATTGGTATTTTTATCAGCGCTTTTTTTGATAATACGGTGTGTATCAATCCATTTAATTATTATAGCGTAAACGATACACCGTTTGTTGACTTTTGGGATATGCTTTCATTCGTCATGTTTGGTCCCTTTGCCTATCTTTTCGTTTACTTTTATACTGGTATTGGAAAAAATCGATCGACTTATTTCTTTTATATTTCAGTTTGGGCACTGATTTCAATGTTTGCCGAAGCATTAGCCTGGCACGTCGGCGTTTACCACTATAAAAATGGGTATCAACTGTTCTTCTCGTTGCCGATCTACCTGATTGTACTCACTGTAACTATGGTTTATTACCATATTTTTATCCGCAGGTAGTCATTCAATCCTCGTTTTTTTTGACCTGATCCGTATCCATCCAAATTTCGTTGACTTTTCCGTCCTCATCCTGATCTAAAACGAAAGAACCGTTGCTGTACCGATCGGATACTCGAATGTCCTTCGATTGAAGTGTGAACACATTCCCCTTATCCGTGCTGATGTTGATCTGATCACTCGTGCCAACAAGTGCCAAACCGGCAATATGATGCGGTCTCGTCTTTAATTCACGCAGCAACTGTACACCGCGTCTCGGCCGGCCGGTTTGTTCGATTTGGCCTTCTATGTTCATTTTCTTGACGGCCCCGCGATCAGTAACAATCAATAAGTGAACAGATGATTGATTCTTAAGGGCAACGGCACCGGCAACCGTATCGCCATTTTTTAACTGAACGGCCTTAACACCTGCCGCGCGCTGACCGACTTCTCCGGCCTCCTGCTCAGCAAAACGCAATCCGTAACCCATATAAGTTGCGAGTAGTAAATCTGAAGATCCGTCCGTGACCATGGCAGCAAGACATGAGTCATCTTTCTTTAATTTTAAAGCGGTCAAGGGCTTTGAACGGCGCTGCGCTTTATATTCCAGTAATTTTGTCCGTTTGACCATACCTAGTTTCGTTAAGAACGTCATATACAATCTGCTGTGTTCAAAATCACTTACAGGAACGGCTGAAATAATCGCTTCATCCGGATCGATCGGAACAATGCTTGCAATGTGCTGGCCAAGCTCCTTCCAGCGACGATCCTGAATTTCATGGACAGGCAAATAAACGTATCGGCCCTTGTCTGTAAATACGAGCAAGGTATCGGTTGTGTTCATCTGCTTCTGAAACAGTGAATGGTCCGTGTCCTTCATTGCCACACCATCGTCGCCACTTGCCGTATAAGATCGCAAACTTGAACGCTTCACATAGCCATGTTTTGTTAAGGATACCATGACCTCTTCAGAAGCAACCATGACTTCAAGATTAATTTTGATTTCTTCAATTTCTGCTTCAATGGTTGTTCTTCTTGCGTCCGCATATTTATTTCGAACATTTAATAGTTCCTTTTTGATGACCGCGATCAATTTTTTGCCGGAATTAAGTATTCCCTGCAATCGTGCAATGGTTAAGTCCAATTGATGCTCTTCCTCTTGAAGTGTGACAATGTCCGTATTTGTTAAACGATACAGTTGTAAATTTACGATTGCTTCCGCCTGAATTTCAGTAAATGCAAAAACGTCACAGAGATTCTGTTTTGCGTTCTTTTTATCCTTTGAGCTTCGGATCACACGAATGACTTCATCAAGAATTGAGATTGCTTTGATTAATCCTCGAACGATGTGTTGTCGTTCAATACTTTTTTGAAGTTCAAATTGTGATCGGCGAGTGACAACTTCTTTTTGGTGTTCAATATAGGCTTCAAGAATCTCCCTAAGCCCCAGCTGCCTTGGTGCTTTATGATCAATGGCGACCATATTAAAGTTGTATGAGATCTGTAAATCGGTATTTTTAAAATAAAAATTTAAAATACCGTTTGGATCTGCATCTTTTTTTAATTCAATAATAATACGCATGCCGCTGCGGTCTGTCTCATCACGCACTTCTGAAACGCCCTCAACCTTATGATCAAGACGAAGTTCGTCCATCTTCTTCACGAGCAGCGCTTTATTAACTTCATAGGGCAACTCAGTAACGATAATCTGTTTTCGTCCTGTACGCAAAGTGTCAATTTCAGTACGGGCGCGCAGCACAATTTTACCTTTCCCCGTTTTATATGCTTTCTTAATTCCGTCCAATCCCTGAACAATTCCACCTGTTGGAAAATCCGGCCCTTTAACATAGGTCATTAAATCATCGACCGTAGCGCTTGGATTTTCCATTAGCATAATCGTTGCATCAATGATTTCAGACAAGCAGTGTGGTGGAATGTCCGTTGCGTAGCCCGCCGAAATTCCAGTTGAACCATTAACCAGCAAATTGGGAAATTTTGACGGAAAAACAGTGGGTTCTTCCGTTGTGTCATCAAAGTTAAGCACGTAGTCGACTGTTTTCGCATCCAGATCGCTCAGCAGCTCGGCAGATATCTTCGACAACCGAGCCTCTGTGTAACGCATTGCCGCCGGCGGATCGCCGTCAAGACTGCCGTTGTTTCCGTGCATTTCAATAAGCGGCATCCGTACTTTCCAATCCTGGCTCATACGTACCATTGCTTCGTAGACTGAGGAATCACCATGCGGATGGTAGTTGCCGATGACGTTGCCGACCGTTTTCGCCGACTTGCGGAACGGTTTGTCGTTTGTATTACCGTCCCGAAGCATTGCATAAAGAATGCGACGCTGCACAGGCTTTAATCCGTCTCGAACATCGGGAAGCGCACGCTCCTGAATAATATATTTGCTATAAATGCCGAATCGGTCGCCCATGACTTCTTCGAGCGTCCGATTCACTAATTTTTCTCTATTTGCCACAGTTAATCAGCACCTTTCACAGCGGTCAATCCTTCACTTACCTCTTCTTCAAGTCCAAATGCCACATGCGTTTCGATCCACTTGCGCCGCGGTTCCACTTTATCACCCATAAGTGTACTCACCCTGCGCTCAGCATAGGCTTTATCTTCAATATGAACCTGAATCAAGGTTCTCGATTCAGGATTCATCGTTGTTTCCCACAGTTGATCGGCATTCATCTCGCCTAAACCTTTGTAACGCTGGATAGTGTAGCCTTTGCCGATTTTTTTTATTGCTTCCTTAAGCCCATTATCGTCCCAAGCATATTCCAGTTTTTCTTTCTTCCCGATCCCTTTACTTACTTTATAGAGAGGTGGCAGTGCTATATACACTTTGCCTGCGTCGATTAATGGCCGCATATACCGATAGAAGAAAGTAAGAAGAAGCACTTGAATATGTGCGCCATCGTTGTCGGCATCCGTCATGATAATAATTTTATCGTAATTACTGTCTTTAATAGAAAAATCCGAACCTACTCCTGCGCCAATCGCATAAATAATCGTGTTGATTTCTTCGTTTTTCATAATTTCTTCAAGCCGGGCCTTTTGTGTGTTAATGACTTTGCCTCGAAGCGGCAAAACAGCTTGAAATTTACGATCGCGTCCCTGTTTCGCCGAACCTCCCGCTGAATCACCTTCGACAAGGTACAACTCGTTCCGTTCCGCATTTTTAGAAGATGCCGGAGTCAGCTTTCCGCTGAGCATCGTTTCCTTACGCTTCGACTTTTTACCGTTTCTTGCATCTTCTCTTGCTTTTCGTGCAGCGATACGCGCTTGACGTGCACGTGTCGCCTTTCGAATTAATCTTTCGCTTGTCTGAGGATTTTCTTCAAGAAAATAGGCGAGCTGTTCTGATACAACCGTGTCTACTGCTGACCGTGCTTCGCTCGTTCCGAGCTTTTCCTTCGTCTGACCCTCAAACTGAAGCAAATGCTCCGGAACGCGAATAGAAACGATGCCCATGAACCCTTCACGAATATCCGTACCATCCAGATTCTTCTCTTTTTCCTTCAAAATACCACTTTTTCGCGCATAATCATTGAACACGCGCGTCAGCGCTGTACGAAATCCGGATTCATGCGTCCCGCCGTCCTTAGTACGTACATGATTAACAAATGAGATTAAATTTTCCGAATAGCCGTCGTTATACTGAAATGCGACCTCAACCTCCATTTCACTGGCTGTACCTTCAAAGGCAACGACCGGATGAAGGACGTCCTTGTCTTCATTTAAGTAAGCGACAAATTCTTTAATTCCTTCTTCATAGTGATAAACTTCTTCACGGTCACTTCGTTCATCGGTCAGAACAATCTTCATTCCCTTTTGCAGAAACGCTGATTCGCGGAGCCGTTCGCTTAGAATATCAAACTGATACGCCGTTGTACTAAAAATTGTTGCATCCGGTTTAAAATGAATCAATGATCCTGTCTCGCGGGTCGTTCCGATTTCTTCCAGAGTTGTCGCCGGATGACCACCATGTTCAAAACGCTGCTTGAAAGTCTTTCCGTCGCGCCAGATGGTAACTTCCAGCCATTCTGAAAGTGCATTGACAACAGAAGAGCCGACACCATGCAGTCCGCCGCTTGTTTTATAACCGCCGCTCTGTCCGAACTTGCCTCCTGCGTGCAGAATGGTAAAGATAACTTCTATCGTTGGTTTCCCTGTTCGATGCATTCCGGTAGGCATCCCGCGGCCAAAGTCACGCACGCTTACACTTCCGTCTTTATGAATGCGAACGAAAATTTCATTTCCATAACCGGCGAGTGCTTCATCTACCGCATTATCAACAATTTCATAAACAAGATGATGCAGCCCTCTTGAATCGGTAGAACCAATATACATGCCCGGACGTTTTCGTACAGCCTCCAGGCCCTCGAGTATTTGTATTGTGTCATCATCATAAGCTGATACTTGTCTTGCCAAATAAAGAACCCCTTTCTCCAACATCCTGTTCAGCAGGGAACAGAATGCGTTCTGATCTATCTCTGATGTTCGACTTGTTTCTTTGAATCATATGGATTAAAGGCGATAGATGTCACTATATTTTTTCGACAGATCATTTAATAAATAATTTGGATTCGGTCCCTCTTCAGTCGTATCATTGAGAATTTTAAGCGGTTTTTTTAAGCTTCCGAACTGATGAATGTGTTTGCTGAGCCACTCTGTAACCACTTTTAGATCGCCTGAACCGACGCGAACGTTGAAGTCAGGTATATCTTTAACCATCGTGTTCTTAAATTGAGCAGCATAAACGTAACCCAGTGCATAGGATGGGAAGTAGCCGAAATCTCCGCCCGGCCAGTGAATATCCTGAAGCACACCCTCACGATCATTGTTTGGAGTAATGCCCAGATATTCGTTCATTTTTTCGTTCCACACTCCCGGCAAATCCTTTACGCTCAATTCTCCATTAAACAATCCTTTTTCAATATCGTAGCGTACCATAATATGAAGCGGATAGGTTAATTCATCTGCCAAGGTACGAATAAGTGATGGTTGAGACACATTGATTGCTCGATAAAAATCATCGAGAGATATGCCGTCAAACTGGCCGTTTGCAAACCTTTTCAACTCTTCATAATGACACGACCAGAATGCTTTGCTTCGGCCGATAAAATTTTCAAAGAAGAGGGACTGCGACTCGTGGATACCCATCGAGGTTCCTGCACAAAGCGGTGTTCCTACTAATTCACGGGATATATGCTGTTCGTACAGAGCATGGCCTCCTTCATGAATGGTTCCTAACACCGTAGAGATAAAATCAGTTTCCTGATAATTCGTTGTCACACGCACATCACCGGGATTGAGCGTGATTTCAAAGGGATGTTCTGTTTCGTCAAGGCGACCGGCATCAAAATCGTATCCGATTTCCTTGAGCAAATGGAGGCACAGCGCCTTTTGCTTTTCAATAGGAAATGGAACAGATAAAAATGCTTTTTCCGGTTGATCTTTGGATGCGGCAACCGCTTCAACTAATGGAATCAGCCCCTTGCGAAGTTTGTCAAATACTTGATCAATGGTTTTAACTGTCACCCCAGGCTCGTATAAATCAAGCAATGCATCGTATTTATTTTTCTTAATACCCCAGTATTCAATGAATTTCCGTTTGAATGCAACCATTTTTTCCAAGTATGGTTGAAGCATGGCAAAATCACTTTTTTCCTTTGCTTCTTTCCATACATCCTGCGCTTCGGATTGAAGAATAACATACGCTTTGTTCTCCTCAGAAGGGATATTGATGAATCGGTCATATGTTTTTTTTGAATCCTCGATCATTCTTTTTGTAACTAAGCTTAATTGATCTTGAACCGCCGGATCAGTCAACGCGTCTATGTATCCTTTCATTTCGTCTGAAGTCGATCGTTTAAAAACTTCATCAGAGAGCGTTCCAACAACTTCTGAACGCTGCTTTATGCCCTTTTTCGGCGCACCTGTCCGCATATCCCATTCTGCGAGTGCGATGGACTCGTTAAAATCCATGATTTTTTTTACATGTTTATTATAAGAGTCTACAATTTCAGTAATCGCCATTCATAACGCCCCTTTTACGATAGTAAATGCAGGAAGTGCTTCCTTCATTCTTTTCTCTGTATTCATTGTAATGTCCTTCTTTCTCAGAAGAATCATTTGCCTGATCAGTTTGTGTTAATCCATGTATTTTTTCCCAAAGTATTGATAAAAGTCGGTCCGAATTCGTCCATTATACAGCTTTCTTTTCTTGCTTGCTGGACGGCCAAAGAAATTCTCAAATTTTTCAAAAGATGAGATAAAGTAAAAAGACCATAATTTATAGGTTTGAAATAGTTCTCCCAGATCACGGCAAATCATTTGAATCTGCTGGCGGTCGCCCATTCGTTCTCCGTACGGCGGATTTCCAATCATACATCCATTCTCATCCTTCGTTGTAAAATCAGCGACCTGCATTTGCTTAAATGTAATTAATCCGTTAAAGCCGGCTTCAAGCGCATTATGCTCAGACAGTTCAATCATTTTGTGATCAATGTCACTACCCGTAATCATTAAAGGCTGGTCATAGTTTGCCATGCTTTCTGCTTCCTCACGTGCTTGCTCCCAGCAGCCACTCGCAATAATCGGCCATGATTCGGAAACAAAGTCCCGATTGAATCCCGGCGCAATATTCTGACCGATCATAGCTGCTTCGATTGGTAAGGTACCTGAACCACAGAAGGGATCGACAAACGGCTGATTCGGGTTCCAGCGACTGAGCAAAATTAATGCGCTTGCCAAAGTTTCCTTTAGCGGTGCTAAGTTGTGCAGCTGTCTGTAGCCCCGCTTATGCAAACCATCACCCGAAGTATCAATAGCAAGTGTCACCCAATCCTTTTCGAGAGCAATCTGGATTTTAAACATCGGTCCGTCTTCATCAAACCATTCTTGATTATAGTGCTGTTTCATTGATTCAACAATTGCTTTTTTAACAATTGCTTGGCAATCAGGAACACTGTGCAATATTGATTTATGGGATTTCCCAATCACTGGGAACATGGCATTCCTTGGAAGGATCTCTGCCCAGGGAAGTGCCTTTGTCTGTTCAAACAAGTTGTCGAAGGTATCCGCTTTAAAAGCACCGATTTGAAGCCTGATTCGATCTGCTGTGCGGAGCCAGAGATTGCATCGGCAAATATCCAAAGGCCCTCCGGAAAATAAAATTCTGCCGTTTTCTACTTTTAAATCTTTGTATCCTAAACTTCTTAACTCTCGCGCAGCAATTGCTTCTAATCCCATTGCTGCCGTCGCAATCAGCGTCCATTTCTCACTCATGTCGCTTTTCCTTTCTCAGGAACTCCTGCATTCTATTGCCAAATGTATCAATTATATTTATCAAAATAAACCGTAATCACAAGATTTATGACAGAACCCCCCGGTACAAAACAATGCCGATCTGCCTCATTCATTTTATGCTCTTTTTAATCGAACAAAAAAAGCCCTTAATGGGCTTTTTCTTCATTAAAATGCATTATTCATGTTCTGTAAGCCATGTTCTGTACCTTCGCACTCAAACGGAGCTGCACGCTCCTCGTACGGAGGCGGCAATCATCTATCTACAGAATTATCTGTCCCTTTTTCCGTTTGATTCCTTCCAAAGGGTTCCTCTACCAAGTTTGAGTTTCCCGCTCGAGGGGTTTACCGCGTTCCACTTCTTTTGTTTCCAAAAGACATCGTCACTATGGCACTTTATGGGATGACAAACCATATTCCCGAAGGAACACAGGTTTCTCTCCCGCCGTTAGCTCAGATTGCTCCGAACTACCCTGGCTTATGACTTCGCCAGGCACGAACACTACGGTCATCACAGACCGTGCGAGCATGGACTTTCCTCTATATCTGCAAGAGATACAGCGATCACCCGAACACGAACAATGTCACAGCTATACATTATAATCCAATTTAATTAAAGAAACAACCCTTTATCGGCATTATTCGCCGAGTCTGCTGCCGAAAACGTGTTTTTCAAGATTAGACAGCCGTTTTAAAATATCGTAATTAGTCAAACCCTGATTCTCAACTGGTGCGGCAGTACGCTGTCCCTCTCCATCTGTGAGCTGACTTTTGAGCCGTTTGTTTTCCTCGCGCAGACGCAGGATTTCTGCGTTGAAAATATCATAATCACTGATCACAATATCTAAAAACTGATCAACCTCATCCTGCTGATAGCCATGAAAACCGGTTTTAAATTCCTTATGGAGAATTTCATTTTTTGTTAATCGAATCGTCTTCTGGTCTGCCATTCTGATTCACTCCAAGCTAAGTATCTCGTCTTATTTTTTCAAATTTAGTCTATTGTGTCAATCGCTTATTCATTACATCATTCTTTATTTTTATTATGCGCATTGCTGAGTTATTAAGCCTGGCAAAAAATATTTTGGAAGCTGCACTAGTTCATCATCCATCATTATTTGTCCAATAATCGGGATCTTGCTGCGATAAATCTTCAGCAGCAAAATCCAAGTCAAAACGATTGATGACTTGAATCAAATAGTCAGCGTTTCGCGCTTTTCTTTTCGCAGCACCCAGGTAATAATTTGGAGATCCCGGTGATTCCTCATCATAAATAATCAACATTGCGTCCGTTTTTGCAACAAGAAATTCATTTTTCTGCCTTAGCTGAACCGGACTTTCATAGGGACGTTTGCTGATATATCCGGTATAATCCGCACTTTCAAGAATCTGAGCATAAATCTCTTGCTGCCATTCCTTATAATGCTCTTGTTGATTAAAAAAAGGCATCAAAACCGCAAGATTTACATTCAATTGGTCAGAATCCCGCAATTCAAGGCATGCTTGCCCTGCCCATAGTTCAACACCTGTCTGGCCACTTATGACAAACCATTGTGCCCCGTTCTCAGCGTATTCGCACATCTTTTTCTTTAACACGTAACGAATGATCTGGATACCAGGATGATCTCTTGAAAATATGCCAAGTTCATGAGCTTTATATCCGGTAACTAAAATAGTTGATCCGTTTTCGTGCATCATCCTGCCCCCAGTCATTTTATTATAGGTAGATTCTTCATGCCGGTGCGCCTAATTTGTCGAAAAGATTCAAAAAAATTAAAAAAACAGATGATTTATGACGATTTAAGGCACTATTTGCGCTTGCCCGGGTAATACTCATTTTCTTCAAGAATTATTTTCAATCCGTTGATCAAGACGGTTCAAACGCTTTAAGTATTCAGCTTCTTTTTTCCTTACTGAATCTAAATCGTTTTGATGCTTCTGATAAAATTGTTTCAATGCTTGCTTTGTATAATGAAGCGCATGGGCATAATCTTTAAATTGATGCTCAAGTAATTTTGCAGTCTCAATGCATAACGCCACCTGATCATCACCAGATTCACGGATTGCCGATTTAAATAAATTTAATGAAATCAAGTACTCCCCTTCCCGCTTATATAACTCCGCAAGATGCCATTTGGCTTTACTTTGATAAGGTGACGCTTCCCGAATGAGCTTTTCCCATATCTGCTGAGCATGCACTCGATCACCGACCTGTTCATTCCAACGAGCAATTTCGTATTGTTCCTCCGGATCCGATTCAATTCTGTTCAGAATTTTATTCGAAAGATGAATATACAAACTGATCAGAGTCAGAACGTCTTCTCGATTATGTTCCATAATCCCTTTAATTAAATGAGCGTCCGGATGTTTCAAGAACTGAAAATATAGAAATGGCGCCATTTTCCCCGGAACATCTTCTTTTCTTCCCATAGAAAGGATTTCGTTTTCCACCGTCTGGAGACGTACCGATTCCAGCTTTTTTTTCCACAGCCTTCTTGAAGCATGGAGCAGATCAAAATGCCCAAATGGCGGGAGCTTCGGAACTTGACGGCGAACAAATTGATGACGGGTCTTTACTCTTGGCCAGTCAAACGCCTTACCATTAAACGTGACCAGATTTTTCAATGAGCGGCAGTCAGATAGAAATGCATCATAAAACGCTGTTTCATGGCCGGGACCAGGCAGAAGATATTGGCTCAATTCCAATTCGTTACGTGTTAATCGTGCCATACCGATTAAAAAGATCATTTGACCCGTTCCTGATCCAAGACCAGTTGTTTCCGTGTCAAAGAAAAGCAGATCGCCTGCACGCAACCCCTTTGCGGATAATGGATGCCGGTCATAAGCCGACTGCCAGGCATTCACTAACGGAAACAGTTCGCTTATTACATATGGCCCTATTTTCAAATCGAGCGGCAGCATTTCTGAATGAACAAGGACATATTGATCCTCGAAGCGGCGGATTTCAGCATTCAGCAGCTTGGAAGCCTTTTGTATTTCTTTATCTTGCTCCGACTCATATTCAGCAGACTTGATCGATTGGGAAGACTGTTTCGAAGCAGCATTTTGATCATGCAGCTGTTTTCTGTATAGTTGCAGTTTCTTAGTTAATGACACCATCATCGTTCCTTTAATATACGGCGCAACGCTGTCTTAGCCGCCCTGCCCTCATTGACGAAGCCAATGCATGACGGACAACCGGATTCACAGCCGCAATGATCAATCATTTCGCTCGCCTTATCAAGCAAGAGAGGCAGCTCTTGATACAGCTTCTCGCTTAATCCGATTCCGCCGGGATACTTATCGCACAAAAATACGGAGGGCTTCTCATTGTGCGGCGCTTTTATTTTCGCCACCACAGAAAGATCCGACTGATCGCACATAACAAAAAGGGGTGCGGCATGACGCAGTAAATGACTCAGTCCGACAAGTACTCCTTGAAAAACATCTTTTCCAAACACATTGAAAAGTGCCGGCTCAAAGCTGATCCAGGCTGCGTTCGTATGCATTTCCAGCTCAGGAAGATGGATTTTTCCCCATCCGATATTTTCATAGGTTTCAAAGCGGATTTTCTTAAAAACTGTCGGCAATGCTCGGACAGACACATCGCCGTAGCCCTTCTCAAGTTTGCCACCGTCAAATTCGGCATGTTTGTCCTCTTCCAGAACGTCGAGCTGAACAGCCAGATCCGAATCGGTGTAATAATTGACATTGACTTTGCGTACATAGGCCTTCCGTTCCTCTAAATCCAGATCATCAACATGATATTGAACCCCCTGATGGATATAGATGGCATCCTCATACAGCATGGTCATTGCTCCGAAACGATCCATTTCCCCAATCACTTTTGCGTGTCTGCGATCAGTAACATCCACGATGACAAATGAATCTTGAGCAGCTGATCTGAGACTGACATTGTTTGCCGGAAAACCGTCGCTCATCCAATACCATTTTCCACGTTGAAAGTGGAGCACGTCCTCTTCAGTAAGATACTCACAAAGTTCGTCCACTTCTTCGCCGCCAAAAAGCTCCTTCCTTTGAAAGGGAAGCTCATATGCAGAACATTTGATATGCTCCATCAGAATCATGATATTATCAGGATTAATACGCACATTCTCAGGCAGCCGGGAAAAGAAATAATCCGCATGACCGGCCATATATTGATCGAGCGGATTGGATGAGGCTACCATAATAATGACCGCATCCTCCTGTCGTCTTCCCGCTCTGCCTGCCTGTTGCCAGACACTTGCCATATTTCCGGGATACCCGGTCAAAATACATACTTGAAGCTGTCCGATATCAACACCTAATTCAAGCGCATTTGTGCTGACCACGCCCATGATTTCGCCACTGCGTAGCCCCTTTTCGATCCTGCGCCGTTCGAGGGGAAGATAGCCGCCTCGATAAGCGCAAATTGCAGCGCGACTCTGACGCCCGTTGTTTATTTTTTGCAGATGGCTCACCAAAAGTTCAACCTTCAGTTTGCTTTTTGCAAAGACAATTGTTTGAATTTTATTTTTCAAAAAATCAGTGGCCAGCCGCGTTACAGCATAGCTTTCATCTTCACGGACATTAAGCTGTTTATTGGTTATCGGCGGATTGTAAATCAGAAAATGCTTTCGTACGCTCGGTGCCCCATTACGGTCAATCAAGAACATTTTTCGTCCTGTCAGCGCTTCGGCATGTTCTCTCGGATTATCGATCGTCGCCGAAGTACAGATAAATTGCGGATTGCTGCCATAATAACGGCAAATTCGCTTTAACCGCCGGATGACGTTCGCAACATGGCTGCCGAATACACCGCGGTATGTATGCAGTTCGTCAATAACAACGAATTGAAGATTTTCAAATAGCGAGACCCATTTCGTGTGATGAGGTAAAATAGAAGCATGAAGCATATCGGGATTGGTCATCACAATCTGACCTGCCTGGCGAATCTTCTGTCGTATCGATCCTGCCGTATCCCCGTCATAGGTATGGCTTTTAATAGGGATTCCAACCGCATCGATGAGCTCGGCCATTTCATTTTTTTGGTCTTGTGCAAGTGCTTTCGTTGGAAAAAAATAGAGCGCACGTTTTTCCGGATGCTCAATCATGGTCTCAAGTATCGGAAGATTGTAGCAAAGCGTTTTTCCTGATGCAGTCGGAGTGACTAAAACGATATCCTTTCCGCCCATAACCGCATGATAAGCATCTGCCTGATGCGTGTAGAGTGAACGAACTCCTCGATTAATAAGCGCCGTTTTTATTCGTGCGTCAAGCGTTTGCGGAAAAGGTGCGTAATGAGCTTCTCTCTTAGGGATTACATGCCAGTGCACCACATTTGGATCGCTCTTCAGCCGGCTCAGAAGGTCGTCGATTGTTTTACGTCCAATCATTTATTTATGCCACCTCTAATTCATCAGTCATCTTACGGCATCACTCAGCTTCTTTTGTTCATCATTATAGCATAACGAATAAATGTTCGCTAATCATTTACAAATTAGGAGAATTATCTATGACCTCACTCAATGAATGGATTCAAAACGATCATAAAATTGCCGTTCTAACCGGGGCAGGAATCAGTGTGCCTTCGGGTATTCCGCCCTTTCGCGGCAAAAACGGTCTGTATCAAAATAAAAATGTTGAGCGGTATTTGTCTTTGCTGTACTTTCAGACCCATCCCAGTGAATTTTGGACCTTTTATTGGTCATTGTTCGATGCCCGGCTTCTACTCAGTGCCAAGCCGAATGCCGTCCATCTATGGCTTAAAAATCTTGAGCAGACTTATGAAGTCACCATTATTACGCAGAATATTGACGGCCTGCACGAGAAAGCAACAAGTTCGAAGATTATTGAAGTTCATGGAGCATTCAATCGCTGCATTTGTCCGAAATGCGGAACATTTTATCAAACACAATCACTGCTCGATCAAAAAGTTCCGCACTGCTCTGTCTCTTCAAAGGATGGCAAAACATGCGGAACTGTTTTGAAACCAGACATTGTACTGTTCGGTGAAGCCGTACGGGACCTTCGTGCCGTGGAGCAGGCGGTCAGTCATGCAGATCACCTGCTGGTACTCGGAAGCTCGCTCGGCGTCGCCCCGATCAATTTTCTTCCGGAATTTGCAAAGGAATATGGTGTGCCGACGCTCCTTATCAATGATCGCCCCGCTCTGAACATGGATGCGATTGATCAGTTTTGCCAAGTAGACTTTGCAGACTTTGATGCCAATGCCATTAACGTGGATTAATGATCGTTTTTAAGCAGCTCGACAAACTGGCTTACTTTTGTCCAATAAAATTCCGGATTAGCCGGATATGAGTCCGATTGCGACATTTCCAGCCATTGTACAGCCGCTGTATGAATGCCGGCTGCTTTCCCAGCCAAAATGTCTCCATTTGCATCACCAATGTAAATGGATTTAGCGGGATCTGCTTCAAATTTAATCAGCGTCTGTTTGATCCCCTCAGGATCAGGCTTCGGATTAACAACATCATTACCCGTGATGACGCTATCGAATATGTCTTTAAATCCAAGCTTTTCTTCAGAAATAAGGAACGAACGGCGCGCCTTTCCGGTGATCAGTCCGATACGTATTCCCATATCCTTCAGGAGACCCAGCATGTTGAAGATTTCTGCATTTTTTTCAACATAACGGTCATGTTCTTCCTCATACAAAATAAAGTATAGATCGACCGCATCTAGAGCAGCCGATTGGTTCTTAAGATTTTTCCTGACCATTTCCTCTTCCGGCGGTCCAAACATGGATACGATTTCATGACCATCATATGATTGTCCGTCATATTTCTTAAATACCTTTTGCATGGCGAAAATCGTCAGCGGCAAAGTGTTAGCAAGCGTTCCGTCAAAATCAAAGAGCACGTTTTGCAGTTCCATTGTGTTCCTCCCCAATTTCCTAATCATTATACAACCTTATATTAGTATCCTATTTATTTGTTCAATTTGTCAAAGACGTTTGTGTTATTTTGTTATTACTTTCATTATTTTACTTTTTTACGGTAGATTTCGCGGTGATCGGTCAGATCATCCAGCGCCGACCGATCAACAGAAAAACCAATTCCCGGTCTATTCGGAATATGAATCACGCCATGATTAACAGCAATATCAGGAGTTATAATATCTCGTCTCCAATAATGATCAGATGCGAACAAATCTCCGGGAAGTGAAAAACCATCTAAAGAAGCAAGCGCGATATTATGGGCTTTGGCAATACCGAATTCAATCATTCCTCCGCACCAAACAGGAATTGAATGGGCAACACATAAGTTGTGAATGCGTACTGCCTGAGACCAGCCGCCGACACGCGCCATTTTAATTGTAAAAATTTGTCCGCTTTTAAGCTGGATTGCACTTGCGGCATCTTGATAACATTCAATGCTTTCATCAAGACATATCGGCGTTTTCATTACTTTCTGAATAATCGCATGATCCGTTAAATCATTATAGGCAAGCGGTTGTTCAAGCATCATTAAATGAAATTGATCCAAACGGCGCAGATGATCTGTATCCTCAAGGCTGTAATCCGAGTTCGCATCTGCCATTAAGGGAAGTCTGGGAAACTGCTTGCGAATTTGTGTCAATAATTTGAGATCATTTCTGCGTGATATTTTTAGTTTATAGCGTTTGTAGTGATCTGCTTGCTCGAGGGCTTCAATTTGCTCAACCGCATGATTTGGATCATTTGAAGCAATCACTGCGCCTGCCTCAACTTCTGATTTTGTTGAACCAAACAGTTTTCCCAAATACACCCCTTGTTGCTTGCCATAGAGATCCCAGATTGCCTGACTAAGTCCTGATTTAGCCATACGATTACCGCGGACTCCTCGCCAGATTTGATCCAGTTCTTCTGGATCAAATGAACCGTGATCAAACAGCACGGGAATCAGAAAATCTTTGAGAATATGCCGGCATGTCTGAATCGTCTCTTCCGAATACCATGGACTCGAAAAAGGATCCGCTTCACCATAACCGATCCGTCCGTCCGGGTCCGTTATTTCAATGATCAATGCCTCTCTGCGTGTCACGTGCTGTAGGTGTGTCATAAACGGCGTATTCAAGGCAGATGAGATCGCACGTATGGTAATGGAATGAAGTTTCATTTTCTTTTCCTCCCCTGGTACCCGATGTATGATTGTACGAAGGTATGTACACATTGGCTAAAAAGGCGCTGCTGTTCTAAATGAACGGTATGACCGGCATTTGGAATAACACGCCATTTTGCATTCGGCAGACGATCATGCATCTCAGATGCGATGGAACAAAACTTGCTGTCAACGGATCCGGTCATTAATAAAACGGGAACAAGCAAAGAAGGCAAATGATCCCACCATGATGGTTGCGATCCCGTGCCCATACCAATGAGGCTGTTCGAAAGTCCGGTTGTCTGATTAGATAGTCGCTGGTTATGAAGCACAGCACGTTTCCGCATTGGAAGTTTTTTTTGCGAATGAAAGAGCGGAATCTGTTCCCAATAGTCGACGAATGCATGAATCCCACGTGCACAGATGGACTCCGCCAAATTTCGATCATGCAAACGTCTTTCATACCGTTCCTCCTCCGTTTTCAAACCAGGTGAGGAACTCTCCAAAATTAAACTTAAGATGCGTTCTGGAAAAAGGCATGCGAAAGTAAGTGCAAGCCGCCCGCCCATAGAATAACCAAGGATATGGACGCGGTCGAGTCCCAACAGATCGAGCAGTGCCTTCAAATCGTTTGCAACCTCAATGATTGAGTATCGCTGCGCGTCTTTAGGACAGTCGGTTTGCCCATGACCAATGATATCAACAAAAATCAATTGATAGTTCTTAATCATCAATTCTTCTAGGAAATGCCAGGTCTCCATGCTTCCTGTAAAACCATGGAGCAGAAGCAAAGGTACCCCACTGCCTTTTAATTCGTAGTGATACACCACGCCGCGAAGCTCAGCTTTCATAAGCTGTTTCTCGTTTTACTTGTTCATCAAGACACTTTTGCAGCATACGATGCTTTTCAACATTCTCAGCTCGTTTTGTCGGAATCTCAATGATGGTCAATTCCTCTTCATCTTCAGAAGCAGACATTGCCTGATCAAACATTTCCCAATTGCTGATTTTCGTATAACGGGCGCCGTATAACCTTGCAACGTTTGAAAAATCCAGCCCATGCGGGGTACCGAAGAGGCTTTCAAAATGTATTTTATCAGATGCCTGAGGAAGAAACGAGAAAATTCCTCCGCCATCATTGTTGATGAGAAGAATTGTCAAATTTGCATGATACTGTTTGGCTGCAAGCAGACCATTCATATCATGGAAGAAACTGAGATCGCCAATCACAAGAATTGCACGATGATTTGCCAAGGCCACACCGACTGCTGTCGATACCACACCGTCGATACCATTCGCCCCGCGATTGGCAAAAATATGTGCAGACTGCGGACGACTGAACAGAAAGCTGTCCAGTTCTCTGATCGGCATGCTGTTGCCGACAAACAGATTTGCTTTTTCCGGCAGCCACTCAGCCAGTTTCAAAAAGACTTTCTCCTCGCTCAAGGTCTGCTCCTCACGTATGCTTCGAAGTACTGATTTCGTTTTATTATTAATTGTCCGCCAAAAAACAAGCCATTTGTGATTGCCTTTTCTTTCGATAATCGGACTCAAGTCCTCACAAAATCGCTGTTCATCACAATAAATGATCTCCGTAGCTTTTCCCTCCGGATCTCTCCACTCCATTCCGCTGTCAATAACAAAATTAGTGCAGACTTGATGCTGCATCCACAGTTTGAGCGCTTTAGACACCGGCGGAGCGCCAAAACGGATGATTAGATCCGGTTTTAAGGAGGATGCAATCTGCTCGTTGCGAAGAAATGTGTCATAGGTCTCAATAACCGATGTCATCGAATGCATTCCCCTGCGGAGTTGAGAAAGCGGGTCCGCAAGAATCGGGAAGCCTGCTCGTTCTGCAAATTCAGTGATTCCGGATACAGACTGAACGTATTCTGCAGCGCCACAAATAATCACGCCTTGCTTGGAACAATTGATGTGTTTCGATAAATCCTGCAGTTGCGTTGTACCCAGCGTAAGCATTCCTCTTTTCACTGGTACTGCGAAACGGGCAGTCACGTTCATTTTTGATGTTTGATTCAGCCGGCATGGAACAAGCGGCTCTCTGAGAGGAACATTTAAATGCACCGGTCCCTTCGGAAGGCCGTTCGCAATGGCAACCGCTCGACTCGCCAAGGCCTGATTATAGGAAAGCAGACTCAGATCAAGCTCGGATAACTCGAGTTGAAAATACTGTTTGACATGATTTCCATACATTCCTTGCTGACCTACTGTTTGCGGCGCTGCAACATGCTGCAGTTCATAAGGTCTGTCCGAAGTAATGACGAGCAGCGGTACGCGCGAAAAATAGGCCTCGATAATAGCTGGATAATAGTTCGCTGCCGCTGTTCCTGATGTGCAGATTAATGCAACCGGGTATTTCGATGCTTTTGCTAATCCAAGAGCTAAGAAACCGGCTGAACGTTCATCAATGTCAAGAAAGGTTTGAATCTCCGAGTGCTCCTCAAAAAGAATGGCAAGAGGTGTTGATCGCGATCCCGGACTGATCACAGCTGTTTTTACATTTTGCTGTGATAATGTATGGACAAATGAAGATAGATAGTGTGTCATTAGCTCTAAATGATTCATATATGCCTCCCTGAAAGTGCATCGAGCATCGGGTGAAATTTAATGGCAGTTTCTTTGTATTCCTGCTCTGGTATTGAATCCTTCAGCACACCGCATCCGGCAAACAGCACTGCTTCCTTTCCACGAAGCAGTGCTGAGCGTATGCCGACATAGAACTCTCCGTTGTCACGCCCATCGCACCAGCCGATTGGCGCAGCATAGTACCCGCGGTCAAGTGATTCATGTTCCCTTATCCAAGATAAGGCCTGTTTTCGTGGTAGTCCGCCCAGTGCAGGCGTCGGATGCAGGCGCTTTATGAAATCAAAAATCGATGCCGATTTATTGCAAATTCCTTCCACCGGTGTATACAAATGCTGAATATTTTTATTCTTCATTAGTCTGGGCCGTTCCGGGACCGTCAGCTGTTCACAAAGATCATGAAGAGAATCACGAACCATAGAAACAACATAGTGATGTTCGAGACGATTTTTACGATCATTAAGCAGCCATTCTCCAAGACTTGTATCTTCTTTATCTGTGTCTCCACGCGCTGCCGATCCGGCAAGACACGCCGAATAAATAGTTCGGGCCTGCTTTTTGATCAATCGTTCCGGAGTCGCCCCGACAAAAGCCGAAGCACCTTTCTCAAGACAAAACAGACAGGTTTGTTCTTGCTGCTCGCGAAGAGCCTGGATCAGCTGCTCGCTCGAAAGCTCGTTTTGATAGAGCAGCCTTCGGGAACGCGCAAGTACCACCTTCTTTAATCCGCTCTCTCCCATGGTTTGAATTGCTTCTTCAACGAGTTGATTCCATGCTTGTGTCTCTTGATCGGTTTGCTTGATCAGTGAGTTAAACACGTTAAGATCAGGAGCTTCAGCATTTAGAGAACTGAATAATTCTTTCTCTTCATGTTTCAGCCGCTGAGTTAACTGACCGGCATCGTCCTGAGAGGTGCAGACAATCGATCGTGTCAGATAGCAGTGTCCCTTTTGAATCGTTAATAAAAACACGGGAAGGAAAAAGTAGCCGGAGCCAAAAGATGCCCAGTCCTCAGAAGGCTGTTTTTCCGCCTCAAAGGCAAATCCGCCGACCAGAAGCGGTCCCGTTGCCTCCGCTTCCGTGGGACCTAAAACACGCGCCGTACTTAATAAATTGCCACATTGATTTTGCATCGCAGCATAATTTTCCCCGCGCCTTGTTGTGATACAAGCAGCAATGCCTGCTCCTATCAGGATTTGTCCGTCTGTTTGGTTCTCCCAGAAAAAGCGTTTGCCGTGATATCGTTTTCCGGCGGCATCATAGAAGCGGATGGGATCTGTTAACTCAATTTCTTTTATTTCACTAACCACATGTTTCCCGCCTGTTGCTTTAGCTTTGTCAATCGCAGAACAAATTTCATGATATAAATCTGTATCATCGATTACTATCACTTTTATCACCTGATGTCTGATGTCGCTTTCAATGTGAACAATTTATGTCTTTTTTAAGATAACCCTTCTCAAGGATATCTGTCAATTTCAAAGTAATGGTACTTAAAAAGAAGAACATGAGTAAAACTTGTCCGAGATTAATATAATCCTAGGGAGATCGGCAACCATCATTGAAAGGATTTCGATTATATGTTCCGTAAAAGGAAAAGGCGGCATGCACCTAACCCAATCATTTATTGTGCTGGTTTCTACATTCTGATCAGCTTGCTTTTATACGTGTTCACTAAACGGACAATACATGTCATGATGCTCTGGAATCTGCTCTTGTCACTTCTTCCGCTGTTTTTCGCAATTTGGATGTGTCTTGCCGACAATGCGCATGATTGGCTGCGTACATGGCTGCTTGCATTTCTATGGCTTATTTTCTTTCCGAATGCGCCATATCTGGTTACCGACTTCATTCATTTGCAGCGAATTTCCTTCTATTTTGGAACGGAACACTCGTTTACTTATTCTACTGATTTTCTGTCCTGGTTAAGCCTTATTCAAATCGGTACCGGCATTTTTATCGGAACATGTGCCGGCATGCTCTCTTTATGGATCGTTCATCATCGATTCCTGCAAAAATATGCTTATCCGCTTTCTCAATTGATGATGTTTTTTATTTTCATCTTAAGCGGCTTTGCCATGTATATCGGCAGATTTTTGCAACTCAACTCCTGGGATCTTTTTTACCCGGCTCGATTTGTCGCCCTTCTTTCCGGCCATATCACCTTTTTCTCAGTTGGTTTTTCTTTACTTTCCGCATGCTACATATGTATTGTCTACTACTTCTTCACACTTTTTTTTGCCGCAATCAATCATTTAGATATGCGTACGAACCGGTGGGGAAAAAGAGGGTAGGATAAACCCGCTAAAAGATGATTGTGTATGAAAAATAAACGTGATAGCATAGGTAAAAAGGCTCAAAATATTCAGTCACTGCATTGACAATTAAGATCTGTCATCCTTAGTTGAATGACTCAATTAAATTTTACACGATTTATTAAAAAAATATTTTGAACGAGATGATGATCCTATGGATATTTATGTAGCTCGCCAACCGATTCTTGATCGAAAAATGAAGCTCTTTGGTTACGAATTACTTTATCGGAAGAATAATACAAACGCATTCAGCGGATCAAGTGATCGCCATGCAACCGCGTCACTTCTCGCAAATTCGGTTCTCGTCATTGGCTTTGATGAATTAATTGAAGGCACCCATGGATTTATTAATTTTCCGGAGGACTTTCTCATTCAGCAGCTGCCTCGACTTCTGCCAAAAAAGAAAATCATTGTTGAAATATTGGAACGCGTGCGTCCTAGTCATGAGGTGATTGAAGCATGCCGTTCGCTGAAAAGGGACGGATATATTTTAGCACTTGATGATTTTATTTTTGGACGCAAAGGCTATGAAGAATTAATAAATCTTGCTGACATGATCAAAGTAGAATTCTCTCGGGCAAATATTAAAGATCAAATACGCCTGATCCAAAAATATCACGGCAAAAAAACTTTTCTTGCCGAAAAAGTTGAAACCATGCTGGATTATCGTTTTGCCCTTGCAATGGGGTATGATCTCTTTCAAGGCTACTTTTTCAGCAGGCCTCTGATGGTCAATGCTAAAGAGATCGGCTACCAGCAAACGGTTTTGATTCGGATTCTCAATGAATTACGCCAGCCGGATCCGGATTTAGACCGTATTGTCAAACTCATTCATGCGGACGTTGGTCTCACCTATAAATTATTGCATGCGGCCAATACCATCCAATATGGATCGAAATATCCGATTCATTCTGTTCGGCAAGCATTAGCGCGTATCGGCGCAAAGGAGATGGCTCAGTGGATTCAGATCATGATGATCAAAGGCTTTGAGCATGTTGAAAACGCCGAGCTCATTAAGCGGTCGCTTATCCGTGGAAAAATGCTTGAGCGAATCGCAGTCATGACAAAAAAGGAACATGATGCAGCGGACTATTTTATTACTGGTATTTTCTCCTCCCTTGATCAGATTTTAAACCAGCCCATGCAAGCCATTTTAACGAAATTGCCTCTGAATCCATTGATTCGAGATGCGCTGCTTGGTGTTCCAAATGAACTTAAAAACAGTCTAGCCGCAGTCATCAATTTTGAACAGGCAAATTGGGATAAAGTTCGTCTATTCATTGAAAAGAATGCACTGACAAGCAAACAATTCATGTCATTTTATTTAAGCGCAATTAAGTGGGAACATAGTTTAAACGAGTTTGATGGGAAACAACCTCTGCCTAAAACTTAATAGTGATCAGACTGAAAATTGGTCGCTGTACATTGAGAAATAGATCCCTTTTTTCTCCAATAATTCCTCGTGTCTTCCCTGCTCGGCAATCATTCCGTCCTCGACAACAAGAATTAGATCCGCATGACGAATCGTAGACAGTCGATGCGCAATGATGATGCTCGTTCGTCCACTCATCAACTGCCGCATGCCTTCTTGTATTTCGTGTTCAGTTTGTGTATCGACATGGCTCGTTGCTTCGTCCATAATCAGAATCGCCGGATTAGAGAGCACGGCACGGGCAATCGTAAGCAACTGCTTCTGTCCCTCGCTCAAATTTTCTCCGCTGCCCTGAAGCATCGTGCCATATCCGTGTTCAGTTGCCATAATGAATGAATCTGCATGCGCTGCAATGGCAGCGCGTTTTATCTCTTCATCCGTTGCATCAAGCCGTCCGTATCGTAAATTATCTTTAAAGCTGCCGTGAAACAGGTAAGTATCCTGAAGCACCATGCCGAATAGGCTTCTGTAATCCGCGCGTCTATAATTGGTAATTGGAATGCCGTCAACACGAATCGAGCCGAAGTTCGGTTCATAAAAACGCGTCAGTAAATTTACAAGTGTCGTCTTACCTGCACCTGTTGGGCCAACCAGTGCAATGGTTTCCCCTGCGCGCGCATGAAAAGAAACCTGCTTCACAATCATTCTTTTCGGACTGTAACCAAATGAGACATTATAAAAATCAATGTCGCCCTTGCAGGTTTTGCTGCTGATCGGCCGTGCGTTTATTTGATCCGGAACTTCCTCTTTTTGTTCCATGATATCGAAAACACGTTCAGCACCAGCAATTGCGGATAGCAATGTGTTGAAAATGCTGGCCACATCATTTAAAGGTCTTGAAAATTGCCGCGAGTAGGTGAGGAAACTTGCGATCATGCCAATGGTAATCATCTTTTTAACTGCCAAAAATCCGCCGACTGAGGCAACCGCGGCAAAGCCCAGATTATTGATGACATTCATTAATGGCATTAAATATCCGGACCAAATTTGTGCGTGCATGCCGACGTCGGTCAGTCGCTGATTCATTTGTGTAAAACGCTCGATTTCCTTTTGTTCATGACTGAATGCTTTAATAACTGACAGACCAGAAATAGATTCTTCAATATGTCCGTTTAATGTTCCCAATTCCTTTTGCTGCTCCACAAACAACTTGGAGGTACGAACAGCAATTGTTTTTGTAAGGATAATAACAAGCGGAACCATGATTAAACTAGCCAGAGTTAATGACGGGCTGATCCAAATCATCATGACCAGAGAACCGGCAATCATGATCACATCGTTCATTAATTGCACCGTAGATTGAGAAATTGTGACATCAATATTTTCAATGTCATTGGTCAGCCTGCTCATAATTTCACCGTGATTATGGCGGTCAAAAAATGAGATTGGAAGCTTCTGCAGCTTTTCAAAAAGGCTTCCTCGAAGTGCAACGACCATACGTTGTCCTGCCGATGCCATGAGCCACCCCTGAATAAAAGTCAACAGGCCGTCAGCCAAATAAAAAACAGCCAAAACCAGAAGCAGCTGGATCAGCATTGAAAAATGTACAGCACCGGCGCGGACACCAATTTGGTTGATGGCCAGTCCGATAAAATAAGGAATAAGCAAAGAAATGATCGAGTCAAGAAGAACAAAACCAAATACGGTACATAATGCCTTTTTTTCCTGAAAAAAATAACTTCCTAAACGTCGCAGCGTCTCTCGTATTCGTTTCGGTTTTTCAACTGGAGCAAATCGAGCCGGCCCCCTTTTCCCTCTGCCTCTTTGCGTCATTGCGCTGTTCGTTCGGTTTATGCCGGAATTCCTGTCAGCCATGCTGAACCCCTCCATCACTCAACTGTGTCGCGCAAACTTCCCGATAGAACGAAGAGCGGGTTAATAAATCAGCGTGTTTTCCGATGGCTTCAATACGCCCACCGTTAATGACCACAATTTGATCTGCATCTTTTATTGAAGAAACTTTTTGAGAGATCATAACACAGGTCATGCTTTTTAATGATTGTCTTAAACGGCAGCGAATCATTTTATCCGTATGTGCATCCACAGCGCTTGTTGCATCATCCAAAATGAGAAGATCAGGTTTACGGATCAGGGCACGCGCAATGGAGATGCGCTGTTTCTGTCCGCCGGACAAATTGACACCTCCCTGACCAATCAATGATTCATAGCCATGTGGAAGCAGGCGGATAAAATGGTCCGCATCCGCAATCTGTGCCGCCTGATAGACTGACTCGTTACTCGCCTGATCATCCCCCCAACGAATGTTCTCAATGACCGATCCACTGAAAAGCAGCGGACGCTGAGGCACAATGGCTATTTTCTTCCGCAATTCTTCTTCTGTATAATTTTTGATATCATGTCCGTTAAAAAGGATCTCCCCGCGATCAGGATCATAAAAACGGAGAATCAATTGAGCAAGCGTCGATTTTCCTGAAGCAATCGGCCCGATAATTCCAAGCGTTTCTCCAGGCTTGACCTGAAAATGAATATCTTTTAATACGGGTTCTTGATTCTTATAAAATGAGAAGGTTACATCTCGAAAATGAAGAGCTCCCCTGTTTTCACAACCTAATTTCTGATTTGTTTTTTTGGGAAACCGTTCATCCGACTCGTGATTCATTACATCTCCAATACGTTCCACTGAAGCTTTTGCACGTACAAGCATATTAAAGGCATTGTTCACCATCATAATCGCGAACAGAAGCTGCATCATATAATTAGTAAAAGCAATGATCGAACCGACCTGCATTGTTCCATGGTTCACACCGATTCCTCCAAACCATAGAATAGCCAGAATCCCGATGTTTACAGACAGATTGATCATGGGACTGAATATGCTTCCTACCTTCGAAGCAGAAGAAGAAAGATGACCGAGCTTTTTGTTATTTATTTGAAACCGTTCCTGTTCATAATCGGAACGATTAAAGACTTTTATAACACGAATACCGGATAAATAATCCTGCATTGATCGGTTGACTCGATCAAGTGCAAGCTGCACGTTTCGAAAAAACGGATAGCTGATCTTCATATTCAAAACGATTAGCGATGCAATCATCGGCGCAATTCCAAGCAAGACCAGTGAGAGTCTCGCATTGAGGTGAATAGCCATGAACAGACTGCCGATCCCGACAAGAGGTGCTTTGACCATGATACGCATGAGACCATTGGCAAAGGTTTGGACCCGAGTGACATCGTTTGTGAGCCGAGTAATCAGTGAAGCACTGCCCAATTGATCAACTCCGGATTGTGGCAAACTTTGGATTTTTATGTATAAATCTTGACGCAGATCTTGGGCAAATCGCTGTGATACAATACCCGAAAGTATGTTGCGCATACTCGCACAAACTGCTCCGATTGCTGTAATTAACAGCATCAGAAGCCCGTATCGTTCAATCTGAGGCATATTCATCTGTGCGATTCCCTGATCAACAATGCGCGCCATCAATGCCGGCTGCAGCAGATCTGACAGAGCTTCGAGCGACAGAAAAAAAATAGCCAATAAAAATCTGATTCTATATCTTTTCCAGTAAACAGTCAGATAGTTCATGGAAAACCTTCTTTCGGTCTTAAACAAGATGAACAATCTCAGTATAGCAATAAAAAAGGTCCATGTAATCAGAACCCTTTCGACCTTGTACTTTTTTATTGTTCTTCAATGGCCTGCAAAGGATAGCCGAGCAGTGCCATTTCCAGACAGTGGCGCCGATTCGGTTCAAAGAAATCATTACCGAGAATATCTCGAATTTTTTCCAGACGATTGTATAAGGTTTGCCGGTGAATGAACAGTTTCCTCGCTGTTTCTCCTTTTGAACCCATGCATTTAAAATACATAGACAGTGTATCTACTAAATTAAGATGGTGCTTGTGGTCATAATCAATTAACTGCCCCAGCTGATCATGTATGAATTCATTCAGAATTGGGCCCGGAACAGTGTTAAGCAGCTGATAAACGCCAAGGTTTCCATAAAAGCAGCATTTTTCCATTGCAGGTACTGTTTGAGAAATTTCGATCACCTGATACGCTTCTTTAAAACTCATCCACACTTCAGACAGACGCGTTCGTGATTTTCCAATACCGACATGAAAGTTTAAGCCGGGCAGCGCTTGATTAATATACTTCTCCAGTCCGTCGATTAAGCCCTGGACATTTTTGTACAGTCCTGTCAGCGACTCCGCCGTAACGCGTTCTTTAGCGCAAATAAAATAAATCTGATTATTTTTCATCATTAACAGGTGGTGCATTTGATAGCGTTTTAATAATGACCGGGTGAGAACGAGAATATCCTGGTTACGGGCCTCCATACGCTCCGGACCAGCTTCGATCACATTATGCTCAAATTCGATAACCCCTCCGACAAAGATGTATTTTTCTCCGTTTGGCGATGGAAGCCCCATTCTCATCTGTGCCTGCTCTTCGCTTTCGATACGCTTGCTGAGAATATCCTGAATCAGTTCATTCTGATTGCTCAGGATCTTCTCTTCAAGAAATTGTGTACGCAGCAGCACGGTCGCTACTGCTTTAGCGGTATAATCAATCAGCAGCTTCATATATTCGGTGGGGTGCGCTTGATGAAGAACCATGCCGACGCAGGAAAATACTTGGCCAAAACAGACAACCGGCTGGATGAGCAAATAGCAAGTATCATCCATCTTCCAAATTTCGGTCTCCTGAATATGGTCAAAAGCTTTTTTCTTCTCATTGCAAAAAGCGTTTATCATATCGGACTTTTCTTTAGTTACAGAAGGATAAAATTTATTTGCCTCAATGGTGGATAAATAGATAATTTGCCTTTCGGAGTAACTTTGTAAAAGACGCAAAATGGCAGGAATGTCCGTACTCTGCAGAATCAGCTGCTGCTGTTTTTGAGAAAATTGTTCCAAATTTTTCAGCAGACCAAAGTGCTGATTAATTAAAAAAGAATGAATGTCTTGCGTGATCTCTTCAAAACGAATCGGCTGGCGGAACAAAATGAGCGGAAAATCATACGCATCACACAGTGCGATGATCTTATCCGGTATTTCATCAATCGTCGTGCCGAACTCAATGCAAAGCCCGGAGGTACCATGATCGATGATCTGACGCATATAGTCTAATCCGGATTTCACCGAACGCTTTAACCAAATACCGGTTGTGAGAATCAAATCATGCTTGCTGACGTATGGAGCAGCATGGGTAATTTCTAGAATGTGCACCCAGCGAACTTCTCGAAACAAACCATGTGCACCCGCAATTAATGCTGCTCGCTGAAAAAGTGGGCGTTCAAGCACATCCTTCACACAAAATGGCATTTCATCCATCATCCAGCCCCCCAAATGTCGTATTTCATTTCATTATATTGTCATATTATCTAACACAGTCGCCAAATGTCAAGTTTTTTACCGAAAGAGTAGACAAAACGTATGATGAAATGAACCCTTTTTGTTTGTAACATTCTAATTAAGGAATAACACAGGCTTCATTTGATTCTCAGTCAACTTGTTTAGTATGAAAAAACTGTTGACTGTGGTCGTCAAATTCATATGTCTGATTATTCAATTATTGGATTAGATAAAATAACTGGGAGGAATTCATTCATGATCATCGGCATTCCAAAAGAATTGAAGAACAACGAACGTCGTGTTGCCATCACCCCTGCGGGTACGTATCACTTGGTTCAAGAAGGCAATGCAGTCTATGTAGAAACGTTGGCAGGTGCAGGCGCGGGATTCTCCGATCAACAGTATGAAGAAGCAGGCGCAGTCATCACTTCAGCTGAAAAAGCCTGGTCGGCTGAAATGGTGATCAAGGTTAAGGAACCGGAACCGGAAGAATATCATTTCTTTCATGAAGGACTGATTCTTTTTACTTACCTCCACCTTGCTCCTGCAGTCGGTGCCGAATTGACAAAAGCACTCGTTGCAAATAAAGTGGTATCCATCGCTTATGAAACGGTTCAACGTGCTGATCGCGTGCTCCCTCTCCTCCAGCCAATGAGTGAAGTTGCTGGCAGAATGGCCGTTCAAATTGGTGCCCAATACCTTGAAAAATTCAGCAACGAAGCCGGAAAAGGCATTTTGCTTGGCGGGGTACCTGGCGTATCCCGTGGCAAAGTCACCATTATCGGCGGGGGTATTGTCGGCACGAACGCAGCAAAAATCGCGGTCGGACTCGGAGCGGATGTCACAATTCTTGACATAAGTGCAGACAGATTGCGTGATCTCGACGATATCTTCGGAAATTCACTGAATACGGTCATGTCGAATCCTTATAATATCGCTGAATCGGTTAAAGAAGCCGACCTTGTTGTCGGTGCCGTACTGATCCCCGGCGCGAAAGCTCCTAAGCTGGTAACTGAAGAAATGGTTGCCAACATGAAGGAAAGCTCTGTAATCGTGGATGTTGCCATCGACCAGGGCGGCGTGGTTGAAACATCCGATCACAGCACAACTCATGACGATCCTACCTATACGAAGCACGGCGTCATTCATTATGCAGTAGCAAACATGCCTGGCGCTGTTCCAAATACCTCGACGCTTGCCCTGACTAATGTTACCATTCCTTACGCGGCGAAAATTGCCAGCAAGGGCTACGTCAAGGCATGTCTCGAAGATGAAGCACTGCTCAAGGGATTGAACACTTTGGATGGCTTCATTACTTTCAAAGCAGTTGCCGACGCGCATGGCTTGGAATACAAATGTGCTAAGGAATTGCTTAAGGCAGCGGCTGAAGTTTGATTTTAGCCCTGTGAATTAACCTTAATTAATTCGGTAGTTTTGCGGCTCTTTATTGAATCATTTACCTCTTTGTTTCTATGCAAAGAGGTATTTTTTATCCGCACAACGACCAGAGCGAGCCGTTCATGATAAGGAGTAATTCTTTTCCAAATATCCGTCCCACAGCCGGCAGCCAAATCAACGCAATGATAATCGATATTCGGTTAAAAAGTTTTATTAATCCACACCGCCGGATGCTTTTTATCCGTATCAATCGTCACCTGTGCACCAATCGGCATTGTCATCATCGGATGGGTATGACAGCAGTCAAAATCAGCGATGATCGGCAGGTTTTTGCCATTCAGAACCTCTATCAGCAGGTCAACCGGATTTCTTCCGGTACCTTCGTCATCAAATTGTTCATGCTTGCCGAGCAAAATACCACTTACCCGCTCAAAGACACCATTAACTTTAAGTAATGAGAAATTTTTCTCTACTTGAGATGCATCCTTCATCGAGTCCTCAATGAGCAGAATATCCCCTTTTTCTATTTCAGGCATATAGGGACTTCCCCAAAATCCATTCATCGTATTTAAGTTGCCGCCGATGAGCCGTCCAGTGACTTTTCCGCTGTTATTACCGATCCAATGATTCTCGTGTTGCGTTTTTTCTTTTGTTTTAACTTCCCAATTCACCGCTTCTTCCGTCCAATAGTCCGGAGCAGTAAGTTGGATCGGATAAACACTTTTCTTGTCAACTATTTGTTCAAAATAACGATACGTTTGATCCACAAAAGGAGGAAATTCACCGAATGACGGAACAAGGGCCGGTCCATAGAAAACGGGACAGCCAGTTTGCGTGTAGACAGCAAGAAGAATAGCGGTCATATCTGAATAGCCAATCACTATTTTCGGATTTCTCTTAAATGCTCGATAGTCGATATAAGGCAGCAGTGAGTTTGAATTTGTTCCGCCAATAGTTGACATAATCATTTTTATGTCATTATTACGGATTAATTCATTTAATTCTTCCGCTCGCTCTTCGATTGTTCCGGAGCGATAGAAATCCTGCTTTCCTGTTAAGCATCCCTCAACAATTTGAAAACCTTTTGACTCAAGAAAATGCTTCGCTCGTGTAAAACGCAAAGGCGACGTTGCCGTTATTGGCGATGATGGTGAAAAAATACCTATTTTATCTCCTTTTTCTAAAGTTAGCATAAGTTAGCAACCTTCCATTTCCAAATTTAATCGAAATTAATAAAAAAACCGGCAAATATCTTGCCGGAAATTCTGTCAATGATTATTCACCCAAATATCACATCGTCAAGGAGAACTGCGATTCATACAGGCGACGATAAACACCATCCTGATCGAGGAGCTGGTCATGAGCACCTTGCTCAGAAATTCCGTCTTGAGTAACAACAACGATTCGATCTGCGTTCTTAATCGTTGCTAGCCGATGAGCGATAATCAGTGTTGTACGTCCTTTGGATAACAATTCAAGTGACTTCTGAATTGCGACCTCTGTTTCGGTATCCAATGCAGAAGTGGCTTCGTCAAGAATCAAAATGGACGGATCCTTGAGGAACATGCGCGCGATCGAAAGGCGCTGTTTTTGCCCGCCAGATAATTTGACCCCCCGTTCACCAATAACCGTGTCTAAACTGTTTGGCATAGTCGCAACTGTATCCTCTAATTGTGCAAGCCGGAGGACATGCCAAATATCTTCATCAGTTGCATCTAATTTTCCGTATGCCACATTTTCACGAAGCGTTCCTGAAAAAAGGAAGACATCTTGCTGTACTAAGCCGATGTGACGGCGCAATGAGGAAAGCTTAAAATCCTGAATATCGATGCCGTCAATCGTAATCCTGCCTCCGGTCACATCGTAAAATCGAGGAAGCAGGCTGCACAAAGTCGTCTTGCCAGCTCCTGTCGGGCCGACAAATGCAACCGTTTCTCCAGCATGAATATGCAAATTAATGTGCTTCAGCACCTGTTTCTTTCCTTCGTAGCCAAAGCTGACATCGCAGTAATCAATCCTGCCTTTCACAGAATCCACGTCAATTGCATCCTCTTTATCCACGATTTCGGGCGCCTGACTCTTTAAGTTCATAAAACGTTTGAAGCCGGCAATTCCTTTAGGATACAGTTCGATAATTGCGTTAAACTTTTCAATCGGCTGAACAAAGATATTGGCGAGCAGCAGGAAGGCAACAAATTGTCCGCTGCTTAATTCACCGTGAATGACGAACCAGGAACCGCTGATTAAAGTAAACAGAGTGATCAGTCGCATGAAAAAGTAGTTGGTCGTCACACTCGTCGCCATAATTTTATAAGAAAATAATTTTGCTTTTTGATATAATTTATTATTTTCTCGAAACTGCTTTTTTCGTTCATAGTTTTCATTTGAAAATGCTTGAACCACACGAATTCCGCCAACCGCATTCTCAACATTAGCGTTAAATGACGCGATATCTTGATAAATTTGATCGGTTGCTCGAGTCATTTTCATATTGAATACAATGATAAACGTACCAAGAATTGGGACAAGAACAAACGTGATGCACGCTAATTTCCAATTAATCGTCACCATTAAGAAAAATGCTCCAAATAAAGACATCAGCGCAATAAAAATATCTTCCGGTCCGTGGTGTGCAGTTTCACCAATATCAAAAAGATCCGTAGTGAGACGCGATATCATATGTCCGGTTTTGTTGTTATCGAAGAAATGAAACGATTGCCTTTGGATATGCTCGAACAGTTCCTGACGAATATCCGTTTCTATTTTGATGCCCAGCATATGCCCCCAATAGGTCACGATATAATGAGTGATTGTATTAATCACATAAAAAAGAAGCAAACCCGCGGATGCGAGCATAATAATTGACCAGTCTTTTCCCGGAAGCAGTCGGTCAATGACTTGGTTGACAGCGACTGGAAAAACAAGTTCGAGCAAGGCAAGCAGGACCGCACAGAAAAAGTCAAGGAAAAACAGTTTCTTATAGGGTTTGTAATAAGCATAAAAAGAACGAATCACTTGCCGCCCTCACTTTCATTCGATTTAAAGTTCATTTAGCCAAAGATCGCGGCTGGCATCGGAAGGCATACGCCAGTCACCTCGTGGGGACAGGCTCACTGTTCCCACTTTCGGGCCATCCGGAATTGCCGAACGCTTGAATTGCATTGAGAAAAACCGTCGAATAAAAACATCCAGCCATTTCCGAATAACCGCTTCATCATAGACGTCCGCAAATGCTGCTTTAGCTAAAAAGAGTATTTTTGCCGGCGTAAAAGCACTGCGGACAAAATAGTACAGGAAGAAGTCATGTAATTCATAAGGACCGACGATATCTTCGGTTTTCTGGGCAATTTTCCCTTCAGCGTCTTTAGGCAGCAACTCAGGAGTCACCGGTGTGTCAAGAACGTCACGTAAAATTTCACTGATTTCTTTTGTCGTCTCTTCTTCGGCAACATAACGGACAAGATAACGAACAAGTGTTTTCGGAACCGAGCAATTGACAGCGTACATCGACATGTGGTCACCGTTATAGGTACTCCATCCAAGCGCGAGTTCGGAAAGATCGCCTGTTCCAATTACAAGTCCGCTTTCTTTATTGGCAATGTCCATCAAAATCTGCGTCCGTTCACGTGCTTGAACATTTTCATAGGTCACATCATGAATGGCCGGATCATGGCCGATATCTTTAAAGTGCTGCAGGCACGCAGCTACAATATTGACTTCTCGAAAATCAGTCTCCAGCTTTTTACACAGTGACACGGCATTTTGATAGGTGCGATCCGTTGTACCGAAACCGGGAAGTGTTACTGTGATGATATTCTTTCGATCATAGCCAAGCAAGTCATAGGTCTTGACGATGACAAGCAATGTCAACGTAGAATCGAGTCCGCCAGAAATTCCAATGACCGCTTTTTTCAATCCAGTGTGCTCCATTCGTTTTGCAAGTGCTGCTACTTGGATATTGAAAATTTCACTGCAGCGCTGCTCCCTTTGCTTGACATCAGACGGCACAAATGGATGTTTATCAATTGCACGATCAAAGACTCCGAATTCTGTGTTTTTATAGGTAAAGAATATTTTTCTCACTTCCCAGGGAACCGTGGAAGATGCTTCTCTAAAGCTGATATTTTTGATTCTTTGCAGGTTCAGCCGATCAATATCAATGATCGATGTAACAACTTGATTCTCTCTTTGAAAACGTTCATTTTTAGCCAGCATATTTCCGTTTTCAGCAATCAATAATTCACCGCCGAAAACGACATCGGTTGATGATTCTCCTGTTCCGGCACCCGCATATAGATAAGATGCTATGCATTTCGCGCTTTGCGAAGCAACCAATGCATGTCGATAATCAGCTTTGCTCACCACTTCATTTGATGCAGACAGATTCCCGATTAGCTGCGCCCCTGCCAAACTCAAATAGCTGCTTGGCGGCACGACGCTCCAAAGATCCTCACAAATTTCAAATCCAATTTGAAACGGTCCGCTTTGAAAGAGAAGGTCAATGCCGAATGGTATCGATTTCTGAAAAGATAAATCAACTGAATGACCGATAATCTCCCTTCCTGACGAGAACCAGCGTCTTTCATAGAACTCTTCATAATTGGGGATGTAGCTCTTGGGGACGATACCGAGCACGTCTCCGTCAAATAAAATATAGGCACAATTATAAACTACTGTCTCAGCGTAGAGCGGAGAACCAACAGCAATCATGATGTCTTTTCCAGCACTGTAGGCGCATAACTCCTTCACACCCAAAGCTGCTTGATCAAGCAGCTGCTTCTGCAGAAACAAGTCGGCACATGTGTAGGATGTGACGCACAATTCGGGAAAAACAATCAGTTTTGCATGTTGCTCAACCGCCTGATCAATACACTTTTTTATATTCATGATATTCGTAGCGACATCCGCAACTCGAGTTACCGGACAAGCAGCAGCAACGCGGATAAAATTCATTGACTTCATTACTTAAACCTCCGATCAGGTAGACCTGAAAAACTTACGGTATCCATCATTCCCTAAAACATGGACTGACAATGCACAGTTGTACAAAAAGCCTCCCGATTCCAGAGAGGCTTCAGCAGACAGCATCGTCTTTTATTTTACAAAATTCTCAACTTACACATGTTCATTCAAAATAATTTTAAAGCCGCTTCAAAAAAATGTCAAATGAAGGCAATTTTTAAACCTTGTGCGTATTCACTCATCCCGTTTGCTCCTATGTATTGCTGTTTTCTTTTTTTTAACGATGCAAGTGACAGGCAACAAAATGACCACTTTCAATTTCGGTAAATTCAGGAACTTTTTCTGAGCAAGTATCCATGACGAATGGGCAGCGTGTGCGGAACACACACCCGCTTGGCGGATTAATTGGACTTGGCAGCTCTCCTTCTAACAGGATTCGTTCCCGTTTCTCCTCAATATCCGGATCCGGAATGGGAATTGCAGAAAGCAGAGCTTGAGTGTATGGATGTAAAGGCTTTTCATAAAGATCATGACTTGAACTCAATTCGACAAGATGACCAAGATACATGACTCCGATGCGATCACTAATATACTTAACCATTGAAAGATCATGAGCAACAAACATCATTGTAAGTCCCTTTTCTTTCTGAAGCCGCTTCAACAGGAAAACCACTTGAGCTTGTACCGAGACATCCAATGCCGATATTGGCTCATCGGCAATAATAAACTTCGGATTTAGGGCCAGCGCGCGTGCAATTCCAATTCTCTGCCTCTGTCCCCCGCTAAACTCATGCGGGTAACGATTTAAGTAATTTCGATTTAATCCCACTTCTTCCAGCAGCTGTTCTACTTTCTCTTTCCGTTCTCTGGAATTCTTGTATGTCTTATGAATATCCATCGGTTCGGCAACTAACTCAAGAACTGTTGAACGCGGATTCAGTGAAGCATAGGGATCCTGAAATATCATTTGCATCCTTCGATGCAACCGGAAACGTTCCGATGCGGCCATCAAGTCAACATCCTGGCCGTTAAATTCAATTTTTCCATCTGTTTTTTCGTAGAGTCCCATAATTGTTCGTCCCAGCGTTGATTTACCGCATCCGGACTCGCCTACAATCCCCAGCGTCTCACCGGCACTTATAGACAGACTGACATTGTCAACGGCTTTTAAAATTTGTGACCGGTCAATCTCAAAATACTTTTTTAAGTGTTTTATTTTTAAGAGCGGCTTCTTCTCCATCATTCATCCTTCCTTCCAATAACGTCTGATCGCGCATAGTTCCTGCTCATAAATCGTACCTTTTAGTGCGGTAATCGTGACCTTTTTTCCAGGTGTTTGTGAATGAATCATTTTTCCTTCCCCGAAATAGATGCCCACGTGATGTACCTCACCTGATCCCTTTTCATAAGCAAAAAAAAGCAGATCACCAGGTAAGACTGATTTGAGAACGATCGCTCTGCCGCCCGCCGATTGGTCATCGGCATCACGAGGAATGAGGTACCCTCCGGCTCGAAGCATGGAATAGCTATAGCCGGAGCAGTCATAGCCATAGGCACTCATGCCCGCCCATAAATAAGGCAGATCCAAGAATTTTAATGCAACGTGAACAATATCCGTACCGGTATATGATGACCGCCTAGCTGGAAAACTCAAATCCTTCTTGTGAAGAATCCCCGTCCCTATGGGTGTATCGACTTGGACAAGATGATCGGTTTCCGCAATCGCAGGAAGAAAAGTACCGAAGCTTAACTCGAAAATCGGCTGATTTGTTTCGTTATAAAGGATCGCCGTTTTACTTTGAACCATAACTGACTCGTAAGCTTCGCTTCGATTACAGAGAATGGACTGACTGACGGGCATCCAACCGGGATATCCGCGTTTATCTCTTGACGAGTACTGATCAGGAACAACCACTCTTGCCCATTCTCCATTTATCTCATCAATAATAATCGGATCATTAAAGAGCACTTGAGTTTGTGTCCTCTTTTCGCTGCATAAGGCAATCGTTTCTTCGCGGGTCATGGCCGAAAGCCAAGTTTTCATATCCGGATTTTTTGAAACTGCCGAAGCGTCAATAGGACGAAACGAGCTGGGCGATGTCCAAACCGTAGCAACAGGAACAGAAATCCTTCTTTTTTGCACAACTTTCCCTCTTTTACTTTTCAAAATGAATGTCCGATATTCCTAATCCCGGTGAGTCAGACAAAGTAATTTTATTTTGTTTGTATGAAGCACCGCCTTCAATTGGGTCCGAAGAAAACATAAGTGGTGTATCTAAATCGCATCGGGTAACATTGGACTTGGAAGCTGCAAAATGGCAGGCCGCAGTTACTGATATTTTCGATTCAATCATGCAGCCTACCATACACTCAATCCCGTAGGTTTCAGCTAATGTATTGATTTTCTCAGCTCCGGTGATACCGCCTGCCTTCATCAATTTAATATTAATAATGTCGCAACCGTGCATCGCGAGCAGTCTCGCCGCATCTTTAGGGCCGAATATACTCTCATCAGCCATGATTTGTGTCGCTACATTTTCGGTTACAAGTTTCATTCCCTCAAAATCCCACGATTGTACCGGCTGCTCGATCAATTCAATGTCAAGGTCCATATCTTCCATTTTTCGAATAATGGCAATCGCATCTTTTGCGCACCAGCCCTGATTCGCATCTAAACGCAGCTTAACTTTTTTGCCCACTGCCTGCCGAACACCCTTGATTCGTTCCAGATCCTCTGAAAGTGTTGAGTTGCCGACTTTAATTTTTAATGTGGTAAAGCCTTTTTCAACACCGGCTCGTGCATCCCCCATCATCTCATGGACTCCATTAACACTGATCGTTAAATCTGTTTCCAATTCACTTCCATTTCCCCCAAGGAGCTGATAAAGTGGGAGATCCGCTTTCTTTGCAAGGCAATCATATACTGCAATATCGACAGCAGCTTTAGCGCTCGTATTATGGAGTATTGACTTTTCAATCACTTGATGAATCTGCTCTCTGTTTTCAATGGCTAAACCTATGATCAGCGGACGAATAACCTCTGTTATCACATAGTTGATACTCCCAAGACTGTCACCTGTTATGACATGCGTTGGCGGAGCTTCGCCAAAACCAGTCGTTCCGTCATCACATGTTAAACACACAATAAGACTTTCAGCTTTCCTGACTGTCCGAAGTGCTGTTTTAAAAGGTTTTGTGAGAGGAATTGTGATTTTTCTAGTCTGCACATTAACAATTTTCATAAGCATTCCCTCCGCTTTATTTAAACGGGATGAAACCCGCAAGCTCTTTCCCGAATCAGGCGGTAAAACAATTGCTGCTTTCATAAAAATTGCACGAGTGAACCAAGTTCCCAGATGCAATCAGTTCCTTTGCAGCAACATGGAGCATCCTCATTCAGAGAAAAACCGTTTTCCGTAATCAGGAAAACGGTCTCTTCTGGCATAAGAATGGACATGCGCTAAGTATTCCTGCTGGTTTGAACAACTGCGATTAGTTCGATTTAGTTGCCCACTTCAATTCCATATAGCCTACCGGATGACGAACAATTCCCTTAACTTTACTGCTCTGTAATTCAGATTGATTGTAAAAATATACTGGGAAGAGCGGCATTTCTTTCATCAGAAGCTTTTCAGCTTGATACATAAGCGCATAACGTTTTGTATCATCTTTCTCATTCTTTGCTTCCTTAAGCAGTCGATCATATTCTTTATTGCTCCACTGCATACTGTTCATAGGCATCCCTGTAATGAAGTTCTCAAGGAAGTTAATTGGATCCCCATAATCCGCTAGGAATGAACCGCGTGAGAACTGGAATTTGCCCCTCTTCTGATCAACTCCGTACACATTCCACTCCATATTAGCCAGTTTGATGCTCACACCCAAATTCTGCTTATACATTTCCTGAACTGTTTCTGCTATTGATTTATTAATGTCTGTCGTATTATATGTCAAGGTAACAGGAGGCAGTTTCGTAATCCCCTCTTCTTTCATGCCTTCAGCAAGTAATTTCTTGGCTGCCTTTGGATCATATTTATAAAGATTGCCGTTATGCGCACGGAAATCCTCGCCACTTGGATCTTTAAATCCCGGAGAAACAAATCCGTAAGCCGGATCGTTCTTTTGCTTGACAACGTAATTAACAATTTTCTTGTTATCCACTGCAAGTGCAAAGGCTCTTCTGATTTTCGCGTTATCAAATGGCTTCATTTTCACATTCATGCTGAAGAAGTATGTGCCTGCTTGCTGACCGACTTTGACTTTTCCTTCTTTGAAAAGTTGATCGGAAAGATCCGGCGGAACGCTTGCCACGTCAAGTTCTCCAGTTTTATACATTTGATATTCTGTATTTGTATCGTTAACCATTGCCCAGTCAACTTCGTCAAGCTTTACTGTTTTCTTATCCCAGTAGGTACTGCTTTTCTTAAAAACCATGTTCGCATCATGTTTCCATGAAGCCAGCTTAAATGGTCCGTTTCCGACAAAGGTCTTGGCATTCGCATACCATTTCGAATCTTTTTCCGCAACTTTTTTGTTTACCGGAAAGAAAGCAGGATTGGAGATCATATTGAGAAAATAGGATTGCGGTGCATTCAAGGTTACCTTCAGCGTTTTATCATCTTCTGCTTTAACCTGAACATCATCAGCGGAACCTTTATTCAGATTATATGCTTCACCGCCTTTAATGAGATAACCCAAAAACGCTGCTGGTGAAGCAGTCTTAGGATTAAGCAGCTGCTTCCATGCGTATTCAAAATCACCGGCAGTTAAATCGTCTCCATTATCCCATTTTGCATTCTCTCGAATGTGGAATGTATAGGTTTTCCCATCTGGTGAAACATCCCATTTTGAAGCGGCTGCCGGATGAGGGCTATTGTCTTTTCCCAGACGCGTCAATCCTTCCATCAGATTGTTCAAAGCGTTCCAAGAATACGCATCAAATCCGATTGGCGGATTAAAAGAGGTAGGTTCCGATCCATTATTAAGCTTCAGAACCTGCTTTCCATCCGATTTCTTGCTTGATGAATCAGGTTTAGCGGTACAACCACTAAATGCTAAAACAAGCAGAACCGTCATACCAAGCAAACAAACTTTGCTAAATAACTTTTTCAAACGAATTCCTCCTGCCTTTTTATAATATTTCAACCTGATGCCGAATAGTATCGGCTCTTTTATCTAAAAACCAACAAGCAACTGCATGGTTTTCACCAGCCGCTGTTGTCGGCGGTTGAACACGCTGACAAACTTCCATGGCAAACGGGCATCTTTCGCAGAAAGCACAACCTTCGGGAGGAGCAAATAAATCCGGTGGCGCGCCTTCTATCGGTTTTAAAGTATCGGAAGGAAGATCAATCCGTACGATTGCATTCAAAAGTGCTTGAGTATACGGATGCTTCGCATGATAAAAGATATCCCGTTTGCTGCCTGTTTCAACAATCTTACCGGCATACATGACGGCTACTCGATCCGCACACTTGGCGACAACACCAAGATCATGAGTGATCATAATCATTGCAACACCGGTTTTCTTTTGAATATAATCAAACAATTCTAAAATTTGCACCTGAATTGTCACATCAAGAGCTGTCGTCGGTTCATCTGCAATGATCAGATCCGGTTCACAAATTAGAGCCATTGCAATAACGATCCTCTGCCTCATGCCTCCGCTGAACTGATACGGATACTGTTTCATTCGCTGGTCCGCGTTTGACAAACCAACCATTTGAAGCATCTCAATCGCTTTTTGATAGGCGTCTTTTCGTGATCCCTTCTTCTGATGAATGATTCCTTCGGTTAGCTGTGACCCTATGGTCAACGTCGGATTCAGAGCGGTCATAGGATCCTGAAAAATCATTGACATATTCACGCCTTGGATTTTTCTCAATGCTCTCGGTGAAGCGGTCGTCAATTCCTTTCCTTTAAATCGAATGGAGCCATCAATAATTTTTCCATGCGGTTTAGGGATCAGACCCATTACAGCCAATGAGGTAACACTCTTTCCACATCCGGATTCACCAACCACCGCGAAGGTCTCTCCATTGCGGATATCAAACGAGACGCCTCGAACTGCATGAACTTCACCACCATGAGTCGTAAAAGAAACATGTAAATTTTCTACCTCAAGCAGTTTGTCCGATTGTCTATGCACTGTAGCGTCATCTCCTTAATTTCGGATCCAGCGCATCTTGCAAGCCGTCACCTAAGATATTAAAAGCAAACATTGTCAGCGAAATAAATAATGCCGGGAAAAACAATCGCCACCAAAATCCGGCGAGAAGTGCGGATAATGCATCACTAGCCATCACGCCCCAGCTCGCGTATGGAGCTTGTACACCCAATCCTAGAAAACTAAGAAATGCTTCGGAAAAAATAGCCGATGGAACGGTTAACGTCATTTGCACAATGATTGGACCCATAGTATTAGGAATGAGGTTTTTTCGAATAATGCGCCAAGGCTTGCTGCCAAATGATTTGGAAGCAGTGACGAATTCGTAATTTTTTAATTGAAGCATTTGTCCTCTGACGATGCGCGCCATTCCGGTCCAACCGGTGACTGTTAATGCAACAATAATCGTCAATAAGCTCGGACCCATCACAACCATGAGCAAAATGACAACAAGCAAATAAGGAAGACCGTAGAGAACCTCAATAATCCGCATCATAACCAAGTCTGTTTTCCCGCCCAAATAGCCGGATACCCCACCATACGCAACGCCGATAAACAAGTCAACAAGTGCTGCCACAATCCCGACAAATAATGAGATCCGCGCACCATACCAAGTTCGTGTAAAAACATCTCGGCCCAGTTCATCCGTTCCGAACCAATGATTGGAAGACGGCGCTAAATTTTGCAGTGTCAAATGCTGTGCCGTTACTGAATAAGGTGAAAAAATCGGCCCAAAAATGGCAAATAGACCAAGAAGGACTAAAAAAGTCAGGCCAAGCATAGCAAGCTTGTTCTTCCGAAGCTGAATCCAAGCATCCTGCCAATACGAGATGCTCGGACGCGACAATGACTGCTGCACTTTTTTCTTACGATTGAGCAGACGAAACCAATCCGTTGGAATTTGTGTCATTAACGTTTGTTTTTTCAACTCTTTTAAATCTGCCATCAATCCCCCTCCTTGCCCATTTTAATTCGTGGATCAAGCCATCCATAGGCAATGTCAACAAGAAACAGCATAAAAATTAACAGCGCGCTATAGAACATCGTTGTTCCCATGATCACGGGATAGTCACGAGAATTAATGCTATCGACAAAATATTTGCCCATTCCCGGTATCGCAAATATCTTTTCAATAACAAACGTACCGGTTAATATGCTCGCAGCAAGTGTACCCAACACCGTAACAACCGGTAAAAGCGCATTTTTTAATGCGTGCTTTGTGACAATTAAAAAAGGAGAAAGCCCCTTAGCCTGAGCAGTCCGTATGTAGTCCTGTGTCAGCACCTCAAGCATGCTTGAACGTATCAGGCGTGCAATAATTGCCATCGGACCGGTCGCCAGTGCAACAACCGGCATAATCATATAAGCAAATCCCTGCCATGTTCCCGCAGGCAGCAAACGGAGATTAACTGCAAATTCTTGGATAAGCAGCGTAGCCAGAACAAAGTTAGGAATGGATATCCCCAGAACGGCGATCGTCATTGCTAAATAGTCAATGAAGCCATTATGTTTCAAAGCAGCGAAAATACCAAGAACAACTCCGGAAACAACAGCTACTGCAAGTGACCACATCCCCAGTTCAAAAGACACCGGAAACCCTCTTCCAAGCAAATCATTTACCGTTTGGGAAGGTTGCTTAATTGACGGACCATATGTAAATGTTGCTATTGACTTAAGATAAATGAGATACTGAATCGGGAGCGGTTTATCAATATGATAATGTGTTTCCAAATTTCGCACCGCAGCATCGCTAAGTACTTTTCCGTTTAAATTGTTAAATGGCGATCCCGGAATCGCATGCATGAGCAGAAATGTCAATGTAGCGATCACCCACAGAGTTAAAATCATGGCAAAAAATCTCCTCGCAATAAAGCGAAGCATAGCAGCACCTCCTTTATAAAAAATGAGTAAATTTAATTTATATTTTCTGAATTTTGCAGCAAATATTTTGTTATCTCTCTAAAAACACAAAATCCAGCCCCGAAAAACAAGAGCTGGATTTTGTCTAGGTTATTAGACAAAGCGGCCTATTGATGAATAATTTGATTGTATTTTTTTACAGCATCGCAAAAAGCAACGATCAATGCTTTCTGTGATGAGCCGAAATATCTTGTCCGAATATCATCCACAATATCAGGGTCATTGATTAATCGTCCCGATAATAAAGAATGTACAAAGCGAGTTGTCAAATTGATCGTTGCCGAACATTCCACGTCAACAATTCTTCCATTCATACGATCAATGACTAGTCCAATAAAAAATTGATTAAAACGAATCGTTATCGGATTCTTTTGCGAAGACTTGGCATCCCCAATAACAAAGACCGTATCTTTATGATAAACCATACATGTTCCTTCCTTATTTCATTCAGATAATTTGAGGGACTGTCAGCTGGATGGCTGCAGGAACTCAAATTGCGAACAGCTTTAAGGATTAAGAAAAGTATATAAGAGAATTAATTAAATGTCAATATTATAAAATGTTTTAATTTTTAAACAATAATCGGACCATTTTTGCACCACAGCGATTGCAAAACCGTATTCATTCATTCTTTTCCGATTGTTGAATCAAATAATTTGCAATTGCATCTCCGATATTCTGAATAGCCATTAATGCTTTCTGTCTGTTTTTGATTCCACTTGTCATTACAGTAACAGCCATGGAGTGACCGTTGCAAGTGAAATAGGCCGCGTCATGATCAATTTCTTCCATTTCACCAGTTTTATTGTAAACTGAGACGGGTTGAGTTTTTTCGTCAAACAAACCAGGAAGCTTGTCCCTGAATTGCTGATGAAGCATCCAAAATTTGACTTCATCCGGAAACGGATCAGTCTTAGAAAAAATATGGCGGATAACTGAATTTGCATCATGTGCGCTGATGCGATTCGTACGTCCTTTACGCTGAGCATCTTCGTCCATCATTTTTCGTTCTATCTTCGTTTCCGTTAGCCCCTGATCAGCAACCCACTTCTGAATTTGATCAATTCCAAAAAAATCCATAATTAGATTAGTTGCCGTATTGTCGGACACGCTGATCATCAGTCCCAAAAGATCTTTTACCATCCACTCACGTCCGGATAAAAGCTGAAGGACACCTGATCCTCCAACAATCTGCTCCTCATCAAAGCGAACGGTTTGCTGCAGCTGGGATGGGTTAAGGTGTGGATTTTTAAATGCATAGAATAAAATAGGCAGTTTGATCAGGCTGGCCGACAGCATTGGAATATTTTCGTTGTAGCCAAATGAAGCTCCATCCGAACCGATTGCCTCTACTGCTATATGATCTCTGAATTCATTCGTAACTGATCGGAACACTTTACGAAGCTCGGTACTTGCATCAGTCATCAATCTGGGCTCCTTTTACTATAGAGGATGTTCAAAATGGTCAAGAAGGGTAGTAAAAATCTACTGATAGTACTACGAATCATCATGTCAAGACTACACTCAATATAGCATTGCGGCCCTCTTGTTGAAAAGATCCTGATTGGAATTCAGCGAAACATTTTGCCTTATTAAAATCATTTATCGGTTACATGACTCCCGGCTGAATCCACAACTGTTTCCGATCAGCGTCAAGCATTGCGTCAACGCCAAGTGGAACAGAAAAATTCGGAGCGCAATGACCAATGAGAAAACCGCCGACTACCGGTTTCCCCAGAGACCCTAAATAAGTCCGAATGACTTCTTGATAAGTAAGCGAATCTTTTTTTTCTTTCGAGGGACTTTGATGAATATCACCAATTATAAATCCGGCTGCCTGATCCAATTTTCCTACCACTCTCAATTGATTGAGCATACTGTCAATCCGGTAAGGTGCTTCTCCAATATCTTCGATTAAGACAAGTTTCTTTCTCATATCAATCTCAAATGGTGTTCCGATTGAACTGACTAAAAGTGATAAATTGCCACCGACCAGCTTGCCTTCAGCAATACCACCATGTAACGTGGAGAGTGGAGACAAATGTTCGTCATAGCGCAGTGACATTGGCTGAAAAAGCTGGGAAAACAATTGCTTCGAAAGCAGCGGTACATCAGGAGCGCTGAGATCCGAAGCGAGCATAGGGCCGTGAAAGGTGACCAAACCGCATTGCTGCCTAATCGCCGTATGTAAATAAGTAATATCGCTGTATCCCCAAAAAATTTTGGGATGATTTCGGATTAAATCAAAATCAATACGATCTGCAAACCGGGCCGTACCGTAACCACCTCTTGAGCAGATAACTGCACGTACCGAATCATCAGCAAACATCTCATGAAAATCAGCTAATCGTTCTTCGTCAGATCCGGCCAAATAGCCGTATTTTTTATCGATATTTTTCCCCAGACGAACTTGAAAACCAAGCTGCTTTAACCAATCACATCCCTTTTTAAGCCGCTGCATATCAGGTGATCCAGCAGGACTGATCACGCCTATCGTATCTCCTTCATATAATCGACTTGGAATAATCATTAACACTGCCTCCTTCATGCCCAAACACCACAGAATCCAGTTCAAAATGACTTTGAACTGGATTCTTTTAGGACTATTTAGACAAAGCTTATAAACTTTTATATTCTCTATATTTGCGCGCATCTTTAAAAGCCACCATTGACGCTTTTTGAGAAGAACCGATGTATTCATCATGAACGACTTGAGAATCATCCGTCGGTCTCCCTATTAAAGAAAAACTAACAAATTGCGTCAACACAACGATCAGCAAATGATCTGCTTCTACACTTTTATCATTAATAAAGAATTGAATGAATCGTAACATGCTCGAATGTTCCTGTAATGATTTTGCACCGATGATGAAGTAAATTGCATGGGCATCGTAAGTCATTACTTTAATTTCCTTCCTCTGCCACAATCAAGTGATTCGAGAGATCAATGATAACCACAGTTGACTTAGTCCGTGAAACTAAAAGGAACAAAATAAGTATATTCGGACTCATTTACTTTGTCAATATTTTAAATATTTTTGCTAACAATCACTATCGTTGGCATGACATTATATGGAAACAAGGTGAACAAAATGGTCATGGCAAGCCATTTGTTATGTATGAATTGCATCGTTAAAGGAAAACTAACAAGAAAAGTCCCTATTGATGAACTGATTATCCGCTATCAATCATCAATTGAATATTTTTTTAGATCGGAGTTAAAAAATGGCAAGAAGAAAAAGAGCAATACTGGATTACTGCGGATCCTCAAGTTTGAACTATCATCGACCGGCGGTTGTTGCTTGGTGGTCGGCAGCATTTCCGGGGTTCGGTCACACGCTTCTGGATATGCATGTCAAAGGAAATGTCTTATTTCTTTTTGAGATCATTATCAACTTCAATTCAAAACTAAACTTGGCAATGGTTTATTCTTTCATTGGTGATTTCAAGCATGCAACAAACGTTATTAATACGCAATGGATACTCATCTATATCCCTTTTTATTTTTATTGTATTTGGGACAGTTATCGTACGGCCGCAAAATTGAATCTCTTATATACATTAACTAAGGATCAACCGGTAGAAATGAATGTACTCGATTTACGCTCGTTAGAAACGTGTTTTCTGGATAAGCGCCTTCCATGGGTCGCATCCGTTTGGTCAATTTTGCTTCCCGGATTAGGGCAGCTTTATACGCGCCGTCTTATTCCCGCCATTTCACTTTTGGCCTGGTCGGTGGCTATTTACGTCAATTGCCATGAACTTCAAGGCATGCAGCTGTTCATCATTGATCCTGCAAAAGTCAATGAATCTATTCAGGTCATTGATGCTGAATGGTTTCTTTTTATTCCTTCACTTATTTGGGGCAGCGCCTATGACGCATACTCAAAAACAGTTGAAACCAACCATCTTTTTGAGGAAGAACTGAGCACTTATTTATATCGCGAATGGGGAGCGAACCAATCACGGCTGAATATTTGAGAAAGGGAGGCCCAGACTGATGAGCAACATCCTTTGCTTGTTTCGTCCATCACTTTCTGTTGAACTGCTGTTAACCGAACTGCAGAGAAATAAGATCAAAAAAAGTGATATTTCCTGCTTTATTTTAAAAGCACAAACACCATTTAAAAACGGATTAACGGATAAAGATCCAACTGAAACAACAAGTCTGGCAGACTTGGGCTTTATTTTTGCTACTGTTTTTGGTGTTGTTGGTGCCAGCATAGGATTTCGACTGACTCTAGGTCCGATCATCTGGGGAATTGTCTCAAGTATTATCGGTTTCTTACTTGGTTTTATTATTGATTATTTTTTCACAAGGGCATACAAACAAAAGTCGCATTCTTTTGTGCTGATTTCAATTTGCTGCCGCAGCGAACAAGAAACTTTAATAAAAAAAATAGCGGAAACCCATCAGGTGCTCGGGCTTACCGTTATTGAGTCTTGAAGCGGCTTTTTCTCATTTTCTATTTTTTTACGGCATTCTTTGCAATATCCGTAAATTTCAAATTTATGTCCGGTTACTTGAAAATCAGGATCAACTTGGGACAGATCCTGCATTGGGCATACATCGATGGTTCTCGTTTTCCCGCATCTCAGACAAATGAGATGATGATGGTGATGCTCCTTACAATGAAACTGATACATTTTTTCCCCGTCCAGTTCTGTTTCCTCAAGAATCATTAAGTCTTGGAACAGAGATAAATTACGATAAATGGTATCAAAACTTATTCCCGGATAGTCATCTTTCAAGGCAATTTGAATGTCTTTAGCCGAGAGATATCCGCCCTTTCGATCAAACAGATTCAAAATGTCTTCGCGTTTATCTGTATGTTTATACCCTTTATTTTTAAGTAAAACCATGGCTTCCTGTTTATTCAATGAGAATCACCTCTTTTGCCGTAAAATCATTGTTGAACTTGAACCTTCACAACACAGCATACCATTTTTCTCTGAAAAAGCATAACAATCGTTATGAACGAAAAAAAGAGATTCCCACATGGAGAAACTCTCTTATTCTCATTCCTTCACCAGAAAAAACCGATTGCCAGGATAGCTGCGATTGACGCAAGCGCGATTGGATAACCCCAGCCCCAGCTTCCCCAGAGGAATAAGCCGGGACTGCTTGATAAATCAGTTCCAGCGGGCTGCACGTATGCATTCCGTTCGTCGACACGCGTCAGTATGCCTCGATGAACAGAGCCATCATGACAACGAATTTCGACCGGCTGTTTTAATAGACCGCAGCACTGAGAATAAATCGATTGATTGGGCATTTTCATTCACTCCCATTCACAGGTTATTCTCTAATACTGTATGTCTAAGAACAACTGGGAGTGGCGGCATTCATCACCTTTTTCCGCCCGTTCTCAACTATTTTTGACGTAGTGGTGTCGTGTGTGGTCAATTGTCTGTGCAAGCAGATTCATAACGTGTTCGTCCTCTTCGGAATAATAAATGACCTTTCCTTCACGACGTGATTTAACCAGATGCAGCTGCTTTAAAAAACTGAGCTGATGAGACACAGTCGATTGCTGCAGCGTTAAAAACTCAGAAATCTCCGAAACCGAACATTCCTGCTGCGACAGCAAATAGAGAATCCGAACACGAGTCGGTTCAGACACAGCTTTAAAAATTCGTGTAACTGTTGTTAATGTTTTTTTATCTAAATCAACCGGTACATGATCGCTCATCATTATCATCCTAATCGAAACATTTCATGTGACTAACATAGCAGACTCCGAACAGTTCTGTCTATTGTACTGCACGCATGATGGCTTACTTGTTCTTATTCAGCGCCCATTGTTCAATGTCCCAGATCCTTGTAATCCAATTTTCATAGAACACCGGTTCATGACTGACCACTAAAACAGTGCCTTCATAAGCTTCCAACGCTTTGCTTAATGCTTCCTTTGCGTATACATCCAGATGGTTTGTCGGCTCATCAAAAATCAGGACATTGCTTTTCTGCAGCATTAATCTTCCGATTCGGACCTTCGTTTCTTCACCACCGCTCAATGTATCCATCGGTTGTCGCATGTGTTCAGCAAACACACCGCATTGAGCCAGATGCTGGCGGAGAATTTTTTCAGGCGTTTCCGGAAATTGTTCCATCATCCATTCCAGAGGTGTTAAATGAGGCGGTGCCGAAAGTTGCGAAAAGTAACCGGGCATCACGCGATCCCCCTGTTCTATTCTTCCTGAAAGCGGCTTTAGCTCACCTAGCAGTGTCCGAAGAAGCGTGGTTTTTCCAATGCCATTATGTCCAATAATAGCTATTTTCTCGCCGCGCATAATTTTCTCATTAATGCGTGGAAATAAGGGTTGATCATAACCGACATCAAGATGATCAGCTGTGAAAATCATTCGTACCGGCTGATGATCTACCTTAAAATGAAAATGCGGCTTTCGGAGCTGTGAAGGCGGATCCAGACGCTCAATTTTGTCCAGTTGTTTTTCCCTACTCTTAGCTTGCTTTGCCGTAGCCGTACGCACCTTATTTTTCTGAATATAGGTTTCCAGCTTTTTAATTTCGCGTTGTTGCTGCCGGAACGCAATTTCTTGCTGTTCCAGCCGTGCTTCATGCTGCTTGAGATAGGATTGATAATTACCGACATAACGAACCAATTGCTGATTTTCCAAGTGATAAACAAATTGGGCAATTCGATTCAAAAAGTGTGTGTCATGAGAAATCACGATGAAAGCATGTGAATACGCATTGAGGTAATTCGTCAGCCAATTAATATGAACGACATCAAGATAATTCGTCGGTTCATCAAGCAGCAGTACTTCCGGATTTTCAAGCAGTAATTTTGCAAGACACAATTTAGTCAGTTGCCCTCCGCTCAATTGCGTTACGTCTTTATTAAGTCCGATTGCCGTTAATCCTAATCCATCTGCCATTTCATGAATTCGTGCGTCAATCGTGTAAAAATCATTTGCCAGTAATAGCTCCTGCAGCTGACCGTACTGGTCAATATAGGAAGGATCCGCATCCGGATCTTGCATTTTGACTGTAAGTTCATTCATTGTGCGTTCAGCATCAAAAAGTTCTTTAAACGCATCTTGCAGGCTTTCGTAAATGCTTTTTCCCTTGCCGAAATTCAAATGCTGCTCAATAACGCCGATTTTCAAATTCTTCCGCTTGTTGATGCTCCCATTGTCCGGTAATAATTCGCCAAGCAGCAATTTAAGAAAGGTAGATTTTCCGGCGCCGTTATGGCCGACAAGGGCAATGTGTTCGCCCTCCATCAGCCTGAAATTCAGTTTTTGATAAATCAATTTGTCTCCATAAGAAAAAGCGACATCCTTTGCTTCAATAAGTAACATATATTCACGCTCCTGATTTACGGCCGATTGAGAAGCAAGCAGATAGACAGGACTTTTCCGATCCGCATGAAAAGGAGCGAAGCTATGACGCTTCGCCCCTTTAAGTTTGTCTTTTAACCGTCAGAAACAGAAACATCGCTTATCTATTGTCGCAACCAATTGGCCTTTTTTACATATGATGAGGGCAGACTTCACCCTATCAGGCCAATTTAAGTTGCAGACAATCAGATAAATTCATCGATACTTCCACTCCTTCTTGTAAATACTTTTTCATTTTAAACCTAGTTACGGTGAAAAGCAATTCGTTACCGACGATAAGTGAGTTCGATCTCATGTTCAATGGGAATGCCCTCTTTGTTTGCGACAGGAATTGACGGTTTCAATTTTCTTGCGTCGGACACTGCATCGAGATAAAGTGCTGACAATGTGAATCCCTTCTTTTGATAAAAAAACAACGCATGCGTATTATCGTTCGTTGTTGTCACCCTGAGCGACATTCCGGGTTCGGTTAACTTAATGATCTCATTGACCAGTGCCGAACCAATACCTTGATTCTCAACAAAACTGTCCAAAGAGATGATTTCAATTCCTTTTAAATCGTGTCTGTAGGTCAGCATACCTGTGATTTGGTCATTGACAAAAGCAACTAGTCCAGGCAATGTCATCATATCGATTAATTCTCCGTGAATAGCCATTACTGTCCCATTCCAATACTTTGCGAGAAGTTTTTTAACCTCTGCTCTGTCCTTCTGCCCTATCTTCCTGATTTGAATACCCAAGTTTTCATCTCCTTGATTTTCCGCCGTTACCGAACCAAAAAAAATTGGTCTTTAATCTCATCATTAAGGCATTCGCCTAACCATTTTCACAGGATCTGCATAGTTTAGATATAGGCCATTGTTTAGCTATGCTTTGCCCAGAATCACTTATCCGGCATGGAAATGATTATAGGAGGAACGAATATGTCATATCAAAACTATTGGGAAAATCTGATCAATCAGCCTGTAGAAATACAGTGCAACGACGGATCGGTTCACTATGGAGTCATTGAATCGTTTGACCAGGACAATGTGTATTTAAAGCCTTTAACTAACGATTCGCAGACACCAAATAATACAACTGGCGAAATGCGCAACGATGATGAACGATTCTTCGGTTTTGGTCCGCAAGCGTTCTTAGGAGGCTTCGCCGGCGGACTGCTCGGCGTCGGTCTCAGTTCAATCATCGGTGTCCGGCCTTGTCCGTACTATCCTCCAAGACCTTTTTACGGATCGGGATCAGGACCGCGTCCCCCTTATGGCGGTGGATTCTACGGCCCGGGACCAGGACCGTTTTACTATTAATCGCTACTCCGTCCAATGTCGCACACTCATTTAGCGGTGTGCTTTTTCTTTCAAGAGCAGGCAAAAAAGAGAATCAGCATCAGCCGATTCTCTTTTTGAAATTGCAAAATTACTTCAAGTTTAAAACAGTGACACGTTCACGAGACATGGACAGGAGGCTGTGATGGATTCCTTGAACACCCATGCCGGATGACTTTACGCCAAGGAATGGGAAGTGATCCGGGCCACGTTCCGTGCGTCCGTTAATCTGAACCGTTCCGGCTTCAACTTGCCGAGCCACTGCAAGAGCACGGTCGATATCCTGTGAGAAAATGCTTGCTTGCAAGCCAAATTCCGACTTGTTTGCAATTTCAATTGCTTCTTCATCGGATTTCACACGAATAACGGGCAATACAGGACCAAAAGGTTCGATCCAAGCAATATCCATATCTTCGCTGACATTATCCAAAAGTGTAGGATAAATCAGATTTTTCTTGCGCTCATTGCCGATCACGAGTGTTGCTTTTTTTGCGAGTGCATCATCGATCAAGCCTTGCACGAAGTCTGCAGACTTGTCATCAATCAGCGGAACAATCGTGCTGTCCGTTTCCGGAGATCCGACAGTCAGTTTCTCAATTTCTGCTTTTAGACGCGAAACAAGCTCATCGGCAACCTTTTCATTCACCAGCACACGCTTGATTGCCGTGCATCGCTGACCTGAATAAGAAAAGGCTCCATTAATGATACTTTTGACAGCAACATCCATATCTGCGTCATCGCAAACAAGTGCCGGATCTTTTCCGCCTAGTTCAAGTACAAGCGGAATCATTGCTGTTTGTTTTGACAGATGACGTCCGGTTGCAGAACCTCCTGTAAAACTGATCATGCTAATTCCTTTATGTTCAACAAGATAATCGCCGATAACCGATCCACGGCCAGTTGTCAAGCTGAGCAGTCCTTTTGGGAGACCGGTTTTATCAAGTGCCTCAATCATTTTAATACCGCTGATTGAGCCTTGGGTAGCCGGTTTAAATATAACGGCATTGCCCGTCATTAATGCTGGAGCAATTTTAGAAGCTGCAAGATTAACCGGATAGTTGAACGGTGCAATGGCTAACACAACACCCAATGGTGCCCTTTCAACAATTCCAATTTTCTTTTGATCGCCGCCCGGAAAACCGTCGCCTTTTAAACTTTCACCATGCATGTGCAACGCTTCCTGCACAGTATAACGGATCAGATCTGCTGTACGGACAACTTCTTTCTGAGCATCTTTAAATCCTTTGCCCACTTCCTGCATAACCGCTTTAGCAATTTCTTCATTGTTTTTTACGAGCTCATCAGCCCATTGATCAAGGTAAGCACCGCGTTCACTCAGCGTCAGCTCTGCCCAGTCTTTTTGTGCAGCATGTGCTGCAGTTATTGCTTCATCCACTTCATCCTGCGTGACCGCTTGAACATAACCGATCGTCTCTCTCAGGTAAGGGGATTGAATGGCAATTGTCTCGCCGGATGAACTCTTTTTCCATTCACCATTGAGGTAAGCCATGTAGGTGGTCAATTCTGATACATTAGAAGCCATACCTATTCATTCTCCTTTTTTTGTCAACTTTTTTCTTTATCGCCATTGTCGTATACGCAGAAAAAATTACGTCGAACAATTGCTCAAATTGACAATTATTTTCGTTCACCCATTACAGCAAAACAACAAAATTTTCAATGAGTACTTATCTTTTAACACGTTTATTTTCGCATGAAAAGCGTATCATTTCCAATCTTTTGCTCACTGTCGGTATGATCCGTTCATTCATAAAAAATATGCAATAAATTCATCTTACCCGTTTATTATAAGTTTTTAAAGCAATTTCATATATTTGTCAAGAAAATAAATTTACTTCAATGCATAAAACAAGTTCATATATTTGATTCTCATTAAACTTACGGTTCGACTTTTATGGAACAAGATCAAATCTAGATTGAGTGTTTATGATCGTGGACGTCCGAACTTTGCTTGTCCAATCGCTAAACTATGTATTTTCTCAATAACGATTAAATAATCATGATCATTCAGTGAAATCAAAAGCCTTAATATAATAAGCGCGCAAAACAAGAGGCCCCCCCAATAGGAGCCTCCCTTCAGCAGTCACTGCTCTGCAGGGAACGAAATCGATTTGCCAGCGGAGCACAGATTAACGCAAGAACAACAATAGGGAGCCATGCAATTAAAAATATAAAGAAGGCGGCAAAATGTTTGGTTTGCCACACGCGCCAGAACGGGAGCAGGCCTAACAGAGAACCCATGATCAATCCGATTAATCCATAAAAAAGCAAAAGCTGAAGCCATGAAATGATCATTTTTATCAACTCCGTCACTCTTTTTAACAGTTTATGCATACTGAGAAAAGAGGTGAGTGTTGATGATTACATGACTGTCCTTAGTCAGGCACGTTCATAGACACAGAATGTATGAGGAAATCGATTTTTTCGATCAATAATCCCATCTGTACTCCGTATTAAACGCCACTCTTGCCTTATAAAACCAGTAAAGTATGTGTCCCCTTCAAATTCCGCATCAACATGAGTTATATAGAGACGATCCGCATAGGGCAAAAAAGCTTTGAAAATACCCGCCCCACCGATAACAAAACATTCACGGCCATACGCCGAGCCGCTTCGCAAAAATTCCTCTACAGATAAGAAACAAGTGACTTGATTTTGACTAAATTCTGGATTGTGTGTTAAGACAATGTTCTCCCGTCCGGGAAGCGGTTTCCCAATGGAATCATATGTCTTTCTACCCATAATAACAGGATGCCCCATCGTTGTCTGCTTAAAATAGCGCATATCGGAGGGAAGATGCCATGGCAATTGATTATCTCTGCCGATCAGCTGATTTTGATCCATCGCAAGCAAAAAGGAAATCATACCGACACCTCGCCTTTAATTGCGGGATACGGATCATAGCCAATAAAATTGAAATCATCATAATCAAAATCAAAGATTGACGGTACTTCACGTTTAATAACGAGCTTGGGAAGTCCTCGAGGCTTGCGGCTAAGCTGCGTTTTTACCTGATCCAGGTGATTGAGATAAATATGAGCATCTCCAAATGTATGTACAAACTCGCCAACTTTAAGCCCTGTAACATGGGCAATCATGTGCGTTAAAAGCGCATAGGAAGCAATATTAAACGGCACACCGAGAAAGAGATCTGCGCTGCGCTGATAGAGCTGGCAGCTCAGCCGTCCGTCATTAACATAAAATTGAAACAAGCAGTGGCATGGAGGCAGCGCCATATTCGGTATGTCTAATGGATTCCATGCTGTGACAATCAGCCGACGGGAATCCGGATTTTTTTTAATTTCATTGATCACGTTGGTTATTTGATCAATTGTTTCTCCGTTCTTTCCTGGCCAAGAACGCCATTGATGGCCGTAGACCGGGCCAAGATTGCCATTCTTATCCGCCCATTCATTCCATATCCGAACGCCGTGTTCCTGCAGATACTTGATATTTGTATCGCCTCTGAGAAACCAAAGCAGTTCATAAATGATTGATTTATAGTGCAGTTTCTTTGTCGTCATTAATGGAAACCCGTCTTGCAGATTGAAACGCATCTGATAGCCAAAGATGCTGATTGTACCCGTGCCGGTCCGATCACTTTTTTCATGACCGTCAGTCAGTACTTTACGGCAAAGATTTAAATATTGTTCCACTGAGATCCCCCGCTTTTCGATTACTAATCCTTAGTTTAACATAATCATTTCGAAACAGAAATTGTATTTCCTGCGCTTCCACTGCTGAACGTTCTGAATACATGGTGAGACGCACGAATAATTCATTTATACATTCATAAGCTTGTTACAAGGCTACTACCTTACTACATTGGAGGGATCACGATTGAGCGCTGAAAAACAGCAGAACAATCCATTAAACAAGTTGAGGCGGCAGCAGCCTGACACCCTCATCAATGAATGGAATCAACTCTGCCAAAACGATCAAGAGAAAGCATTCACCATGATCAATGATCCCGGTTTGGAATTCCCAGTTCTTTTCATGCTCCGCGATCAAATTGAAACACGTGGTGAGGAGCTCACCGCACGTGCACGTATCGCTTTAGCACAAATACGTAATGTGCTCCATGGTGCAGATTTAGGGAACAACCATCCTGCTTCATTTGCTGACCAGCACGATGAAGTAGTTGAATCAATGTATTGGATACTGAATACCGGATGGAAAAATATTGTATCAACCGACTACACACAAGTCATTGATCAAACAGCCATCAATCTTCTGCATACGTATCATGAAAACTGGCTTAAGGGAATGGTGGATCTGGTCATATACCGCTACAAAAATAAAAGCCAGCGCCATTATTTGATCAGCGCTATGTGGGAGACGGCTAATCCTCTATGTCTTGTATATCTATCAAACTATTTTTTATCCGATCAGTCCGTGGAAAGCAATTACGCACGCAAAATGCTTGCCTTTATTCCAGAAGTTCGCCATTCTCTTGATAATCAATCGGCGCTGCTCGCTTTTGAGACTTGGTATGAAGAAAACGCTCACTATTTAGTATATACAGGCGAAACAAACGATGCCGTTCCCGGAGGACGCCCATACAGAATTCACTATAGTGCAAAATATCTTGGAAAAACGGTCTCTCCCCGCAGCGGTGAACCGATTCAAGCACTTTTGCCCAACGAAAAAAAGAATTATTTCGATTTTCTTAAATTACCGCCCCGTCTGCAAACGAGTTTGTCCGCATACTCAATCAGGTTAAGAAAACAACAGCCGAAAATTTGGCGTTCCTGGGTGATTCAGCCGCTTAATGAACAGCTTCAATCGATAAACACTGCTGCGCATGGGGGGTACTATCTATGATTATTGCAGCAAACCAGCAGCTCTCAGCCGATGATTATGGGAGCTTCGCCGCAAACGGCAGATTCGCACCAGTAATCTTCAGAGCGATGGCGGAGTCTCACGAGTGGTTTGCCTATCCGTCACGACATGAACTGAATTTTGAAATTAAACTGAGAAATGAAACGATTGAAGCCGCGCATGCGCTTCTGGCTAGCCGTGCATCCTTTGCGACTTTCTATTATTCGGAATGCAATGATTACTATTGGACCTTGACAGGAGACGGCGGGTTTGAGCTAAAGCCGGGAGTACCGGCATCACAAGCAGTTAATGATATTTTTGTTAACGGCGAAGCCTATGCATTCGAATGTGCAACGGCAATGATGATCATTTTCTACAAAGCATTAATTGATACAATTCCTGCAGAACGATTTAACGAAGTTTTCCAGCATCTCTACTTATGGGATTGGCAGAATCACCCTTTTTTCCCACTAAGAAACACGCCGCGTGTCGGTGAAGGCATTCCAGGTGATGTACGCTATTTTAAAAATCCGGATGTCAGCCCACAGACACCACAGTGGCAAGGAGAAAATGTCGTTGATTTGTCTGATGGCATGTATTTCGGTCATGGCGTTGGTATCCTGCCTGCAAATCAAATGATTGCAGAATTAAATCAATATCGGCGTCCAGGTGCAACGATCTCCGCTTTTCTTATGAGCAACGCGACACGGCCTAATTATTTAGCGCTGTCCGCACTCGCTGACGGCACACAGATGGATGGTATCCGTATTGCCGCCGGAACATCATTTTATACTTTTTGATGTTTGTGCAACTGCTTTGCAGCAGTACCGCAATACAGGGACAAAGCCAAAAACATGAATATTGTAAACAGATGATGGACGCTTGGCATAAGCCCCCCTGCAACACGTGCAGCACGATGGTTGCAGCTGTTCGTGACCATAAGAATGGACAAGTTGATTTAATTAAATCATTTGCACTACTTTTTTCATAAATTGCACTCGCTTTCTGGACATTAAAATACATACGAAGAAAGCGGTACTGATTGTTTGTCAAATGCTGCGGAAAAATTGATTTGTTGCCGTAACTGCTCTTTTCATTTGCTCCGCTGTAAACGATACGGCAATGGCTGTCAGAGTAGAGGTAATAATACCCAGACAAAAAAAGAGCCGCTACAGGCTCTTCTTTTCACAATTCATCGATTTAATTTTTCCAGAATTCGATTAATCTTTTCATTCAATCGTTGATATTCCTCAGAGCTTTTCAGACGATCGGCAACTTCATTTAATTCTTGTTTCACGTGCTCAATTTCTTTCTTAACCGTTTCAGAGATAGGTTCCTCTTTGATCTGCTCATCATCATTTGCCATGTTGACATGCACACGTATTTTAGATAAATCCTTCAAACTCTTCTTCACTTTTTTTAGTTGCTTATTTAATTTGTCTTGAACGGAAAAAGAACGATCACCTTCATCCAAGTTAAGCTCCTCTTTTAAAGCATCCTGCAAAATCCGTGAATAGTTCAAGTCCGCTTCCTTGGCAGCATCATCCAGCCATTTAGGTATGGTCAGTGTCTTTTTCACTGCTTGATTTTCCATCTTTTTTCGAAATGGCGACATCCATGTTTCAATAAGCGTTACCAGTTGATCTTGCTCAGTATGGATAGCGGTTACCTCTGAAGGATCAGGCGGCTGCTCTCCTTTTTCCTCCAGCGCATAAATAAATAATGCAAGGGCTTCCTTGGCACGCGCAAATCCATCCTCAACATTCTGTGCTTCTGCTGAGCAGTCGGGTAAATCGGGAAAAGTTATCGTCAACCGCTCCGCATTATTTGTAAAAAGTGCCGGATAGATATATTGATCTTTACTCATTTAATCACCTCTCACTAATTATAACACGTATTTTACACGTGTAAAGAACATAGTTAATACGTGTTTATCTCCAAAAAAAATCGAACAAACATTCGATTCTTTTCCATGTTATACCATTGCTTCCTGCTCCGGTTTAGTATCACATTCTGAGGAATAACGATTTCTTGGATGATGGTAACAGGCATCGCTGCATGAACGATGGTGTGCTTTCTCACATTCCTCGCAACAAATTATTTGCTTATTGCATTCCGGATTCGCACAATTCACAATTCGGTCGCATGACTTGCCGCAATGGATGCAATGCCCGATGATTACATCTTTGTCGGTTCGATTAACCGAGACGGAAATACGCTGATCAAATACATAGCATTTCCCGTCATAGCGCTTTCCCTGAACTTCGGGATCTTTTCCATATTCCACAATGCCGCCGTCAAGCTGACTGACATCTTTGAAACCTGCACGCAGCAAATATCCGCTGAATTTCTCGCAACGAATACCACCGGTACAATAGGTCAGCACTTTTTTATCTTTACAACCTGACAAATTTCTTTCAATCCATTCAGGCAGGCTCCTAAAATTGTGGATATTCGGCAGTATTGCGTTTTGAAAATGACCGATCTGTGTTTCATAATCATTCCGCGCATCAATGAGAAGCACATCTTCATTCTGCATTTCTTTATAGAATTCTTTTGGTTTTAAATGTTTTCCTGTCAGTTTATGCGGATCAATATCTTCATCTAATTTTAGCGCAACAATTTCCTTGCGCGGCCGTACATGCATTTTTTTAAATACATGTCCGTCTGTCTCATCAATTTTAAAAGGCATATCCTTAAATCGCTGATCCTGATGAAGGGTATCCATATATTTCTGCGTTTGTTCCACAGGTCCGGACACTGTTCCATTCAAGCCCTCCTTGCCAACGAGGATACGCCCTTTAAGGCCAAGCTCATTGCAAAAATGCAACTGTTTCTCTGCAAACTGCTGTGGATCACCAATGTCCACATAATGATAGTAGAGTAATACGCGAAATGGCTTTTCTTCTGTCAATTGATTCACCCCATTTATTGTCAACTGCTTTTTGCCACATGAAAAGTCAGTTTTTCTTTGTTTATCCTATCAGATTTAATTTTCTATGACAAACATCACACTACTAATCAACTTAGTTTAAATCGTACAAATTCGCAACTTTACGCAGCGTATGAACTGCATCGTTCAAAAGGGTGAAATGTTATCTACATTCTGTTAAAGTTACGTTAGGAAAAAGGTTAAAGTGAGGAATTAATGATGGATTATGATGTGATTGTTGTAGGCGGAGGACCTTCAGGATTAATGGCAGCAATTATCGCAGCAGAATATGGTGCTCATGTTCTGCTGCTCGAAAAAGGATATAAATTAGGAAGAAAATTAGCAATTTCAGGCGGCGGCCGCTGCAATGTCACAAACGCAATGCCAATTGATGAGTTAATTAAGCACATTCCAGGGAACGGCAGATTCTTATACAGTGCCTTCTCATCATTTAACAATCAAGATATAATCCGCTTTTTTGATCAGCTTGGCGTCGGTTTGAAGGAGGAAGATCATGGACGGATGTTTCCCGTTTCCAACAGTGCAAAATCAGTAGTCGATGCGCTCATAAAGCGCATGGAAGATTTAAAAATCATTCTGAAAACGGGCACCTCTATACAAGCCGTTCTTTATTCCGACCGCGTCGAAGGAGTCAAAACGGTGGATGGGAAAAAATTCTCATCACATTCGGTTATTGTTGCTGTCGGAGGTAGAAGCGTTCCACAAACTGGAAGTACTGGAGATGGTTACGCATGGGCAAAGGCGGCTGGTCACACAATTACTGATCTCTATCCTACCGAGGTTCCGTTAACATCAACAGAACCCTTTATTCAACAAAAGATGCTTCAAGGGCTTACTCTATCAGATGTTGTTGTAACATTGTTAAATCCAAAAGGAAAACCCATTCAGTCCCACCGCTGGGATATGATCTTTACTCATTTTGGTTTGTCAGGACCCGCAATTCTGCGATTAAGCCAATTTGTCGTTAAGGCGTTAAAAAAGTTTGCCACAACAGAAGTTATCGTTACGATTGACAGTAAACCTGATCAGAGCATGAATGCGCTGTACAGCCAGTTGCTGAAGTTAACTGAATCCAATCCGAAAAGAACACTAAAAAATGTCTGGAAGGGTATCGTTCCAGAACGGTACTTGATGTTTCTTCTTGAACAGATTCAATTATCACCGGATCGGAATTTTCACGAACTGTCTAAAGAAGATGTTCGAAAAATGACAGAAGCATTAAAACGATTTCCAGTCCGTGTTTCAGGCACTTTGCCTATCGAAAAAGCATTCATTACCGGGGGCGGCGTTTCACTTAAAGAGGTGCGCCCTAAAACCATGGAATCCAAAAAAATGCCCGGTCTGTATTTTTGCGGAGAAATTCTCGACATTCACGGTTATACCGGGGGGTACAATATTACCGCTGCATTTGTTACCGGTCATGCAGCAGGAGCGGCTGCAGCTGAACATACATGTAAACATAAATAAGATAGCCGGACAAGCTAGCTTCCTCTTAAAATTGGCCATGTCCATGAAATGTGTTAAATATAAAATCCAGTGCCAAGACAGGCGCTGGATTTTTTAGAAACCTTATAGTAAACAGTAATTAAAATAAACCAATTACCTTTCCATTCTGATCAATGTCCATATTCAAGGCTGCCGGGTGTTTCGGCAAGCCCGGCATGGTCAATACATTTCCCGTCATGACGACAATGAATCCTGCGCCGACCGCTACTTTCAGCTCACGAACATGAATGGTGAAGTCTTTCGGCCTACCAAGTAATTTCGGATTGTCTGATAATGAGTATTGTGTTTTTGCAATGCATACAGGAAATTGATCCCAACCATTTTTTATAAATGCTTTTATTTGTTTCTTTGCTTTTGAAGAATAGTCAACAGCCTTACCGCCGTAAACCTTTGTAACAACGGTTTGAATTTTTTCTTCAATAGAATCCGTCAGTTTGTACAACGGCTTAAAATGATTCTCTTGGTTTTCAATGGTATCGACAACCAATTGTGCAAGTTCCTTACCGCCTTCTCCGCCATGTTCCCAAACATTTGCCAAGGCCACCGGATGATTATGTGCGCGGCACCAATTTTCAACATAAGCGACTTCACGATCCGTATCAAAAATAAAGTGATTGATTGCCACAACGTAGGGCAGGCCAAAGGATTTAATCGTATCAATATGGCAGGCAAGGTTTTCCATACCATGTGCCAGTGCGTCAATATCTTCATGCTTTAATTCATCCTTGGTCATCCCGCCATGCATCTTCAACGCACGAATGGTTGCAACAATTACTACAGTGCTTGGTTTGAAATGTCCTGCACGCGTCGTGATATCCAGAAACTTTTCCGCCCCTAAATCTGCACCAAATCCTGCTTCCGTAATCACGTAATCGCCTAGTTTTGCCCCCATTTTTGTAGCGAGAACACTGTTGCAGCCATGAGCGATATTGGCAAATGGACCGCCATGGACGAATGCCGGCGTATTTTCCAAGGTTTGAACCAGATTCGGGTGAATGGCGTCTTTAAGAAGCAGTGTCAGTGCACCTTCAACGTTCAAGTCTCGGACAAATACTGGTTTTCGTTCGTAGGTGTAGGCAATCAGCATGCTGCCAAGCCTTGTCTTCAAATCATCAAGGTTTTCTGAAAGGCAGAGTATTGCCATGATTTCCGATGCTACCGTAATATCAAAGCCATCTTCGCGAGGCACGCCATTTGCGACACCACCCAGACCAACGATCACATGTCTGAGTGCACGATCATTTAAGTCAAGTACCCGTTTCCATACAATCCGGCGCGGATCAATATTCAGTGCATTTCCTTGATGGATATGATTATCTAGAAAAGCGGCCAAGGCATTATGAGCCGTTGTAATCGCATGAAAATCACCGGTAAAATGAAGATTTATATCTTCCATTGGCACGACTTGAGCATACCCTCCACCGGCTGCTCCACCCTTCACACCCATCGTTGGCCCAAGAGATGGTTCACGAAGCGCAATCACTGCTTTTCGATTAATCTTATTCAATGCTTGTCCCAGTCCAACCGTAACTGTTGATTTTCCTTCACCGGCCGGCGTAGGATTGATTGAAGTTACCAAAATAACCTTGCCTTCGGGATAATCGCTCATTTTATTCAGCGTATTTGCAGATACCTTAGCCTTGTAACGTCCGTAAGGTTCCCAGTCATTTTCGTCCAAGCCCAGTTGAGCGGCGATTTCGCCAATCGGTTTGAGAAGCGCATCTTGAGCTATTTCAATGTCCGATTTTACCATTTTTGATGTTTCTGACATTTTCTTTTAATCACCCATCCAATAATAAAATTGTCCAGCCATTTTTTCTTTATTATGATAACATAATGTGAGCGAAGCTAAAATGACAGGATACGATTTCACGTGACAAATTTAGATGCGTGGAAAGGACGGTGAACGATGTGATTGAGGTTTCATTTGACGGTGCTGCAACCAGCAATCCGGGTCTTGCAGGAGGCGGGATATACATAAATGAAGGAAATGGAAAAGAAATTCGGCGTTCGCTTCCATTCGGTGTACTTACCAGCAATCACGAGGCGGAATTTGCTGCCTCCGTTGCCGCGCTGCATTGCGCGCTTGAAATGGGTTACAGAACGGTTTCATTTCGTACCGATTCACAGCTTGTCAATGAAGCCTTGGAAAAACACCATGTAAAAAACAAGCTGTTTATTCCCTATCTGAATGAAGCCCTGTCTTTAATTGATCATTTCGATCTGTTCTTCTGCAAATGGATTCCCGACAAGCAAAATAAAAACGCCGATGCGCTTGCTCGACTCGCTATCCAAAAACAGATGAGCGCAAAACTAAAACCAAAAAAGGAGGCTGATTCATGACACTTAAACGTGTACTTTTCGCTGATTCTGCTTTACTGGGAATTACTTTTGTATGGGGTACAACGTTCATTATTGTGCAAAATATTCTTAACCAACTGTCACCATTGACCTTTAATGCCTGGCGATTTTTATTCGCTGCTCTTTTCCTTGCCCTGTGGCAATTATTCACTTCTAAGAAACGCAAGACAACAATTAATCTCTACAGTTGGAAATTAATTGGTTCGGGGGCGCTTCTGGGCATTTTTTTGTTTGCAGGTTATGTATGCCAAACCATTGGCCTTCTTTATACATCCGCTTCCAATGCTGCGTTCATTACTGGATTAAGTGTTGTACTTGTTCCGATTTTCTCAGCAATTTTATTACGAAGTGTACCGCATAAAGCAGCGGTCATTGGTGTACTGTTTGCCGCTGTTGGCCTGTTTTTTCTGACTACAAAAGGTCAGTTTTCTCTTAACAAGGGCGATGTAATCGTCTTGGTCAGTGCTGTCACCTTTGCACTGCATATTATTTTTACAGCAAAGGTGACAGAGCAATATAATAGTCTGTCACTAACCATTGTTCAGCTTGCTTTTGTCGCTTTATTTGCTTTTATTACCGGTTACGTTTTTGAAGGCGGAAAAGCTTTTAATTTGCATATTCTGCTTCAGGGCGACGTAATTATCGTTGTTCTTTTCATGTCATTGTTTGCGACTGCGCTCGCATTTCTCTTTCAGACAAGCTTGCAAAAGGAAACACCTGCAACTCATGTCGGAATCATTTATATTATGGAACCTGTATTTGCTGCCTGGACCTCTGTCCTGATCCAAGATGCTCATTTCGGTCCGAGTGAATTAACTGGATCACTGCTTATTCTGCTTGGGATGTTTCTTGCCGAATGGCCCGTCGGCAGGAGAACTATGGAAAAACAGCACTAGGTTTCACCAATCACTTCTTGAAGCAAATAAAAAAACGGACTCAAAAAGTCCGTTTTTTTATTATTATTATCAATTTGTGAAAACAAATGAATGATGTGGAGGAAAAGATGCTCCGTTCACCCCTGACCGACGACCATCATTCGTCTCCTTTTATTAAAACTGCTCGCACCTATTATCAGCGAGTCAATGCCGTATATTCCGTAGTGAGCTTCATAAAGAGTGCTTCGTTCCTTGAATCCAAGCTTTCATCAATCTTCTCGCGTAAATTTTTCACTTTTTGATTGAATTCCAGTTCATCAAGGATCATCTGGGCATACATTTCGACAACTGAGACCTTCGCTTGCTGCTCTTTGTATACAACAAGCGCCTTCGTATTATCCTGGAAAGAGTGATCATTGTTCATCTTTATTGCCCCCTTTGCACTTTTTATTATTCTACACTACTTTTCTGAAAGTTACAACCATTTGCGTTCGATTTCTTTCTACTTTTCAAATTATTTGATTAAATTGGAGGTGATTAACAAATTGCTGCAAAACGAAAAAAGAAAGAGCTATCTAAGCTCTTTCTAAATGATCAGTACAATTAATTAATAGCGTTGCGATTTTTGCTTGCTTCTTCCACGATAATTATTATTACCTTGGCGACGATCCCGTTCGCGAGAGTGGTATGAGCTTCTCCCTTTTCCGCCCCGTTGTTGACGGCCGGATGAACGCTTTACCATCAGCGGCTGTTCCCGTGTTAGCCGTACCGGTGTCGTATCCGGTTCCTTAGTAATAAGCTTTAACGCAGCAGCCACAAGATCAACGGCGTCAAAGTCGTCAAGCAGATCTTGGGCTTTTGAAGCGTAAGCATGATAATTTCCGGACTCAAGTGCTTCCTTTAAATGATCAATCGCTAATTTCTGTTGACCAACCAGCGCTTCTTCATAGCTTGGTGCATTAATCTGTTTCATCGGCTGCTTTGTCAAGCGTTCAATGGAACGAAGGTGAGGAAACTCACTAGGTGTAATGAACGTAAGTGCCATACCGGTTTTGCCGGCACGTCCGGTACGTCCGATTCTGTGTACATAGCTTTCCGGATCTTGGGGAAGATCAAAATTGTACACATGTGTTACATTGCTAATGTCAAGACCGCGCGCTGCAACATCGGTGGCAATCAGAAGTTTTACTTCATTTTGCTTAAAGCGGCGAAGTACAAGATCACGCTTTGATTGTGTTAGATCGCCATGGATACCTTCTGCTTCATAACCGCGCTTTTGCAAAGCCCTCATTAATTCATCAACCCGGCGCTTTGTACGTCCAAAAACAATGGCCCGTTCGGGAGTCTGAATGTCTAGAAAACGGGTCAGCGCATCAAACTTCTCATTCTCTCTGAGCTTTACATAATTCTGCTCAATTAAAGACACTGTCAGCGTTTTTGCTTTGACCTGTACCTTCTGCGGCTCGTGCATAAATTTTTCTGCCAGCAACTGGATTGGTCTCGGCATCGTTGCTGAGAACAGCAGCGTTTGACGATTTTGCGGGGTGCTCTCCAAAATCTCATGAATGTCTTCAATAAAGCCCATGTTCAGCATTTCATCTGCTTCGTCGAGCACGATCATTTTAATTTGATCCAAACGGATCGTCCGTCTTTTAATATGATCGAGTAAGCGTCCCGGTGTTGCGGAAATGATGCTTGGCCGTCTTTTCAAATCGCGAATCTGTCTTTGAATATCCTGCCCTCCGTAAATGGCGACTGTTCTAACCTTCTTATAAAAACCTAAAGCACTAAGCTCTTGAGCATTCTGTATCGCAAGTTCACGCGTAGGTGTGATGACCACACCTTGAATGTCCGAATTATGAGGATCCGCCGCCTCAATCATTGGTATACCGAAAGCAGTCGTTTTTCCTGTGCCGGTTTGTGCTTGACCGATTAAATCCACACCAGTTTCAGCAACCGGAATCGCCTGCTCTTGAATAGGGGTCATTTCTGTAAACCCCATTCTTTCGGTTGCCTTTTTGATTTCTTCACTAATTTTAAGTTCTGAAAATTTCATTAAGCTGTACTATCTCCTTTTTATCCTGTTTAGTTTTATCAAGCAAATGATTAGGCATTCCCCGCGGCGGACGGAAAATGCCTACTAAACATTGAACGAGATTTCATCATTGTTTTCAAAAGTAAACCTCTTCCATCCCTATGATTACCTAAACACATAAATTCACCATAACATGTACAGACATGAAATGCAATGGACGCACCTTAAAAACAGATTGAAACCTTTATAATCCGCCAATAATAGCCAATGTTCACATTCATTTCAAACGAAGCAGGAATAAAGTGTAGCACATTAATCAAAAAGTGTGATAACATTTAAGCATAATGAACGAGGAACGAGGGAAATCAATAATGATTGAAACGTCAAAAGAGCCGGTGTTAATTTTTCTTTTCGGAGCGACAGGCGATTTGGCCAGAAGAAAACTTTATTCAGCTCTTTATCGACTTTATACCAGAGATCAGGAATTTGCAGTAATCGGACTGGCTCGCCGTGCACACACAGATGAATCTTTTCGAGATTTAATTAATGATTCGCTTCCTTCGGAGGCTGGGCCGCGCAAACATTTTCTAACACGTTTTTATTATCGGCGACTCGATATTACACGCCCGGAAAATTTTGATGCTTTAAAAAGTTTTTGTGATGAGCTTGACGAACGCTACCAACTGCATGGAAATCGAATTTTCTACCTTTCTCTTGCCCCATGTTATTTTGCACAGGCAGCACAAAATTTAAAAAAGTCCGGTCTGTCAACAACTTCGGGTTGGAAGCGGCTGATTATTGAAAAACCATTTGGCCATAACCTTAAATCATCTCAAGAATTAAATGAGAGCCTGCTTCATGCATTTAACGAAAGAGAGATTTACCGAATTGATCACTATCTCGGCAAAGAAATGGTTCAAAATATCGAAGTACTGCGTTTTGCAAATCCTATTTTTGAAGCGATATGGAACCGGCGTTACATCTCAAATGTTCAAATAACGCTCAGTGAAACTCTGGGTGTCGGAGACCGTGCCAATTATTACGATCAAACCGGCGCGCTGCTGGACATGGTTCAGAATCATATCATGCAGCTCTTGACACTCATTGCAATGGAGCCGCCTGTCCGATTTGAAACGAATGATGTGCGTTATGAAAAGGTCAAGGTATTGAAAGCAATCCGCCCCATGCATATTAACAATGTCGTCGAGCAAATTGTTCGCGGTCAGTATTCTAGGGGGATAACTCCTGACCGCAAGAAACTGAGAGCCTATTTGGATGAGGACAACATTAGTAGCGATTCAGATACCGAAACTTTTGTTGCGGCTCAATTTTTAATTGATAATTATCGTTGGCAAGGGGTACCGTTTTATATCCGTACAGGGAAATGCCTTGCTGAAAAATCCACCCAAATTGTTATACAATTTAAGAAATTGCCGAAGAACCCTTATTTTCATAATATAAATCACGTCGGACCAAATCTGCTTGTGATTTATATTTCACCGGATGAAGGACTTTCGCTTAAATTAAATGTAAAAGAGACCGGCGAAACGGGTAACACAATTCCAATTTCGCTCAAATTTCGTAACAATGAGCTGGCTATGGAAAACATGCAAGATGCTTATGAGAGGCTCATGGCTGATTGTATCAAGGGCGATTCCACAAATTTCACGCGATGGGATGAGGTTGCCTATTCGTGGGAGATCATTGATTCAATTGTTGATTCTTGGAAAGAACGCCGAGTTCCTGTTGACTATTATGAAGCCGGGTCAATGGGGCCAGCTTCCGCAGATGAACTACTTGAAAAGAACGGACATCATTGGTGGCCGATCATGCATATGGAATGATTATGAAAAAACGTGTCTCGCATTTAGCGAGGCACGTTTTTATTTTTATGTTTTGAAACCCCTAGGCTATGCCTAGGGTTCCGGAGAGCTTCAGGCGATGTATCAAAAAAAGCCTCACCTCGTGTTAAGATAAATCTTGGTTCGCCAACCAAATTTATCAGCCAAAGGGAGACTTTTTAATGCCATCTGATGTAAGTAGTTTAGCACATACAAAATGGAATTGTAAGTATCCTATCGTTTTTGCGCCAAAGTACCGAAGACAAATTATCTATGGAAAGCTTAAAAAAGATATAGGCATGATTTTAAGACAGTTAAGTGAGCGAAAAGGTGTAGAAATTATCGAAGCCCAAGCCTGTAAAGATCACATACACATGATGGTCAGTATACCGCCCAAGATAAGCGTTGCAGCTTTTATCGGCTATCTCAAAGGAAAAAGCAGTTTAATGATCTTTGATCGACATGCGAACTTGAAATACCGATATGGAAATCGAAAATTTTGGTGCAGGGGATACTATGTGGATACAGTAGGAAGAAATAAGAAAGTGGTTGCAGAATACATTCGCAACCAGATACAAGAGGATGTAGTCGCAGAGCAATTAAGTATGTTTGAACATATTGATCCGTTTACTGGAGAAGAGGTCAAACGCAAAAAAAAGAAAAAATAGAAGTCCCCCTTTTAGGGGTGCCGGGGAAGTAGTGCGGTTGGCGGACGCCTCGGTGCCCTTTTAAGGGCTGGCCAGTAACAAAGGCTTTCAGCCGCAGAACAAACCACCCGTTCACACGGGTGGTTTTGATTATGACCGTCTATTCAGTTGTCCGAAATAAATGATTTATACGAACGGTACAGCACGAATCCTTTCCACTTCTGCGTCGTAAGCATCGATCAGTTTCTTTTCGATTCGGCCTGGCTCTCCGCCATTGATCAAGCGGTCATCAATCTGAAGCACCGGATTTACCTCATTGCTTGTACTTGTAATAAACACTTCATCTGCATCAAGTAATTCATCAACTGTAAATTCTCGCTGGGCGAGCGGAATATTCATCTTTTTAGCAAGATCAAAAACAAAAAGTCGTGTAATTCCATTCAAGATATAATGATCGGCAGGATGTGTCACTAATGTTCCATCTTTAACAATAAACACATTACTCGAAGATCCTTCAGTAACTATTGCCTCGCGATGCAGAATTGCTTCGCCAGCGCCCGATGCATGTGCTTTCTGTTTTGCAAGCACGTTACCCAGCAAATTAAGTGTTTTAATATCGCAGCGGAGCCAGCGAATATCATCAGCAAGAATCGCTTTTATTCCTTGAGGTCTTTTAGACAAATCGCGTATTTTTCCAGCGACCGTGCCGGTAATGACTGCAGGCGTATTTTCCGGAAAGAAATGCTGGCGAGCAGCCGCACCTCGTGTGATTTGAAAATAAACGACACCGTCATCAAGGTGATTCAGTTCAATTAATTTTTTTATATTTTCAATAATATGGTCAGTACTGTAGGGTAAGGCTAAGTCAAGCTCACGTGCACTGCGTTCAAGACGTTTCATATGAGGTTCCAACAGAAAAATACGACCGCTGTAAACCATCAATGCCTCGTAAATGCCGTCGCCAAATTGGTAGCCTCTGTCTTCAATATCAACTTTTGCTTGATCGCGATCAATAAACTGATCTTGATATAATACAATTGCCACTCCCGGTTCCCCCTCAATACTTTATAATCTGATTATATGCTCCCGCTGAGAAACCGACAATCCCTTGTCCATTGTCTTATTCATGGGAACGTATTGATCAGTGCTGTTTATTCGCATTACTTTTATTAATATACTGAAGCAAACGTTGAGACATTTTTGCATAGCCTTCTTTATTGGGATGAAAGTGATCATCATAGAGCAGACTGTCGGTTTTTCCTTTAAACAGATCGCTGGTCGGCACAAAAGAGATGGGTTCAAAATTTTTGCCGATCTGTTTGCTGTTTGCATTCCATTCATTGAGAATCGGAACAAAGTCTTTATTCGCTTTTCCCAAATAATCTTCGAACGGATTATAGAGACCAAAATAATAGATAGGCGCATCCGGATTCAACTGACGGATTTCATGCAATATTTTCTTCAAATTCGATGAAAAAATCTTGCGCTGATTTGTAAAATCACTTTGACGAAGGTTAAGAAAATGTTGTTTAAAAACATGAACAAGATCATTGCCGCCAATCGTCAGGAATACCGTATTTGATTCCTTAATTGATTCAATAAATTTAGGCTGTTTTAATTTTTTCAACAGGTCTGAGGATGTGTCGCCTTGATGCCCTAAATCCCGTATTATTACATGCTTAACATTTTTCTTTTTCTTAAGTGCTTTATATGTTGCCCCCACATAGCCTTGATTTTCCAGGTCTCCTATTCCTTCTGTCAATGAATCGCCCAATGCAACGATTTTATAGTTCAACAGTTCCGGTTTTTTTTGCGGTGTAGTACTCTTTTCAAAATACAGGAAAAATAGTGGAATGGATATGACAATAACCGCTAATAGTGCAACAACACTGTAAATAACTCTCTTTTTAATAGCCTGCACCCCTCTTACCTCGCATTATGCATCATACCACCATTGCAGAGCAATCTGCTCAATTCGTTTGCATGCTTCGCTTTTCCCTATTGAATAGCTTTCGCGATCATCAGCAAATTGCTTAGCCAGCTCGAGCTTTAATTGGCCGTAAAAAGCTGCATCATCATCATGCGTTTTCAGATAATCGCGAAAAGCTAAATGTCTGATGACATTTTCCGTATTCTCTTCAAATACATGAAGATGAATCAAATGATTTCCCAGCCCATCTTTTTTCACAAAATACCTGCGTCCGCGAATACCGTACTCGCCAAATGACTCATAACCTAATCTTGAAAATCTTGTTTGGATAGGATCAACATTGTCCAAACGTTGCACTTCGGCAAGAATGTCAATTGTCGGTTTAGCGGCTATTCCGGGGATTGCTGTGCTTCCAATATGATGAATTGCATGCAAATTTGCTCCGATAATAGGTGCGATACGTGCAGCTTCTCTTTTATATTCGTTTACCCAGCCCTCGTTATAGGGAACGACTTGAATTTCTTTTTGTGCCATCTTTTTCACTCCTAAACTCACATGAAAAGAACAGTAATTATTTTAACATAGGAATCCTAAGGAAAAATAAAAAACAGCGAATGAACGCTGTTTTTTTATTTACTGTCGTATTGAATCCGTTATCATTTTTCCGTACCTTACTTGACAGCATGTCTATTGTCGATCTTTACTTCAATTTTTTCTAAAAGTTTCTCATCTCTGAGAATTTCAGACTTGTTTTTTTGTATCAATTCTTTTATGCTATCTCGTTTTCTCATCTCAAGCCCACCTTTCTGCTTATCCATCATTTATATTAGTTTACCATATCTTTTTGAATAAGCGTAAATTATGTGAATCTTTTGTTATATGCGTATTATTGCCTAAAATTTATTTTTTCAAACACATCAAATTGTCACTTTGTCTTACACTGAATCAATCTGCTACAATAGAGAAGTTATTTTAATAAGGGAGGCTTTTCCGTGGATCAGCAAATCGACGATATCTTGCAAAAAAATAGAAATCGATACTTAAAACAAATGATTGAATTTCTTTCAATTCCAAGCATCAGTTCCGATCCAACGCATCATGCAGATATGAGGAAGGCTGCACAATGGCTTGCCACCGATTTAACAAAAGGTGGACTTGAACATGTGCAGATTATGGAAACGGCAGGACATCCGGTCATCTACGCAGATTATCTTAAAGCTCAGGACAAGCCGACCGTTTTATGTTATGGGCATTACGACGTACAGCCTGTCGATCCGATTGACAAATGGAACACAGATCCATTTAAACCGGTCATCAAGGATAATATTATTTATGGGCGCGGAACGAGCGATGATAAAGGACAGGTATTTATGCTTGCAAAAATGGCTGAAGTCATCCTTGAAGCAAGAGGAGAGTTGCCAGTTAATCTTAAATTCTGCTTCGAAGGTGAAGAAGAGATCGGCAGTGCACATCTTGATGATTTCGTTGATCATCATCTTGATTTGCTTAAAGCCGATGTCCTGCTTGTTTCAGATACTACGATGATAAGTATGGATCAGCCGGCCGTAAGCTACGCACTTCGCGGAATCTGCGGGCTCGAAGTTCGTCTTCAAGGTCCCAAAAGTGATCTGCATTCAGGCGTATATGGAGGTGCTGTTCAAAATACCCTCCACGCAATGATTGAACTTCTGGGCAGCCTGCATGATAAAAAAGGACATGTTACCATCGATGGATTTTATGATCAAGTCAAACCACTTCCCGAGGAAGAACGAATCACGTGTGCAACGTTGTCTGATGATGAAGCATTAAAAAAGGAACTTGATGTTTCCTCTTTATATGGTGAAGAAGGATATTCTACTGTCGCACGTATATGGTCGCGGCCAACATTAGAATTAAATGGTCTCTTCGGTGGATTCCAGGGTGAGGGTTTAAAAACGGTTATTCCTTCGACAGCAACGGCAAAAATCACATGCAGACTTGTTCCTGATCAGGATCCGGCACTCATTGGTGCTCTGATCAAAAAGCATCTCAGAGAACATCTTCCTGCCGGTGTTAAGTTGAATGCTGAATTGATGGATCATGCAGAACCATTCAGCATGCCCATTGATCATCCGGCTCTCAAAGCTGCACATAATGCCCTCGAAGAAGCGTTTCACACGAAAGCAATTCTTTCTCAGCAGGGCGGATCTGTCCCGATTGTCACTACATTTCATGACAAGCTGGGTCTTGCCCCGATACTCATGGGCTTTGGGTTAGACAGTGAAAATTTTCATGCGCCGAATGAGCATTTTCACTTGCAGAATTTTGACCGCGGCATGTGCGCACTGATCGCTTTCCTATTTGATCTACCGAAGCAAATGAATTAATCATTGAAAGAGGCTGTCCTTTAAAAAGGACAGCCTCTTTTTTGTTGAAGAAGTCATATGAAGTTTTTTCATCCAAATCGAATCTTTTCCGGAAATCCTTTAAAAAAAGAACTTTGTGAAGACCATGGGATCAATCATAGATCTTTCCAACGGAACCCACTCCCTCGAAAAAAATCCGAATGTCTGAAGGCACTAAATGAACTCCTTCGCTCACTATTTTGCCCCATTCTGAACAAATGATACATTGAGTGAAAATAAATTATTCAGCAAGTTTTTTTCTGAGAACGGTTTGGAGAATGCCGCCATTGCGATAATAATCAATTTCAACTTCACTGTCGAAACGAACAATCACGTCAAATCCAATTGCTCCGCCATCAGAGGTTACTGCTTTTGCCTGAACGGAATCACCAGGTTTTACATTTTCGTCTATTGAGACAGTGATGGCTTCTTCTCCGGTCAATCCAAGTGAATCAGCACTTTGTCCTTTACTGAATTGCAAAGGAAGTACCCCCATCATCACCAGATTACTTCGATGAATCCGCTCATAACTTTGTGCAATAACTGCTTTAATTCCTAATAAATTGGTTCCTTTTGCTGCCCAATCTCTTGAACTCCCCATACCGTAATCTTTGCCTGCCAGTACAACCAAGTCCGTACCGTTTTTTTTGTAGTTCATCGCAGCGTCGTAGATCGGCATCAATTCATGAGTCGGCCAGTAGGTTGTATAGCCACCTTCTGTGCCCGGGGCAATTTGATTACGAATCCGCACATTTGCAAACGTACCGCGCATCATGACTTCATGGTTGCCCCGTCTGGAACCGTACGAGTTAAAGTCGTAGATCTTAACACCTTTCTCCAGCAGATACTGTCCTGCAGGACTTTTAGGTGCAATTGAACCGGCCGGTGAAATATGGTCGGTTGTCACCGAGTCGCCGAATTTTCCAATAACTCGCATGGCTTCAAGCGGTTTAATCTGATTTAATTCTGCAGAAAGATTTTCAAAAAAAGGCGGATTTTGAATATAGGTAGATTCCTTATCCCATTCATACAGCTCTCCTTCGCTTGTCTGGATGGCGTTCCAACGATCATTTTCAATAAAAACACGTTTATATTCCTTCTTAAAACTTTCAGGTCCAACGGAACGGTTCATGACTTCTTCTATTTCGTCGCTTGACGGCCAGATGTCTTTAAAGAAAACATCTGCTCCCTGTTGGTCTTTTCCAAATGAATCGTGTACCATATCAAAATCAACTGTTCCTGCCAAGGCATAGGCCACAACAAGCGGCGGAGAAGCAAGATAGTTGGCACGAATCAGCGGATGAATACGTCCTTCGAAGTTACGGTTACCAGATAAAACAGCAGAAACAGTGAGGTCCTGATCAATGATTGCTTTCTCCACTGCTTGCGGAAGCGGTCCCGAATTTCCAATACATGTGGTACATCCGTAACCAACCACGTTAAATCCTAATTTTTCAAGATAAGGAATAAGTCCTGCCTTTTCCAAATAGTCGGTTACTACTTTAGAACCTGGGGCAAGGCTCGTCTTTACATATTTCGGAACGGTTAATCCCTTTTCTACCGCTTTTTTGGCAACTAATCCGGCTCCAATCATAACACTTGGATTGCTTGTATTCGTACAGCTCGTAATTGCGGCAATGACAACAGCACCTGTACTTAATTTTTCTTTTGATCCGTCGGTAAACACAGCATCGGCTGTTTTAGTCAATTCTTCTTTTTTAAGACCAAATCCGCGATTTCCTGCAGGACGAGTTAACGAGGCTTCAAACTCATCCTTCATTCCAGTTAACGCAATTCGATCTTGCGGACGTTTTGGCCCGGCCAATGACGATTGGACTTCAGACAGATCCAGCTCCAATACCTTTGTAAAATGAGGATCCTTTGCCTCTGGTGTGTAGAAAATTCCGTTTACTTTGCAATAATCTTCTACAAGTTGGACCTGTTCTTCCGATCGCCCTGTAAGACGTAAGTAATCTAAAGTGACTTGGTCTACCGGGAAAAATGTTGCCGTTGCACCGTTTTCAGGTGACATATTGGAAACTGTTGCGCGATCAGCGAGTGACATATAAGAGAGACTTGGACCAAAGAATTCAACAAATTTACCGACGACACTCTCTTCACGCAGGAGCTGGGTCACTCGGAGCGCCAAATCAGTGGCGGTTGCTCCGTCTGGGAGGCTGCCGACAATTCGAACACCGATCACATCGGGAACCGGAAAATAGGATGGCTGTCCGAGCATACCTGCTTCGGCTTCAATACCTCCGACGCCCCATCCGAGAACGCCTAACCCATTGATCATCGTCGTATGCGAATCCGTTCCGACCAATGTATCCGGAAATGCCACTAGTTCTCCATTTTCGTCATCTACCGCATGAACAACAGAAGCCAGATATTCAAGATTCACTTGATGGACAATGCCAGTAGCAGGAGGTACCGCCCGAAAATTTTCAAACGAGGATTGAGCCCATTTTAAAAATTTATACCGTTCTTCATTTCGTTCAAATTCCCGCTCCATATTAAAACGCAGTGCTTGATTTGTTCCAAACTGGTCAACTTGAACCGAGTGATCGACAACCAAATCGACCGGTTTTTCCGGATTAATTTTTTCCGGATCCCCACCTAAATCGGCCATTGCTTTGCGCAGTGAAGCCAAATCGACAACCGCAGGTACACCGGTAAAATCCTGAAGAATAATCCGAGAAGGATTAAATGGAACGTCAATGTTCTTATTGAGTTTCGACGTTCCCCACTTCGCTAAATTTTCCACATGCTTTCTTTTGATCACTTTTCCATCACATTGCCGCAGAACAGCCTCCAGTAAAACTTTTATTGAATAAGGAAGCCTCTCCACATCTCCATAATTTGACAAAGCAGTCAATTGATAAAAATTAATCGTTTTTCCATTGCTCTTAAATGTGTTGCGCGCATTGAAAAAATCATTTTTTGTTATTGCCCTTGTTTCTGCAGCTGCCTCCATGCTGTCACCATCCCGTTTGTTTTTACATAATTCCCTAATTTAATCATAAAGGAACTGTTTGATTAAGTAAATTTTATTTAATCGAATTTAATCGATAAGTATTTCTTATCTATAATGACTTGCTCGTCCATCAATAAACGCCAACCTACATACGATGTATTAATATTAAATAAAAAAGAATAAGCACAATTAAATGCTTATCCTCTAGGAAGCTTCACCATAAATTTATAACGGTCGGCTCGGAATAATGATTTTGTCAATTCAATTGGACGTCCGTTCTTTAAATAGGAACAGCGCTCGATTAATAGAATTGGAGAACCTTTTGGAATAGCCAGTATCTTTGCTTCCTCAGCCGTAACCACCGATGCTTCAATCGATTGAACAGCATGATCAAAAGGAAGCCCGCACTGCCGTTCAATATATTGATAAAGTGATGGACTGACTTGATCCTCTGTTAGATCGGGCACCATTTTAGCCGGAATGTATGAGGTTTCAATCGCCATTGGCTCGTCATCGGCAAATCGTGTTCGTTTGATCTCAAAGACATCGTCATGCTCGTCTAATGCAAGACGATCCGCTACTTTGGCGGCTGCACGTATGCGAGCAAAACTCATCATAAAGCTGCCGGGCTTCATTCCTCGGCTGATCATATCTTCTGAGAATCCGTTTAATCCAAGCAGCGATTTTTCTATTTTGTTCTGATTCGAAACAAATGTGCCTTTTCCTTTAATACGGACAAGTACACCCGAATGTACCAAATTCATGACAGCCTGCCGCACAGTCATTCTCGATACGTGAAATTGATCGGTAAATTCTCGTTCCGAAGGAATTTGATCACCGGATTTCAAATTCCTGCTTTCAATCAACTGCTCAATGTATTGTTCAATTTGATAATACATCGGTACTGGGGATTTACGGTCAATCATTTTATCAATCCTTGTTCAATGATATTAGAGATAATGCAGGTTCATCGGCAATCACGGTAACATCAGGATGCGCTGTAAGCGCAGATGCAGGAAAGCTGCTGTCTGGTCTGGATGCGTGAACCAGCTTGCTCACTGCCTCAGCTTTTTCCTCCCCGGATGCAATCAATAGAATTCTCTTGCTTTTTAAAATCGTTCCGATACCCATTGTAACGGCTCGCTCAGGTACTTCCGAGAGACTTCCAAAATAACGAGCGTTTGCTTTACGTGTTGAATCCGTTAATTGTACTATATGTGTGCCAATTGTTAAAGGGGTCCCCGGTTCATTAAATCCAATGTGACCATTGCGGCCGATTCCAAGCAGTTGAAGATCGACACCTCCGAGACTGGCGATCAAATCATCATAGCGTTTGGATTCCTTCTCTGACAAATCGAAGCTGTTTGGGAGATAGCTCTGGTTCTCAGGAAGATCAACATGATTAAAAAAATGGCTTGCCATATAGGCGTGATAACTGTTCGGATCCTTTGGATCAATACCGGCATATTCATCAAGGTTTACCGTCGTTACCTGTTGATAACTTGTTCCGTTTTGCCGATGATCGGCAACAAGTTCCCTGTATGTCCCTTCAGGAGTTCCTCCGGTCGCAAGTCCAAGAACGGCGTTTGGTTTTTGACGAACGGTTTCTATAATTAATTCCGCTGCTTTTCGGCTCATTTCATTTTTATCCTTAACGGCAATAACTTGCATTCTTAATGCACCTCTTTCTTTTGATAAGCAATCGTGCCGCGACAAATTGTCAGCACGAGTTCATTTTGTTCATTCAGAATAATCAGATCGGCATCTTTTCCGTTCTCAATTGATCCCTTACGATCAAAAACACCGCATTGAAGTGCCGGATTAATTGCCCCCATTTGTACAACATCGCTCAGTGTGGCATCAGTAAAGGCGAGAATATTTCGCAAGGAATCCTTCATTTTTAATACACTGCCTGCAATCGTACCGTCTTTAAGCAAAGCAAGTCCGTTATCAACAAATACGTCTTGACCGCCCAGATCGTAAACGCCTTTATTCAGGCATTTTGCACGCATAGAATCGGTGATCAATATCATTCGGTCACTGCCCTTCAATTTATAGGCAAGATTCACCATCCCTTGACATACATGATGTCCGTCGCAAATTAACTCAGTGTATAAATCATGATGCAGCAGTGCCCCGCCAAGGATTCCCGGCTCGCGATGATGCATTCCTCTCATTCCATTGTACAGGTGCGTCACTTGTGTCGCACCTGCATCAATCGCCCGGATTACGTCCTCATCAACACCGTTCGTGTGGCCAATTGATGCAATAACCTTTTGTTTTTTTAAATGACGAATAAAATCTAATCCACCTTTAACTTCCGGTGCCATCGTCACTTCCTTAATGCGGTTCCCGCACAGATTTTGCCAATGGTCGAACAGATCAGAGTCGGGTTCAAGAATATACGCTTCAGGCTGTGCACCAGTCTTTTCTTTATTAATAAATGGTCCTTCCAAATGAATGCCGATAATTTCCGCCTCTCCCGGCTTCTGATGACCGATTGTTTCTCCGGCATTTACTAAGGCTTTTTCAATTAATGGAACAGACTGCGTAATCGTTGTCGCTAAGAACGATGTTGTCCCCTCTTTAGCAAGCGCAGCAGCAATCGTACTCAATGCCTCAGGAGTTGCATCCATAGTATCTGCACCGTTTGCGCCATGAATGTGCATATCAATCATGCCCGGTAAACACTTGTAGGTTGAAGGGAACTGCAGTGTTTGATCTACCGTCAGGCTTTCGCTTGTACCGATGCTGATAATCTTGTCTTTGTCGATCAGAAGGCTGCTTTTTTCCAACCATTCATTTTTACTGTAAATAGAACATCCTTCAATTTTAGTCGTCATGTGATCGCTTCCTTTTTTCTTTTATTTTATCACTTATTAGAAGTACATGTCTAGACATCTATACGTTAAAAAATATTTAATATTCTTCGAAGATGTGTTCTTCTTCTGTGACCTCCATTCATATAATCAGGGAGCTTCCCTCATTCATAGAGCTTGTTTTTTCGACCGACTCCATAAATATTATAGCGCTTTCAAAACTGTCTGCAGAAAGGAGCTGCATCGGTAAAAGCAGCTTGATTATCTTACTCTAACAGAGCGTCAATTATCGCTACTAAATTCCTATTGCAAAACCCCCATAAACAGTTAAATTCATGGGGGTTCAATACTCATTTCATTTGATGATTGATCGCTTTCATCATCTGATTAATTTTCTTCTGCGACGGCTGCTGACCCATTTGAGCCATCATAACACGCAGCATATTTTCATTAATTGGCGGATTCTTTTTTAGATAATTCATCATATATCTACGGGCGATCAAAAAGCCGAGGATCAATCCGGCTGCTAGGCAAATCACGCCCACGAGTATGTATAACCAGAGCATGCGTCTGCTTCCTCCTTGTGTCAAATGTCCATAGTTCAGTTTACACTATCACGCGAATTCAGGTCAACCTCATCCTCATGAAACATAAGTTCCCACAACATTTTCAGTAAAAAAAAGAAAGCGATCCTTATAAAATAAGAAATGCTTTCTTCTGAAGGAGGATGAAAAATGGCCATTAATGATAAAGATAATCATTAATGGAATAGAACTTCGAAATCACAAATAAAAGATCAAAAGGGAAAAGGCAGTTGTAGCAGTACATTGCCAATTGCGCCCCCTTGTTATATAACAGTATAGCATAAAATATTTTCTTTGCCAATTTTATAGCATCAATTTTTAGCGCTTTGTTAATTGATGGGCCGTTACAGGGATGATCAGTTTCTGATTCGGAACAATTCGGTCGCGCACTAAACCATTATTGTCTTTGACCCAGGCCACAAATGCGTGTTTTGAAAGTCTTGAATTATCAGCATGATAGGTTGTAGCGATTGACCACAATGAATCACCTGACTTTACCGTAATCTTGACATAATTATTTTGATCAGCGGCAACCGTGTTTGTTAAAGTAAAAAAAAGAATAACTGTCATAATACAAAACAATACAATAAAAGAAATGCCCTTCGTTTTATTATTTGCATGAGTGTTCATTTGATTTCCCCCTTGTAGGAATGTTCGTTCCCAGGAACGTTTGTTCGTTTTATTCATTTTATTACGAACGTATATTTGTGTCAATATTTATTTTAGAACAAACGTTTGCATATGCATTTTTCAAATGATATACTGTTGTCAAGATAAGGAAAAGGAGAAGTATCATGAAACTCTCAAATCGGCAGCAATCTATACTGGATTTTATTAAGCATGAAGTTGCGATCAAGGGCTATCCACCATCAGTTCGCGAGATATGCGATGCCGTCGGATTAGCATCCAGTTCTACAGTACATGGTCATCTTGAAAGACTTGAGAAAAAAGGTTTTATTCGGCGTGATCCTACAAAACCCAGAGCGATTGAAGTTCTTGATCATGACGGAGATATCTATACGGAAAAAACAGTAAACATCCCCGTGATTGGCAAGGTAACGGCCGGGCTTCCTATTAGCGCTGTTGAAAATATTGAAGAATATTTTCCTGTTCCAAGCTCAATGGTCGAGGATGAAGATGCATTTATTCTCAATGTATCCGGTGAAAGCATGATTAACGCCGGCATTCTTGACGGCGACAAAGTTATTGTCCGTCAACAGCAGACTGCAGAGAATGGCGAAATTGTCGTTGCTATGACTGATGAAGATGAGGCTACAGTTAAACGCTTTTTTAAAGAAAACGATCATATAAGACTTCAACCGGAAAACCCATCAATGAACCCCATCCTGCTGGATACTTGTGTTATTCTTGGTAAAGTGATCGGTGTTTTCCGGTCAATTAAATAATCGCTACTGCCGATGCGTTAATCATGCTGAAAGCCCGAAAGAACCTTTCGGGCTTTTTTTCACTTGGTTACGGTTTCCTGCATAATTAGAAATGACAATTTCGTATACATGACCCGCTAAGTCGGTTAAAATGAAGAAAAGAACAAGGAGGGATTAAGCGATGAATGATTTTTTGAAGAAAAGTTTTCTTATCGGGCTTGGGGCGACCATTGCCAGCAAAGAAAAAGCAGAGAAATTTTTAAATGACCTGTCCAAAAGTGGTGGTGCAGCGGCAGATGAAGCAAAATCACTTTTAGAATCCTTCAATGAAAAGGGAAAAGAGAATACGGACAAGTGGCGTACTGAGTTACATCAGGACGTCGTCGATGCAATCAAGGATCTTGGCTTTGTGACACAGGAAGAGTACGCGAATCTCAAAGAAAAATTAACGCTTTTAGAAAATGAACTCACGGGATTAAAGCAAACAGTATCTAAGAGAGATAGCAGCGAAGACTAACCTGCATTAGGTGAATGCGATGATTGGAAAACATATACGCCATATTAAAAGATACCAAGAAATTGTTTCCGTTCTCGTGAAATATGGCTTTGGTTATATTGTAAAAGATGTCGGTCTGTTCCACTTACTCTCTTTACCGAGACAGATTGTTTCCGATTTCTCAGGAAATGGAAACGATCAGAAGTCACTTGGGCAGCGTATCCGCTTGATGCTTGAAGAATTGGGACCGACCTTTATTAAGCTTGGACAGCTGCTGAGCCTCAGAACTGATATTTTACCAGAACAAATTGCCGAAGCAATGCGCGGACTCCAAGATCGTGTTACTCCAATCAATGCACAATCAGTCAAACAGATCATGCAGCAAGAATTCGGTACAGCGGTTACTGATGTTTTTGCGCAATTTGATGAGCAGTGTATTGCCGCTGCCTCCATCGCCCAGGCACATCATGCAAAATTAATAACCGGTGAAGAAGTCGCAGTTAAGATACGACGTCCTGATATAGAATCAGTTGTTGAAAACGATATTGAAATCCTCTGGGATCTTGCTTCTCTCGTTGAAAAACGCTATGAATGGGCAAGAACATATCAAATCACCGATTTAGTTGAAGAATTTTCGCTGGCAATCCGCAGCGAACTTGATTATACAATGGAAGCACGAACAACTGAGAAATTGTATGATTTTTTTAAAAGTGACGTGAATGTAATCATTCCCAAGGTCTATCGTGACTATTCAACAGCCAAAGTTCTAACTCTTGACTATGTTCACGGTTATAAATATGAAGAATTGATCAATCGTCCTCCAAAGGATGTATCAAATAAAATCATCTGTGAGCGGCTTGTTCGGTCATTTCTTGATCAAGCATTGATTTGCGGTATATTTCACGGTGACCCGCATCCGGGCAATCTGTTCTTCTTCCCTGATAATAAAATCGGGTACATTGATTTTGGACAAGTCGGACATTTAAATGAGTCAATGAAACGTGACTTCGGTAATTTAATCATTGGTCTGATGAAAGGAAATACCGAATTGCTTTTTCGTACGATCTCTACAATGACCGTTATGCCGGATGACTTGAATGAACGTCAGTTAAAAGGTGATTTGGAAGGACTTCGTGAAAAATACTATCGCCTGCCTTTTAAAGAAGTTCATATCGGCAAAGTCATTTCCGATGTCTTCGCTGTTACCAAAAAGCACCATATAGGCATACCCAAAAATTACACACTCCTCGGCAAGGCACTGATCACTTTGGAAGGCTTGATTACAAGTCTAGATAGCGACACGAACATCCTTGAACTCGCTGAGCCATATGGGCAGCGGCTTTTGATTCGACGACTGGACCCCTCTGAACTTTCAAAGAAGATCTTAATGAACGGTTATGACGTTGTTGAAAACAGCATGCGTCTGCCCTCACTTTTACGAAAAACCTTAACGCATTTATATAAAGGCAAAACACGTGTCGAAATGAAATTGCCTCAACTGGAAGTTTTGCTTGCCAAACTTGACCGTGCTGCAAATCGGATCTCATTTAGTATAATGCTGCTCTCACTTAGTATTATTTTGGCGAGTATTATTCTTGGTGAAACATTTGGCTCGCGTTCACTGATTACAAATGTACCCATTATCGGCATTGCGGTAACCATTGTACTTTTCATGTTCATGATCGTGCTTCTTTCAATCTTTCGCTCCGGACGGTTCTAAGAGCTCCAGCTTCATGGGTTTTGTTCTTTGCTCATGCTTAAGGTATCCGGCGGTACAAAAAATAATAGTGGAAGGCTGAGAATACGGTCACAACACCTACAACCAGAAATAAGGACTCAACAGACAAGTAGGCTGGGAAGGATAAGGTAATCATTCCAAGTGTCAGTGATTGAGAAAGTATTAAAATCGGCGTACTCCAGTTCTTCACTCTGCCCATCATTTTCGGATTCATAAGATACGGCATCCATCCGCCGATTGCAACATTGACTAATGGAATGAGCAGTGTTGCGAAGAAGATCATAGTAAAAAATAAAGACACAGTCGAATTTTGTCTCAATCTTAATCAGCTTTGATTGTTAACTGAAACACACGTGAACCGATTGACGAATCAAATTTCATCGCCAATCGATTTAATTTTTTTTGGACAATAATAACATTTTTCAAATCTCTTTGCTTGCTTCCAAGCATGCGGTTGCATTCTTCATAGATGAATTTGATTTTCTGTTCATCGATCTCTTTTCCAGCAAGAAAAAGGGTACCCGCCCTTCCTCGTTCTGGAACGATACTGACCCAATCATCATCTTTTCGATTGGAGATCATCCGGCAAATACTTTTTTCTGCAAGATCTGCAATAACAAGCAGCACATCCTGCCGCTCAGTCGAAAATTTTTTCACCTCTTGCTCAAGCTCCGAAAGAAGTGCTTCATTAACAACATATGGTTGGAATTTGAATGGCATATTGTGTTTAATCCTATTTAACAGTGCCGCACTCCCTGTACACGCGATAAATTGCCTCTTTGATATTCGGGTGAAACTCGGTTTATTTCCTAAACATCGTTTCATGTCCCCTTTCTCGCTGACCTCCAGCAGATTGCTGTCACTCACAGCGGAAATCCATTTATCTGTAGCAATAATCGAAACAAAACTCATAACGATCTTCTCCTTTCACTCCCACCTATTATAGGCATAGTAAATCGTTAAAAAAATACAGTCCGAAAAATTATTTACAGTAAATTGAGCAAATCAATTTGCATTTTTTATCAAAAGTCATAAAATATACACATAAGGTTCAATTTGTTGTCACAATTATATAAATAGAATTCTTGAAAAATGATGCCCATTATTTTTTAAGAAAAAGAAAACAGTTTGATTCTGAGGAGGAACCCATTATGGGAAAAGTAAAAGCTAGTGAGGCAGTAGTGAAGCTACTGGAAAACTGGGGTATCGATCATATTTATGGAATCCCAGGCGATTCAATCGACTCAATGGTTGAAGCATTACGTAAAGAAGAAAGCAAAATCAAATTTTACACCGTACGACACGAGGAAGTTGCGTCGTTGGCAGCTGCGGCATATTCTAAACTCACCGGAAAAATCGGTGTTTCTCTTGCCATCGGCGGTCCTGGTGCCATCCATCTGTTGAATGGCATGTATGATGCAAAAATGGATCATGTGCCGATGCTTGTATTGGTTGGGCATATTCCTGCACGTTTAACCGGTACCGATTATTTTCAAGAGGTTGATACGGTTGAACTGTTTAAGGATGTCGCTGTATATAACAAGAAAATTACCAGTGCGGAAAGTTTCCCGGTTGTCGTTAATCAAGCCATTCGTACCGCTTATCAAGAACGCGGTGTGGCCGTACTTTCAATTCCGGACGACATTGCAATGGGAGAAATTTCAGACAACGCCCCACAACTCTCCACTGTTTTTGAAAAGAAAGTACCTGGTCTTGTTCAGAATGATTTAAATAATGCGGTAGCATTGATCAATAGCGCAAGTAATCCGGTTATTTTAGCAGGAGTCGGTGCAAAAAACGCTAAGAAGGAATTAAGGGCGTTTTCCGAACGCATTTCAGCTCCTGTCGCTGTAACCCTACCAGGCAAAGGCGCTATTTCTGATGATCACCCGAATTTCATTGGAAATATCGGTAAAATCGGTACCAAACCTGCTTATGAAGCAATGAAGAACTCGGATCTGCTGATCATGATTGGTACCGATTATCCATACGCAGCTTATCTGCCGGAAGGTGCAAAATGCGTTCAAATTGATATCGATCCAATTAAGATTGGCAAACGCTATTCTGTAACTGTCGGAGTTGTTGGTGATGCTGCTGAAGCGATCGCTTATTTAAATGATCATGTTACGCCTGTTAATGAACGTCCGTTCTTGAAGACCTGCCAAAGCAAGATGGCTACATGGTGGAAGTGGATGGATGAAGATCAGGAGAAGAAACAAACACCTATTGCTCCTGAAGCGCTTATGTCAGCAATCGAATCGATTTCAGAAGACGACACCATTTATTCGGTTGATGTCGGTACGTCAACTGTTTGGTCGACCCGTTATCTCAAGGTTTCCGAAAAACAGGATTTCATTGTATCAGCTTGGTTGGGAACGATGGGGTGCGGTCTTCCAGGCGCAATTGCGGCCAAGCAGGCATTTCCAGATCGCCAGGCTATTGCGATTAGCGGAGATGGTGCATTTGCTATGGTTATGCAGGACTTTGTCACTGCTGTCCACTACAAGCTGCCAATTATCGTTGTTATCCTCAATAACAAACAACTGGCATTTATTAAATATGAACAACAATCTGCCGGTCAGCTAAAATATGCTGTCGACTTCGGAGATATTGACTATGCTAAATTTGCTGAAGCATGCGGTGGCAAGGGCTTCCGTGTTGAAAAATACGACGACCTGCAACCTGCTCTTGAACAGGCAAAAGCTTCCAATGTTCCGGTCATATTAGATGTAGTCGTCGATGTCGACGCTGCTCCGCTCCCAGGAAAAATTGTTATGGACGAAGCAAAAGGTTATGCTCGTTTCACTGCCAAGTCGATTGCTGAAAATCACAAATTGGAAAAGATGCCTCCAATGAAAACAGTCGTGCGTAGATTTTTATAAATTTCATTTCTCATTCAAAACGCTCTTTGGGTTTATCCCAAGTGAGCGTTTTTTTGTTTTAAAACACAACCCTATTTTCCATTTAATTCTTTATAATCTTACTCATAAAATAACCGAATGGGCAAAACCTAATAAAGAAAACGTCACTAATCTAATATCGGAGGTTAAGCTATGGGAAAAATTCAGGCTGGAGAAGCGCTTGTGCGCTGCCTTTCAAAATGGGGAATTGACCACGTGTATGGTATGCCTGGCGGTTCCATTGACCGAGTTGTTGAATCGCTCAGAAAGCATAAAGATGAGATTGACTTCTATCTTGTCCGTCATGAAGAGGTTGCCTCGCTCGCAGCTTCATCTTATGCGAAACTTACAGGGAAAATAGGTGTTTGTCTTGCGATTAACGGTCCCGGAGCCATTCATCTCCTGGGCGGTATGTATGATGCAAAATTGGATCATGTGCCAATGCTGGTCCTCGTTGGTCATACCGTTACAACATTAACAGGAACCGACTATTTTCAAGAAATGAATATGCATCAGCTCTTTGAGGATGTAGCGGTTTACAATAAAGTTGTCGCAAGCAGCGAAACATTACCAATCGTGATTAATCAAGCCATCCGCAGTGCTTACCAACAGCGCGGCGTTTCTGTCGTGATGATTCCGGACGATCTTGTTTTGGGTGAAATCCCTGATGATGAAATGCAGCTGTCCACAATTTTCGAGGAGAAAAAACCCGGATTAAATAGTGACGACCTTAGTCAGGCAGTTACCCTCATTAATAAAAGTAAAAATCCAGTCATTCTCGCCGGTGTAGGCGCAAAATACGCAAGCGCTGAATTAGTTGATTTGGCCGAACGTATTTCAGCTCCTGTTGCCATTTCACTTCGCGGAAAAGGGGGCTTCCCGGACCTTCATCCTAATTTTCTTGGAAATATCGGCCGATTAGGCACTAAACCAGCTTATGAGGCAATGAAATCAGCAGATTTGTTACTTTTGATTGGCACAGATTACCCGTATCAGAATTATCTTCCTGATCACGCGAAATGTGTTCAGATTGATATTGATCCAATACATCTTGGAAAGCGATATGCGGTAAATGTCGGCATTCTAGGAGACGCAGCAGACGCACTTAACCACTTGACCGAACATTTGATCCCTGTTTCTGATCGCCCTTTTCTTAAACATTGTCAGGAAAATATGAGCAAATGGCGAAAATGGATTGAAGAAGATAAAAAGAAAACCCAATCGCCAATCGCTCCCGAAGCAGTCATGTCAGCCATTGAAGGTATTGCCGAGGATGACGCGATCTTCTCCGTCGATGTCGGCACAGCGACTATATGGGCGCCACGCTATTTGAACCTAAATAAAAATCAAGATTTTATTGTTTCATCTTGGCTGGGTATGATGGGGTGCGGCGTCCCGGGAGCAATGGCGGCGAAGCATGCATATCCTGATCGACAGGCGATCGCCATTTGTGGGGACGGCGGTTTTGCAATGGTGATGCAGGATTTCGCAACGGCCGTTCAGTATAAATGGCCAATTATCGTTGTTATTCTCAATAACCGGCAACTTGGTTTTATAAAATATGAACAACAATCAGCCGGAGAACTTAATTATGGGATCGACATGCAGGACATTAACTTTGCACAAGTTGCCCAGGCATGTGGAGGCAAAGGCATGCGTGTCGAAACCTTTGACCAACTCCATCCTGCATTTCAGGAAGCACGCACGGCACAGGTTCCCGTACTTCTAGACATACTCGTCGATCAAAATGACGCACCGTTACCAGGAAAAATCATTTCTGCCGAAATGCAAGGATATGCAGCTTTCACGGCGAAATCATTAATTGAAACACACAAATTAGAAGATCCCGTCCCTCCAGTTAAAGAACTTGTACGCCGGCTCTTTTGAACTGAAAAAAAGGCGTTCAGCCCTTTAGTGGGTGAACGCTTTTTTTATGATTAAGTATAAAAAATTTAAGGAAATGTGTGAGTGGCTCGGCAAATAAAGAAATCTCGAAGCAACGTTGAAGCCACCCCTGCATGGACAAGTAGTATACCGTCCTGCTGCTCACCGGACCTTGGCCTTCATGGCCACCGCAGTTAAGTCTTCTCGCTACAAGTTTTAATACACTGCATTTCAGTTCTTAACTACTGCGTGACCGCCAAATTGATTGCGCAGCGCAGCTACTACTTTTCCGGAGAACGTATCACTCTCAAGCGAACGATAACGCATCATCAAAGAAAGCGCAATAACCGGCGTTGGCACCTGCATGTCCAGTGCAGTTTCCAAAGTCCATTTACCTTCGCCCGATGACGCCATGACGCCGCTCAATTTTTCAAGATTTCCATCCTTTGAAAAGGCATCTTCGAGCAGTTCAACCAACCAGCTACGAATAACTGATCCATGATTCCATACCTTCGCGACGGCTTGATTATCATAATCAAACTCACTTTTTTGAAGGACTTCAAAACCTTCAGCAAGCGATTGCATCATTCCGTATTCCACGCCGTTATGAACCATTTTCAGGAAGTGACCGCTCCCTGCTTTTCCTGTGTAAAGATACCCGTCCTCAACGGATATTGCTTTAAAAAGCGGTTCGAGATAGCTAAATGAGCGTTGATCGCCTCCAACCATCACACAGGCCCCATTTCGAGCACCGCTCATACCGCCCGATGTGCCGACATCCATAAAGGACACACCTTTTTTCTTGCACAACTCATAGCGCCGAACAGAATCTGTATATCGAGAATTGCCTCCATCAAGAACGATATCTCCCGAATCAAGCTGCGGCAACAGATTTAAAAGTGTCTGCTCTGTCGGATCGCCTGCAGGAACCATCATCCAAAACACGCGTGGTTTCTCTAAGGAACCGACAAGCGCACCAAGAGAAGTAAATCCGTCAATTCCTTTCGATTCCTTTGCTTTTTTGACCGCTTCTTTTGACAAGTCATATGCTTTTACTTCAAAACTGTGCTCAGACATATTCATTGCCAAATTGTAGCCCATCTTCCCTAAACCAATTAAGCCGATTTGCAATTCAATCACCTATTTTATCAATTATTTAATTCACACCATTCTAAGTTTAACCTATACACGTTCCATCTCCAAATCAATTGTTTCTATAATCATTTATTTCTTAAGTTCAGGCAAAATAATTCACAACAAAAAAGCAATCTGCTACGATTTTCGTGTTACATACTTGGGGAGGGATTCTTTTGTCAGTCTGATCCTGCTTCTTCTGCAGCTTTATTTTTCTCATATAGAGGAGATTAGACGTTCAGTTTCTCTCTAACCACTTATCCTGCGTCTCTCGTTTTGGATGAGATTTCATCACCAAAAAATTGATACGTCGATTTTTAATCTGATTTATGAATCACTAAACTGGATCAGGATGAAGATCTGCCGGATTTGCTTCCGGATTTCGATATACATCCGCAAAAATGATAAGCTCAGCTAAAGGAAAGCTCAACAAGAAGAAGTAAAGGCCAACATTTAGATATGGCTTCTGTACTTTTTTATAGACACGGAATTGAAGATCTTTACCCTTGACTGTATGAGCATCTTGAATTAAAGCGCCATCTAAATATAAGTCTCTCTGTTCAAATAAGCCTTTACCATGGATTGATAAATCCAGAAAGGCATCTTTTTTTCCGGAAATTTTAGAGATTGTCAATTGATAATCCCTTTTTCCTGGCAATTGACGATCAAGAACAATCTCTGACAGCCTGTCTTTCTCTAAGTCCTTCTCTGAAATGATCTTTTTTGTTTTTGGTTCTGGTTCTGTGCCATATATAGGACTGATTGCCGCCTGATAACTCGCTCTGCCGCCAGAAGCAGCTTTTCCTAAAGCAATATGGTCAAAATTACGGCCCGCATGAAATGTTTGCCTTACTACATTCCGTTCGGAAATGCGTGCATAGATACTTCCCTTTTTTTGACTTTGGTTAACTGAATAGTGATACTGCACATCCGGATTCTGAGTAATTGGCTTCAGATGAGCCACAGCAAGGCATAGAAAGACAACAAACAAAAGATTTGCTCCTCGCTGTGCATCCACCCAAGGCAGCGTTAAAGATGCATGCATGCGTATTTTTTGCACAAAGATCACCAACTCTTTAAGCCCATAGCAAGATCCAATCAGCATCGGGAAAAGAAAAAGCAAAGCGTATCTCGGCTCCGCTTCCCAAACAAAAATATAAAAAAGATAATTTCCGAATAGCATGATTTGAATTAATAAACATACATCCACTTTTTTAAGTCTGAAAAAACGCATAACCGAACCAAAAAGCAACATAAAATGGAAACAATGGAAGATCTGAACCATGAACAAAACAAGCTGTTTCTGACCGCCGAAAAAATAATTATACATAAGCGAATGACCCGTAGTATTTCCCATATACCAGTAGTAGCCCATTGATCCGTCCGCATATACGCGAAATGCTTTTAAGAGCCACAGATAAAGCAATCCACAAACAGTTCTTGTTGTTAATCTGTGCTTAATTTCACGCAGATTGGTTGCTTTTTTTTGTGCCTGTGTTGGCTGTTCAAAGGTTTTCTTGAAATCGCGGATATTATAGCGACCCTGTTCAGACAGTCCCAGCATGATCCAGTGTGTGGTTGGCATTTTGTATTGCGGCATGGCATCTATATGTACCTTACTGGATAAGCTGCTTGTTGCCCCCTGCATCAACATTAATATGATGATTACGCTCGTTCCAATAGTGCACGCTGTTTTCAGTTTTGATCTGAGCACTAAATACAGAACAACGGCAGGGAGAAATAGAATAAGATTTTGACGCAGAACGCAGCCGGCAGCTAAAAGACAACAAAAAAGGATTACGTCCTTTGGACGGCGCCTCTGTTCATAACGCAACCAAATGTAGAGAAGCAGCGGGGGCATCATAATCATCAGTGTATCTGAGTAAAAGTAAAGTGTGTAAAAAAAGATTGGCGCACAGGACAAAACAAGAAGCAGAAATACTGTACCCATTCTTCGGCCAAGAAGCAGAGAAACAACCTTCCAAGAATAAAAAATACCTATATTGAGCGCTGTTAAACAGACCGCATGATCAACGATGAATAATTCTCGACTCGAATGAAAGGGTACGAGACAATAGAGGATATATCGAAACAGCGCAATCGGAATATTATTAGGGTAGATTTGAAAGTAAACACTATCTTCACCAATGGAAGCGTTTCTTTGGAGCAAATCAAAAGCCTTCATGAATACATGACCCCCATCAATTTCCGGAGGTTGAATACCTGCAAATGCAATGAAAACAAAACACTCAAATAACCCAATGCAACCCAACAACAATACAGTGATTATTCTTACACGTCTTTCTGAGCAGCCTGTAACAATCTGACTAAATGAAAGAAAAAAAAGAAAAACGACTGCAGCATAAAAGAACAGCATAAAAGACAAATCAAGTGATGAAAAGGCAAGTTTTCCATAGTAATTCCGGGAATTTATAAATATAGGACCAAGCACGCTCATAAGAAAAAAAAGTATTGTAAAGAAGGCGAATGCAATGCAAAATATTCGTATCAATTTATGTTTAAGAAACAGCAATCCGACTCACATCCGGGTAATCATTCCATTTTTTCTTAAACAGTATTTGTTAAACTACCCATATTTATTACGATATCTAAAATAATGTGCATTTGTTTGGCAAATTTACGACATGTCCCGTCTTGACAGAAGATCCCGGTCCGCCAAATTGATTCTATTATTTTTTTGTAGTACCAAAAAACGACCGATACAAGATCGGCCGTTCTTCAACGCATCTATTTATTAACGTATTATTTTTCGGTTACAGGCTTTTTCCACAATCCCAAGATCAATCCTGAAATGACAGCACCGATAATAATTGAAATCAGGAACAAAATTGCATGATTGCCAAGCAAGACAACGAAAATGCCGCCATGTGGTGCAGGAATGTTAATGTTCCAGAACTGAGTTAAACCGCCGGCAATTGCAGCTCCAATAATACTTGAACCAATCACGCGCAATGGATCAGATGCTGCAAATGGAATCGCACCTTCAGTAATAAAGGAAAGGCCAAGAATATAGTTGGTAATACCTGCTTTTCGTTCATCTTCAGTAAATTTATGTTTAAAGAGCGAGGTTGCCAAGGCAATTGCGAGCGGTGGTACCATTCCGCCTGCCATAACTGCTGCCATCATAAGTCCGTTTGTATTACCGCTGCTCGTGAAAACACCAATAGCAAATGTATATGCGGCTTTGTTAACAGGACCGCCCATGTCAACAGCCATCATTCCGCCAAGTACTATACCAAGTACAACAGCATTTCCAGTGCCTAAGTGATCAAGAGCGCCAATTAATCCCGTGTTAACCCATTTAAAAATCGGATCAAGAATATAATACATTAATCCACCCGTAATCAATAGACCAAATACAGGATAAAGAAGAATCGGTTTTAAACCGTCTAACGTACGCGGAAGACCGCTGAATACTTTCTTCAATAGGATGATTACCCAACCTGCAAGAAAGCCGGCTGCCAGACCTCCAAGGAATCCGGCGTTTGAAGAAGCTGCAAGGAAACCACCGACCATACCTGGCATCAACGCAGGACGATCACCGATGCTCATCGCAATATAACCCGCCAAAATAGCAATTAGGAAGTGAAACGCACCAGTATCGCCGCCTGCGATCGCACTCAACATTTGGAAAATGGTATTGTCTTTACCAAGTCTTTCAAATAAGAATGATATAGCAAGCAAAATACCGCCACCGACAACAAAAGGAAGCATGTGTGAAATACCATTCATCAAGTCTTTGTAAATTCTGCTCCAAATCGACGCATTTGCTTCCGGAGCATCGTTTTCAGTGGCTCCGCCTTCAGCATGATAAACCGGTGCCTGTCCATTGAGCGCCTTATTAATTAATTCTTCGGGCTTGCGAATTCCATCGCTGACCGGAGTCTGAAGCACCTTTTTCCCGTCAAAACGCGCCATTTCAATTTTCTTATCCGCAGCAACAATAACACCTGCGGCACGTGCGATTTCGTCCTTTGTCAGCACATGTTTCGCACCTTCAGAACCATTCGTTTCGACACGTATGGCAACGCCCATTTCTTTTGCTTTCTTTTTTAATGCATCTTCTGCCATATACGTATGTGCAATTCCTGTTGGACAGGCGGTAACAGCAACAACAAATTTTTCCTCTTTGGATGGAGACGGAGTTTGAACTGATTTTGCTGCTTTTTCCTTCGCCTCTTCAGCATCATGTTCCGCCTGTTTGTCATTAAAAAGTTTCACGACTTCACCGGCCGAATTCGCATTTTTGACCTGCTCCACAAATTCATGATCAATCAATAAGCGTGACAATGCAGCAAGCGTCTGAAGATGGACATCCGCAGCGCCTTCTGGTGCAGCGATCATGAAAAATAAATAAGAAGGCTGTCCATCTAGTGCTTGATAGTCAATGCCCTGCTTGCTTCTGCCGAATACAACCGTTGCTTCGTTAACAGCCTTAGTTTTTGCATGCGGCATGGCAATTCCGTCACCGATCCCCGTGCTTGATTGTGTTTCACGTTTTAAAATCATTTCTTTAAATAACTTCGGATCATTAATTCTTCCGTTCCGCTCTAAACTAGCGATTAATTCATCAATCGCGCCTTCTTTAGTCGTGGCTTGCATATCCAAGACCATTGCGCGTTCGATCATTAAGTCTGTGATTTTCATCGTGTGCAACTCCTTTTTTAGTTTCTGTAGAAAACAGGATTATTCTGAAATCCCGTCTTTAACATGAATTTCATTGTAGAATCATTTCTTTTTCCGTTAAGACTCTGCTGAACGATTTGCAATATAAACGATGGTTTTCTCTGTAATTAAGGATTGGCACCTTTCGGGTATTTGATCCGTAATAATGGCTGCCTCGCCCAAATCAAACATTCTGCAAAAAGATATTTCAGAGAACTTACTGCTGTCCGCAACGACATAGGAACTGGCTGCAAGTTGATGCGCACGCCGCTTTAACGCTGCTTCTTCCGGATCGGGCGTCGTATAGCCTACAGACGAATCAATTCCATTGACACCAATGAATGCGGTATCAAAACGAAATAGATTAATATTCTGCAATGCAATACTGCCGACAATAGCCTTTGTATTCGGTTTCATTAGACCGCCAAGTAAATAACACACTATTTTTTTTCGAACAAGCAGATCACCATGAGCAGGTCCATTAGTGACAACGGTTACATTTCTTGCTCTTATAAACGGTATCATTTCAAGTGTTGTGGTCCCTGCATCAAGATAGATACAATCATTGTCTTTGATTTTCTGAGCAGCCAGCTTAGCAATCGATTTCTTCTGCTGAGCATTCTTAAACGTCTTAGTCTCCATGTCAGGCTCTTCATTGAGCTTTCGCAATAAAGACGCACCGCCATGGATGCGACGAAGTAAGTGACGGCCTTCCAATTCTTGTAAGTCTCTGCGGATCGTTGATTCGGAAGCAGCCAACATTTGAACCAATTCTTGCATTTTAACAACATGCGTCTCTGTTAAAATTTTCAGGATCAATTGTTGCCTTTCTTCAGCCAACATATCTATTCCTCTCCTCCACAAAAATTATTCTACCACATTTTCAGCCAAAATCAATCAATTCATTTCAAAAAAAGTCAGTGCTTACAGTGAAACGTCATTTTTAATGATTGAAGTTGAACGATTATGATCAGTGACTCTTACTGCCAACAAGAATTTCAAATGCAACCGTAATTGTTGCTGACGATTTTTCTAACCACTGTTTTCGTTTCATTTCAGAAACATTCCATGTGAGCGGCGTCATTTGAATCAAATCTCTGATTCCTTCCTGATTCAATGGAATCGTATAACTTATCTTTTGTGTCAATGCATTTGGAAAATGCTGTTGAAACAGACTGAATGTGTCTGCGTTGGAATAGTGCGTTTTTTCTTCACCAAATAATGAAAAACGCAGTTCTCTAAGGTATTCACTACCTGGAATAACTTTTATTATTGATCCTCCCGGCTTAAGCATCCGATCAAAGGTGTGATAATTGGATGGTGAAAGTATGTTCAAAACAAAATCAAATAAATGAACATTAAACGGAGGATAAGCTAAATCAGCCACAAGCCAATTTTGATTCGGGTAGATCTTTGCTGCTGATTGAATGCCCTCCTTCGCAAGATCAGCACCAAACCCCCTTATGTTATTTGATTGGACGATTGCAAGAAGCTGACAGATCTTGGCAAGATGCGAACCCTCTCCGCAGCCAAGATCAAGAATGTGAGCAGAATCATTCATAAGACCCATTATTTGTTCTGCTAGAGCTTCAATAAGTGGATCAAAGAATCCGTGACCAACAATAATCCTTCTCCGTGCCTCAAACAGTGTTTTGTCATAATGTGTATGGATCGGTCTTGTTAACAGGTTTACATAGCCCTGTTTAGCAATGTCAAAAGTATGCCCATGCATGCACACCAGACTTTTTTGCATAGCTGTATCCATGGCTGCACCGCAGACAGGGCATTGAAACATGTTTCGATTTAAGTGCAATTGTTCGGCACAATGTGTTCGTTTACTTATCATTCAATTCAGCCTTCATTCTATAACACGTATTGCATCATTATACCACAGGATATAAATGCCTGAGGCTTCACAAATCTCTAAATCGTCGATTGGAAAAGAAGCGGTTGTTTCAAATAATGTATATTAATCAATGGAGATTTTGAATCTTAAAACGTATAATATGCTTAATCCTATATGAAAGGTATGATTAATATGAGTACTGCTTCACCATCAATTCCTCGTCCTCTTGTCAGAACAAATCAATGGGTCATCGTACTAAGCGTTGTCGTATCACTGATCACCAATCAATACTGGCTGCTTTTAATTCCATTATTATCAGGCCTCATAGGGCTCTTCTTTCACTTCAATCCGATTATGGCACTGGCAAAATCTTTTTTGAGAAAACCGCTTAATACGTATATTCCGGAAGACAAGCAACAGCAAAAGTTCAATCAGACAATCGCAGTGTCATGTCTTTTCATTGCATTCATTAGTTTTCTGCTGCGTTGGACGATAGTCTCCATTGTCTTCTCATTAATTGTTGGTCTTGCTGCTTTTATCGCTATTCTTGGCTTCTGTATCGGATGCTATATTCATTTTCATTGGTCACAGTATCGGCAGAGACGTCTTCAAGCACAGAATCAATCGAAATAACCTCCTACTAAACAACCAGAGTAGCGCATGAGTCTGTCACAGGTTGAAACATGGGTGAATACACTAAGGCGAAAAGGAGCGATGGATATGTCAGAAATTTATGATGCGCCAGAGCAGCCGTTCTTTATCCCTCAAACGATGGATGAACGAGCTGCACAGCAGCCGGCAAGCAATAACCAAGCGATCCATGATACATGCACGAAATTAATGAATTTTCACGTGATTGCACAGATGGCTGACGGATCAAAAATGGAAGGAATTATTGAAGACGTGAACGATCAAGGAGTCATCATGCTGGTTCCCGAAAATGTAAATGAACGCTTTTTCCAGGGGCCTGGGGGACCGCGTCCACGATTCAGACGATTTAACCGTTTTTTATTTCCCTTTATTTTCTTTGTTCCACCATTTTTCTATCCGTATCCCTACTATTATTAATTCATGATAACTAGTCATTTAAACGAAAAAGACGCTACCTCAATATGTCGCATCATGCATGAAAGAGGAGCGTTTTTTGTTTTTGCATTTCAATCATGCAGTTTCTGCCAGATTACCAAGCATGATCGCGATGGCACCACTTGTTTCGATCCAAGTTCCTGCCGTTACCGTCGGATCAAATATAGTATAATCATCCTGTTCATCCAATATTTTTTTTCTTCCTTGTGCCTGTATAAAGTTTCCGAGACAGAGCATGAAAATACCAACGAACAAATACGTTTTTTTCCACGTACCTCGATCTGTCAAAAGAATCATGTTAGCCAGTACTTCCTTCAGGTTCGATGACATGGATTGCACAAGCAATTTGCGGTCGTCGTCTTCGTTATGAAGGAATTGAACCGCAAAAGATCCATAACTAATAATTGTCAGAGCTACGCTTAATTGTGCCAATGGATCATCAGATACAAATTCTGCAAGAAGAGCGCCGGCACCCACTTGGATTAAACTGCCGAGAAAAACTAACTGATCCTGAGTTTCACGATCTAAACTTTTAATTGGTGTCTGTCCGATGGAATTCATAAATTTTCCTATTGCTATGGATGTAAACGCAATGTTTTTTGACAGTTCATTTCTTTTCACCCTGTTTCCCACCCGTCGCAGAACCTCAATACCATATTCTATTCACAAACGGAATAATTGATTGAAGTATAATCATAAGGTCGACATTTAACTGCCCAGTTTCTTCCTGATTGCCATAAGCGGCTTTGCGATCATCGGCGAAATAAAACACGCGGCAAGTGCTTCAGCAATTCCATTAGTCACAACAACAACAAACAAAGCAGGCAGCAGCTTGCTCACATCGATTTGCAAATAATTTGCATAGGGAACACGGTAAAAAATGTAGATAAGACCAAGAACCAGCACCGTATTCGTTATTGATCCAAACAAAGCAGCAATCGACATGCAGATAATACGTGAACGTTTCGTTTTTTTCAATAAAAGAAAAAGATAACCAGCGACAAAACCGACAAGAATGCGTGGCACTACTGAAATTAATGGATTAGTGAATACGATCGGTGCAATGGGACTACTGGGAAAGGTGAATGCACGTATAAATGTGGTCATTCCCCATACTCCTCCAATAATTGCTCCTTCAACCGGCCCTAAAACAAGGGCAACGACAATGACAGTTAGATGAATAATTGTTAAACTAAAAACACCAATCGGAATGTATCCAAGAAAAGGTACAAAATTCTGCAAAATAATAATGGCTGTAAATACGCTTATAAGAACTAAACGAAATGTTTGGTTTTGACCTCCGTTGTCCATGTCTCGCTCCTTCTTAAACCTGTCTGAGTGATTTATCATTCTCTTTCCTTAACCTATTATGAATTATAGTTGCTTTTTTCAATCGAGCAAGGTGAAATCATTTAATAAAGGTTACTTATTGATGACAGTGACGTAGCTAAGACATTTTGAGAAAAGTTTTCGAAGATAGACTGCAGTGAGCGAGACCCATGCAAAGTCTACTTGCTTGTAGAACACTCATTTGTCCCATAGAGCAATGATATCAGATTATATCGTAGTAACTCATATAATTGTTTACATAATTATTTTATAGTTAATTTTTTGAATTAATGTGTATCATATGATTTTTTCATTGGTGTTGTTCCCTTGTGAGGCTATTCGGTTATAAAAAAAAGCAATGAACCTCTTTTTCAAAGTGATCATTGCCTTTCGCCCTTATAGTTACCCGATAAAAGATTTACTATTGCCCTTCTTTATCTTTCAAAATACCTATTAGTTGCTTGATCTGTTTCGGCACAGGCAGACCTGTCCGTCCTGCATTTTCTAAAATTGACAAAAGCTCGTTTGCTAAATAAAAATAGATTGTTGCATCCATAATGATGTTTTTCGAACCAATGACTTGATCGCATAGATGACTGACAGCCACAATGACAAAAATCATCACTTTTTTTGCAATGCCTTGAAAACCGATTTTACTAGACAAAGTACCGACATAGGCGGCCGCCAGCAGCCCGGAAATATAATCAATGATCACAAAGGCGACCAATACTGCAATCAAAGGTGTCCATTCACCATATAAATAACCAGAGACAGCTCCAAATAGTGCTGCCATGCTTCTATAAATAAATTCATATTTTGTCACAATTTCATCACCTCAATGCTTCTTTTCTATAACTTATGTTGCCATGCTCCATCATGTAAAGGCTCGAGATACAGCAAGAATAACCATTTTAACTTAAAAAATCAGATGAGATGATCAATTGTATTAAACAACAAAATAGTTTAACAAAACCGATCCCCAAAAACACAAAAAAAGATCCCCTAATTAAGGGGATCTAGTAACGATTGTTTTGGGAGTTATTGCTTAATAACTAACATAATGAATATAACATAAATAGGTGACAACCAGCATCAAACTTTAGGTGATTTTCATCTACGTCTAAAGTCTTAAAATTAAATAAGATTTAAGGTGAACATGGCATGCATGCAAATCTTAAACTTAAAGGATGGGAAAGTTAGTGAGGCAATCATTGTACAGCCAGACGCCACTCGTTTTCTAAGCGCGCTGGAAAAATTAAGTATTTGGGGCAAGATTTGCTGGAGGCATAACCTTGGATTCACCTCAAATCCGAGCGGCAAAGCATTGGATTGCTTTACCACTATTATTTTATCTCGTTTTTATCCGCATGAACAACGTATTTCTGATGCGTACCCCCGCATTTTTTTATGCGGGATCACGCACGATCACGCATTTTCCCCTCAATTCACCATTGATTTTCATTCTAATAAGACAGCGCTCGACGTTCCAGCGCATTCCAATGAATCATCATTTGTTCATTATTCATCCAGCGTTTTGTTCCTGTCCAAGGATCATTATAATAAAACCCGCTTTCCGAATAGCCAGTCAATGTTAGCGCGTGATAAAAGAAACCATCATAGGTTCCCCAAATCACAACCGGGTGATTGTTGCTGATGAAATCCTTCAATTTATCTGTTGAAGCACCGGTCAGATTAACTGCACTGCCCGCATATTTCTTAACAAGCTTCATAAGTGCCGGAGGATAGATCGTCGCCCCAGACTTAGAGTATGGACTGCCGACAAACCCAGTATCGGGATCACCGTTCGTTGCGCGCGGCATCTCTTTTGCAAGCCCTTTTTTCGTCACATCTGCCCCTTTATAGCGGAGCATCATTGTTACAGCCGTAATCTCACATCCTGCAGGAAGCTCAGGTAATTGACTTACGACGGCAACGTTCATGCGGTAACTTTCCGGAATTTTAGTTCCTGTATAAACAATTTTTGACCGCGATTGCTTCATCACTTTTTGTAGGTGTATTTTCCCAAGCACAATTTCACCGTTCTTTCGCTTTGCCTGATAGCGCACAAGCATGGAGCCGTTTTCTCCCTTCTGGTGCACAACGTAATTTCCTCGAAGCATGGATTTTTTCTCGATGGTTTGGGTTTTATAGGCAATCTTCTCTTTTCTTTCATAAATGACGTGAATCACTTTAGAAACAGAAGTACTGTTCCCTTTGAATTTATATGTATAAGTGAGCTTGTATGCACCTGTTTTATTGGGATCAACATGCCCGGAAATCGCTAATTTATTCAGTGTAAGTTTTTTCCCTTCTTGACTCGTAACAACAACATTTTTCCTTGAATTAAAACGATCACCTAAATGAATGGTCTTCGCTACTTTCTGCACATTTATAATGACCTGTTTCTCATGTTGTGTCCGCCCGAAAATGCTTTTAGAACAACCAGAAAGCAGTAAAAGTAAAATAATAATGATGTATATGAAAATAAAACGGGTATTCAGGTGTTTAACCAATGAACTCGTCCCCCAAATCATTAAGATTTGATGAGACAAAGTTAGCATGTAAAACTTAAAAATTGCTTAAAAAGTCTTACGAATTATCATCCGCAAATCTCATGTTATTATAGTGATAGATTAGAAGAACGATCAAGAATGGAGAGACTGAGGATGCCGGAATTATCCTATGTAGCGATTGACTTTGAAACTGCAAATTCACGACGCACTTCCCCACGTTCCATCGGATTAACAAAAGTAATTCAAGGACAAGTTACCGAATCCTACTACTCCTTGATTAATCCTGAAGAATATTTTGATCCATATAATACGCAGATACATGGGATTAATGAACATGACGTTATTCAAGCACCGACTATGGACGAGCTTTATCCTAAATTGCTTCCATTTATTGATGGTCTGCCGCTGGTGGCTCACAATGCCAGTTTTGATATGAGTGTTCTGCGCTTTACATTCGATAAATATCGACTGCCTTACCCGGAAGTCAATTACTTCTGTTCTTACATCCTTGCAAAAAAATTGTTGACATTGCCTTCCTATCGTTTAGACCGTGTTGCTTCCTACTACCGAATTGCGTTTCATCACCATCAGGCTTCCGACGATGCATTGGTTTGTGCGGAAATCGTCCGGAAAATGATGCAGGAATTTCATATTCAAACGTTAGAACAAATGCAGCAGCAAATTAATTATAAACTAGGCCGATTACATAAACATTCCTACGCACCCTTTTCATCCGTCAGAACGCGACGAGTACCATCATTCAGGCCGTCGGACATTACCTCTAAAAAAAATTTCTTTGATAAGCAACATCCTCTCTTTCATCAAACGGTAGTGTTTACAGGTTTGCTTCAATCGATGTCACGCGAGGAAGCTTGTCAGAAAGTTGCTGATCGCGGCGGAATTAATGGCAATAGCGTGACAAAGAAAACAACACTGCTTGTTGTTGGTGAACCCGATCGACGAACAATGACGCATTCAAAAAGCAGCAAAGCTCTTAAAGCAGAACGTCTGGCAGCTTCCGGGCAATCCATTACCATTATTGATGAAAACCATTTTTTGGCTATGCTTAAGATTATAAGTGAGAATCACAACTAACAACTTCTTGACATAGTAAAACCAATCCACAAAATCATTACTTTCTGGTTGGTCATTACAAAAAATGATCCTCGGCATATTTTGACCGGGGATTACTTATTATAAAGTACTATTTTATTGGCGGACCGTAAATGTCCTTCCAAATCAAATGACAATAATTGAACGCAATGTATGCTGATCGAAGAATTGGTTGGTGTCTGCGATTATTATGATATATATTCATAAACAGCCTGATAATCCTCAATCTATGCTTCCATGGTGGTCGGTCACCTTGTTTACGTACAGGTTGTTGCATAACATCCATCCTTTAGGCAGAATGCAGGAAAAGGGCCACCAAAATAGCCTGGTCATTATTTGATATTCTTAAACGTAGGGATTAGTGACAAACTGAGAACAATTAGAATCACATACAATCCAATCATAGCTATACAAAACGTAATGACCCTGCAGACAGGGTCATTTTTTCTTCTGTTTTTAGCACAATTAATTAAGCTATTTAAAGGAATTATTTTGTAAAACAGTAACATTTTTCTCACTCGTTCTTGCAGCTTTTTTAGTAGACGCAACAAGACGATTGATATCCTGACAGCATTGCTTTGCTCCTAGGACAAGCAGCGGCACGCCTATCAGATCAATTTTCAACCATCTGGAACATAGCCCACCGATTGTCATCGCAAAGGGCACAGTTGGTGATGTATTTGAAAAAATGATTTTTTCAGTTCCCTTATATTTCTGCTGCAGTAACAAACTCAAATTATTTAATGCCGGAACTAGATGCTTTGATGTACCGCGCCCAACTGTATAAACTGAATTTCCCTCATCATCAATTCCATGATAAATAATCTTACCCATGTCCGAACTGTTTAACTTATTAAAAAAAGGCACAGCTAAAATTTCTGCCTTTGTCAATTTGTGATCAGCAGATATTTTCTTTAGATGATATGCTGCAGCTAATGCTGTCGTATGTGTCCCGCCGAAGTCATTATAGATGTAAATCACACGATCATCCTTTTTCATTTTGATTTCCTTACCTTGTTATCTCCATTTTTAAAAAGGAATATCCCTCAATAACGGTACATCTCAAGCAGATTTAAAAAGAAACGCCCGACGCACATGATCAATGTAAAAAACCCTCAATGCATCTCGGCACAAAGGGTTTCAGAATAATTCACTAATTAATATTATTTTAGGGGGATCAAGTAATAAAAAGGAAGCGGCTGTTTTCAATTCACCTTTTTTGATCAGAGAAACTGGATCATTTGCATTAGAATCGGAATAACGATAACAAATAATACTGTACTTGTTGTCACGACATTGGTCGCGTACTTTACATCACCATGCGCTTCGTTTGCTAGGATCGGCAGTACAGCAAGCATTGGCGTCGCAGATTGGACAACCAATGTTTGAATTAACATTGTTGGTAGTTGCGTGCCTGTGATATGCATCCCGCTTAAGATCAACGTAATTAATACAAGTGGTGAAATTACAAAGCGGCCAAGTAATGCGATAATCGTATCTCTTTCAAATTTCATACTTGAGAACCCTGCATTGTACAAAACAATGCCGATATAAATTAATGAAAGCGGCGTGACAATACTGCCTACGTAAGTAAGTGTCGAATTGATAAAAGCCGGAACAGGAATGTTTAAAATTAAAAATACTAACCCAACAATAAACCCAAGCAGTGGCGGCGGTAGTACTTTTTTCCAATTTATCCCCCTCCTGCCTTCCTTTTTTACAGAAGATTTCGTCGGGTCGTCATTGGAAATTAAATATACTCCGAAAGCCCAAGTTGAAACGGTATTCGTAATATAATAAATTAGAAAATAAGGAAGACTTTTGTCTCCAAACAGCGCAATGTTCAGTGGCAGACCGATAAAAATGGTATTCGCGTTCACTACCGCATTCATGAAAATCCCACGCCGCCCCGGACGAATCTTTAGTATTTTTACCAAAGCATAAGCGATGAGATACGAAACGATGACAGCAAGTATTGGGTAGATGAGACTGCCCGACAACTGCAATAAACTGTGGCGGGATAAATACTTGAGTACGGATACAAAGATCGATGCCGGTAAAGCAACTTTTGTAATTAAAGATGAAATGCTTTTACCAAAATTTTCATCAAACCATTGAAATTTTTTCAAGAAATAACCTAAACCTATCATTAAAATAATCGAAATGACACTTTGAATGGACTGGAGAAATACCATACAAATCTCCCCTTCTCTCAGATGTTAGTCTACATTTAATTTTTGTACATCATGCTCCCTATTGCAGATCTGCACCTGTTGTTTTTAAGTCCTCTGGCAGGGATATTGCATTTTATTGCCTCCTCTTGAGCCATGCTCTTCTGCATATTATCAATTGTGAGCTGTTTACAAGAAACTATAACAGGCAATAAAAATTATAGTCAAACACCCCATTAATGATAAATTCCATTTATATGAGAGCAAATTCATCGTCAATTGCCATCTCGTTTCCTGCCAATTAATAGTGTTTCAAGTATTGGTCGCGTTCGCATGCAAGACATAAATGGTCGTTGCGTGTACAAGAGAGGGCTTGAGATGTACAAGTTTGGCAAAATCGCAAAGAAGCACCGAAAAGCAAATTAGTCGAGGCAGGTGAACATCCGTAGGGAAGCGTGTTTCCTAGAGCCTATGCTTACCAAAGGAGTGCGGGTTCAAATCCCGTCAGAGGCATTTTCTATGTTTGTGTCGAACATTACCAAAATTACCTATCCACTCTTTAAGGCATACGTATTCTGTGCTGATGCTCGAATCGGGAGCGATGATGAAGGATTTGCAGATGCGGCTCGGTCACAGTTCGATGCAAATTACTGAAGATATTTTTTCTCATAACATTGATGTCATTCAACAAGATTCCATTAATAAATTTGAAAAATACACCGAAAAATTTTTATAAGGTCGCCAAAAAGTCACCATAATATCATCAACAATTAAAAAAATGATTATGGCGACTTTATATTGGTCAAATTAAGAAACCCCTCAAAGCCATATGGCTCAAGGGGTTTCAGAGTAATTAATAGATTAATATTGTTCGAGATATTGATCGCGTTCCCATTGGTGCACTTGAGTGCGGAACATATCCCATTCAATTTCTTTCGCATCGTTGAAGTGAGAAACCGTATGTTCGCCAAGCGCAGCCGTGATGACTTCATCAGCATTGAATGCATCAACTGCTTCTTTAAGTGATGCAGGAAGTTCGTGAATGCCAAGTTCTTCACGTTCTTGATCATTCATAACATAGATGCTGCGGTCAACGGAAGCAGGCGGAGTCAAACCTTTCTTGATACCATCCAAACCGGCAGCCAGCAGTACAGCCATGCCAAGGTACGGGTTAGTAGCAGGATCAACGCTGCGTACTTCAATACGTGTGCTCAATCCTCGAGCAGCAGGAATACGGATCAAAGCGCTTCGGTTGCTCAATGACCATGCAATATAGCTTGGTGCTTCATAGCCGGGAACCAATCGTTTGAACGAGTTAACGATCGGGTTTGTAATGGCTGTAAATGCGCGTGCGTGTTCCAAAACACCAGCAATAAATGATTTGGCTGTTGCGCTGAGTTTGTCTTCAGTATCAGCATCAAAGAATGCATTTTCTTTGCCTTTGAACAGCGACATGTTTGAGTGCATGCCTGAGCCGTTTACACCAAACAACGGCTTCGGCATAAATGTCGCATGCAAACCATGTTTGCGAGCGATGGTCTTCACAACAAGCTTAAATGTTTGGATGTTATCGCATGTTTTTACAGCATCCGCATATTTAAAATCAATTTCATGCTGACCAGGAGCAACTTCATGGTGTGATGCTTCAATTTCAAAGCCCATATCTTCAAGCTCAAGCACGATATCGCGACGACAGTTTTCACCAAGATCTGTAGGTGCCAAGTCAAAATAGCCGCCTTTATCATTTAAGTCAAGAGTAGGATTTCCGGATTCATCCAATTTAAAGAGGAAAAATTCTGGCTCCGGTCCAATGTTGAAAGAAGTGAAACCAAGTTTCTCCATCTCAGCCAACTGAGCCTTCAGAACCGAGCGAGGATCCCCCGGGAATGGCGTACGATCAGGTTTATAAATATCGCAAATGAAGCGAGCAACTTTACCCTTTTCTGCCGTCCAAGGGAATATGACGAAGCTGTCATAGTCTGGATAAAGAAGCATGTCCGATTCTTCGATCCTTACAAATCCTTCGATTGAAGAACCGTCAAACATAATATCGTTGTCTAGTGCTTTTTCGAGCTGGCTTACAGGAATCTCTACATTTTTGATAATTCCGAGCAAGTCAGTGAACTGCAAACGGATAAACTTTACGTTTGCTTCATTTACCTTAGAAATGATGTCTTCTTTTGTAAACTTTGCCATTCAAGATCCTCCCCAAAAATAAGTTTCTGTTTTCAAAAAATTTTATATACATAGGAAGCAGTCACCGAAAGAATCGGGATAACTCCCCTTGTATTAACGAAGCCTTGCCGAACTTGCCCGCTTGAACGAGTTCGGATTTCAAAAATTTCATAAGCTCAGCATCGGACATAGCTTTCTTTGCTTCGGCCGGACGATTTGCTTCTACAGGCTTTTCGCTAAGCACACGTCTTATGCCGGCGAGATTTACACCCTCGTCCAGCAAAGACTTGATGTCGAGTAAACGATCAACATCATTGAAAGAAAAGACGCGGCGATTTCCCTCGCTACGCTCCGGATTTATTAGATCATTTTCTTCGTAGTAGCGTATCTGCCTAGCTGTCAGCCCGGTTAGTTTCTGAACAATGCCCATCGAGAACAAAGGCATTGAGCGGCGTACGTTATCAGCCATCTCGCCTCACGCCCCTTTCTTAAACACATTATAACGGGCAGCCCATAAGTTGTCAAACAATGTTAGCTTATCTTACAGCTTGTGGTATTGATTTAAATAAATTGTCACAATTTGATCTTTTCAGGATCAAGCAATTTTTTTTCTAATAAGTGATTCACCGCAATCATCAATGCCGCTTTGACATGTTCGAACGTCAGTCCTCCTTGAACATACAGGGTAAATGGAGAACGAATCGGACCATCTGCTGTTAATTCCAGACTTGCTCCTTGAATAAATGTACCAGCAGCCATGATAACATCACTCGTGTAGCCGGGCATCGGGCTCGGATACGGCAATACATGGGCGTTAATTGGAGATGCCATTTGTATCGCCTGGCAAAACGCGATCATTTGATCCGGATCATGAAATGTAACGCTTTGAATCAAATCTGTACGTGCCTTGTCCCATGAAGGCGATGTTTCCATACCAAGCATTTCCATGAACGCAGATGTGAATATAGCGCCCTTCACTGCTTGGGCAACCATGTGCGGCGAAAGAAAAAAGCCTTGATACTGATCCTTTAATTCACCTAATGACGGGCCGACTTCTTTTCCCAGTCCTGGAGCCGTCAGTCGTTCCGCACACATCGAAACTAATTCCTTGCGGCCGACTATATAGCCTCCGGCCTTTGCAAGTCCCCCTCCAGGATTCTTAATCAGCGATCCGGCCATGAGATCTGCACCTACATGACAGGGCTCCAGTGTCTCGGTGAATTCGCCATAACAATTGTCGACAAAAACAAGGATATGAGGATGCACTTTTTTAATTGCTGCAATCGCCTCTCCAATCTGGGCAACCGGGATCGACGGACGCTGATCATAGCCGCAAGAACGCTGAATCGCAATCAGTTTTGTGTTTCGGACGATCATGCGATTTACAGTCTCAATGTCAATTTTTCCATTGCTAAGTGCAACATCGCGAAATCCGATTCCAAAGTCTTTTAATGATCCATGACTGCCGCTTGTCAAACCGATCACCCCTTCCAGGGTGTCATACGGCTTGCCTGTTATGTACATTAATTCATCACCGGGACGAAGCACTCCAAAGAGTGCAGTCGTAATTGCATGTGTTCCGGAAATCATTTGTGAACGGACAAGACCTGCTTCAGCTCCGAAACAATTTGCATAAACTGCTTCAATACCCTCGCGGCCAAAGTCATCATAGCCGTAACCTGTTGTTCCGCTAAAATGTGCATCACTGATCTTATTTTTTTTAAAGCTGGATAAAACACGGTATTGATTTTCTAACGAAATAGTATCTATAGTTTTCAAATGATCCGCAATTTGTTCTTCGACTGTTGCAGCAATATTTTTTAATTTTTCTCCATAGACAAGCGCATCAAACATTTTGTCAAGACTCCTTATTCATTGACGATGGATCTCGGGTCAACCTCGCAGCGATCGGTGTATCAGGAAAAACAAATCCTCCAACTTCGTAGGCTTGCGAGGCCTCGTCATATTCTTGTCTCTTCAGTATCGTGTTCCGCTTTAGTTCATTAAGTAATTTCCCTTCATCAGCAGGGAGCAATGCATGGTAAGCGACCATCTGCGCTTCAATCTGCGTCTGTATTTCAGCAAGAATTCGATCACGATCCGCCGTGTCCTTTGCTGAAACGAGAAGCGATCCTTTTGGAACAATGAATGGTGTTTGTAACAGATCTTTCTTGTTATAAATCATAAGCATTGGCAAATCGTCGGCACCGAGTTCAGAAAGTAAATGACGAACGGTTTTTTCATGGACCATCAAATCCGGATCTGAAGCATCCAGTACATGCAAAATCAATTGCGCGCCGCTCACTTCTTCAAGTGTTGAGCGAAATGCGGCTACCAGCTGTGTCGGCAACTCCTGAATAAAGCCAACTGTATCGGACAGCAGGACCATAAAGCCACTAGGAAGTGCCATTTTTCGAGTCAACGGATCAAGAGTTGCGAATAACTGATTTTCGGCATAAGTTCCGGCAGCCGTTAATTGATTGAACAGTGTGGATTTTCCTGCGTTTGTGTAGCCGACAATGACCACTTGGCATTGATTATTTGTCTGACGATGGTCACGATAGCGCTTACGATGCGCGACAACAGTTTTTAACTGACTGCGGATATCCTTCATTCTGCTACGAATATAGCGTCGATCAGATTCAAGCTTGGTTTCGCCGGGACCTCGCGTCCCGATTCCTCCTCCAAGGCGTGACAGTGATTCTCCCATCCCGCTCAAGCGAGGAAGAAGATACTGAAGCTGGGCGAGCTCCACCTGAAGTTTACCTTCTCGTGAACGTGCCCGCATCGCAAAAATGTCTAAAATGAGCTGCGTTCGATCTAACACTTTTGCATTGAGCAACGCACCGAGCCGTCCTTGCTGGGATGGAGACAGCTCACCATTAAATATCACGGTCCCAGCAGCCAATTCCTTTTCAAGGGCATCAAGTTCTTGCAATTTTCCACTCCCAATATAGGTAGCAGAGTCAATTTTTTGCCTTTTTTGGGTCACGACGGCAGCGACTTGTCCACCAGCCGTTTTTGTCAAATCCTCCAACTCCTCAAGTGATGATTCAAAATGATCATCACTTTGAGAAGGAAGCTGACAGGCAACGAGTATTACACTTTCCATAAAATACCTCTCTTTAATTAATGCATTATGCTTCGTCTGCATGCGTGATCATCGAATGGTCGTCAAGTGCCAAATCGCAGGCACGTATTGTCATCAGCGCGTCACGATCAAAACTGTTTTCCCTGACCAGACGGACGGCCTGCTGCCGAATCATTTTTTCCACATGATTGCGTACATAACGTCCATTGCTGAAATGCGGTTCATTCTCAACAATTTTCTGATGAAGATGGCGAAACAGTTTCTTTTGTGCTTCAGCCGTCATGATGTATTCGCGATCACGGATCATTTGTTTCGCGATATCAAGCAATTCCGAACCGGAATAATCCGGAAAAGACATGATCATCGGAAATCGTGACGGAAGTCCAGGATTCATTCGCAGAAATTCTTCCATTTCATCGGAATAACCGGCAAGAATCAAAATGAACTCGTCTTTGTGATCTTCCATTTGTTTCACTAATGTATCAATGGCTTCTTTGCCAAAATCCTTTTCCCCTCCACGAGAAAGTGAGTACGCTTCATCAATGAACAAAACTCCGCCTAAGGAACGTTTAACAAGTTCTCTTGTTTTTTGTGCAGTCTGTCCAATGTATTCGCCGACAAGATCTGCTCTCTCAGCTTCAATTAAGTGACCTTTCGGCAGTATGCCCATATCACGAAACAAGTCGCTCAGAAGACGTGCTACCGTTGTCTTCCCGGTTCCCGGATTCCCCTTAAACAGCATATGAAAGGACTGCTTTTGTACTTTCAAATTCGCTTCTTCACGTTTGCGATAAATATAAAGCCACGCATAAAGTTCGCGTACCATATGTTTTATCTGATCCATACCCACCAGTCGGTTTAACTTCGTCTCCAGCTTTTCGAGCGGTTCATGAGTCACACGCTCATCAACCGGAAAAGGTGCAACTTCATGTTTTTCAGCCTTCTGGTTAAAGACCACGTTAATCTGGCTTTTTTTTGTAAATGTATAGGCCTCTCGCACGATCCGATCACCTCGCTATTCATTGGATCAAGCTCCGCTGACTGCCTGCGTTGTTATGTGTACGCCGGCTTGAACGTGTCCGTGACAGATGCCCATTAATTTGGAACACGATGAAATATGATTGGACTGCTCTATCCTATGTCATTCGTGTCTTATTCAGAAGTGCAAACAGCCAAAGATACGCCGACTGCAAATGGTGATCCATGCGGACGGCCAAGTATCTAAAAATAAAAGAAAGACAGCGCAACCGCTGTCCTTCCAGAATCTATTATGACTCGTCCTGACTGGTCCAATTTACAGGCTTTGAAGGAGTAAACGTCGAAATTGCATGTTTAAAAATTAATTGCTGCTTTCCTTCACTGTCCAGAAGCACTGTAAAATTATCGAACCCCTTAACCTTGCCCTTCAATTGAAAACCGCTGATAAGAAAGACGGTCACAAATGTTCCTTCTTTTCGCAATTGGTTCAGAAAAGTATCTTGGATGTTGATTGACTGTTTCATTTTATTCCTCCTCTTTTCTCTCTAAATAAAACTAGTTCGATTTAATATGAAAATTTCCTGCAAGAAAACCTCTTTTACCTGATCTTTTTTCTCTGAGAAGGAATTAAATGTCCAGTCAGAAAGATCTACAATTAAGATTATATTTTATATTTCCATCATTTGCAAAGATCGTTTCTAAAACAAGACAATAAATGTGATAGAAGGTTACGATTACTTACTTTTTGATTGATGTTTCTTAATAAAGCAGTAAATTTCTTCAGCTTTTGTTGAAAAGTCATCCAACACATCAGTCATATCGAACCATTGGATCGACATTTGTCTTCGAAACCACGTTAATTGCCGTTTCGCATAATGACGCGAATTTTTCTTTAATTGACTTACTGCTTCTTCCAGTGGACATGTTCCATCAAAAAACGGAATAAACTCCTTGTAGCCAATTGCCTGCATCGCCTGTGCATTTCTAAGTCCCTGATTATAGATCGAACGTGCCTCCTCAAGAAGGCCTCCGTCCATCATTTGATCAACACGCGCATTGATACGCGTATACAGCAATTCACGCTCCATCGTTAAACCAATACATAGATACGGATAAAGCTGGCGAACAGTTTCATTTCGCACTCGATCGCTAAAAGGCGTACCGGTTTCATGATAAACCTCCAGGGCGCGAATGACCCGAACTACATTATTAGGATGAATCCGCTCTGCTGCAATCGGATCAACATGCTTTAAACGTGCAAACAGTGCGTCTCCACCTTCTTCTTGTGCAATACGCATTAATTTACGCCGATATTTCGGATTTGCACCACTGGAAGCAAAGCGATAATCGTACAATGCAGCTTTTATATAAAAACCGGTACCGCCGACTAAAATCGGTATTTTCCCTTCAGAAGATAAAGTTTCGAGTGTTTGCCGTGCATCACGCTGGTAATCCGCCACTGTATAAGGTTCGCTTGGCTCGCGAATATCAATCAGATGATGGGTTACTCCCTCTGCTTCCGCTTCAGTTATTTTTGCAGTACAAATGTCCATACCGCGATAAACCTGAAACGCATCTCCATTCACAATTTCGCTGTGAAACCGTTTGGCAAGCATAATACTGAGCTGTGTTTTTCCGACTGCAGTCGGCCCGACAATGACAATTGTTGTTTGCTTCATCTGTACGCATGAACTCCCATAATAAAAAGGTGGATACAGTATAACACAAATTACTGTGCCACCACATGAATAACCTATCTAACGCAGATGGCTATGAAGCAACTCGTGTCATGCATGGTTCTGCGGAAGATTGCAGCCAGAGCAGCTCATATCATGAGATGCCTTAACATATGAGTCCATTTGCACTTAAATATGCCATAACCTGACTGATCACGCCGATGCCGATTGCTTGATCGATAACTCGACGATAGCGCCTCTCATCATGAATGCAGCCTCTTCATTCATTATCGCTATAAGGAGCTGTGTTCCTTGAACGAGTAAATCTTTTATAGTGAACACACTCGAACGACGCTGTCAGATCAAGTTATTACCCATTTCAAACCCATTCATTCGTTTTTCAGAAGTGATGTATCATACATAGTGAAATCACATCGATAAATAAACAGATATTTCCCATCAATAATCAATCCGGTCGAGTTCGGCACTTCCGTTGCAAAATAAGAAACACGGTCACCCGTAAAAGTAGCGATTGGTTTTCCAAGCTGCGAACGGATTAAAATGACTTTCGAACGTCCGTCAAAATAATTGTGATAATTATTAACGATCCGATTAACAAATGGCATGCTGCGCTCTTGGTTTTCAACCAGCACTTTTTGCGGTAATTTATTCATAACATCCTGCAAACCTTTTTCATACATGATCAATGTACTGCCCACATGAACCACTTGCTTCCCGCCAATGGTAATATTCAAAACTGATGATTCTTTGGTCGTCTCGCCCTTATCATTTGTGCGGTCGAACTTATCGTCCCGTGTAATTGATCCTGAAATTCCTTTTATCGTATCAATCGGCTGTCCGTCTGCATCATAAGTCTGCATGGTCACATTAAGTCCTCTTAGGCTTCCTTCAACCTGAGTGGTAAAAAAATCTAATACTTGGCAGCCGCTGAGTGCGACAAGCAATAAGGCCAGTAAAACAGCCATAAGTCCGATTTTTATTTTCCTTGTCACCGGATTTCTCTCCTGTCTCATGAAAAATCAGTAAGTCTATCAAAATCATAACGTGTTCATCAGATTTTGTCATCCGTCTCAAGACAGAGCTAAGAAAAAACGCAAAAAAAAGAGGCCCTCTCAGGCCCCAAAAATAACAATGTACGGCACGTACAAAGTAGCACAGAAAACTGAACGAATTCTGAACAAAAAAAACGAACCAATGCGCTCAAATAAAAAAGGCGGAGGCCATTGCCTTTACAAGTCTACGCTCTCTTAATATCCTTAAGAAACGTTAAAATAGAATGTTTTTTATTACTATTTTATTACTTTGCAATAAAAATTGCGTAAATTAGAAAAAGCACTGCTAGAATCACAATAATGGACATGCAGCCCGATTTCCCGATAAAAAGGCGATCAAAATGATCGGTAGTCTTTCGCTTGTCTGCAGACCAACTCCTTTTTCTACTATTCCAGTCCTACATCCCTGACTGTCCGGCGATAATCACAAAGGTCGTCCACAAGAGAATCAGTGTGCAAATAATAATACCGATCAGCTTAGTTGAAAGAACCAAGTTGCCTTCTTTCTTTGATTTGTTTAAAAATACCATTAAAATAAGAGCCGCAAATGTTGCTATATAAGCAATTCCTGCGCCAACCCAATACCAGAATATACCCAGTGACCAGTAAGCCATCTGTTGGAATTCACTGCTGAACGAAGCGCCAATAAACATAAGTATAAATGCAACCAGATTCGGATGTTTCAGTTTCTCCATTAAATGATCTCCTCAATTCCTATAACTTGCTTATTTGTTACGCAACCCATCTTTTTTAATACAATCATACTGCATTAGCCTTTTATAGGCGAATGAATGAATAGAAAACAGTTGAACCTCGCTAAGCGATTTATTGTGCATAACCTCTGAAAATAAAGTATGCTTTAAGTTAAAAACACCAAAAAGCCATATCCTATTGAAGAGATAGCTGTAATGACATCTGTTATTAACTTCCAAGACAAGCTTTTGGAAATCACCTTAAAATAAATCCTTAATTTGTACTTGTTTCTTTTCCCCTAGGGGCATAGATAAATCAATAAGATGCGTGATCAATCCATCTGGATGGTAACTTTCAACAACTTGCACCTTTGCAAAATACGGATCAAAAATAAAATGAATAAAGTCATCCCATTCTTTTGTCATAGAAAAAGATATTGGGATACTCGTACTAATATCATTTTTATCTAAGTTTTGAAATTCCTTTTCGATGATCCAATAGGCGTTTTTCACCTGATTCATGAAAAGATCCAATGAGGATACATCGCGCTCTAGTCATTAATTGTTTTTTTCATAAAAAACCATCCATAAAAAAACTGAAATGCTTTAGACAAGCGTTTTGGTGTATATAACGATTTTAAACTTTGAATAACACTGTTCTTCAAAGTTTCTAAAGTTAACAGCCTCATTTTATGAGTCTAATTCTACTCTTTCAAAAAATTGTTCTAAAAACAATTTTTTTCTTTCTGAAAGTCAGAAAATATAGAGAATAAAATTGCATGTGTGAAACTATCTTCCTTGCTCTCCTCCAGACCTGCTAATATAAAGATCTGATAGACGACAAAGGGTTTATCATGCAATAGCATTATGATTTTACTACCCATTACTCTCATGGAATCCAAATCGACTTTTCTCCTAAATTTATCGTTTCTAGTCCTTTTGAGATAGAAACTTGATCTGTAAACATAACTATGTATGCGAAAATATGAAGCAAATCATCATAACATCATAACAATTTACTCTCAGATGCCATATATTGGGTTGTCGTCCATGCGCCGCGGACAATTGAAGGAGGAAACTCACTCATGCTTTCCTACAAATAAACAAAAACATTGGTCAGTGCTGAGTTTTTATTTTAAAACTTTTGTATCAATCCGCAAATTTTGTGTATAATGAACATAGGAAGAAAATAAATCCGCCAGTGCTTCCACACTGACGGGATGCAATATCCGCATATGAGCGGAACGATGCTTGAACAAATTACACAAATTGAAGGTAATCCGTCTTAGCCACCGTGAATGGCATACGAGACGGATTATTTCTTTTTATTTGACAGCATCAGCATTAGCACTGCAAAACTAATCATTAATGTTAACGATTGGTATACTGTCATAGGCTCCACCCCCTTTCAGAGGGCGTCACCGTATCCGCTCATATGCTTCATCTATTGCCTGAACTGATTATATCATATTCTATAAACCTGATAGACTTAACATAAAAATACCCGTCCATTGGAAGCGGACGGATATTTTTATGCGCTCCGAATAGTTGGTGTGCTAAATATAGCTGCTTTTCTAACTATACGTTTCTGACGAATTATAGCAATAAAGCTTACGGACGTGTTAATCATATTTATAAATAATTATAATAAATTTCAAAGGACTTCTTAATATCATTTTGAAAATTTACTTTTCATATAATCTAATATGAAGGAGATAATCACATACCCTATTAAAGCGGGAAGATAATAACCAGTTCCTCCATCAGGATTAACAAAAATGCATGTGAATAAAACAATAACAAGAATAACTTTAATTAAAACAATTACCTTATTATTCGCCAACGCCCCTTCACCCCACTATTTATTATAGATGCGGCTCACTTTACCTGCAAGATGCGTTCTCGCCTTGTTTGTATAGAAATAATATATTGTTTTTTCTTTTATCGGTACTCCATTGAACCATTTTCTATATATTTTTTCTGTGACATATTCATTAGGAGCATATGCAGCATAGAAAATTGCGGCAATATCGTAAACAGCCCTTGCCTGTGCCCAAGGAACAAATTCCATAATAGCAGCACTTATCGCTGATTTTGTAACTGCGATAAACTTTTTTGAATACTTAAGCGTCCCCCAGTACGTCCAATTTATCCCACCGCCGCCTGGACCTGGCGTCATTTGAAATGGAGTTATCGTATTTTCATTTAAATTATCAGTAATGTTGCCCGCATTCGAATAGAGGGCAAAAGAATCCGGTACTTCAATTTTAATTGGATCTATTTTTGTTTTCCCGCTAGCATTATTGGCGAATAACGAAAGCGGGGTAAGCGTTATGGCCAACGTTAAAACCCAAAAATAAATTTTAAAATTTCACCGAACTTATGCAATTCATACAATCACTCCTTATAGTTTATATGAAAATATTACCATAGCTTATACCGCACTAACCCGCACATCTTCTGTGTGACCACGCATTTTTTCATGCGTGGTTTGTAATCTATGTCATACGGTACCACACACGATCACGCATGAAAATGTGGTAAATCATTACATGGATAAATTATAAAACGAGAGCTTAATAGTTTATAGAAGGGTATAGCAAGATAACTAATCTTTCCCCATTCCCATGCGAGTGCTTGGGATTTTTATGTAAAGGAAAACGGGGAACCGCCGAACAGGGATCCCCCGTCCCTAGCTGTTTAGTCAGCCCAATTATTTGTATTATATCCTATGTACGCCCGTTTTTCCGGGCAGTGAATCATTTATATTATTTATGTGCTTGTTCCTTCACAGCTTCGGTTACTTTTGCTTTCAATTCATCAATAACCTTGGCCACCTCATCAGCAGTCACATTTTTCAGGCCTTTCTTCTTAAGTGTGTCTGCAATGGCCAGCGCGGTCGCGTCTTTGGTCTCCTGGCTGTCAAACACGGTCGTGAGATGGGTGAATATGGCGTGAACAAAGTTATTGATATGATCTTAGCCAAAACAGATTTGGGCAAGCACATCACGCCACACGGGCTTAGACATACGCATGCAATTATGCTACTTGAGAGTGGTGCCGATATCAAGTCAGTGAGTAAACGGCTTGGTCACAGCAGCGTCGAATTTACAGCAAATGTATACGTCCATTTCACAAAGAACTTGGAAGAAAAATTGATCAATAACCTACAGTCGTATCTGACGTATTAAAATTGTGGGGGCAAATTGGGGGCAAATCACTTACACACCCCTCAGAAACCCAGTCACTGCACGCGTTTAAACATTTTTTCCATTTCGTAGGGCGTATAGTCAGAGCCTTCCCCATAATTTCATAGATTGAAAAAATCCCTTTGTAGAGCCATTTTTCAAAATGGTGTTTTCAAGTAAAATCATAGCTTTTCAAATCTACATGGGCAAATTATGGGCAAAGGAGTGTCAGATAAATGAACCAATGGAATGTAGCTGATGCATTAATTGAAGAAAACAATCGCAGTCTAATCGAACTCAGAAAATATGCAGACGAACATCGCTACAGCTTTAATGATCGTGCCGTATACTATGCAGTTGAGAATGAGATCGAACGACTTGAGAAGCAAAATAAATGGCTCGCTGAACGGTGATCGCGATGCCGAAAAAGACAAAAACAATTCTGGAAATCTCTTTGATTTTGATTACCCTTTTATCATGCTTTGTTTTTGCTTATCGCACGCTAGGCAATCCTGTTGGACTTCATCACACTGTCATCCGCATCTTTGATGATCATGTTGACGTTTACCATATTAAGGACGGCGTTATGACTATTCGCGCAGAAGCCGAAGGATGGGACGGATCAGGTTGGTCACAAACTAATGCCCATCGTGATGGGTTGAGGAAAATTAACAAGCTACATGCCGCTGTGATCGATGAGAACTATCCAGTAAGGCAAATCAATGTGATGGTTACGTACTATGGAAAGAAAGAGATTGAACGTACGCTATACATTAAATAATCCTATTCCTACGCTTAATTGCGTGGGATTTTTATTGAAAAGATTTCAGAAAATCTGAATTACAAAATTAGCAAAAACAAGCCAAGAAACGTTTAAATCACCGCAAAGAAAGTTATTTATCCCATTGTAACCGTTATTTTCGCCAAAAGTGCAATTTGCACGATCTCGTGGGGTTATAGATAATGCTCTTGAGGGGATCGGTGTGGTGCTCTTAACATAGAAAATGCCCGTCCATGTGAGGGTGGATGGGCATTTTTATTTTACGTCTTATCTCATTTTAGTGAGCGATTTTTGATACTTCTTCAAATAGCTTTCTGCTTCCAAAATGCTTCCTTTTTATTGCCTATTGTATATTTTCAAAAATTCACTTGACGGTTGATAAGGCAAAGATTTATAAAGATGATCTTTCAAATCAACCCACTCTCCCCCATCAATAACACCTGTTAAATCAACTTTTTTTCTATCCGTGTAATAAGTGAATACATAATAATCTTCCTTATTACCTTTAATATGAACCTCTTTTCTATAGGCATCGCCAACATCCTTTGGTGCATATATTTTTTGTATTAGAACCCGTTTTGCCGGAAATCTGTACTCAATGATATACTGATCTAATATTTTTTCCGCCTGATTTTTTGTTTGATAATGTGCATAAACCTTGAAAAGAGAGATTCCAACTATAATCACTAATACAACTGAAATACCCCAAAATACTACTCGTTTTTTCTTTTTTTTCAAAATATCGCCCCCTTTTAGTATGTTTTGACAAGTTTTAATCCATATTTTTTATAGATTACTGGATGTGGTGTATTTTTATTAACCATTCCATAAGGTGTCACGATGCCCCTTTCTGGGACGACGACTTTTTCTTTTCCCGAGCCATAATAATAAGCTTGAAAAACCAGCTTAGAACAATAGCTTGGCGATAATGAATAAAGGTGAGGCGTTAAAGAATAAGTTATGTGAACATGTTTACCGCTTGAGTATTTTCCTGCCCAAAATCTATGATATGCGTAAGTTCCCACCTTGTTTGCTAAAGACTTGCTTTTAATACGATATACTTTAACGTACTCTTTTCCTTTGGAATATTGAGAAAGCCATTTTTTTATTGATATATGCCTATTATTGTTTGGGAGAGGCTTCAACCCGCTTTTACCAGGCAAATCAACAATGTTTATACTACTTGTAGCTATTGCTATATGACCCAATATGCCATATGAACTAGTATGATTAGTTAATAACATGTCTCCAGTGCGAAATTTAAATGAACCTCCAGATTTAGCCAATGTATAAACCATCAAATCATTACTATTGTCCTCAGGCATTTGTCCATAATTATTGGCACGTAACCATTCTGCATAACTCGTATTACTGTTTATAATTTTTGCGTTTATTGCCTGACGATACACAGGTATAAATTCAGTATTATTTTGTGTAATCCAATCAGCATAATTTACGTTAACGGGATCAATTGCCTTATCAGCGATTCCTTCATTATATATTTTACCATAATCAACTTTTGCTTCCTCAGCACTGATTGGCTGAACGCCTACAAAGAACAAAGAAATCAATAAAGGTAAAATTAGCAAAATTTTTCTTTTCATGCTTTTGTCCCCCATGCAATAATAAGTTTTAATTATCTTACAAACAAATGATAACGCTAAACTGAGCAAAAAAACCCGCACATTTCATGCGTGGCTCCGTATTTTTTATGCGTGGTTTGTGATCTATGTCATACGGAATCACGCACGATCACGCACGCTACCATGGTAAATTATTACAGTAATAAACTGCCAATCTATCCATATATTATATTCATTATTTTTATATAGTGGTATTATGGTAATGGGCTGTTTTAACTATGAATATACGAGTTGCTAGTGTTATTCAATTTTTGGAAGGTAGTAAATCTTCGTGGTATCTTTGTAATCGGATACTCATCCTTGATGCAAAAGAGCAGTATCAAACGGGTGATTCTGTTATGATCGACGGAAAAAAATACAAAGTGATCGAGGATCTTTCTGTACTAAGAATCACGCCAACAGAAAAATAACTATTTTTCCCTTCATGCATAGCATGAAGTTTTTTTATTTTCAAAACACTTTTATTGGTAAAATTATCCTTTGAATAGATGTTAGTTGTATTCACATCAAATTAGGAGGTTTTATCAATGATTCGTAACATGTACATTATTCAGTATCTCGATCGATCTACCGCATGGTTTATGTGCGCAACCTTGGAGCTTCAATCAGCGCTTTCAAAGTATCAGAAGGGGGATATCATTGAAGTTAATGACCAGAGCTACCTTGTCATTGAAGATTTTGGACGGTTAAGAGTTAAGCGCTTTAATGGTGAAATAAATCCTTTTGTTTCTTTGATGGACCAATTTTCAAATCAATAAAAAATTGCTGCGTCTTTACCGATATAATTAATGTAAAATAAAACTAACTCCCCTCTCTCCCTGCTACGGTGGGGATATTTTTTTATAAATATTGTTAATAAAGCGTTTACTTTTTGTGTATTAGGTTATAAGGACTATGAACAACATACCAGTTCCCTATTTTTTGTTTCCCATGCGAGAGCGTGGGATTTTTTATGTAAAAAGAAAAAGGGGAACCGCCAAATAGCGATCCCCCGTTTCTAGCCTGTACGATCCGTAACAAGCCCAGCTCCTTAATTGACTTTATTATACCATATGTATCCCGGCATAGCCGGGCTTCTTACGTTATGTCAGTTTAAATTATTTTAAACTTTTTTGGGTTATTTTTGTTCCGGTGCTTCTGTCTGCGCTTTAACCGCGTCCTGCGCTGCCTGCTGTTCGGTCAGCTGTTCCTGTGCAGCTGCGGTCTGATCTTCTGCCTTAGTCTGCTCAGCGGTATCCTTTTTCGGCTCTGTGTACGTCTGCGCCTGCTTGCTGTCTCCGATGCCGGCAGTCGTCGGGTCTTGTACTACGCCCAATGTGCCAAGCAGCGTAAAGATCACAGCAACCGCCTGCGTGAGTTGATCCGTCAGCGCCTTACTGTCAAACTGGACGCTCCACCAACCTGCCGAGTTACCAAGTGTGACGACAGCCGCCAAGATACCGATCACCTGTGCCACAAAGGAAACATCAAAAGTTTTATTCTTAAAACGTACCAACCAATTGATTTTCATGAATGATCTCTCCCTTATTTTAATTTCAGAATTTGTCCTGGATAGATGATGTCCGACTTGAGCTTGTTCAGTTTTTTCAATTTCGCAACCGTCGTCTTGTTCTTAATCGCAAGATCCCAAAGCGTATCGCCTTTCACTACTTTGTGTGTCGGTGATTTTTTCGGTTTGGATTTTTTCTGTGCGGCAACAGCCTTGTCCAATGCCTTTGCAGTCTGTGGGCCATAGATGCCGTCTGCGGTCAGTCCATGAGTTAATTGGAACCGGCGAACCGCGTCTTCCGTTTTCGGTCCATAGATACCATCACAGCCATGATTATTTGCGCTTTTATCCGGATAAAAATAAACGCTAGAAAGCTTTTTCTGCATGGATAGAACAGCAGCACCGCGAGATCCACGCTTCAGAAGAGATCCGGAAGGCTTTTTCTTTGCGACAGGTTTTTCCTTAGTTGGTTTAGAGACTGAAGGTTTGCTACTACCACCGACAATCGCATCCGTGTAAGCAATGTTTTCGTCCACGTTGCCGCTAATACCCGGCACTCGCGCGCTGGATGTATGCTGCCAAATATGCGCATCTCGGCCAAGTGTATCATTGTACCGTGCAATCCAGATTAAGAGACCTGGGCGCAACTTGGACTCAATCAGACGGCTTTCAAAAAATGACTTCCCGGAATAGATTCCTAGTTTGGTGTGCCCTGCTTTTTCCAGCTGATCGAAAAACGCATTGACAAACGCCGTCAGTTTATCCGGATCTTTATTCAGACTTGTCGCTTCCACATCACAAAATAAGTAGGATTCATTTCCAGTCAGATTTTTCAACAACCAATCTGCTTCTGCCCGTGCATCTGCTTCCGAAATGCCTCGAAAAAAGTGATAAGCGTGGACGGCCAGACCTGCTGCCTTTGCTCCGGCAATATTCTTTTTAAAATATGGGTCAACAATCCGACTCCCTGCTTCACTGCCCTCAGTTGCCTTAGCGATTACAAACTTGTAGCCTGCACCCTTAACTTTGTTAAAATCAATGTCGCCCTGGTAACGAGCCACATCAATGCCTTTAATTTCGGTCATTTCTGATCCCCTTTTCCTTTTAGAATACTCACGGCATTCTTAATCTGATCGGGCACGGGCAGACCCGTTCGTCCTGCATTTTCCAAAATAGACAAAAGTTCATTGGCCAAATAAAAATAAACGGTCGCATCCATAAACACGTGCCCAAAACCAACAGCCGCATCCGCTAGATGAGCCACAGCGACAATAGAAAAGAGCATCACCTTTTTAGCGATGCCCCGAAAGCCGATCTTGCTTGACAGCGTGCCGGTGTAAGCTGCGGCCAGCAGCCCGCTCAAATAATCAATCACGACGAACGTTAAGAGAATCTGTATCAGCGGCGTCCACCCTCCATACAAATAGCCTGTTAATGCCCCCACTGCCGCCGCAATTAATCGATAGATGGTTTCGTATTTGTTCACCGTTTAGCCTCCTTTTAATTTTGAGCATAAAAAATAGACCCGCCTCGGGTCTAAGCAAGCTATCCTCCTTTATTGGGGTATGAAAAAAGAGCCCGAAGGCTCTGTTTACTGAGCCGGAGCCATCGGCGTTACGTGAATGCCTTCGCTTTCTGCTCCATCGCCCATAATGTTGACTTCCACCGCTTTAAGTGTGTACATCTGGCCATTTTTTAAATTGCTAATCGTTCCGGTAAGCACCTTTGCCGCTTGCTCGATGGGCGTACCCCAATCAGATGTTTCACGAGTTTTGCAATATATTTTGTGTTTGATGACCGGACTGCCCCCATCAGATTCCGGGGGATTGATAGTAAAATCAATAGCACCATCTTTGGCTACCGCCTCAATCTTTGGCGCACCAGGAACGGCTGCGTAATCCTCACTGGTGATTATCTTGTAATCGTTTACTGTAATGTCTTTTGACTTTACAAACTCTTTCACATCATCATTCGTGTAAAGCTTAAGCCGATAAAACTCTTGAACCCACTCGGCCATTTGCCCGCTTAATTCGCTCGTATCACTCACTGTGTCGCATCTCCTTTCAGATCTGCTATGTCTTGTTTAAGAAGATCAATATCCTGCTTCATTTTTGCTTGATCAGCTAGAATTTGAGAAATCTGCTGCTGCTCGGCTGTCGCGGGTTCTGAATCGAATTCTTGGCCTTCACCGAGTGTAAACTTTGAAAAATCGGAAATTCCATTAAATGAAAAAGCAACATTGTTTCCATTGAGGCCTATAATATCAGAGGATGTTTTAATAATCTTTTCAGCTACAAATTGTGTATTTCCAAATGTTAGAGTTTTCATGATGGGTATATTTGTCCTCCATTATATTTTGCTTGCGCCGTAGCTCCCGTAGGAAGGTATCCCGTTCCCTTAAACACTATGGACGAGTCACAACCGATTCCGATGTTGCTATCCGTTGTTGCGCCTTGGTCAAAATCATAGAGTTTAAGTGTTGATCCGCCAGTAGCATAAACCGCAAAATTGGCATTTGTTATTCTAATTTTGTTATGGAGTTCTAATGTCGTTGCTGATGACGCATACACACCCGCAACACTTTTTTCTCCAACTTCGCTTGTCACATGTGATGAAAATATATCTGATCTGAACACACCCGAAAGGGCCACAACATTTTTTCTATCCTCATCCGTAAGGGTTTTAAGGTTAAAGTTTAAGTACCTCATTGATATAATTGAAAATATATTACGTATTAAAAACTGATCGTTAAGATTGATTGTAGCTCTGTCACTATCACTAACAGTATCTATATCAGAAGTAGCAAACCCGTTAGATATTTCAATACGTCCTCCAAGTTTAGAGGACAAAGTTAGTCTGGTTTCATTGAATACCGCCGCCGCCGGCACTATAATGCTAACCATGTGCTCATTATTAACAGTTGGTATACTATCAAAGGTTTTCTGGATTGTTTTAAATGGTCTAGATTCCGTACCATCCCCTGTTTCATCGCTACCATCAGGAGCGGCATGTATTTCCATATCTTCTGTGGTCATTAGCGGCACATACCCAACTCTTGCAACTTCCTGATTACCACCAGCGCCAAAAAATAGCTTTCTTGTATCCGTTGCGACACCAATTTCCCCGGCCATCAGTTGCGGCAGATCCGCTTCGTTTCCACGATAATGCTGTATTGGTCTATATGTCACGACCATACACCCCCATCAATTAGATTTTTCCTGTCCTCGACAACTCGATCTGCAAATGTGCCGCAGTCGATTACTTCGGTGTCTCTCGTTGCGCCGAATTCTCCCGCATCGATCGGGGCAAGCTGCGCGGCAATCAAACTGTAATCGGCGTCAATACGCTCCCCGATCGTGCTATGACTGTCGCCGGTCTTCGTATTGGTTCGGGCAGCAACAATTTCGGCGCTGGACGGATCATCAATCGTCATGTTTGCGATTTCATCGTTAAATTTCTTTTCCAGCGTGTCTTGTCTTTGTTCGGTTTGTTCCGTCCGGGTTGTCGCTGCCTCTGCTTCATTGTTTATGGCTTCCAATCCATCCGCCAAACTGCCCCGGACTTCCCGACCGTACACGGCGGTTCTGATCTTATTTAAAAAATCCTTAATATTTGCCATTAGGCTGTACCTCCTTCCAACGCTTCCACCCGGCTCACTAAATCGTCCAAGTCAACAGCAGCGGTCACACTAATCAGAGCAAGCTTTTCGCTCAGCCCATCTAGGTCAATTTCTTGCAATACCGTAATCAGATCCAGCTTCGCCTTATCCGCAGCTGACAGCAATCCTGAAGCTTCCGACGTCGCTTCCTCATAATCTCGTAGGTTGTCTAGCTTTGCCTTGTCCTCGGTGCTCATTAATCCGGCAGTTTCTAGTGTAGCTTCCTCATAGCTTTGCAACCCATCCAATCTCGTCTTGTCTGCGGCAGACATCAACCCGTCTGTTGTCGGTGTTGCTGGTCCGTAAGATGGTAGACCGTCTATAGCCTCGTTTAGATCATCTACAGCGCTCTGCAAGTTTCCCACGGCCTGCTTCAGCCCCGGAATGTCCCCGTCCGCTAACGCTTGTTGCATTGTTTGCACGGTGCTGTCCACAGAATCTAGCTCTGTTTTCAGTGTACCGATCGTCTGTGTTTGACTTTCCACCGTCCGTTCCAGCTGAACAATATTTTTAACTTGTTTTCGGCTTGCCCTTTGATATTCAGTCAGTGTCTGATACTTGTCGCCGATCGTTAGTGAGATATTCAGAGGATTCACGAGATCGTTGTCCTTCTCAATCACCTGCAGGCGCTCGTTAATACCGAACACCGGATTAACCACCGCATAGCGATTCCCGGGTTCCAACTCGTCGAATTCACTATTGATTAGACTCACATCGACCGGCGTCAGTGAATACGTGACCTTCGCCGCTTTCTGCTGCGCCAGAAACTGTTCGCCCTTTGCCTTTAATGTTGCTTTATCCGATACGTCGTCTAGATCGAGCGTGCCTACGATAAGGCCAAATTCAGCGATCATCTCCGGATCATCCAGGTAATCCTTACCACCATTCACATCGGCAATGGTAATCCGCGCCTCGCTTGCTCCCGTGTCATCCGGGTTGTCACTTTCAATTTTTGCACCCAGCGGGACCAGACGCGTAATCACGTCCAGCGGATCGATCTCACGTTTCATGTCCTTCAGGTTTGATCTCAGCCGGATCTCGGTCTCCGAATCCTCGCCGACCTCTGCCAGGTAGTCGATATAATTTCCGTCCGCTGCTTCCCGGATGACCAGAAAGCCGCCCAACCGATCCAGCAGCTTGTCCTTAATCGTTGCATAGGTCTTATCGTAGCCAAGATACCGATACAGGCTGTCGTTCGGGTCCGTCACTGTCACCTTGCCAAGTTTAAACTGCTTGTACGTCTCGACCTGCCGGTTGTGATTCTCAAGAATCACGCCAAGAAAATCACGCACAGTGATGTTATGATATTCGCCGAAACGCTGATTCGAGTCATTAAGATATGCCAATCGATCTTCACACGCATACTCGATACTGAACAGTCCGTCACTAGTCATCGTCTGTGTAGGTTTGAGCACGCGGCCTTTGAAAATCCGCTTATTTCGCTTAATATCCCGAGCTTCGATCAATGTTTTCAGCGGCTTGATTTTCCCCCATCCT
>NZ_JAMXWM010000069.1 GCF_024125445.1 Sporolactobacillus shoreicorticis | reverse complement strand
TGGCATAAACCAGTGACAAGCGCCACGATAACAACGAGTTGAAACACAGTCATTCCCTCCCGAAAAATTATTTGAGCTCTGTTCTGTCGACCTTATGTTCAAGATCAATGCGAATTTCTTGAACGTCAGCGGCAATTATTTCATACTGAGTTGCAAGCCGCTCAAATTGTTTTGCCATATTATTGATAAAGTCAGTCAGTTTAGCCTCTCGTTCAAGACCTTCTTTGCGAAGCGCACTGGCTTCGGCGCGAAGGCTGTCTTCTCGTGTGACAGAGATAGTTTGTTGCCGTCGTCCTTCACGTAAAGTGTAGAAATAGAGAGTAATGTATAAAATAGCCCACAATCCTTGCTTGGTCGCCTCCGCTGCTAAAATATCCGTCAATGGTTTATTCACTCCTTTCTTGGAAACTATCGAGATTCACTAACTATCCCATCGCAATAAAGTGTTTCTGTTTTTTAGTAAAGGTGACATCTAGATTGTTTTTTTTTGGTTATTCAGGCAGCCGTTCGAATGATAATGTTCAGTATTCTGTAAACAAGTTTACTTTTCCTGTGAGAAAGGTATAATGTAGTGGTATAAATGATTATTATTGAGACAGGAGAGGTATATGTGGCTAAAAGACCTTTTGCAATACGAGTAGATCAAGTAAATGTGGATCGGTTCCGAGCCTTGTCAACGATTAAACGAATGGATGGTGCAGAACTATTTTCAGATCTTTTAACTAGAGCAGAGAAAGATATGACCTCGGAAGAACTAAAAGTGTACAAAAACTTATTAGAATTATGGCGCAAGAGCTAAAATGAGCGTGCTGAGATGATTTATTAAATCGTGAATATTTATTCACCTTACTTTAGAATGGCAAAAAATAGGTAGCTTTTGAACGAATAGCGTCATTTGGCATGGTCATTCAGCTTATACATATCATTTATGGTGTAATATACTGTTATAAAATTAACCAATGTTTAATAATTCACCTGTTTTGAGTGAGCGCATCTTTTCTGTTTATGTGCTTATTATTATATAAGTGTTGTTAACAAATATAGTAATATACATGTATATTTGTGTCACAAAAATGTGAATGAGTCAACACAACAAGATGGAACCGATAAATCGGAATTTCATACTTGGGGAGTTGAGTCACTGATGAGCGTACCAAATAATAAACTTTGGTTAACTGTCGATATCTTGGTAGATCAGTATGTCGAAGCAAGTGATAAAGAAACAAAAGAACGGATTTTTGAGGAAATATTCGTTCTACTGAAAAAATATATTGGAACCTGTGCAGGAAATGCCGTTCGCAAAGCAAGTCAATTCCGCCTTTCAATCCCAGAAGAAGACTTTATTTCAGCATTTAATTTGTCCTTGTGGGAAACCGTTAAATCATTTGATTCACACAAAGGCCGATTAAAGTCATTAATTTCTTATCGCTTTCGAATTGCCGAGGCTACGGTCTGGCGTCACTATGAAACACGCGATGTAAATGAAAAGGATGGTCGATCCTATGTCAAGGCGCGTTGGGATTCACTGGATAAAAGTATTGGTAGCGCTAATGGTGATTCATCAGCAGGTTTGATTGACTTTATCATAACGGATCATCCAAGTGCAGAAGAAACCTATCTAGCAAATCATGAACTAACTGAGCTGATTCAATTGTTTGCTGCAAAGAATGCTCGCTATGCAAAAATCATTAACTCACTTAGTAAAGGTTATGAAGGAAGCGATCTGGCACAAGTGACGCATGAGGGGAGCAACTAT
>NZ_JAMXWM010000068.1 GCF_024125445.1 Sporolactobacillus shoreicorticis | reverse complement strand
AATCGAGTAGGAGGAGATAAATTTTTCTCCGACCTCTCACACCACCGTACGTACGGATCCGTATACGGCGGTTCAATAGCTTAAGTGTGCATACTCGAACAGATGGACTAGGTTTTTGAGCCCTACCCGTTCGAGTATTTTGTTTGTAATCGACCGATGTAAGATATGGCTACAGGAGACGCGCCAGTAGCCTTTTCGTGTATTTGCCCATTCCCATGCTTTTGGCTTTGGGACGTTAAGTTTAATGAGACTTTTATATCTCGTCTTGACCTTCTTCCAACGTTTCCAAATGATCTGGCGAATTCTTCGTCGAAGCCATTGATCGGTTTGCCGAATATAACTCTTCATATAACTTAGGCCATAGTAGTTGATCCATCCTGTGGTTACTTCATTAATTTTCTTAATGATTTCACGGATGTTACCACTGCGGCTTCTTTTCGTCAGTTGTTTAAGCTTTCGCTCAAGACGCTTTTTCGACTTGATGTGGGGGCGGAAGCCAGTTCCCTGCTTGGTCGTGTACAGACAGAATCCAAGAAATTTGAGTTTAGTTGGACTTCCAACTTGTGTCTTCACGCGATTGACGGTTAGTTTTAGTTCCTTTTCGAGGAACGTGGTGATACTTTTCATGACGCGTTCGCCCGCTTTTCGACTTTTGACGTAGATATTGCTGTCATCAGCGTAGCGTGCAAATTTATGGCCTCTTCGCTCCAATTCTTTATCTAGTTGATCAAGATAGATATTTCCTAGAATTGGTGAAAGTGGCCCCCCTTGTGGAACTCCTTCTTTAGTCGGATGAACTTTTCCGTCAATGACTACACCACTTCGCAAAAACTTGCGAATAAGCCGGAGCACTCGTTTATCCTTGATCTGCTTTTCCACACAGTGCATCAGCTTATCGTGATTCACCGTATCAAAGTAGGATTTTAGATCAAGATCAACCACGTATTTATATCCTTCCTCGTAGTAAGTCTTGGCGCGCTTCAGCGCGTCATGAGCACTGCGATGTGGGCGGAATCCAAAGCTATTGTCTGAGAACATCGGATCAACCATCCGTTCCATCACCTGAACGATTGCTTGTTGTACTAGGCGGTCACATACCGTCGGAACACCAAGTTTTCGTTTCGATCCATCCGGTTTGGGAATTTCTACACGTCTTACGGGTTGTGGCTCATAGGAGCCATTTTTAATCTGCTTGATCAGTTTGTCCCTGTTCCGTATGAGGAAGGGGAACAGCTCATCAATCGTCATTCCATCAATGCCTGCTGATCCCTTATTCGCCTTTACTCGCTTATAGGCTTCATTTAGGTTCATTCGATCAACGATTCTCGTGATGAGATCATGCACACCATCTCTTCCTTCAGTTTCACCGTGAGTCATACTGCACACTTCTGTCGTATCTTCGGGCTCCACCCTATTCTTCGATAGATAGTCATCCTTTGATGTTGTCTGTGGTTGTCGCATGGCTCACACCTCCGCTGTTTCCAAGATTACTATTGTTCAGCCCTTCGTCCTGTCGGACTACTATGGCATCTGCTGACTTCTTATCATTCATCGCACCATCACTGGCATGATTGTTCCTGTGGGAAATTCCTTCCCTCTTGTCGGGAACCCTTATAAGACCTCCCCGGGTAAGAATGACAACTTTCCTCCCATGTAGATGCTGGATTTACTGTAAGAGATTCGGGCAGTATTGGACTTCACCTTGTTAGGCAGGCTTATCCGTCTCCATTCAGCCTTTGTATCCAGTTTCTGTTCGTCACCTCAGGAGTTTGCCTCCGGCTTCCTTCAGATTCCGCCTCACAGCGGACACCCTTGCCTTCAGCTAACAGTTCCTACTGCCAAGCCTGTAGCGGACTTTCACCGCCAAGTTGTCACCCATGCCGGGCGCACCTAAA
>NZ_JAMXWM010000067.1 GCF_024125445.1 Sporolactobacillus shoreicorticis | reverse complement strand
GTAAGCGTCAAATAATGGACACCTTCTTTTGATGAAGCAGTTATGTGATAATGCTTTTATCAAATGATCAGGAGGATGAGCCATGAGACGGACAGAATTAAAAGAACTTTGGCAGAAACGAATGGACGATTACGAGGCAAGCAACTTAACGGGTACGGAGTGGTGCATGGCACAGGAGATTCCACTGAGCCAGTTCCGCTATTGGAGACGAAAATTGCGCCTTACCCAGCTGTCTCATCCAGCAGATCAATGGATGTCTATTGAACTGGAAGCCCAGGCGATACATGCTCCCTTGTTTATTCATTGTGGATTCGCTAAAGTTGAAGTTCATGCCGGGTTCGATTCGGATCTGTTTGCGGACGTTCTTCGGGTGCTGCGTACTCTATGATCCGTGAGTCCACCATTGAAACGGTCTATTTGGCCAAGGGTCCTACGGACCTTCGGAAATCGATCGACGGATTGTCCGTTTTGGTTCAAGAAGGTTTTCATCTTGATCCATTCTCATCTTGCCTCTTTGTCTTCTGCAATCGTAAACGAGACAAATTGAAAATTCTTCATTGGGAATACAGCGGATTTTGGCTCTATTACAAACGTTTAGAAAAAGGAACGTTTCAATGGCCGAAGGCCAACGACGTATCCCCCTCGTTAAAAATCAGCCGTCGTCAACTCAACTGGTTGCTTGATGGTCTGTCCATTCAACAACGTCAGGCACATAAAGAGATCGCCGCGCGAACGCTTCTCTGATTTAAAAAAATGAGAGACAAGGATCGCGTCCTCTATTATAATGAAGAAATGGAAAACAGAACGGCAGCACCCTCACCCACAATTGAAGAATTGCGAACCGAACGAGATGCGCTGAAAAAACAAAACGCCGAACTGATGTTGAAGCTGAAATGGTTTGAAGAACAATTTCGTCTCAGCCAAAAACGTCAATTCGGCGCTTCAAGCGAAAAGACACCTCCAGAGCAATTAACTCTTCAATTATTCAATGAGGCAGAAAGTGAATCAGATTCCAAAGTTCCAGAACCTACCGTCGAAACGATTACCTATAAACGAAAGAAATCTCAAGGGCAGCGACAGGAAAAATTGGAAAACCTGCCGGTTGAAGTGATTCATTATACTTTGCCTGAACAGGAGCAGACTTGTTCTTGTTGTAGAGGCACCTTGCATGACATGTCGACCGAAGTTCGTGAGGAGCTCAAAATCATCCCTCCTCAAGTCAAAGTGATCCGACATATTCGTCACACCTATGCCTGCCGGCACTGTGAACGTCACGCCACGCAAACACCCATCTTGACTGTCCCGGCACCGAAAGCAGTTTTTCCGAAAAGCTTGGCTTCCCCATCGGCAATGGCGTATATCATGTGTCAGAAATATTTGGACGCTCAGCCACTCTACCGACAGGAACAACAATTTAAACGATTGGGTGTCGCTCTTTCCAGGCAAACGATGGCAAATTGGTTGCTTTACGGAGCGAACCATTGGCTTCAATTGATCTATAACCGGATGAAAGCCAAGCTTGTTCAGCAGGATATTCTTCACGCCGATGAATCGACATTGCAGGTTTTGAAAGAGCCCGGACGCCCAGCGACATCAACGTCCTATTTATGGCTTTACCGAACCGGACATGTTGGTCCGCCCATCGTTTTGTATGATTATCAAACCACGCGAGCAAGTAAACATCCCGTTCGATTCCTGGCTGACTATAAAGGTTATCTTCAAGTGGATGGCTATGCCGGGTATCATGCGATTAAGAACGTGACACTCGTGGGCTGTTGGGCTCATGCCCGAAGAAAATTCAGTGAGGCGTTAAGTGCCTTGCCTGATTCAGCGAAAGAATCCGCGGTCATCGCCAAAGAAGGACTCGCATACTGTAACCAGCTTTTTAAAATTGAACAAGAACTTAAAAAAATCAATGCTTCCGATGAAGAACGCTATCAAACACGGCTGAATCAGAGTCAACCCATCACAGAGGCTTTTTCAACATGGCTTCAAAAACAAGCACCCAAGGTGCTTCCAAAAAGTGCCTTGGGACTAGCGATCAAATATTGCCGTGTCCAATGGGACAAACTCGTTGCCTTTTTACAAGATGGTCGCTTGGAACTGGATAATAATCGAGCCGAGCGTTCGATCAAGCCCTTCGTGATGGGACGAAAAAATTGGTTGTTTAGCAATACACCAAGAGGCGCGGTAGCCAGTAGCACCATTTACAGTCTCATCGAAACCGCGAAAGAAAACGGCTTAATCCCTTTTCAATACCTCACTTATTTGTTTGAACAACTGCCCAATCTTGAACCTCAAACTGATGAAATCCTCGATGAGTTACTCCCTTGGTCCTCAAGTCTTCCGGACATCTGCAAAATATCTTTCCCTCAATAATAATCAAGTCCAGATCATTTGACTAGGTGTGGGCTATTTGACGCTTAC
>NZ_JAMXWM010000066.1 GCF_024125445.1 Sporolactobacillus shoreicorticis | reverse complement strand
GTAAAAATTTATGCGGATGGTGCGGTGCTCAGTGATATGCTGGATGCATATCAATCCGGTTTTGTCAGTGGGTTCACGACCAATCCGAGTCTGATGAAAAAGGCCGGCGTGAAGGATTATGTGGGCTTCGCCAAAGAAGTGGTGGAAAAGATCCCCGATCTGCCGCTATCCTTTGAGGTGTTTGCGGATGACTTTGAAACGATGGAAAAGGAGGCGGAAAAGATTCACTCCTTTGGCAAAAATGTCTTCATCAAGATTCCGATTACCAACACGAAAGGTGAGTCCTCGATTCCGCTGATCAAAAAGCTGGAAGACAAAGGCTACTCGCTGAACATCACGGCGCTTCTGACCATCAAGCAAGTTGAAGAAACGGTCGCCGCGTTGAATCCGGATGTGGAAAACATTGTCTCGGTCTTTGCCGGGCGCATCGCCGATACCGGCCGTGATCCGATCCCTTACATGAAGCAGGCGGTTGCCATCTGCACGTCTAAGAAGGGCGCCAATTTACTCTGGGCCAGCTCGCGTGAACTGTTCAATGTCTATGAAGCGGACCGGCTGGGCGTCGACATCATCACCTGCACACCGGAAATCATCACGAAGCTGAAAAAGGTCGGCAAAACGCTGGAACAGGTCTCATTGGATACCGTCAAAGCCTTTAACAAGGATATCCAGTCATTGGGCTATACGATTCTATCGGATGGAGAACCTTCAGAACCTGTTTCTAAATAAACGAAGATAAGGAGTGTTCACGATGACAACAACCATTGAGCAATTATCCATAGATACCATTCGTACCCTATCGATCGACGCGATCAACCAGGCGAACTCCGGTCATCCGGGGCTGCCGATGGGCGCCGCGCCGATGGCCTACACTCTGTGGGCGAAGAAGCTGAAGCATAATCCGGCTGATCCGAACTGGTTCGACCGCGATCGCTTTGTCCTGTCGGCCGGTCACGGCTCAATGCTTCTGTACAGCCTGCTGCACCTGTTCAATTACGGACTTCCGCTGGAGGAACTGAAAAAGTTCCGCCAGTGGGGCAGCCGCACGCCGGGCCATCCGGAATACGGGCATACGGTCGGCGTTGAAGCAACGACAGGCCCGCTCGGTCAGGGGATTGCGATGGCGGTCGGGATGGCGATGGCCGAAGCGCATCTGGCCGCCACCTACAATCGGGACCGTTTCTCCGTCATCGATCATCATACCTACGCGCTCTGCGGCGACGGGGACTTGATGGAGGGCGTGTCTTCGGAAGCCGCGTCACTGGCGGGACGGCTCAAGCTCGGCAAACTGGTGCTGCTGTATGATTCGAATAACATTTCCCTCGATGGCAAACTGAACATGTCATTTACGGAAAACGTGCGTCAGCGCTTTGACGCCTATGGCTGGCAGACGCTGCTGGTCGAGGATGGCAACGACGTGGAATCAATTAAGGCTGCTTTGGATCAGGCGACGGCGGACAGCAGCCGCCCGACTCTGATCGAAGTGCAGACGACGATTGGCTTCGGTTCGCCGCATCTGGCGGGAACAAACAAGGTGCACGGCAATCCCCTCGGTGCCGAAGAAACGCAGGCAACCAAGAAAGCGTATGGCTGGGATCATGAACCGTTCTATGTTCCGGAAGAGGTTCAGGCCCATTTCCGGAAGCTGAACGTATCCGAAGCCGCGGTCCAAACGGAATGGAACCAACACTTTAACGCCTACGCCGAGGCCTATCCGGAACTCGCGGCGCAGCTGAAGAAAGCGGTCAAGGGCGAACTGGCCCCGGATTATGCGGACGCGCTGCCGGTTTACGCCTCCGGTACGCAGAAAGCGACACGCCAAACCTCGGGTGAGGTGATCCACGCGCTCGCTAAGACCGTGCCGAACCTGTTCGGCGGGGCGGCCGATCTGGCGTCGTCGACAAAGACAGCGATCAAGGACGGCGGCGAGTTCCTGCCTGAATCCTATGCCGGACGGAACATCTGGTTCGGGGTGCGTGAGTTCGCGATGAGCGCGGCGGTCAACGGGCTGGCGCTGCACGGCGGTGTGATTCCGTACGGCGCGACCTTCTTCACCTTCTCGGATTATGCGAAGCCGGCGATCCGTTTGGCCGCGCTGATGGGCATTCCGTCGATCTTCGTCTTCACGCATGACTCGATCGCCGTCGGCGAAGACGGACCGACCCATGAGCCGATCGAACAATTGGCCGGCCTGCGGGCGATTCCGAATCTGAATGTCCTTCGCCCGGCCGACGGGAATGAAGTGCGCGAAGCGTGGAAGGTCGCGGTCGAAAGCCGCGACCGACCAACGGTGCTGGTGCTGACCCGTCAAAACGTGACGAGCCTGGACGGGGAAGCGGAGCAGGCGGATGAAGGCGTCCGCCGTGGCGGATATGTGGTCAGCGAAGCTAAAGGCGGTAAGCCGGAAGGGATTCTGATTGCGACCGGTTCGGAAGTCGGGCTCGCCGATCAGGCGCGGGAGCTGCTGGAAGCCGAGCAGATCCACACGCGCGTGGTCAGTCTGCCGTCTTGGGGACGCTTCCGCGAGCAGCCGGAAGCGTACCGGGAAGCAGTGCTTCCGGCCTCCGTCACGGCACGTGTCGGGATTGAAATGGCGTCGTCACAAGGCTGGCATGAATTTGTCGGCAGCACGGGAGCCCTCGTGACTGTTGACCGCTTCGGCGCCTCGGGACCGGCGGCCATTGTAACGAAGGAATACGGCTTTACTCCTGAGCATGTGGCGGA
>NZ_JAMXWM010000065.1 GCF_024125445.1 Sporolactobacillus shoreicorticis | reverse complement strand
GGTAACGAAAGCGTTGAAACGTGTCAAGACCTCCAAGTCTTCTGGGTTAAGCCCTCGACCGATTAGTATCTGTCCGCTCCACACCTCACGGTGCTTCCACTCCAGACCTATCCACCTCATCATCTCTAAGGGGTCTTACTGATTTAAAATCATGGGAAATCTCATCTTGAAGGGGGCTTCATGCTTAGATGCTTTCAGCACTTATCCCGTCCACACATAGCTACCCAGCGTCTGCTCCTGGCGGAACAACTGGTACACCAGCGGTGTGTCCATCCCGGTCCTCTCGTACTAAGGACAGCTCTTCTCAAATTTCCTACGCCCGCGACGGATAGGGACCGAACTGTCTCACGACGTTCTGAACCCAGCTCGCGTACCGCTTTAATGGGCGAACAGCCCAACCCTTGGGACCTACTTCAGCCCCAGGATGCGATGAGCCGACATCGAGGTGCCAAACCTCCCCGTCGATGTGAACTCTTGGGGGAGATAAGCCTGTTATCCCCAGGGTAGCTTTTATCCGTTGAGCGATGGCCCTTCCATGCGGTGCCACCGGATCACTAAGCCCGACTTTCGTCCCTGCTCGACGTGTAGGTCTCGCAGTCAAGCTCCCTTGTGCCTTTACACTCTGCGAATGATTTCCAACCATTCTGAGGGAACCTTTGGGCGCCTCCGTTACCTTTTAGGAGGCGACCGCCCCAGTCAAACTGCCCGCCTGACACTGTCTCCGAACCGGATCACGGTCCCGGGTTAGAATGTCGCTATCGTCAGGGCAGTATCCCACCGATGCCTCCGCCGAACCTAGCGGTCCGGTTTCCAAGGCTCCTGCCTATCCTGTACAAACGATAGCCACATCCAATATCAAGCTGCAGTAAAGCTCCATGGGGTCTTTCCGTCCTGTCGCGGGTAACCTGCATCTTCACAGGTACTATAATTTCACCGGGTCTCTCGTTGAGACAGTATCCAAATCGTTACACCTTTCGTGCGGGTCGGAACTTACCCGACAAGGAATTTCGCTACCTTAGGACCGTTATAGTTACGGCCGCCGTTTACTGGGGCTTCAATTCAAAGCTTCTCCCGAAGGATCACCTCTCCTTTTAACCTTCCAGCACCGGGCAGGTGTCAGCCCCTATACATCACCTTACGGTTTTGCAGAAACCTGTGTTTTTGGTAAACAGTCGCTTGGATCTTTTCACTGCGGCTCCTCGGACCCGTAGGTCCGACGAGCACCCCTTCTCCCGAAGTTACGGGGTGATTTTGCCGAGTTCCTTAACGAGAGTTCTCCCGAGCGTCTTAGAATTCTCTTCTTGCCCACCTGTGTCGGTTTGGGTACGGGCACCGTTTCACTCGCTAGAGGCTTTTCTTGGCAGTGTAGGATCAGGCGCTTCGGTACTTAAGTTCCCTCCTCATCACCGCTTGGCCTCACGCAGCGGGATTTGCCTCGCTGCCAGCCTCACGGCTTGAACGCACCGTCCATCCGTGCGCTCGCCTTACCTTCCTGCGTCCCCCCATCACTCAATCGTGAAACGCTGGTACAGGACTATCCACCTGTTGTCCATCGCCTACGCCTTTCGGCCTCGGCTTAGGCCCCGACTAACCCTGAGCGGACGAACCTTCCTCAGGAACCCTTAGGCTTTCGACGGAGAAGATTCTCACTTCTCTTTTCGTTACTCATACCGGCATTCTCACTTCCAAACGCTCCAACATGCCTCACGGCACATCTTCCATGCCCTTGGAACGCTCCCCTACCATGACCTGACGGTCATCCGCGACTTCGGTGCTGTGCTTAGCCCCGTTACATTTTCGGCGCGACGCCACTCGACCAGTGAGCTATTACGCACTCTTTAAATGGTGGCTGCTTCTGAGCCAACATCCTGGTTGTCTGGGCAACGTCACATCCTTTCCCACTTAGCACAAACTTGGGGACCTTAGTCGGCGGTCTGGGCTGTTTCCCTTTCGACGACGGATCTTATCACTCGCCGTCTGACTCCCGGACGTAAGCGCTTGGCATTCGGAGTTTGACTGAACTCGGTAATCCTGTGGGGACCCCTTATTCAATCAGTGCTCTACCTCCAAGTCTCACTCATCCGAGGCTAGCCCTAAAGCTATTTCGGGGAGAACCAGCTATCTCCGTGTTCGATTGGCATTTCACCCCTACCCACACCTCATCCCCGCATTTTTCAACATGCGTGGGTTCGGGCCTCCATTCAGTGTTACCTGAACTTCACCCTGGACATGGGTAGATCACACGGTTTCGGGTCGACAACCCTAAACTCATTCGCCCTATTCAGACTCGCTTTCGCTGCGGCTCCGCCTCTTCAGCTTAACCTTGCTTAGAATCGTCACTCGCCGGTCCATTCTACAAAAGGTACGCTGTCACCCCCCGAAGGGGGCTCCAACTACTTGTAAGCACACGGTTTCAGGATCTCTTTCACTCCCCTTCCGGGGTGCTTTTCACCTTTCCCTCACGGTACTGGTTCACTATCGGTCACTGGGGAGTATTTAGCCTTGGGAGACGGTCCTCCCAGATTCCGACGGGGTTTCTCGTGTCCCGCCGTACTCAGGATCCACTCCGGAGTGCGCGCTCCGTCGGCTACAGGGCGTTTGCCTTCTCTGGCCGACCCTTCCAGGTCGTTCGCCTGAAGCGCGCATTTCTGACTCCATGTGGAGTGTCCTACAACCCCAAAGGGCAAGCCCTTTGGTTTGGGCTGTTTCCCTTTCGCTCGCCACTACTCAGGAAATCGCATTTGCTTTCTCTTCCTCCGGGTACTGAGATGTTTCAGTTCCCCGGGTCTGCCTTACTCTGCCTATGGATTCAGCAGAGCATTCTATCCGTTCAGGATAGCGGGTTCCCCCATTCGGAAATCTTCGGATCAACGCTTACTTACAGCTCCCCGAAGCGTATCGGCGTTCGTTCCGTCCTTCATCGGCTCCCAGTGCCAAGGCATCCACCGTGCGCTCTTTTAAACTTAACCACTG
>NZ_JAMXWM010000064.1 GCF_024125445.1 Sporolactobacillus shoreicorticis | reverse complement strand
CAAATACAATAAATAACCGTTTCAAAATCCAGTAAACACCCTATTCTATCTAGGTTTCTGGAATTTTTGGAGGATGTCAACTCTGCTCCTTTCAGTTGACATCCTCTTTTGGATGGGAGGGTCATCATTGAGCGAAACCGACTTATGGGTCCAGCATCTGAAAGAAAAGCGATTGTCCTACGGCCTTTCGCAAAATCGTCTGGCCGTTGCCTCCGGTATGACCCGGCAGTATCTGAACGACATTGAAAACGGCCGAGCATCCCCATCGGATGACATGAAAACAGCCCTGCTGAAAGCACTGGAACGGCTCAATCCTGATGCGCCGCTTGAGATGCTGTTTGACTATGTGCGGATACGGTTTCCAACCACAGATGCCCGGCATGTCATTGAAGACATACTGCTTCTGAAAATGGATTACATGCTTCATGAAGACTATGGGCTCTATTCCTACATGGAACACTACGCTTTAGGCGACATTTTCGTGATGGTCTCTCCCGATAAACAAAAAGGCGTGTTGCTGGAACTGAAGGGCCGGGGTTGTCGCCAGTTCGAGGGCTTTCTTTTAGCGCAACACCGAAGTTGGTTCGATTTTTTCATGGCCGCAATTAGCGAAGGTGGGGTATTCAAACGGTTGGATTTAGCGATTAATGACAAGGTGGGCATCTTGGATATTCCACAGCTGACAGAAAAATGCCGAAACGAAGAATGCATTTCCGTGTTTCGCAGTTTTAAAAGTTACCGTAGCGGCGAGCTCATCCGCCGAGAGGAAAAGGAAGCCATGGGGCACACGCTCTATATTGGTTCCTTGAAAAGTGAAATTTATTTCTGCCTTTATGAAAAGAACTATGAACAGTATGTCAAAAACCACGTCCCCATTGAGGAAGCCGAGGTCAAAAACAGATTTGAAATCCGACTGAAAAACGAACGTGCCGATCATGCCATCCATGACCTGATGGCTTACCACGATGCGGAACGTACCGCTTTTTCCATCATCAACCGTTACCTGCGTTTTGTGGACAAAGTGGAAAATAAGCGGCGTAACACATGGAAAATGAATGAAAACTGGGCCTGGTTCATTGGAAAGAACCGGGAAAAATTGAAGTTAACTACGCAACCGGAGCCCTATTCATTTGACCGAACCTTAGGCTGGTTACAGCGACAAGTGGCCCCAACATTAAAGGTGGCGCTTTGGCTCGACCAGATTAAAGACACGACTGTTATTGATGACATGATCCGCCATGCCAAACTCACGAAACGTCACGAAAAAATAGTTCAGCAGCAGGTCGATGCGGCAGAGCAGATGATCACCAATCATCATCGGCAAAATTGATTTTTAAACGATGCATCAATGAATTTTTAATCACAAATTAGATGAAGAAAAGGAGAAATCGCTGATGAATTTTGGACGGAATTTATACACCTGGTTTTTGAACAATGCTCAGTCGCTTGTCTTGATGGCGATTGTGGTCATCGGGCTTTACCTCGGTTTTAAACGGGAGTTTTCCAAACTGATTGGTTTTCTCGTCATTGCGCTGATTGCTGTGGGTTTAGTTTTCAATGCGGCCGGGGTCAAAGATGTCCTGCTGAACCTGTTTAACCGAGTGGTGGGTGCGTAACTGGAACACCTGTTCTTTTGGGCTGTATAAGCGCTTTTCTTATGCAGCCCAAAAAACAGGGACGCCAAACGAAGTGCGGCAGGCCTTTGACTCTATTTTTAGAAAAGGTAGGGATTATAGATGGAAATGAAAGTCTATATCACTAATTTGGGTAAGTACAACGAGGGCGAGCTCGTTGGCGCGTGGTTCACCCCGCCCGTTGATTTTGAAGAGGTCAAAGAGCGTATTGGATTAAATCATGAGTATGAAGAATATGCTATCCATGATTACGAACTGCCTTTTGACATTGATGAGTACACGCCTATTGAAGAAATCAATCGTCTGTGTGCTCTTGCTGAGGAATTGGCAGGCACGCCGATTGAGGAAGAAATACGAGAAATCCAACACCATTTCTTCGGTAGTTTTGAAGAAATGGTGGAACATAAAGACGATATTATCTGTTACTCTGACTGCGATGATATGACAGATGTCGCCCGTTATTTATTGGAAGAGACCGGCAGCCTCGGCGAAGTTCCAGCTCATTTACAAAACTATATCGACTATGAGGCTTATGGACGGGATTTGGAGTTGGAAGGCAATTTTCTCGTTACGACTCACGGTGTTTTTGAGTATGTCGGTTAACTAAAAAGAGACTTGGACTGGCAACCTGTACGCCCATGTACTGGCTGTCTCTTTCATCGAATTTTAAACAGAAAGGACTGATGACGAGTGAAAAAAATTCGGAGCTATACCAGCATCTGGAACGTGGAAAAGGTGATCTATGCCATCAATGACTTCCAACTGCCTTTTCCGGTCACTTTCACCCAGATGGCTTGGTTCGTTTGCTCACTCTTGCTTGTAGTGTTGTTTGCCAATGTGCCGCCGTTATCTTTCATCCATGGCGTCCTACTGAAATACGTCGGCCTTCCCGTGGGCCTTACGTGGTTCATGTCACAGAAAACCTTTGATGGGAAAAAGCCCTATGGCTTTCTCAAATCGGTGCTCACCTACCTGCTCCGCCCTAAAATGACCTATGCGGGGAAGCCTGTGAGACTGAAGAAACAAATCGTCGGCGGGGCAATAACCGCCGTGAGGAGTGAACGCGATGGCGTATCCGATCAAATACATTGAGAACAACCTTGTCTTTAACCATGACGGCGAGTGTTTCGCCTATTATGAACTGATTCCCTACAATTACTCGTTTCTGAGTCCGGAAGAAAAAAGCGAGGTGCATGATCATTTTCGTCAGCTGATTGCTCAGAGCCGGGACGGGAAAATCCATGCCTTGCAGATTGCGACCGAATCGAGCATCCGAGCGGTGCAGGCGCGCAGTAAGCAAACGGTGACCGGGAAGTTGAAAGCGGTGGCCCGCCGAAAAATT
>NZ_JAMXWM010000063.1 GCF_024125445.1 Sporolactobacillus shoreicorticis | reverse complement strand
TTTAAAGCAACAGCAGAAAATGTAAAAGATATACCCTTCGATAAGCTTGTCTTGGCTATCCACAAAACACAACAAGAAATGGATATTACCGGTACAACGGCAAAAGAGGCAAGTGACACGGTCAGCGGCTCTTTTGGTTCTATGCTTGCCGCAGGACAAAACCTAGCAGCGGGGTTAGGCAGTCCAAATGCAGATATGCAAGGGCTTATCTCTGATTTGCAGAGTACAGTCATGACGTTTGCGGGCAATGTTCAGCGTGTTCTAGGCACGATCTGGACTAATTTGCCCTTTGCGGAATGGCAGAAATGGGCGGCTGTTGTTGTTGCTTCAGCAGGACCGATTTTGATTATTCTGGGCGTGTTAACTCAAGGCATTGGCATGCTCATAACCGCGATCGGCTTTATTGTCAGTCCGATCGGTCTGGTCATTGCCGCAATCGCCGCCCTTGCTGGCGTATTTGGCTATTTTATGGCCACGAATGAGAGGTTTCGTAGCAGCGTTCTATCGGCTTTTTCACAGATCGGTCAGACCGTGTCTAGTGTCGTTCAGTCGATTGGCCCAATTATCGCGAGTGTATTTAACGGATTGAAGAATCTATTTACACCGATAATGAATGAGGTCGTTCCTGCCTTTCAAGATTTAAAACAAATTGTAGTCAATGCCTTTGAAAGTATTAAAGAGAGCATGGGCGGATCCATGGATTCTGGCCTTCTGCTTTCTATATTAGGTTTTATTCTGCAGTTGAATCCGGCGGTGAAACTATTAATCGGTGTGTTTTCTCAAATCGGGCCGCAACTATCTGATACTTTCAGCCAGCTCATCCAAGTCATGGCCCCCGTTGTTGGACAAATAATACAAATGTTTGGCGTAATCGTTGCTGAAGCGGTTCCGTTATTCATTTCAACGTTTCAAGCGCTTGTTCCAGTAATCGGTCAGGTTATCACTACCGTTTCACAAGTAGTTGCCAGCCTCTTACCTGTAATTGTTCAAGTGGTTACGGCCGTTGTGGCGGTCATAGGTACTCTGGCTCCCGTGATTATGGACGTGATTATTTCTATAATTCCTGTGATTTCTCAGGTCATTCAAATGATCTTACCCGTTATTAGTCAAATTATTGTTATGATCGGTCAGCTGATTGCAGAAATAGCACCCTTTATCGGCCTTTTGTTGTCTGCACTGCTTCCCTTGCTGGTGACAATAGCTTCCGTAATAGGCAATTTTATCACAGCCATTCTGCCTGCAGTGATTGCGTTAATTAATGTGGTCATGAGTGTCATTAAAGCCTTATTGCCTGTAATTATGGCAATTATTAAGATCGTTATGGAAGTGGCCTCAGTAGTGATAGCCATTCTTGTGTCTGTTGTTTCAGCGATCATTTCAACGCTTACACCGGTTCTTTCATTCATTGCCAGCCTAATAATGGGCGTTATTAACATCGTTGCACCGATCGTTTCTTTTGTGGCCAATATCATAGCAAGTGTTATTGCCGTGATTGCCCCAATTATCGGGATTGTTGCTGGCATTATTTCTACCTTGGTACGAGTCTTTGGAAGTATTTTTAGAGGAGTCCTAATTGTCGTGACCTCTGTTTTTCAAGGGGTTACATCTTTTATCGGGTCCTCAATTAACACGGTAATGTCGATTGCCAGCAGAATATCATCCACTTTTTCAAAGGTATTTGGTGCCGTTTATAGTATTGTCAGCCGTGTCATGGGTAGCGTCTCCCGTACTGTAACGGGCGTATTTGACGCAATTCAAGGTGCCTGGAGCGGACTCACAGGGTTCGTTTCCGGTGTCTTTAGCGGTATTTCCGGAGCGGTTAGTCAGCTAGTAGGGCAGGTCAAAGGATTTGTAAACAAGGTTATTGGTGGAATCAATAGTGCTGTCTCACTGATCAATAAGATCCCAGGTGTCAGCATCAGCAAGATCCCCTACCTGGCACACGGTACCGACGATTGGCAGGGTGGATTTGCCGTCATGAATGAGGGCGGACGAGGCGAACTTGTCAACCTGCCAGACGGTTCTCAAGTAATTCCGCATGATGTCAGCATGCGCTATGCTCGGGAATCAGCGCAAAACAGTAGCTATGCAGACCGGAGTAATGGTCAGTCCCAAACGCAAGATATGGGTCGTGTTGAGCGATTGCTTGAGAAGATGGCGAATAGCCGGCAGGTTGTTGTCCTAGATACAGGCGCACTCGTGGGTGGCACCTACACTGAATATGATCGTGCCGGCGGCAGTCGGTTAGCACTCTCAGAAAGGTGGGGGCTGTGATGGGCATTGAGGAAGGCTTTTATTTTAACGGTACCCACACGAAAGATTATGGCATGAGCTTGAAAGAACGACAGGCGCCCACACCGGAAGAGAAGACGATCACTGAAGAGGTTCCCTTCATGCAGGGAAACTATGATTTTTCTATGATTTTGGGCGAGCGCATCTTTAAGAATCGGACGCTCTCGTATACGTTTGAGGCCTATCAGCGAGATTATCAGTATCGCAAGGTTGATGAAATCGTTTTGAAAAACTGGTTGATGAAGCCTGGCTTCGGAAAACTTGTTGACGATCACGACAAAGGCTATTACTGGTGGGCGAAATGTACAAGCGTTGACGTGGATGACGATCATCCATTTGGCCGGCTGCTCATTACTTTAGAGTTTGAAGCCTACCCGTTCATGCGCGGTGAGTTGGAAGAGGGCAATGATCTCTGGGATCCGTTTAATTTCTTGCTGGATTACGCTCAGCCGGTCACATTTGATGTTGATGGCAGCTTAACCGTGAATCTGATGAACCTCGGTTCGGTCGGTGTTGTGCCGACGATTACGGCCAGTGAAGCGATGGAAATCGTGAAGAACGGCACGACCTATCAGGTGCCATCTGGGCAAAGCAAAAGCGAATCCTTTCGGCTAGAAATCGGTGAGAATCCGATGACGGTTAGCGGCACGGGAACGATCAAATTCAGTTTCTATAAGGAGCTGATCTAGTGTTTGAGGTTAAGATTTTTGACGGTCCGGATGATCAGGCGGGAGTTGTCATCCAGTCCCCATACCCGAACGATTTGAAGCTTTCTGCTGGCACGGTGAAAACAGTCATCAGCGGCATTTCGAACATGTCCTTTACGATCAACCTGAACAACCC
>NZ_JAMXWM010000062.1 GCF_024125445.1 Sporolactobacillus shoreicorticis | reverse complement strand
ATTTACTGCCTCAGCCTTTTTCAAAACGTTTGTCTGACTCGCCCCTTCCGTAAACGTGTGTTCAAAGTTGACAGGCGGTCCGATTTGTTCTGATCCATTGTCAGCACCGTATACATGTAGAACAGCACCATCAAAACCGGTACCGTGAACAAAAGGATGTAGCTGCCCTTACTTAAGTAAGCCCCTTTCTCAACCTGATAGACAGCGAATTGAAGGTCTTTTTGACCTTTTCTCACCCCATTCTGCAATAAATAGCCTCCCGGATAGGCGTCACGCTGCTCATACCCATGGCCACTGATCGCTAAGTTGAGGGCTGCTCCCGGATTTCCTCTTATCTGAGTTATGTTCATGTGTTTTTCGCTTCCCGGAACGGCAGGCCCTATTTTAAATGTGTGCCGGCCGGGAGCATGTTTCGGAACGAACTCTTTAGAGAAAAAGCGGCGCCCTGAATGTGGATCGGTGACTGAGACTCGGTATCTGCCCTCCCCAATAACATTGCGAACATGAAAAGAAACGCGATTAAAGGGGCGGGACGCATCGAACGTCTGTGTGATACAATGGTGAGCATCGACCGTCATGCCTTTTTTTCCTACCGAATAGCGCTGATCGATAAGATAATGGCGCTGCGGCGACTGAGCTTGGGCATACGCATGAAAACCCGCCCACGCGCAAAGAAGTACAGCCGCGAGGGTTGCGCCTGCTAGGGCCATTCTCACCCTTTTTCCGGTTAACTTTGCTTGCACTTTTTCAAGTTTGATATGTCCAAGCCAATAGGCAAGCTCTCTAAAGCCAAATACGGCGCCGAGCAGGACCAGCGGTGTGAAGAGCAGGCTGTAGCGCGGCTCCGCTTCCCAGACAAATGTATTAAAGATAAAGTTTCCAAAAAGACAAATTTGAATCAATAGATTCATATCTGCTTTTTTGGTGCGGAAAAAGCGTAAAGCAGAGAAAATTAACAAGAAAATCTCGACAATGTAAAACACCTGAATGATGTAAACGGTCATCTGATTTCTATGATTAAACAAATACTGATAGGCCTTCGTGGGATGCGTGGAGAGGTGCGTGTACCAGTAATACCCCCGTGCGCCTGTCCCCCACGTTCTGGCCGCTTTGACCCCCCATAGATGCAGGAGTCCGCCCATCCCCTTTTGCTTGATTCGAGTGACAATTTGCGCTCGATCTGCCTGTTTTTTCAATGCCTGATTCGGCTGCGTGTGTGTGAGTGCGAAATCCCGTGCATTGTATCCCCCATCCCGCGACAGCCCGAGCATGACCCAGTGGATCGACGGCATCGAAAGTGAAGGATCCGCTGTATAGCCGAAATGGCGTGCAACACCGTGGGATGCGAAAAGAGTCGAAGCGATTAAAACAAGGATCACCGCAGTATTGATCATGGCCTTTTTCCAGTTCAACACAAAAAACATGTAGATAACTAAAGCCGGAAGAAACAGGATCAGATTGGGCCGGATCAGATTGCCGATGCCAAGCGCAAGCCCTAATAAAACGATGTAGCGTATTTTCGCTGAACCGGCATAAACAGCCCAGAGATAAAGCAGCAGGGCAGGAAAAGCGATGGCGACCGTGTCGGTGTAAAAATACATGATGTAGAAAAAAAGCGGCAGACAGGTCAACGCAATGATCAGATAAAGGCATGCGGTTCGTTCGTCAAATCTCTTCTTCATCAACCGCCAAGAGATAAAGATGCCGGCGTTCAGCATCAGAGCGCAAAAGAAGCGGTCAATCAGCATGTAGCTTGAAAAATGGACCCAGCTGCCCAGGCTGTATAAAAAGTATCGAAGCAGCGTAATGGGAATATTATTGGGATAAACTTTGAAATAAATCGTGTCTGAAGCCTGCCCATGGGCCAGTAAATAGAGTGCTTCCGCATACGTATGTCCGCCGTCGATAATCGGCGGGAGAATGCCGTGGAACACAAAAATCAGTAGCGCTTCAAAGAGCAGCATGATGGCAAAAATTGAGATACTGATCCTTCTGCTGGCGCGGTCGGAGCGGCGGTGAAGCCATCGATAAAAGGCGATTAAAAACAGCACGACAATGAACGCGAATAAGGCGAGCGACAACGCGGTCGGCATGGCCGGAAAAAGGGTGCTGTGCTGTTTGAGCATAAGCGGGTAGACCAAACTGACTGCCAGCACCGAGAGAAAACACCCGGCAAAAGCGATGCTGAACAGATAAATCAAGATTCGTTTAACGCGCAAAATAAACGCCACATCCTATCTCTGTTTAAATCCGGTAACAATTTAATGATCTGCATTCCTGTTCATTGATTGATTTCATCAAAAGATCTTGGTCTCGAAGGATGTGTGGGTCAGCTGACGCTTCTCAATGATGTAGCGGGGACGGTGCTTCGTTTCCTTGAAAATCTTTCCGATGTATTCACCGATGACGCCGATAGCGGTGAGCTGCATGCCGCCAATCATCCAGATGGAAAGAATCATTGAGGTCCAACCGGTCACGACATGACCGATAAAGTGCTGAATTAATGCGTAAATTCCGATCAACACGCCAATTCCTGCTACCATTCCGCCGAGATACGTGACCATGCGGATCGGTGCGACGGAAAAAGAGGTGATTCCGTCGACTGCGAAATTCAGCATTTTTCTTAGCGGATATTTCGATTCACCAGCAAACCGTTGGGCACGATTGTAGTATACTTTTGTGCTTTTAAAGCCCAGCAAGGGAATCATCCCGCGCAGAAAAAGATTCTCTTCCTGATAGTTGACGAATTCATCAAGCACCCGTCTGCTGAGCAGTCGGTAATCGGCATGATTCGGGACCATTTTCACACCGAGTTTTTCCATGATCTGATAAAAGAGCAGCGCGGACTGTTTCTTGAAAAACGTATCCGTTTCACGCTTGTCACGTACCCCGTAAACCACATCAAAACCGTCTCGGAATTTAATGAGAAATTTTCTGATCGCGTTCACCTCATCCTGAAGGTCGGCATCAATCGTGATGATGCAGTCCGAATAAGGTCTTGCCGTCTCCATTCCGGCGATGAGCGCATTCTGGTGACCAAAATTCCGGCTTAATTTCAGGCCTGTAATCTCTTGGTTTTCTTGGGCATAGTGATCAATCATGGCCCACGTCTGATCACGGCTGCCATCATCCACAAATAAAATGGTGCTTCTGAAGGAAATGAGCTGATCCTGCGCGCAGCTCAGCAGGACCGCACGCAAACGATTGGCTGTTTCCTTTAAGACGGCTTCTTCGTTATAACACGGGACAACAAGGGTCAAAATGGGTTCTTTCATCGGTAGTTCCTCCTCCATTGCATCGGGACAAGTTCCCTTCGGTTTTATTCATGCTTCGCAGGTTCTAGTGACTGTTGATGAAGCCTGCAGGTTCAAGGACGACTGCCGAAGTCAGGATCGCTGAACCTAAGAACTATATTAGCCTTGAACGGTTGACCGATAAAAAATCATGAGAATTTTCTCATGAAAATCACATCGCCTCTTTCTTATGATCAGG
>NZ_JAMXWM010000061.1 GCF_024125445.1 Sporolactobacillus shoreicorticis | reverse complement strand
GAAAAACAATAAAAAACCGTTTCAAAATCCAGCAAACACTCGATTCCAGCAAGGTTCCAGGAATTTTTGGAGGATGTCAACTCTGCCCCTTTCAGTTGACATCCTCTTTTGATTGGAGGGTAATCATTGAGCAAAATTGACTTATGGGTCCAGCGGCTGAAGGAAAAGCGATTGTCCTACGGTCTTTCGCAAAATCGTCTGGCCGTTGCGGCTGGCATGACCCGTCAGTACCTCAACGATATTGAAAACGGCCGGGCCTCCCCGTCTGAGGACATCAAAATAGCGTTGCTGAAAGCACTGGAACGACTCAACCCTGACGCACCGCTTGAGATGCTGTTTGACTATGTGCGCATCCGGTTCCCAACGACAGATGTCAAGCATGTCATTGAAGAGATTCTGCTTTTAAAAATAAACTACATGCTCCATGAAGACTATGGGCTCTATTCCTACACGGAACATTACGCTCTGGGCGACATTTTCGTGATGGTCTCTCCCGATGAACAAAAAGGCGTGTTGCTGGAACTGAAAGGCCGAGGCTGTCGCCAGTTCGAGGGCTTTCTTTTAGCGCAACACCGAAGCTGGTTCGATTTTTTCAGGGTCGTGATCGGCGAAGGCGGGATATTCAAACGGTTAGACTTAGCGATCAATGACAAGGCCGGCATCCTAAATATTCCGCAGCTGACAGAGAAATGCCGACATGAGGAATGCATTTCCGTCTTTCGCAGCTTTAAGAGTTATCGCAGTGGCGAGCTCATCCGTCGAGAGGAAAAGGAAGCGATGGGACACACGCTTTATATCGGTTCTCTGAAAAGTGAAATCTATTTTTGCCTTTATGAAAAGGACTATGAGCAATACGTAAAAAACGATATTCCCATTGAGGAAGCTGAGGTGAAAAACCGATTTGAGATCCGGTTGAAAAATGAAAGAGCTTACCATGCCATTCTTGACCTGATGGCTTACCAGGATGCGGAGCGTACGGCTTTTTCCATCATCAACCGTTACCTACGCTTTGTAGATCAAGTGAAAAACAAGCGACGCAGTGCGTGGCCGATCAATGAAAGTTGGGCCTGGTTCATGGGAAAGAAGCGAGAGAAATTGAAATTAACCACTCAACCCGAACCGTATTCGTTTGACCGGACCCTTAGCTGGCTACAGCGACAGGTGGCCCCGACATTAAAAATCGCGCTCTGGCTGGATCAAATCCATGATACCGCCGTCATTGATGACATGATCCGGCAGGCCAAGCTCACGAAGCGGCACGAAAAAATCTTTCAGCAACAGGTTGATACTGCAAAACAGATGATTAGGGATCAGCAGCAAAAATGATTTTTAAAAAAGTATTAACCGGATTTTAACCACCAATCTCATTCATCAAAGGAGAAATGGATCATGAATTTTGGACGAAACTTATACACGTGGTTTTTAAACAATGCCCAGTCTCTCGTCTTGATGGCGATTGTCGTCATTGGGCTCTACCTCGGTTTTAAACGGGAATTTTCCAAACTCATCGGCTTTCTCGTCATTGCGCTGATCGCTGTGGGTTTGGTCTTTAATGCGGCTGGAGTCAAAGATGTCCTGCTGAATTTGTTTAACCGAGTGGTGGGTGCCTAACTTGAACACCTGTTCTTTTGGCCTGTATAAGGGTTCTTTTTATGCGGGCCAAAAGAACGGGTATGCCAAACGAAGTGCGGCAGGCTTTTTACTCTCTTTTTAGGAAAAGGACGTGATCGATCTATGGAAATGAAAGTCTATATCGCGAATTTAGATAAATACAATGAGGGCGAGCAGGTTGGTGCGTGGTTCACCCCGCCCATTGATTTTGAAGAGGTCAAGGAACGTATCGACTTGGCTCAGGGCTATGAAGACTATGCCATCCATGATTACGAACTGCCCTTTGACCTTGATGAGTACACGACCATTGAAGAAATTAACCGCCTTTGTTCACTCGCGGAAGAATCGGCAGGCACACCGATTGAAGACGAAATGCGGGAAATCCAGAAGGCCTTCTTCGGCAGTTTTGAAGAAATGGTCGAACATAAGGATGACATCATCTGTTATCCCGATTGCGATGATATGGCAGATGTCGCCCGTTATCTATTGGAAGAGACCGGCAGCCTTGGTGAAGTTCCCTCTCATTTACAGAATTATATCGATTATGAAGCCTACGGGCGCGATTTGGAGATTGAAGGAAATTTTCTGGTCACTCCTCATGGTATTTTTGAATATGCCCGTTAAGGTTAAATAAGTTGTTCTATCAGAACCATGTGGATTTGCCTCTTTCACTGAAATAATGATTTAAGAAAATAATTATTGTTTCGCAAGGAGGTCATTTTAAAAAATATGCTGAAAATCATTTTAACTGGGGTTATGATGTTTCCAGATTCGATCAATAACGGGAAGGAGATTAAATTGAAATGAAAATCGAGAACATCGAACCTTGTAAAATTGCTTTTTTTAGAAGAACTGGTCCATACGGAATTGAAAATAAAATCTTAATGGAGTCGTTTAAGCAATGGGTTAGAGAAAATAATCTATTTGAGAAGTCAACTATTTTAGGAATCGCACAAGATGACCCAAACACTATAAATTCAAATAGATGTCGTTATGATGTTTGTTTAATTGTAACTAACAATGTAAAGATCACACCCCCGGCCAAAGAAGGATCATTTTCAGGTGGAAAGTATGCCATTAATCAAGCACACTAGAGAAGCAATGAATAATGTATGGAAGGATATCCAAAATGAAATTTCCATCAATCACCTTGCAGTAAGAGAGAAACCAATTATTGAGAGATATAAAGCTAAGTTAGTATCAAAAGGCTTTTGTGAAATTTTAATTCCCATAAAATAAAAATTGCAACTTATGCAGTATTTCGATAATTAGCTGGAGATATTATGATCACTTTTCTCTACAAATAGCAGATTGTTTGATAGGTAGCCTGTACGTTCTATCATGTACTGGCTGCTTTTTTCATGGGAAATTTCCAATAGAAAGGACTAATCATGAGTGAAAAAAATCAGAAGCTATACCCGCATCTGGAACGTGGAAAAGGTGATCTACGCCATCAATGACTTTCAATTGCCTTTTCCAGTCACCTTCACGCAGATGGCGTGGTTTGTCTGTTCACTGTTGCTCGTGATTCTGCTTGCCAATGTGCCACCGGTGTCCCTGATTCATGGCGTATTGCTGAAATATGTCGGCCTTCCCGTGGGCCTCACCTGGTTCATGTCACAGAAGACCTTTGACGGGAAAAAGCCGTATGGTTTTTTGAAATCGGTGATCACTTACCTGCTCCGTCCCAAAGTCACCTATGCCGGAAAGCCTGTGAGGCTAAAAAAAGAAATCGCCAGCGGAGCGATTACCGCTGTGAGGAGTGAATGGTATGCCGTATCCGATCAAGTACATCGAAAATAACCTTGTCTTTAATCATGACGGGGAATGCTTTGCCTATTATGAACTGATTCCCTACAATTACTCGTTTCTGAGCCCAGAAGAAAAGGGTGAGGTCCATGATCATTTTCGTCAGTTGATTGCTCAGAGTCGGGACGGGAAAATCCATGCCTTGCAGATTGCGACCGAATCGAGCATCCGAGCAACGCAGGCACGCAGTAAGCAAACGGTCACCGGGAAATTGAAAGACGTGGCGTACCGGAAAATC
>NZ_JAMXWM010000060.1 GCF_024125445.1 Sporolactobacillus shoreicorticis | reverse complement strand
TTCGATTCAGTGGTTTTTAGGTGCGCCCGGCATGGACGACAGTTAGGCGGTGAAAGTCCGCTACAGACTTGGCAGTTGAGCGTCTGCACGCAAATTAAGGAACCGCCGTATACGGGATCCGTACGTACGGTGGTGGGAGAGGACGGAGAAAATGATCTCCTCCTACTCAATTAAACATCCGATGAAATTTTTTCAGACTCATAACCGATCGTCTAGTTCTTGATATTCAGGTATCCATCGTTCATTCTCTATTGCCTCGGCTACATCAGAAATCGGTTCTTTATTAAGATTCTGATCCACGGCGCTCTGAGCCACAGCCAAGGCGACCGTCTGTGAAAAGGCGTCCAGCTTAGAAACGGGCGGAAGCACAGCCGCACCTGGCTGCTCCGGATCGACGATGCCGCCGAGCGAGTGAGCGGCGTTGGAGATCATTTCATCATTCAATACCTTCGCTGTAGACGCAATGACGCCAAGCCCTAATCCCGGATAGACAAGCGCATTGTTTGCCTGTCCGATTTGGTACGTAACGCCTTTATAGGTAACATCCGGTGCGGGAATACCAGTTGCAACAAGCGCCTTGCCGTCTGTCCACTTAATCAAGTCCTCAGCCTTGGCCTCGGCAAGTTTCGTCGGATTGGAGAGTGGAAAAATGATCGGACGCTCCGTATGTGCGGCCATTTCGCTCACAATGTCTTCGGTAAATGTTCCGGGCTGTGTAGAGGTACCGACTAGGATACTCGGGTGTACGGCTTGAACGGCGGCTTTTAAGTGGGTCAGCCGTTCAGGGTGTTCAAATTCCGTACGTTTGCGGGCAAACGGTTTTTGTTCCGGAGTGAGCGTCGGGTCATCATCAAAAAGAAGGCCTTGTTTATCGACGAGATAGAAGTGTTTTTTCGCTTCAGCCTCAGACAATCCCTGTTGCAGGAATTCGTCATAGATGCGTTTTGCAATACCCGCGCCGGCTGTACCTGCGCCAAAGGACATGTACACTTGATCGGTCATTTTTTGTTTTGAAATATTCAATGCTCCTAAAATACCTGCGAGAACAATGATTCCCGTTCCTTGAATATCATCATTAAATGTTGTGATTTTGTCTTTATATCTCTTTAAGATGGCGGCTGCATGGTCGCGGCCGAAATCTTCAAAGTGCAGATACAGCTTTGGAAATAATCGTTCTGCGGTTTCAACGAATTGATCGACAAACGAGTCATAACGTGCACCTTTTATCCGCTCGTGACGATTTCCAAGATAAAGCGGATCATCTAATAATTTCCTGTTATTTGTGCCGGCATCCAAAACAACGGGCAGGACTTGGCTTGGATCAATTCCGGCTGCCGCTGTATAAACCATTAATTTGCCTACCGCTATATCCACGCCATTGGTTCCCCAGTCGCCAATACCGAGAATCCCCTCTGCGTCGGTGACAACAATAAGACGGATATCACGATGATTCGCGGCATTTTTCAATGCTGATTCTATCGAAGCAGGGTCGTCAATAGATAAAAATGCGGCATTTTGTGTCTGTACAAACAGTTCACTGTAGTTCTCAATGGTATCGGCAATGGTCGGGTCGTAAACAATGGGCATGAACTCAACAGTATGCTGGCTGAATAATTTATAGAACAAGACACGATTCTCATTAAAAATCTGCATTAAAAAGAGTCGTTTTTCCAAGTTGGACGGTTTTGTCAAATAGTGAGCATAGGTCTGTTCTGCTTGTTCGTTTAAACTCTGAATTTTAGGCGGCAGCAGTCCTTGCAAACCGTACTTTTTGCGTTCTTCTTTTGTAAAGGCTGTTCCTTTGTTTAAAAAGGGATCATTTAAAAGAGTTATTGGACTCATAAAAAGGCCTCCTGAATGGTTTTTATTTCACAGGTCAATCATAGAAAGCGCAGTTGCTTATAGTCAAACCTTGCCGCTGTTATAAATCTATATAATATGAGGCGGCTGCTTGGATGCAATCTGTAAGTACCCGGTGAATGATTTGAATTATAGAGACAAGATGCTTTAGCGAATAAACGCGTTGCATTGCGAAATGTGATGTGTTAGAATGACAACACTTACCTTTGAATGGGTCAAAATACAGAGACAGAAAACAGGAGAGGATGTTGAAGTTGGGAACAGAAAAGATGACGGTGAAAGCATTCGTGAACCATGTCCTTGTTGGTCACGCGATTGGAATTGTTGCCGCGTTGATTCCATCGGCATTACTCGGTGAATTAAGCAAGGCGCTGATGGGCCGGTTTCCGATTTTTGGAAGCATTTATCAATTGGTTACTATTTTCATGCTGGCCGTTCCTTTGCTGATCGGTGCGGCGGTGGCGCATCAATTCAAATTGAAGCCGATTCCGCTAGCCTGTGTGGCCGCTGCGGCATGGGTCGGATCCGGTGCGTTGCAATTCACGCCGAACGGCATTGTGATCAATGGCATGGGCGATTTAGTGAATATATTAGTGACCATCAGCTTAACATGCAGTCTGGTCTTGCTTATTGGAGGGCGTCTGAAGTCGTTTGAGCCGCTCGCTATGCCGCCGATCCTTTGTATTGTCGGAGGCGGTATGGGGCTGATTGTTTATCCGATCGTGCACACGGTTACGACCGGACTTGGCGGGATGATCAATAGTTTTACAGCATTGCAGCCGATCTTAATGGGTGTGTTGATTGCGGCCGCTTTCTCGGTCATTATGATCTCACCTGTTTCGACGGTGGCGATTGCCTCGGCGATCGGCATGAGCGGTATCGCTTCAGGCGCGGGTAATCTGGGCTGTGTAGCCGCAGCTGTCGGTATGTTTGTCGGCGGGCTGCGGGTTAATAAAATCGGTCTTTCCTTATCTATTGTGCTCGGAACACCTAAGATTATGATCGCGGCGATGGTCCGTCAGCCGAAGATTCTGGTACCGATTATGCTTAATGGTGCTCTGCTCGGTGCGCTTGGCGCCGTTTTCCAAATCAAGGGGACGCCGATCAGTGCCGGATTTGGATTTTCAGGCATGGTTGGTCCTATTAACGCCATTCATTTTATGCACGGCGGAGCAACATTTGCCAACCTGCTGATCATTGGTCTCGTATTCATTGCGGTACCTTTCGCAGGCGGTTTTTTCTTCGAGTGGGTCTGCCGGAGAGTATTCCATCTCTACACACCGGAGGATTACAGCACGGAAATGGCGGAATTTAAGAAAGAAAAGCCTTCACCGCAGCCTAAACTTATCTTGGAAAAGGCTTAATATAGGAATACAAAAAAACTCACGCAACGCGTGAGGCTTTTTAATGATCAGCACCAGACAATCATTTTGTAGGGCGTGGTCTGTGTGGGAATACTTTTTGTCGCGGGACCGTAAATCACAATTAAATTGCGATTAGCGGGATTGTGCGTAAAATACTGACCGTTCGGCAGAAAAATTTGTGTAAAAGGTGTCAAGGTTAAGCTTAATTGTCCGTCACTGCTCACAAGCTGATCGTTGAAAAAATCAACTTTTACATTGTGATCAGGATTAGCTTGAACCATAATAAGCGCTCGATACTGCGGCGGATAAATCAACGGAACCGGTACGTTTCCGTCATAATAACCGGTGACCCTGTCGCCAATGGCTATACGGGCATGATCCACAAAGTAGGTAGTGGGCGATACAACAAAATTCACGATGCTGTGACTATTTTCCAGCGTAAATAATTGGTAACAGCCTTGTCCTTCTTCACTTGGTCCGATCGTAAAGTCGCTGATCATTGTAACTGTGCCTTGAAATGATTGCCAATTGATGTTCATTTCGATCACCCGGGCTCTCTGTATATTCCTTCAATGTTACCCTATGTCATGAGTCCGAATCTGTGATGCGCATCTGCACGTTTGTTCCACGAACTTTTGCTTTACTGTAAAATCATATACTTTCTTAACC
>NZ_JAMXWM010000006.1 GCF_024125445.1 Sporolactobacillus shoreicorticis | reverse complement strand
AACCGGGAGAGGTCTTTTCTATTGCTGTTTATGCTTCCGGAACCGCATCATCAATTGCCGCTGTGGACAATCGAAGTTCCGAACGCTTTAACTTCAGCATTGCTTCTGCATAGCCGTCGGAAGTCTCATGAAGCGTGCTCAGCTGTTCTTCAGCCTCCGCTTTCGCTCTCTTCGCGCGTTCAACATCAATATCGGCCTTCTTCTCAGCGGCTTCCGATAAAATCGTAATACTGTTTCGACTTACCTGAATGAAGCCACCATGAACAGCCACATAATCAACAATTTTTTCATCTTCATGCTTCAATCGGACAAGCGCAATATCAAGTGGAGCAACAATTGGCAAGTGATGCGGCAGAATGCCTAATTCTCCGCTTTTGGAGCGTACACATACCATATGGACGTCTCCCTCATATACTTTGCCTGCAGGTGTGACAATATCCGTATGCACCGTACTCATCAGCCAGCCCCCTTCATTAGGTCTAAGCGGTTCATGCGCCACTCATTAAACCAGTTGTTTCGCTCTTTCCAGAACATCGTCAATTGTTCCCGTGTTTCGGAATGCTTCTTCCGGAATGTCGTCATACTTTCCGTCAAGAATTCCTTTAAAGCCCTTAATCGTCTCTTCAACAGAGACATAAGACCCGGGAACGCCGGTAAACTGTTCGGCAACATGGAAGTTCTGGCCTAAGAAGAACTGAACGCGGCGAGCACGGCTAACCGTCAGTTTATCGTCATCAGAAAGCTCATCCATACCAAGAATGGCAATAATATCCTGCAATTCACGGTATTTCTGTAGTGTCATCTGAACACGTTCAGCAACTTCGTAATGTTCCTCACCGACAATATCCGGCGACAGCGCACGCGATGTAGAAGCGAGCGGATCAACAGCCGGATAGATTCCGATCTGTGTCAGGGAACGCTCAAGGTTCGTCGTCGCGTCAAGGTGGGAGAAGGTTGTGGCCGGAGCCGGGTCGGTATAGTCATCGGCAGGCACATACACAGCCTGAATGGATGTTACAGAACCTTTCTTCGTTGACGTGATTCGTTCCTGCAGACGACCCATTTCTGTTGCCAGTGTCGGCTGATAACCCACGGCTGACGGCAGACGACCAAGCAGCGCAGATACTTCAGAACCTGCTTGAGTAAAACGAAAAATATTATCAATAAAAAGCAGAACGTCCTGCCCATCTACATCACGGAAATATTCCGCCATGGTCAGTCCGGACAGTGCAACGCGCATACGCGCACCCGGTGGCTCGTTCATCTGGCCGAACACCATGGCAGTCTTTTTAATAACGCCTGACTCTGTCATTTCATAATAAAGGTCATTACCTTCACGTGTACGTTCACCTACGCCGGCAAATACAGATACACCGCCATGTTCTTCGGCAATGTTGTGGATCAATTCCTGGATCAGGACGGTTTTACCTACGCCGGCGCCGCCGAACAGGCCAATTTTTCCACCTTTAATATATGGAGTCAGAAGGTCAATAACCTTGATACCTGTTTCAAGGACCTCCGTTTTCGTCGACAATTCGGCAAATTTCGGCGGATCTCTATGGATCGCATGTTTTTCAACCTCCGGAGCAACCGGTTTGCCATCAATGGCTTCTCCAAGAACATTGAAAACACGTCCAAGTGTTGCGTCGCCAACCGGCACTGAGATCGGCGCACCGGTATCTTCTACTTCCATGCCACGGACAAGTCCGTCAGTTGAGTCCATAGCAATCGTACGCACGGAGTCGTCGCCAAGGTGCAGGGCGACCTCAAGAGTCAGATGAATGTCCGCTTCATTGGAGGACTGCGCTTTATTATTTACGATCAGAGCGTTGTTTATTTCAGGAAGATGGCCGCGTTCAAATTTAACATCAACAACGGCGCCCAAGACCTGAGTCACATACCCTTTGTTCATGAAACTACCTCCTATCAACTAGGTTTCCAAAAAGTCCGGGAAAAAGAGCTGCACGGATTTATCGGCTCTTTTTGAAGCAATAAAAATTTCTAACAATAGGTTTTATTCGAGAGCGGCTGCGCCACCGACAATTTCAGTAATTTCCTGAGTAATAGCGGCCTGACGCGCACGGTTATAAGAAAGAGACAAATGATCGATAATATCGCTTGCGTTGTCCGAAGCGCTTCTCATCGCAGTCATACGAGCGGCCTGTTCGGCTGCCTTTGCATCAAGCAAGGCACCGTAGATTTGGCCCTGCGCATAAAGGGGCAGCAAGCTCTCAAGCACCTCATCTTCATCCGGTTCATAGACATAACGGACTTTTTCCGTCGGTTTGCTTTCAAGATCCGTCAGCGGAAGCAGCTGTTTATCCACCAATGTTTGAGAAATTGCGTTGACAAAATGGTTATAAACCAAGTGCAGTTCATCAATTTTTTGGGTGTCATATAAGCTGATTGCCTGCTTAGCGAAATCCAATACATCGTCGAAAGCAATATCATCCGGAATATCCGTTTTGCTCAGAGTTACAGGAAAGCCACGCTTTTCAAAGAAATTCAATCCGACTTTACCGGTCACAATGATCAAATATTCATCTTTGGACTCGTGCTTTTCCCGAATTAAATTTTGCGTATATTTCAACACGGTACTGTCATAAGCACCTGCAAGTCCTCGGTTTTCCGTAATGACCAGATATGCGGTTTTCTTTACCGGCCTGCTGGCAAGCATCGGATGCTTGCTGTTTCCGCCCTTTGGCAAGGTGCTCGCGATACTTGCCACAACTTCACGCAGCTTATCCGCATAAGCCGAATAGTCCTGCGCCGTTGTCTGCGCGCGATTTAATTTTGCTGCCGCTACCATTTGCATTGCTTTAGTAATTTTTCGCATCTGTTTCGTAGAAGCGATCTTTTCTTTTATATCACGCATTGAAGGCATGTTCGTTCACCACCCTTGAAAGCCCGTCTGATCTTAATTATGTACCATCATAATCAATCGGATCAGGCCAATCTTCAGAAGAATGTGCGTCTTTAAAAATTGTATCGATACGATTTTCCTACAGGTTTATTCAGCCTCGGTAGGAGCAAAGGTCTTCTTGAACGCGTTAATCGCATCGGCAAACGCCTGATCATCCGGAAGCTGTTTTGTTTCACGAATTTTATCAAGAATACTCTTGCCGTTTTGTTCAAGATAAGCAAGCAATTCTTTTTCAAAACGTTTTACATCTGCAATCGCAATATCATCAACGTAGCCCTTCGTCAAGGCATATAAAATAGCAACCTGCTTTTCAACTGGATACGGTTTATGAAGATCCTGTTTGAGAATTTCAACCGTGCGAGCCCCTCGATCCAGCTTTGCTTTTGTTGCTTTGTCAAGATCAGATCCGAATTGCGAGAAAGCTTCCAGTTCACGATAGGATGCCAAATCAAGCTTCAAGGTACCGGCAACCTTTTTCATTGCTTTAATTTGCGCAGCACCACCGACACGAGACACCGAAGTACCGGCGTCGACTGCAGGACGAATACCTGAATAGAAGAGATTTGATTCAAGGAAAATCTGCCCGTCAGTAATTGAAATAACATTGGTTGGAATGTAGGCTGAAATATCCCCGGCCTGCGTTTCAATAATCGGCAGCGCAGTAATTGACCCGCCGCCCAACTCATCACTCAGTTTTGCTGCGCGTTCCAACAGTCTCGAGTGCAGATAAAAAACGTCGCCCGGGAATGCTTCACGGCCTGGCGGACGGCGAAGCAGCAAGGAAAGTTCACGGTATGCCGCCGCCTGTTTGGACAGATCATCATAAATAATCAATACATGCTTGCCATTGTACATGAACTCTTCGCCCATTGTAACGCCGGCATACGGCGCCAGATAAAGCAGCGGAGCCGGTTCGGATGCACCGGCAGAAACGACAATCGTCTTGTCCATACATCCATATTCTTTCAGTGTGTTTACAACATTGGCAACTGTTGACTCTTTTTGACCAATCGCAACGTAAATACTGATAACGTCTTGATCTTTTTGATTAATAATCGTGTCGATCGCAATTGCTGTTTTACCGGTTTGACGGTCTCCGATGATTAATTCACGCTGACCGCGGCCAATCGGAATCATTGCATCAATTGCTTTAATACCGGTTTGCATCGGTTCGAACACTGACTTTCGGTTCATGACGCCCGGTGCCTTCTTTTCAACCGGACGTGATTTATCGGTTACAATCGGTCCCTTTCCATCAATCGGCTGACCGAGTGGATTGACGACGCGGCCAAGCAGTGCTTCGCCGACAGGTACTTGCATAATGCGTCCTGTTCGTTTTACCGGGTCACCCTCATGAATATCTGTAAAAGAGCCAAGAATGACGATTCCGACATTGTCCTCTTCAAGGTTCTGAGCCATACCGAGGACGCCATTGGAAAATTCGACAAGCTCGCCCGACATGACACTGTCAAGGCCGTGGACGCGAGCGATTCCGTCGCCGACAGTGATAACCGTGCCGACTTCGCTCACTTCAACAGTTGATTGATAATTTTCAATCTGCTGTTTAATCAATGAGCTGATTTCTTCCGCTTTAATGCTCACGATATTTTCACCCCTGTCTCCCTACTTTAATCTCCTGTTTGAAGCCTGCAAGCTTACCTGCGACCGATCCGTCGAAAAGACGGTCACCGATACGAAGCAGAATGCCTCCAATGATTGCTTCGTCAACATGAGCGTGAATACTCAACTTCTTGTTCAATGCTGTACCCAGACGTTCGGCAAGATCTTGCTTTTCTTGTTCGTCCAGTGCGGTAGCAGTTGTAATTGTAACATCAAGGATACCGCGCTTCTCATTTGCCATGTGTGTGTAGGCTTCAAGCACATCATCGATTATGGCTTCACGCTTGCGGTCGATGAGTAATCTCAGCAGATTAAGGACTTCAACACCTGCCTGTTTTTCAAACAGCTTCTTCACAAGTTCCTTTTTATTGTCACTGCTTACTTGAGGATGCATCAGAACGCGGCGCAGATCTTCATGTTCATAGAGGCCCTCGGCTACACTATGCAATTGAGACTCAATCACATCAACTTCGCCCCGCTCCTCTGCAACTTCGAATAGCGCCTTAGCATAACGGTTCGCTACGATTTCGCTCATCGCTGATTCCCCACTTGTTTCATCAACTGGTCAATCTCATTTGAATAATCTTTAGGATTAATTTCCTTTTCAAGCACTTTAGACGCGAGCATAACCGACAGGTCGGCAACTTCATCGCGGATGGCGGCAATTGCCTTCTCTTTCTCAAGGCCAATTTCTTCATTCGCATCTTTAATCATCAGATCCGAACGATTTTTCGCTGCTTCAATAATTGCTTTCGCTTCAGCGTTCGCCTGGCTCTTCGCTTGTTCGATCATTTCATGTGATTCCCGGCGTACCTTGTCCAACTCCTCTTTCTGCAGTTCAAGATACTTCTGGGAGTCTTCACGGCTTTTTTCCGCAGTTGTAATCTGGCTATTGATGTACTTCTTACGTTTATCCATAATAGCGACAACTGGGCCAACCGCTTTCCAAGCAATCAGCACCATCAACAGCAGGAAAATCACTAACTGGGCAAGGATCGTTCCCAAGGAAAATGACATAGCATTGCCACTCCTTTCGCTTATTGTTGTACTTTACTGCTGTCACCCTTTTATTATCTCAAGCCTTTTGTTTTTAGCTAGCATTCGACGCGTTTTAAAGACAACAGTACGTTTTAGTCAAATAAGCCCGAAAAGTACCAGAATACCAAAGGCGATCGAGATAATCGGAAGGGCTTCGATAAGTCCGAAAAGAATCATCGTTTGTCCGAACAGAGTACCTCTTGCTTCCGGTTGGCGAGAAATACCTTCCATATAGCGTGCAAACAGAATACTGTCACCGATACCTGCCGCAAGAGCTCCTAAGCCTATCATGAGTGCACCAGCAAGAATTGTAGTCATAAAAAAATTCCTCCCAAAATTTTATGGTTGTTTTGTGCAAAAACATACGTTCTATAATGAACGATCAATCTGAGGACACTTTCTGTCCGATGTAAACCATAGCCAGCACAGTAAAAATATATGCCTGAATGCAGCCTACAAAAATAGAAAAGCCCATCCAAACAAAGAGTGGAACTGCTGTCAGGTACAATGCACCTTCTCGTAAAATTAAGATCAGAACTTCGCCGGCAAATATATTGGCCCACAGACGAGCAGCATGTGTCACCGGTTTGGCCAACTCATCAATAATATTAAATGGGAACATCCACCAGTACGGTTTGAAGTAATCTTTTGCATAAATCAGTGGATGTTTCACCGCACCGGCAACATGTGAATAAAGCATTACAGCACCAGCCATTGCAAAAGTCACATTAAGATCTGAAGTTGGCGACTTGAACCAGCTGACCGAATGGTTAGCTGCCTCTAAAGCGGAAGCTGTAAGCCCAAGTGACGGAATCGGCCCGGTTACTTCTGCCGTTACATCAATAATAACTCCTAATAAGTTGGCTATCATGATAAAAAGAAAAGTGGTCAATGCAAAGCTGATATACTTAACCGATTCCTTTTTCTCCATCATAATACCTGTGATACCACTGATAAAGTCAATGATGTACTCTATCGCATTCTGTTTACCGGAAGGCCGAATAGCCATACGCCGTGTTAATGTCACAACAATCAGAAATACAATCACCGCGGTGACAAGGCTACCTATAATAGTCGTTAGATCAAATGTCAATCCGATAAATTTCACTTTTGGAGTCAGATCCATGATTTTCCCCCCTTTCATCCGTAGAAATCATGCTGTTACTTCTCCAAGAACAGTCATCCATCACCACCATACGGATGATTTTTGCTGTTCATCCAGTGAAAATCAATACGGGCCAGAAAATGTTCAACCAACATCAATGTGGATCCAAACAGGTAATTCGCAGGCGGGCATATGTAATTTAACATTCGCTTGTAGATACCTGATCGAATTCTATATTCTTCAATCAAAAACATATGAATGAAGAACTATTATATAAACTGATTAATCCGCCGAGGAGAAAGCCGCTGGCCAGCGCTCTCATCGGTATCAAAAACCAGATTAACCCAAACACACTTGTATAGGCAATGGTAACAATCAACAAAACACGTGAAAACCATTCCATGACCGGTTTCATTGCTTGTCATTCCTTCATTAAGGATTTCAAGGTATAGAAGCAGCTGAACAGTCCCAGAAAGAAACCGGCGACTGCACAGATAGGCAGCCACAGATGTCCTGTTCCATATCGTTCATCAAGAAAGTTCCCGCCCAGCGCTCCAATGATGATAAAAGCGAAAACCTCAAATCCCATTGCGCTTACCGTTGCAGCAATCTGCAATGAATTAGGCTTTTTTTTCTGCTTCATAAGGCCTCCTCAGCAGTGATGATTCAGCTGTTCTGTTCAGACATAGCTTAACCGAAGAAAAACACATTATAAAAGTTTCGAAAACGGTCGGCTGAAACTGTAGTCAGACATAAATCGTTCACAAGGCATTTTTACCTCTTGCCAAAGAGATTCCTTAATACAATCATCTTTAGAAACAGCTCATCAAAATGACATTTCTTTAACATTTTAGCGAAAGCGCTATCTTTATGCAATATTTATGAAAGTATATGTGATTTTGATCATTGCAAATTAAAACATTAATGTGTTATCGATTTTTTTCGTGTTTTTCTTTATAGTTAGAATTCTAATCACTTTTTTCATAGTCGGCACATCAAAAATGTGACAAATCACCAACAATGAAAACATTCCTCACAGAGCATGTCAGGAAAAGAAAAGATTTTTCACATCATAGTGCCCATGTTTTTCATTATTTCGTGCCAAACAGACGATCTCCGGCATCCCCCAGACCCGGGACGATGTAGCCATGTTCATTCAGTTTCTCGTCAAGAGCCGCAAGATAGATGTCCACATCGGGGTGCTCTTTCTGAACTTCTTTAACACCCTCCGGAGCTCCAATCAGGCACATCAGCTTAATGTTGACACCGCCTCGTTCTTTTAAGGATGTAATCGCAGCCGCTGCCGATCCGCCGGTTGCCAGCATCGGATCAACAATAATCAAGTCGCGTTCTGAAATATCAGCAGGCAGCTTGACATAGTATTCTACGGGTTTCAGCGTTTCCGGGTCGCGATAGAGTCCGACATGACCAACCTTAGCGGCAGGAATTAAATTCAGCACGCCATTAACCATACCCAGACCCGCACGAAGAATCGGAACAATGCCCAATTTTTTCCCGGCGATTCTGTATGCTTTAGCTGTTGAAACCGGTGTCTGCACCTCAACCTCTTCTAAAGCAAGATCGCGAGTGATTTCAAAGGCCATCAACGTGGCGACCTCATCCACCAATTCGCGAAAAGCCTTAGTACCCGTTTTATAATCCCGTATCATCGTCAATTTATGTTGAATCAACGGATGATTAAGTACGACCAGTTTACCCATTTTGTCCTCCATCCTCCAATCGCCACGACAGCAACCGAAAATTTTAATCCAATTGACATTGTTAAAGAAAGATGCCGGTGGTCACTGTTAAGCGGTTCATCATTCATGACAATCCGTTCGATAAACAGTGCCGAATAAAGCATCATCTTTGCATTTTTGCATTAAAAAGTCGGGCCGAATTCTCCCGAAGCAATCATTTTAACAATTAAGCAAAAGCACCGGTTCCTTCAGCATACAGCGGATGTTTCTCAGTCAATACATGTACTCGCCGCACCGCTTCGTCTAAAGTCTGCTCATCGTCCGGATTTTTAAGCGCCAGTGCGATAATCGAAGCAACTTCTTTCATATCGTCTTCTTTAAATCCTCGCGTTGTTACCGCCGGTGTCCCCATGCGTACGCCACTTGTCACGAACGGTTTTTCCGGGTCAAACGGAATTACATTCTTATTCGTTGTGATTCCGACAGCATCAAGAACTGCTTCCGCTTTCTTTCCTGTAATTTCGAGACTGCGTACATCGGCAAGTACAAGATGGTTGTCCGTTCCTCTCGAAACAAGATCGATCCCCTGTTCTTGGAGAGTTGCTGCAAACGCCTTGCTGTTTGCGATGATCTGAGCCGCGTATGTCTTGAACTCCGGTTTAAGTGCCTCGCCTAAAGCAATCGCCTTCGCGGCAATGATGTGCATCAGCGGGCCGCCTTGAATTCCAGGAAAGATCGCTTTATCGAGCTTTTTTGCAAATTCCTGCTTGCAGATAATCATACCGCCGCGCGGACCGCGCAATGTTTTATGTGTGGTTGTCGTCACGAAATCCGCATAAGGTACCGGGTTCGGGTGAAGTCCTGCGGCAACAAGTCCCGCAATATGCGCCATATCCACCATCAGGTATGCACCAATGCTGTCGGCAATCTCGCGGAACTTTTTAAAGTCGATAATTCGCGGATAAGCACTCGCTCCGGCTACAATAAGTTTCGGTTTATGTTCTTTCGCCTGACGAGCAACCTCATCATAATCAATCGTTTGCGTTTCTTTAGTTACGCCATAATCCACAAAGTTATAGAGCTGCCCGCTGAAGTTGACCGGGCTTCCATGGGTCAAATGCCCACCATGTGCCAGTCTCATGCCCAAAACCGTATCGCCGGGTTTTAATAGAGTCTCATACACGGCCATATTTGCTTGAGCGCCTGAATGAGGCTGCACATTCACATGATCGCCGCCAAAAAGCTTAAGCGCCCGATCTCGCGCAAGATCTTCAACGATATCAACGTATTCGCAGCCGCCATAATAGCGATGTCCCGGATAGCCTTCCGCATATTTATTGGTCAGAACTGAGCCCGCCGCTTCAAGCACCGATGTACTGACAAAATTTTCAGATGCAATTAGTTCGATTTTGTTCCTCTGTCTGCCTAATTCTTTCTCAATCGCTTGATACAGTTCAGGATCATTCGCTTTAATACCCTTCATGAAATGCGTGCAACTCCTCTCAAGTCTAATTCAAGTAAAGTTTATCACATTTTATCCTATAAAAGTGAATGTTTGCGAAACAAATACAGTGCCCCATCTTCCCTATGAACGCAACATGCCAAATGAATTATTTCATCGCATCGCACTCATGGTATACTAAAATGAGCACTGAATTTAGAGGTGGGTTTATGAAACGGCTCTATAAATGGCTCCTTCCTTCACTGATCATTCTGACGCTCATCGGCACGCTGCTGATTCGGATACATCCGCCAAAGGACGATAAAGTGCCGCGGACAGCAAACCGGAATCTGCTCTCAGCATTGACAACGGATCGCGCCCAATATAAACCGGGACAGCCGGTCATCTTTTCCTTGCGTACAAACGAAAAATCGGTTCGGTTAAACATTCAATATTATCGCCTTAATCAAGCAATTGATCAAAAGTCGTTTAACTATGCGCGCGACATCCCATAAGTGGACGTGGACACCGCCAAGCAAAAATAATCAAGGATATCTGGTGGTTATCGAGGCAAAAACTCCGACGAAAAAACAGACAGCATCCATCGCTGTCGATGTATCCGAAAACTGGGATAAATTTCCTCGTTATGGTTTTCTCAGTGCTTTTCCATCATTATCACAAGATCAGATTGCCAAAACGATTGCCCGCCTGAATCGTTATCATATAAATGGTCTGCAGTTTTATGATTGGAGCGCGAAGCATCATCAGCCATTAACGGTTGCAAGCGGGAAGGTACCCGATTCATGGACGGATATCGCAAATCGGCAAATCGAGAAAAAGACTATTCTGTCTTATATTGATGAAGCACATCGTCGACAAATGAAAGCAATGTCCTACAATCTTATTTATGGTGCGCTTGCGAACTCCGAGCAGGATGGAACGCAGCGCAGCTGGTTTCTTTTTAAAGATCCGGATCATGATCAGGTGGATGTCAATTCCCTGCCAGACGGATGGAAGAGTGCCATCTATTTGATGAATCCGGCAAATCAAGAATGGCAAAACTACCTGACCAGTCAACAGAAAAACATTTATACGTATTTACCTTTTGACGGATGGCATATCGATCAGCTTGGTGATCGCGGCAAAGTGTATAACAGCGACGGACAACCCGTCGCCCTCGCCGACAGTTTCACTCCTTTTCTCTCAAGGATAAAAACAGCAGATCCAAATAAATCGCTTGTCATGAATGCCGTCGGACAATTTGGCCAGTCAGATATTGCAAAAGCACCGGTCGATTTTCTTTATACCGAGGTCTGGGACGATAATGACCCTGACTATTTCAATTTGAAACAGATCATTGACACGAATGCTAAGCTGTCATCGGGGAAGAAAAACAGCGTCCTAGCTGCTTACATGGACTATGATCATTCAGGTCATTTTAACGAAGCTGGTGTTCTGCTGACGGACAGCGTCATTTTCGCATCCGATGGCGCCCATCTGGAGCTTGGTGAGCATATGTTGTCCAAGGAATATTTTCCAAATCATGATTTAACGATGACCGCTTCGCTTTCGAGTCAACTGGTTCATTACTATGATTTTCTAACCGCTTATGAAACGCTTCTTCGCGATGATGTCGAAAATGCGGCTGTTCGTATCCATTCAAACAAACGGATTCCCATTTCGAATGTTCCGACTCAAGGACACTTATGGGTATTTGCGAAAAAAAAGGCACAAAACAAAATAATTCATTTCATCAATTTTCTCGATGCGAATTCAATAAAATGGCGTGATCGTGACGGCACGCAGCCAACGCCACAAATAAGACATAACCTCGATTTTACACTGGATGAAGCAAAGCCGATAAAGAGTGTTTGGCTCGCATCGCCGGACCGGAAACAAGGCCAGCCAATACCGCTGCGTTTCAAGCAAAAAAGCGGGCGCGTTCATATCATGCTTCCTACGCTCCGCTACTGGGACATGCTTGTTTTTGATTATAGATAACAAATATTACTATTCATGATGCTGAAACACCCTCATTCCAGCAAATTGGAAAGGGGGTGTTTCAGCATTCTCTTTGCCCCATCATCTCTTTCATCGGATAAACAGCTCGTTCTCCACCAATGAGCTTCGGCCGTGTTCGCGCCATCACCAGGTGGGCATTGCCAATAGCTGTAACGCTGCTGCGAACGGGCACTGCAACATGCTTGAGATGCATGCCAATCAGCGTGTCACCGATGTCCAGCCCCCCGTCGGCCCGGATAAATTCAACCACAATCGGATCATTCATATGTTCAAATGCATAGGCAGCCATTGATCCACCTGCATGGCGGATCGGACGTACGGTTACTTCATCATAATTGTTCTGCTCCGCTAATTGTCGATCAATGACAAGTGCTCTATTTAAATGCTCACAGCATTGAAAAGCGAAATGCACTCCGGTTTGTTCATGACATTTTTTTACCGCTGCATAAATAGATGCAGCGGTATTCAGCGAACCTGATGTGCCGATCTTTTTCCCTTCCACTTCACTCGTACTGCAGCCGACTACAAGCAACATTTTGTTATTAAAAGGCATTACTTGCCGCAAATTTTCCAGTGCCTGGCTCATCTCTTGCATTCGTTTTGGATCAAGTACCTCCATAATCATACCTTCCTCGTATCGATAATAACTACACCGTTATTATAACAGGTTATGCTGATCCTGCACCGATCATGCATGATTTGACATCGTTCATCATGAAGGTTTCATTACCCGGGAAATAATACAAAATCTTTCAAAAACGCATATTCCCATATGGCCTTTTAAATCGAATGCTGCAGCAATAGCTTTAACCCAAGCAGAAAAAGGATAATTCCGCCAAGTACCTCGCCGTATTTGCCAAAAAATTTTCCCGTTTTTCGACCGAGATAAAAGCCTGTCCATGCCATCATCATGCTTGTCAATCCAAATAAAAAAACCGTTGCCAGCAATTTAGTACGAAACAGACCCATACTTAGGCCAACCGAAAAACTGTCGATGCTGACACTGAACGCAAAGACGAGTAAACTTGCATCAGAAGTGTATCCTGTTCCCGAATGAACCGAGGATGGGCGTACCAGTGACAAAATCATTTGAAAACCGATAATCAGAAGTAATAATCCGCCAGCCATTTCCGCAATGGTTCCAAAACGGGTAGACAGCAAATGGCCTAAAACGATGCCAATCAATGGCATAAGGATATGAAATAGACCAATCCACATGCCTGCCCAGACCGCTCTTCTCATACGGAACACGGTCATGCCCATTCCCATACAAACTGAGAATGCATCCATACCAAGTGCAATCGCCATGATACTCATGGCCATAGCCTGATTGATCAGCTCTTCTGTCACGCTCGTCTCCTCCTTCATGTTCATAAAACACTTTATGCATGTCCACCAGCAAATAGACATTGGAAACAAAAAAGCACCTCTGCTCATAAGAGCAATGAGATGCTGTTCGTATCTGAATAAAATCAGTGAATAATCACTTTTGTATGTCCGCTGACAGGAATCTTCACATACAGAATTTTTTCTGCCGAGTCAAAATAATAGCCTCTGCTTTTTTCATCGAGATCTTTGAGATTGCTTACTTTAGTGTATTTTTTTAAACCGCCGATTACCAATTTCGGATCTTTTGCATCGTGCAGCTTTAATGTATAGCTCTTAAGATCCGAATGGTATCGATTAATCTTCTGATCTGCGCTGAATACAGTCGTCCGGCCAATTTTACCAACTTTTATATCAGTCAAGTTGTATTGACCTTTGATATAATCCTCCGAGATTCCGTCATCCTGATAGTAACTATAAGTCGCTTTATGATCAAGATAAGTGTCAAGCGTCAGATTCGTCAGTGGTTTTTCGCCGGTATGTTGTTGAACATCATCACGACTAGGAATGATGGAATCTTTCTTCACGTAGATAGGCAGTGTTCCGAGATCAGCTTGTTTGCTGATCGTTTGTCCACCTTTGTACTCTGCACCAGTCCAGTAGTCGATCCATTTTGCCCCATCGGGTAAGTACACGTTACGTGAAGTTGCTCCCTGAGTCAATACCGGCGCAATCATAATTGAATTACCGAACATGAATTGGTCTTCGGTATTGTGCGTGTTCGCATCATCCTGGAATCGATATACCAGTGGTTGAAGAATAAGATTCCCTGTCTCATGAGCGCTTTTAAATGCGTTGTACAGGTATGGCATCAGCTCATAGCGCATATTGATATACTTGCGGCTAATATCCTCAACTTGCTTGCCAAATTGCCATGGTTCTTGCCTTTGCATGTATGATTCTGTTGTAGAAGGACTCTTACCGTCATTATTATAATGATCTCTGGAAAGCGGGAGGAAGGAACCAACCTCCACCCAACGCGCAAACAATTCCGGTGTACATTCTTCACCTAATTCTTTATTTTTTGAAAATCCACCGATATCATTTCCTACAAATGGGAATCCGGTTAAGCCAACATTTGCGTCTTGTGATATCGACATTTTTAAATGATCCCAATTACTATGATTATCGCCTGTCCATGTGGCTGTTGTATAACGCTGAGCGCCGGTATACAAAGAACGTGTTAGTACAAATGGTCTGGTATTTGGTTTTAAGCGTTTAAAAGCTTCGTTTGTGGCTTGATCCTCAAGAAATGGATAAATATTGTGAACCTCTTCATGCGTATACTTACTGCCATCGTCTGCTTCAAATATCCTATCCAATGGTAACGTCCAGTGATCTTCTTCGCTGAAGTTCACAGGCTCATTCATGTCATTCCAAACTCCGTCTGCGCCTTTGTCAAACATCGCTTTATGCTGCTGCGCCCACCAATCGCGAGTATCTTTCTTTAGAAAGTTGGGGAACACGGATTTGGATGGAACGCCCCATGGCCAAACTTTTCCCAAAAAGTTGCTTCCGTCCGGATTTTTAACCCAAAGATCTTTTTGTGTCCCTTCTGTATAAGGGGCGTATTCCGGCTGACCCGGATCAGGTACTCTAATCGCCGGATCAATAATTGTCGTATAGTGTAAGCCAAGATCTTTCAACGTTTTGTTCATTCCGTTCGGATCGGGAAAGTTTGATCCCCATGTAAAGTTTTTATAGTCATCCATCCATTCGATATCCAGCATGAGACCATCCAATGGAATCTTCTTGTCACGGTACTCCTTGGCAACCTGCTCAACATCATTTTGATGATAGCCCCATGATGATTGTTGAAATCCCAATGCCCATTCAGGAGGCATTTGCATTTTCCCTGTTAAGTCAGTAAATCGATTAATAACGTCTTTCATTTTTGGGCCGTTGATGAAATAATAGGTAAGTTTGCCGCTATCGGCATAGAAGTAATAGTAATCGTCACTTTCTTTCGCAAAATTATAATAAGAACGCCATGTAGTATCGAATAAAATACCGTACGCCTTTTTGTCGTTCAAACCGATAAAAAACGGAACAGAGGAATAACCGTACTTTGCCTCATATGGAAACGGATCCTGATGCCAGACAGCTTCTTCCTTACCACGCTTATTCAATCCATCGGTTTTCTCACCAATACCATAAAAATTTTCACTTTTGTCTGTTTTCTTGAACACATAAGGTTTCCCATTTTCATATCCCATGCCTTGATTAGCATCTTCATTGATCGTTTTCCCGTTTTTGTCCAGAAATTTGATTCCGAACGGCTTTTGTTTAATATCTATCGTTAAGCTGTTTGTCGTAATGACGATTTTCTTATTGGATTTATTTACTTTGAATTTAGAAGTTGGCCAATCCGTTTTCGCAATCCCCACAGTGTTTTCTTCTTTATCGCCTTTGTTTAAGAGCGATACTTTTGCTGTATCGGATGAGAGCACTCGAATATAAGCTTCCTGTTTCCCCAAATCTAGTTTGACACCGTTATTCAAGCGCTCTACATTTTGTACGCTCATAGGCTTCTCTAGATTATTTTTATCCAAAGGTTTCTCAGGGTGAGGCTGCATATCTGCATACGCCGTTTGAGCAAAATAAGTGGACGGCAAAAGTATTGAAATGACCAGTGCGATCATTAGCCATCCTTTTATTACTCTTTTTAAAATCATATTTTTACACTTCCTTATCCCATTTTCTTCAATTGACGGATTCAAATTTCGGAATTTACTTTTTTGGATCCTTTGTTACAACAACTGAAATATAGAAAAAATTATAAAGTTGGGCACTAGGAAGTATAATAGTGTACTATACTATTAGTGTCTCAATGTTTTTTTATTCTCAGACATGAGGCAACAATAAATGATCAGACAGTGCATTGTCTGGTCATTTTCTTTTACGCATTTTGCGAAAACGATTGAGATAGGTGTACTTAAAGAAAATTAACGGATAAAGATGACGGATCGGACTAACCATACACATCCCAAAGCTGGACACAGCGACTATTTTGGCAGAATGGATCAGCAGCATGAACTCTTTTCTGCTGATTTAGTAAACATTTGCCTTTCAAAAAATTAATAATGTCTGGCACGGGATCACCTCCTTTCTTTGAAATCAGTTTAGCATACTAAAATTTGTTGTTTTAGAAACGTATAATATATTCACCAAGATAGGAAAATATTCTCATTTATATAAAAATTTTATATTATATAATGTAGGTACAAACCAGATTATTTTGAATTTGCTTTAACATCTTGATTCATAACGCAAACAGTATATCAAAAGATTTACTGTAATGAAGACCCGCAATCAATTTATTATCATTTCTTTAGCAACTATTAACGTTTGTTGCCCAACCGTAATAAAAAATACAGATTTATTTGTCGATTATATTGAACGGGGTGTTAATCCTTTGAAATCCCTTTAGACGAGATCGGCAATGTGGGTCCTACTGATAATTGTCTTTTTGTGAGAACAATCTCTTAGCTCATTGAATGGATATCAGGTAGTTTTGCTCTTTATAAGTTCTGCATAAGGGATTATGTTATTGATTTCTTCAGGATTGAGTCCTCCAAATTGTTTGATCAAGGTGTACATAATGTTTTTCCCAATGCGGTCACATGAAATGCCAACTGGTTTTATTTGCTTCCATTGTGGCTGCCTCAGTTTTACACCGCAAAGATCCAGAGTTTGCTGCCATCAATGCAGTCATTGAACAATTTCACCCTTCGTTTTACCAATGGAATAGCAACACAGGCACATCGGTGCAAAGATGAATCAGGACAGAAGCCCTTCCTTTAACCAAAAAAAGCAAAAAACGCCTGGGAATCGTTTGATTCTCTGACGTTTTTTCATTCTGCATTCTGGTTGATTAATCAACAACTCGTCCGCCTGCTGCTTTGGAAAGCCGATTCATAACCGCTTTGCCGATTCCGTTTTCCGAGAAAGTTTCACTGTAAATGACATCAACCTTTTTTTGATCAAAGCTGCGAAGTACGTCAAACAAATGATGGGCCACTGTTTCCGGTTTGCTCCGTTTGCCGCAAACGAGAACAGCATCCGCCTCAGGGTAGCTGTCCCTATTTTCTTCAGTTGTCAGTACACCGATCGTTCGGCCGCTATTTTCCTGAGAAGCAATGAGTTCATGAATTCTGTCTTTGCCGGCCGGGACCAGATACATCATCGCTTCCGGAGCATAGTGCTTATATTTCATACCTGGTGCCTTAGGCGTCTGATCCAAGCGAGTCAACCCGGGGTCATCTGCCACCGCACCGACCGCTTCAATCAATTTTTCCTTTGATATACCGCCGGGACGAAGAATCGTGATCGGTGTCGTTGTGCAATCCACAACAGTGGACTCAACGCCGACGCCCGTTTCCCCTCCGTCGAGAATTCCTGCGATTTTACCATCTAAGTCGTGAAACACATGATCCGCTCGTGTCGGGCTCGGTCTTCCTGAACTATTTGCCGATGGTGCAGCAATAGGCAGTCCGGAGGCAAGGATCAGCGCACGCGCGACCGGATGGCTCGGCATACGAACCGCGACCGTAGGTAACCCAGCTGTTACCGCGTTAGAAACCTCTCCTCGAGACGGCAATACGAGCGTCAGCGGCCCGGGCCAAAATGTATCGATTAGCTTCTTGGCAATTGGATGAATTTCGGTGCATAGAGCGCGCACCTGTTCCAAATTAGCGACATGGACAATTAACGGATTATCGCTTGGTCTTCCTTTTGCTTCATAAATTTTTTGAACGGAATCCCGTAATTTCGCATTGCCGCCAAGTCCATAAACGGTCTCAGTCGGAAAGGCAACAATCTCGCCCCGGACAAGTTTCTCCGCTGCCGCTTTGATCTGAGGCGTCTGTTCGAGATCAACGGCTTCAGGATCTACTCGCCACACTTGCGTTTCTATCATTTTCGTTTCCCCTTTTTGTTAGCTTTATCTCTTAAACTGTTTTCTTATCTGCATCAAATAAGGCCGGAGTATCTCCGACCTTACATTGTTTCCGTATCCACCATACCATTCGGACAGGCTGCGCGCAACGCTTTTACCCGGCAATTGAGTGCCAAACTTTGGTGAAAAAATCAACAACAAATGAATGGACTTCAACCTGATCCGTCTTTTTTTTCGGAGATTCAGCAGTCGGATCTCCACTCTGCTTGGGCTGCTTTGCCGGAGATACGGTAGGCGAATCTTCACTTTGCTTAGGCTGCTTTGCCTGCTGCGTCTTCGTTTCCTTTGCCGGTTCTAAAGCACTCTGCGCACTCGTCTTCTCCTGAACAGCGGCTTTAGGATTCGCAACTGCCTCACTGTTTGAAAAGTCTAAGAAGCAGAGCGGCGGGAAAAGCACACACCACCAGTTCGCACCTTTACCGTCGCCCAAGGTTACGACAAGTGCATCATATTTCCCAGCCGGATAGACAAAGCTGCCGTACATTTTCGTAGGAAAATTCGCTTGTCCTAATTTTATTTTATAAGCGCTGCGCGCGTGTGCTTGTTTCAGCGTCTGTTCAACCGTAGCCCTCAGCTCCGGCATATGTGCACGAATGACTTGCTTTGCTTGGTCCGATGTTTTTAAATTCTGAACCCACTGCGTTATGTTTTTGTTCACCGCGTCGCGAACCTGCCGTTTTACTGCCTGATCTGCCGGAGAATCGCTATTTGCGAGAATACGCAGCCGAATCGCATTTTGTGGAATCGGCCCTTTCTGATCTGCTTTTGTTGTGCTGTATTGCCAGAAAAAGAACACAAGTACTAGATTAATAGTTAATAAGAGCATTAAGCCAAATGATTTTTTCATATTCCCGCCTCCACATCAGACAGTGTGGACACAGAAACAGGAATCTAAACGCACCTGCGCCATTTATTCATGCAACAGATTCTTGAGAACCGTCATGACATTGCGGTCACATCCGGCAATATCTTTTTCCACCGCTAAATTTTCAATTTGATTTGAAAATTTATCACGAATCAAGTCGGCGACAGCACGCCCTTGAGACGCACCAATTTCAAAAGCTGCGATAAAAGTATGAGCATTCCCGAAAATCGAGGGCAGTGCAGCAACAATTTCTCTGTAAAAATCCAAACCGTCTTCCCCGCCGAACAACGCTAAATGAGGTTCATAGTCGCTTACGGTGTCATTCAGCTCACTCATTTCCTTCCGGGTAATATATGGCGGATTCGACACCAAAAGATTGAAGGATTCACCCTGCAACGGTGCAAGCAGATTTCCTTGTCTGAAATCCACACGTGCACCCAGTATTGCAGCGTTTTCTCGCGCCACACGTAAAGCTTTTGCTGAAAGGTCAACGGCAGTTACATGCCAGTCCGGATGCTCAAGTGCCAGTGTGATCGCAATAGCACCGCTTCCGGTACCGATATCGCAAACCGACAGTTGTTTCAAATCCGCTGCATAGCGATTCACCCATTGGCCGACACGCCAAATCAATTCCTCAGTCTCCTGACGCGGAATCAGCACATCCGGTGTGACTTTAAATGTCCGCCCATAGAAAGATGCCGAGCCAAGCATGTATTGAACAGGCGTTCCATGCAGCACATGATCTCGGACCTTGCCCCGTATCCACACCGCATCCTCGTGGGCCACAGGTTCGTTCGCATCCACAATAAGATCCGTTCGCGAAAGACCAAGGCGTGCGCAGAGCAGTATTTCTCCTATATTTTCATCTCGATGGTGCGTGTTCAAGTAAGAAGACGCCCAATTCAGCAGTTCATATCTCTTCTCTGTCACCCAGCATCCGCCTGTTCCATCTTCTTTTCCTGCTCATTCAAGATCAGCGCATGAATGATATCATCAAGTTTGCCATTTAAGACTTGGTCCAGTTGATGAATGGTCAAACCAATTCGATGATCCGTCACGCGATTCTGCGAAAAATTGTAGGTGCGAATCCGTTCTGAACGATCCCCGGTTCCCACGGCAGATCTTCTTGTTGAATCGTATTTCGCCTGTGCTTCTTTCTGATACTTGTCGTAAACACGTGCGCGCAGCACTTTCATTGCTTTTTCTTTATTTTTTATCTGTGACCGTTCCTCCTGGCAGGAGACGACAATACCAGTCGGAATATGGGTCAAGCGGATTGCCGACATCGTTGTATTGACGCTTTGCCCGCCCGGACCGCTCGAGGCAAACCGATCAACACGAATATCCTTATCATTCAGCTCAACCTCGACCTCCTGAGCTTCCGGCAAAACAGCTACTGTCGCAGTCGACGTATGAATGCGTCCGCCCGATTCCGTTTCCGGAACACGCTGAACGCGCTGCGCCCCATTCTCATATTTCAATTTTGAAAAAGCGCCTTTTCCCGAAATCATACATACAATTTCTTTATAACCGCCAATTTCATTCGAACTTGCGTCAATAACTTCAGTTTTCCAGCCTTGCTGTTCGGCATAACGTGAATACATTCGGAACAGGTCGCCGGCAAAAAGTGCTGCCTCATCGCCTCCGGCAGCGGCACGTATTTCAAGAATAACATTTCGGTCGTCATTAGGATCCTTGGGAATAAGCATCTGTTTCAATTCTTCTTCAAGATGTGCCTGATCCTGCTCAAGACGGTTGATTTCATCGTGTACCATGGCTTTCATGCTCTCATCCAATTGTTCTTCAAGCATCGACCTGGCATCAGCCAATTCCGAAATTATATTTTTGTATTTATGATAAACGGTAACAATTTCTTGCAGGTCCGACTGTTCCTTAGAATATTTGCGTAATTTAGCCGGATCGCCAATTACCACAGGATCAGCCAGCAGCTGATTCAGCTTCTCATATCGTTCTTCCATGGACTGTAGCCGTTCAAACATTTCATTCACCCCGCCATTTATGCGTCGCACATATCCGTCCGTGTTGCGATTCCCTTATTATATTATCATAATGCCTGAGTTTCAGTGATTGATTGCAAAACGCCTACACATAGTCGTAACTTGGCTGTTTATGCGGCACAAAAAATAGACCGTTTTTTATAAACGTCAGTCCTTTGGAGATTAAGATAGAATTCGGGTCACACGATTGGGGGATGGCTGTAGCAATGACGGCAAACCGGATAGTAGCTTTCATTTCCGCCGATTTGGATCTGATCTCCTGTATAAACTGGTTTCCCTTCTCCGTCAATACGAAGATTCATGGTTGCCTTCCGTTCACAGAACCAGCAAATGGTCTTCATTTCTTCTATCTTATCTGCGTAAAGTAGCATGTACTTACTGCCTTCAAACAACTCATTACGGAAATCATTCTTAAGACCAAAACCCATGACCGGGATATGTAATTGATCAACAATTTCGGCAAGCTGAAGCACGTGCTCCTTAGACAAGAACTGCACTTCATCAATTAGGACACAGTGAGGGCGCGGCTGGTAATCGCTTACCTCAGCAAACACATTTGTTGTATCGAAAATAGGAATCGCACGTCTTTTAAACCCAATTCGACTGGAGATCGATCCCACCTGATCACGATTATCAATTCCTGAAGTAAACAGCAGGACGGATTTTCCCTGTTCCTCATAATTGTGGGCAACCTTGATGATTTCAATTGATTTTCCACTGTTCATCGCACCGTATTTAAAAAAAAGCTGAGCCATACATTATTCGTCCTTTCATCGTCTTTATCATTCTCATGCTTGTAAGCTGCCGGAGAAAAAGGCGCCTTGTTGTTCCCGGACTGTCTCACACACAAAATATCTCATTTTGCAAAAAAAGCAGACAGAATACCCTGCCTGCCGCGGATCACATATGATTAACTTGCCCAAAAAGCAAAAACGGCCAATTCCGCACCATTTGCATCGCACCGGAACATGCCGTTTTCTCTCTGGACTTCAAACGAATCTTATTTAAGATTATATTTCTGTTTAAACCGATCAACACGTCCGCCTTTGTCAGCGAATTTCTGACGGCCGGTATAGAATGGATGCGAATCGGAACTGATTTCGACTGTAATCAATGGGTATTCGTTTCCGTCTTCCCATTTAATCGTTTGATTCGATTTCTTCGTTGAACCGCTCAAAAATTTAAAGCCGGTACTTGCGTCCATAAATACAACCTTATGATAGTCAGGATGGATGCCTGCTTTCATCTCATTCATCTCCTTTGCGCCCTGATTATTCTTTCAAACCAGAGTCTTATTACGTTCAATAATATAGCACAACGAGTATTATAACAGGCGCTTGCAGTGTTTGCAAGCCGGATTATTGTAGGATAGAAGCGCTAAATACGGTTTCAACAACGATTCAGAGAATCTGTTCTGAGCAATATCCCTTATCTAGATTGCAGACTGCCTTTTTTCTCTTTATCGAAAATATCGAAGAATTCCTGATTCGACTTCGTTTCACGGATTCGCTTGTAAAAATGTTCCACAAAATCAGAGGATTCATCCATCGTTTTGCGCATCGTCCAAAGTTTATCCAGATGATCGTGGTCAACCAGAAGCTCCTCTTTACGTGTACTGGAACGGCGAATATCAATAGCCGGGAATATTCTCCGTTCGGCAAGACGCCGATCAAGATGCAATTCCATATTGCCTGTCCCCTTAAATTCCTCATAAATAACATCATCCATACGCGATCCCGTGTCCACTAATGCGGTGGCCAAAATGGTCAGGCTTCCGCCTTCTTCAATGTTACGTGCGGCACCAAAAAATTTCTTTGGTTTGTGGAAAGCAGCCGGATCAATGCCACCGGAAAGCGTGCGTCCGCTTGGCGGTATAACCAGGTTATAAGCACGCGCCAGACGAGTCAGACTGTCCATCAGTATGACCACATCTCGTTTATGTTCGACCAAACGCATTGCCCGTTCAAGAACAAGTTCCGATACCTTCACATGGTTTTCCGGAACCTCGTCAAAGGTTGAACTGACTACATCTCCCTTTACAGAGCGTTCAATGTCGGTCACTTCTTCCGGGCGCTCATCAACAAGCAGAACAATAAGATCAACATCCGGATAGTTAATGGTGATACTGTTCGCAATCGCTTTGAGCAATGTGGTCTTTCCTGCTTTTGGAGGGGCGACAATCATTCCACGTTGGCCAAAGCCGACCGGTGAAATCATGTCAATAATGCGTGTTGAAAAGTCTTCCTTTGTTGTCTCAAGAACCATATGTCGATTCGGATAAAGCGGTGTCAGCGCGGGAAAATGCACACGTTCCTTCGCGGTATCCGGATTTTCTCCATTAACTGCTTCGACCCTCAGCAATCCGAAATAGCGTTCGTTTTCTTTCGGAGGGCGCACCTTGCCTGTAACTTTATCTCCGTTGCGCAAATCAAAACGCCTGATTTGCGAAGCAGAGATGTAAATATCCTCGGAACTTGGCGAATAATTAATCGGGCGTAAAAAACCGAAGCCTTCAGATGGAATAATCTCAAGAACGCCTTCCATAAGAGACAAACCGTCTTTTTCTGCCTGTTTCTTTAAAATCGAGAAAATCAATTCTCTTTTATTCAATTTGCTATAATAGGATACTTTAAACTCTTTCGCATGCTCGTATAATTCTTTGAGTTTCATATTTTCTAATTCTGCTAATGTAATCGGCATTCTCACACCACGCTTTTTAAAATTTATCCTCACTATATCAAACGCAGAGCTCAATCTTACGTTAATCATAAATGATCTTTCTTAAAAAAAGATTAATCCGGAAATTGCACAGAACTGTGCATCTGGAGGAGGGGAGGAATTTAGTTGAAACAGCCTGATACAGCAGCTGAGCGATTTCAATCCTTCACGAACAATAGCACAGTTTTCTTAAATTGTGTAATTTTTCAAAAAAACTGGAAACAATATTTTTTTATTATCATTATAAATATTTTCAAAAACAATCTATCTCATTATTATCACATTATACCCTTTTTATCAACCATTAGTCATCTATTTCAAAAGGGGCTGATGAAAAACATGAGTGATTCAAATCTTTGTCATTGGACAGAATGTTGATTTTTCTTACTGTTGGTATTGTGTAAAACGGGTTTCGTTCCTTATTGAAAAAAAAGGAATCCGCATGCAAACGCATAAGATTCTCCTTGCGCGGATTCTTTGTTCATCGCTATTCTTGTTCCTTAAGACGTTCTCTTGCCTCATCATCAAGCAGAGGTTCCCGCCAAATAGCCGCACCAATGCTCCGCAATTTCTCCACGATATGATCATAACCCCGATCAATATGCTCCACATCGACAATTTCTGTAATTCCCTTTGCCATTAATCCGGCAATAACCAGAGACGCGCCTGCTCTTAAATCGGTAGCACGTACCTTTGCACCCTCCAGATCTGATGGACCACTCAAAATGGCTGAGCGTCCTTCAACCTTAACATTGGCACCCATCCGCCGTAATTCATCGATGTGTTTGAAACGAGCTCCATAGATAGTATCCGTTATAATACTGGTACCTGCCGCCTGAGTCATCAGACTGGTCAGCGGTTGCTGCAGATCCGTCGGAAAGCCGGGATAGACCAGTGTCTTGACATCTGCATTCTTCAGCAGGCGCCCGCTCTTTGAAACCAGAATCTGATCCTCGCCTACCTGAACATCAACCCCCATTTCTCTCAGTTTCGCCGTGAGTGACTCGACATGCTGAGGGATCACATTATCAATCAACAAATGATCGGCCCCTGCGGCACCGATAATCATGAATGTGCCTGCCTCAATACGATCCGGAATGATCATGTGCCTGCACCCATGCAATTCCTGCACACCTTCAACACGAATGACATCCGTACCCGCACCCTTTATTTTTGCACCCATGCTGGTCAGAAGTGTCGCCACATCAATAATTTCCGGTTCTTTTGCCGCATTCTCAATAATGGTCTGTCCTTCAGCCTTAACCGCGGCCAGCATAATATTGATCGTTGCACCGACACTGACAACATCAAGATAAATACGTGCGCCATGCAAAGATTCCGCGCGCAAATAAATCGCGCCGCGCTCGTTTGTCACTTTCGCACCAAGCGCTTCAAATCCTTTAATATGCTGGTCAATTGGACGTGGACCCAAATTGCATCCGCCAGGAAGCCCAATCACCGCTTTGTGGAATCTGCCGAGCATTGCCCCCATCAGATAGTAGGAGGCACGTAATCGTTTTACTGGACCGTTCGGCAACGGCATGTCCACCATCTTTCTCGGATCAACAACAAACGTATGGTCTTTAAACGATACCGTTCCGCCGATCTCACGCAATAGCTTACATAGCGTGCGCACATCAGAAATATCGGGAAGCTGGTCAATCGTGACCGGTGAATCAGCAAGGATGGTGGCCGGAATCAATGCAACAGCACTATTTTTTGCACCGCTTATTTGAACGGTGCCATTTAAACGTGTGCCGCCTTCAATAAGTAATTTATCCATGGTCAGAATACTTCCTTTTCCTTTTACATCATTTAGAAAAAGCGCCTGTTGGAAACTAATGCGTGAAAACAAACGGACAAAATCATTATATGTACAAAATGAAAGAAATGATCTTTCTTTTAACAAAAATAAGGTGAACAATGATGAAGATCCGTTCGAGACAAACGATTCTGTTAGCATTATAGCATAACCAATCGTTTATGTCTGTGTATTGATTTGTCTTAAAGATTGCCCGATTCAGACTCCGGAACTGTTTTTCGGGCACTCTTTTTCAACTGCTGAGATGAGTTCATGCAGATCAAACGGCTTTGTAAAATGAGCAACCGCCCCACTCTGCAATGCCTCTTGAACCATCGCATTTTCACCATAGGCTGTCATTATAATCACTTTTATTCCCGGTTTTATTTCCTTTATTTTGTGCAAAATTTCCAACCCGTTCATTTTCGGAATCTTCATGTCCAGCAAAACCAGTCGTACATCCTCTTTTTTCAAAAGTTCCAGTGCCTGTTCGCCATTCGCCGCGGTCACAATTTGATAGTCCGTTTGCTTAAATACTTCCTGCAGGAGCATTCGAATGCCCGGCTGGTCATCAACAACCATAATCTCATTTACATCTTTTGAAGCGTATACGGCGTTCTGTTTATTCATTACAATGCCCTCTTCCATTGATTCATTTCATGACAACCGTTATATATCATTTCTTTATGAACCAACTTTTTCCTTCTTTTAATTATCCTTGATTTGTTTCGTTTTCATTGAGAAAAGGCTCAATTAACTTTTTGACTCATTTGTGTAAAAAAAAACTTGGCGAGGCTAGGTCCTGAAGCTGGCCAGGCCCCTGATTAAGGTACAATCTTATTTGTGCTTATCGTATAAAAAGGCTGCCCATGAAAAACAGGGCAGCCACTATTATTTTTTGTTTTCATTTTCCAAAGAAGCTTTGATAAAGTCATGAAACAGCGGTTCCGGATGTGTCGGACGCGATTTGAATTCCGGATGGAATTGGCATGCGACAAACCATGGATGATCCTTCAGTTCGATCATTTCAACAAGATGGTTATCGGGGCTGAGTCCGGAGAACACCATGCCTTGTTCCGCCATTTGCTCTCGGTACTGGTTATTAAACTCATAACGATGACGGTGACGCTGATAAATGATTTCTTTATTGTAAGCCGTATAAACTTTTGTATCCTTAACAATCTTACATGGATAAAGGCCGAGACGCAGCGTTCCGCCCATATCCTCGACATCTTTTTGCTCCGGAAGAAGATCAATGATTGCCTCTTCGGCATCCTGATTGAATTCTGCTGAATCAGCACCGCTTAGCTTTAAAACATGACGGGCAAATTCAATGGTTGCCAGCTGCATGCCGAGACAGATACCAAAGAACGGAACCTTATGTTCACGCGCGTATTGAATCGCTAAAACCTTCCCTTCAATGCCGCGATCGCCGAATCCGCCCGGAACGATAATGCCTTGGCAAGCCCTCAGCTGTTCGGCTACATTATCAGGCAGCAAGTCTTCGGAATTGATGTACTGAACCTTCACTTCAGTACCGAAGCTATAGCCGCCGTGCTTAAGCGCTTCGACAACCGAAATGTACGCATCCTGAAGCTCTACATATTTGCCGACCAATCCGATTTTCACATGTTTCTGCGGATGGAGCACCTTGTCCACAAGATCATGCCATTGGCTCATATCTGCTTCACCGTTTGGCAGGTGCAATTTTTCGCAGACAATATCGTCCAAGTGTTGATCCTGCAGCTGCAGCGGCACCTGATATAGCGTTTCCGCATCACGTGCTTCGATAACCGCTTCTTTGTCAATATCGCAGAACAGTGCAAGCTTTGCCTTCATCTCTTCTGAGATCGGCAGTTCGGTTCGGACGACAATCACATTCGGCTGAATACCGAGGCTGCGCAGCTCCTTCACACTATGCTGCGTCGGCTTCGTCTTCATTTCTCCGGCCGCCTTTAGATAAGGGATCAAGGTGCAGTGAATGTAGAGTACATTATCCACACCGACATTGCTCTTGATTTGCCGAATCGCCTCAAGAAACGGCAGACTTTCAATGTCACCGACTGTACCGCCGATTTCGGTAATGACTACATCGGCTCCTGTCGTTTTGCCCGCCCGGAAAACGCGATCTTTAATTTCATTTGTAATATGCGGGATGACTTGAACCGTTCCGCCCAAATAGTCGCCTCTCCGCTCTCTTTTCAAAACGGTCGAGTAAATTTTTCCTGTTGTGACGTTGCTGTTTTTATTTAAATTGATATCAATGAACCGCTCATAGTGCCCGAGATCCAGATCTGTTTCAGCTCCGTCATCGGTAACAAACACTTCACCATGCTGGTATGGGCTCATCGTGCCGGGATCCACATTAATATATGGATCAAATTTCTGAATGGTCACGCTCAGGCCGCGATTTTTCAAAAGGCGTCCCAGTGAAGCTGCTGTAATTCCCTTTCCGAGAGACGAAACAACGCCTCCGGTCACAAAAATGTACTTCGTCATCCTTGATGATTTCCCCCTTATCAATAAAAAGCTTGGTAAAGTCCAGTGACTCGTAAAATGATGAGTCATTACGGCAAGGGGTCTTCATTACGATCACATTCGACCATTTTCGACCGGTTTTTCTTGCCTTTTTTTGTAAAAAAGCAAAAGCGATACGCTCCCCTTTCGGAGGGCTTGCTTTTGCTTTAAAATTCGATTCTATTTGTCGCCCTTTGCAATTCTAACAAACTTAATCAGTTGAATCAAGAGCATGTTACAGGAAAAAATGGCCTGCGTTGTGCACTGTAAAAAAGCGGTCAATTATTCATCATCGTCGTCAATAACCGCATTCTTCCTAATGCGTTTTACATCATCATCTTCATAGTCGTCGTCATCACTGGAATCATCATCTGTCTCATCAATATCCAAATCATCGTCATCATCTTCATCGTTATAATCGTCAAAGCCGTCCTCGGCGACCTTATGCTTTTCATGATGGCTGTCGCCAAGGGTTTTCGCGATATCGTCTTCACGCTGTTCCAAGGGATACCAATTGCGAAGCGCCCAAAGATTGTGCCCGACGCTCAGAAAACGTCCGTCAAGAATCAGCGTTGTGTAGAGACGTGCTAAGGATTCGCCGCCGTCCGCCTCAATCTCACCTTTTTTATAAACCAAATCGGTCAGTTCATAGAAAGTCTTCGGTTCTTTTGCTTGCGCCAATATATTATAGAACTGATCAACCTTCGATTTTTCAACCACGTGTTCTGTCAATGGAAACATCCTTTCCTTATATCAATACTCGTCAATAACACAACATCTGCATGCTTAAAAAGATTCCGCAAATCTTTTTCCAAAAAGATCTATTTGGTGAGGCATTTTAACAAAACGCACATGAGACTCATTGTAAGGTTATACAATAAATACAATAATCTGTTCCCCAATTAAAATCAAGTCTGGGCATAAAATTCATCGCGTATTCTCCATTTTTAGTCCCTTTGCGATTGAAATAGAGAAAACATCCGATACATCGGCAAATTTGGGATATATTATAGTTAAGACCGACGCCCAAAACGCGTCTCATGTGATCGGAGGATCCTGCATGCATTTTTTATTGGCACTGCTTATCATCATTCTTGTGCTTGTTGTTCTCATTTCTGCCGCCATTTGGCTTGATATACGCATAGGATTAAAAGTAAAAAGGCCGTTGATCCATGCGCGAAAAGCAGTGACAGGCTTCAATCGGTTCCGCTATTTCACGAATGGTCATGAACTCTTTAAAGAAATGAAGCAAACGATTGAAAGTGCCCGGCACCACATCCACCTCTCCTTTTTCATTTTTGTTGCTGATGAAGTAGGCAGCGAATGGCTTGAACTTCTAAAAAAGAAGGCTGAAGAAGGAGTCGAGGTGCGGCTGCTTGTTGACGCATTGAGCAGCTTCGCGCTACGAAAAAAAAGAGCCGAGCTTGTTCATTCGGGTGTGCAGCTTGCCTTCTCAGAAAAACCGATGTTTCCTTTCACCTTTTACTTCCTGAACCGTCGCAATCACCGAAAATTGATGATCATCGATGGAAAGTTCGGTTATTTCGGCGGATTCAATGTCAGTCGCGATTATATCGGACGTAATTCAAAAATGGGCCCATGGCATGATAATCACCTGAAAATCGAGGGTGAAAGCGTCCCTGTACTTCAGCGCCTGTTTATTGAAGACTGGCAAAGAGCATCAAAGACCGACCTTCCGAACAAGGATATTTATTTTCCAAACGTCACAAAAGGGCCGAGTCCCCTGGCTTTAATCGGGACGGACGGCAAGCAGCTTGAAGATTATTTTGCTAAAGAACTGAGCAGTGCCCGTACATCTATATATATTGCTTCTCCGTATTTTGTGCCAAGCAAGAGATTGCTCAATGTGCTTCTTGATCGGATGAGAAGCGGCGTTGCTGTAACAATCTTATTACCGCAGAAAAAAGACCATCCGCTCGTTCAGCCGGCCTCATTTCTATACCTTGAACCGCTTGTTAAAAGAGGGGCTAAGCTTTTCCATTTTTATCAAGGCTTCTACCATTCAAAGCTTTTTGTCATTGATCGTAATCGCTGCTATCTGGGTACCGCCAATTTTGATCAGAGAAGTCTTTTCTGGAACAGTGAGTTTTCCGGATTTACGACCGATCCCGGTCTCGTCCATCAAGCGCTCCATAATCTCGAAAAAGAAATCAAAGATAAGTCGGTGGCCGTTACGCTTCAGCAAATCAGAAAACGTTCTCCATTCGCCAAGCTGTCTTCACGTTGCAGCGGCTGGTTCAGCTTCTTTTTATAAGCTTCGTTCTCAAAAACAGCTCCCCGATCAAAAAACGGGGAGCTGCTTTCTCTTTTCCACGATTACATTTACATTTTTTCCGGAGCATTGACACCGATCAATTCCATTCCGTTCTTCAGTGTCGTGCGAACAGCCTTCATCAAAGCTACTCTGGCCTTGCTGAGCGGCACATTATGATCATCGAGCACCTTCTCGGCATTGTAAAAGCTGTGCAGATAGGAAGCAAGCTCAAACAAGTAAGCCGGAATGTGCTGAATTGATAATTTTTGCGCGCTATCTGCAACAACTGCAGGAAAATCGCCAAGTTTCTTCAACAGATCGATTTCTTTTTCGCCTGAAAGCAGATTCAAGTCAAGCTCCGCAACATTGTCATGTTCAAAATCTTCCGCACGTTTCAGCATACTCGTGATCCGCGCGTAGGCATACTGGACATAGTAGACCGGATTTTCATTCGAATGCGAAATCGCCAGATCAAGGTCAAAATCAAGATGACTGTCCGAGCTGCGCATAGCAAAGAAATAACGCGCGGCATCGACACCGACATCCTCCATCAGTTCACGCATGGTCACCGCTTTGCCCGTGCGCTTGCTCATTTTAACCTTTTCCCCGTCCTTAAATAAATTGACAAGCTGAATGATCTGAACGGTCAGCTGATCGGGGTTGTAGCCAAGCGATTGAATGGCTGCCTTCAGGCGCGGCACATAGCCGTGATGATCTGCCCCAAGTACATCAATCAGCTGTTCAAATCCACGATCGAGTTTGTCTTTATGATAGGCAATATCCGGGGTGAAATAAGTGTAGCTGCCGTCCGACTTAACAAGCACGCGGTCCTTGTCATCGCCGTATTTAGTGGTTTTCAGCCACAAAGCGCCGTCTTTCTCATAGGTTTCACCCTTGTTTTTCAAATAATCGAGTACGGCTTCAACTTTATTGCCCTCATATAGAGAGCGTTCGGAGAACCATTGATCAAAATGGACGCGGAAATCGGCCAGATCTTTTTTGATGCCGCTCATAAGATGTTCAACGCCGAAGTTGCGGAAGAAACGTATACGCTCTTCTTCCGGTTTTGCCGAAAGTGAATCACCGTATTCGTCGACGAGCCGCTTCGCCAGGTCAATAATATCTTTACCGTGATAACCGTTTTGCGGAATTTCCGCGCTCTGCCCCAATTGCTGGAGATACCGCGCCTCGAGCGAAACCGCCAGATTCGTGATTTGGTTGCCGCCGTCGTTAATGTAATATTCAGGTACCGCTTTATATCCCGCCTTGTTCAGCAGCTTGCATAAGGCATCGCCCACCGCCGCGCCTCGACCATGTCCCAGATGCAGGCTTCCAGTCGGATTAGCAGAAACAAATTCGACAAGAATTTTCTTCCCGGCGCCGGTATCGGACGCACCGTATTCATCGCCTTCTTCGATAATTGTCGGAATTAAATCCGTCAGATATTGATTATCAAGGAAGAAGTTGATAAAACCCGGCCCTGCAATTTCAATAGTACGGATATGCCCTTTTTTCTTATCGAAGCTTGCAATCAGTTCTTCGGCAATCTTTCTCGGTGCCTTTCTCGCGATTCTCGCCAGCTGCATCGCCATATTGGTTGCGAAGTCTCCGTGCGCTTTGTCTCTCGGCACCTCAAGCACAACCTCCGGTACCTGCTCTTGTGTGGCAAGATTCGCCTTGACCACTGCTTCTATAATTTCTTGCTTTAATTGATTCTTGACTTGTTCCACGATCGTCATTCTCGATAACCTCCAAAGTTGCATCTAGTGCATCTCTTGCATTATTTTCTATAGCTGTACAGGGCCGAAAAAATTCAATGCCCTCGCGTTTATAAGCTGACCTTATAATGATAGTCAAGTACCATTTTCCCAACCGATTGTCCTTGAATGCTCAATGCATAGACAATTCGTATTGATCCCGAATCGCCCGATGCATCAATGATGGAATCAATCGTTTCGGCAGCCGCCTTTGTTTCCATACGGCCGTATGCCGTGTCGTATGTGCCCGCCACGATTTGTCCCACCATAAGCGGCTGCCTCATCGGAAGCGCCCCTTTGCGCAAGATCAGCGCTTCGTTGCCGCCGACTCGGATGGTATAGTCGGCTTGACCGACGTCGGCGATCTTGGCACTGAAGACAAGATAAAGACTGGATCCGCTTTCTCCAACCTTCCCCTGAACTACTGTCGTCGTTTGCTGCTGACATTTCAATTCGTCTGGATCATTCATTCGGCTTATAAAAACGATTTCAGCATCGCGCGTCTTCATGTGGCCGCCTTCCTTCATCAGTGCCTATCTCCATACTTATACTACTATAAAAGATTGACTATCTGTGAGCAAGGTTAACTCGCCATTTTTCCCAGGATTCTATTTTTTTCTTGCATTTACATAAATAAATATAAGGATTTAAGGGAATTTTGTAAGTGGCACGGCAAATGAAGGAACTTTCGTTGAGCACGCCTATGTCCTGCATACATCGACGTCAGCGCATCGTTCGGAAGTATGTCCTGAGGCGACCGAACTCAGGTCATTCATGAACGTCGCAACGGCACCTGCGCCGGAGGCCTGGCATAGCCAAATTTACTAACACTTTAATTCGCACTTTTTACTCTCAATGTTTAGAATACGGTCGTTTTTTCCATAATGATTATTAAAAATTGAAAGCACGCACGACGCGCCTCAAGCTGCCTGCTTTTTCGGATTGAGGAGGTACTGATCGATGCATTTTGACATGAGAATCCGAAAAAGAAAGCATTTGATTACACGATGGGCATTCTTAATCGCGGCGCTCTGCCCTTTGCTGCTGCTGATTGGTTTCGTCGGACTGCTCCTATCTGCCAAAATCGCCGGACCGATGGACATCCCTGCCGCACGTCCCGCCGTTTTCTATGACCATAGCGGACAATTTATTGGAAAATGGGATACGACAAACAAGGAATGGATTGACAGTGATAAGATGGCTCCATCAATCAAACTGGCGACACTTGCCATTGAGGACCGACGTTTTTTCCGTCATCACGGATTCGATATTCGGCGAATCGCTCAATCGATTTTCATCGATATGCGCAGTCTCAGTAAAGCACAAGGGGCAAGCACAATCACGATGCAGTATGCGAAGAATGTCTTTTTGACTAATGAGAAAACATGGCTGCGTAAATTTTCCGAGATGTTCTATACAGTTCGTCTGGAAATGAATGAATCAAAAAAAGATATTTTGGAAGGGTATTTAAATACGATCTATTATGGGCACGGCGCTTACGGAATTGAGGCTGCCGCGCAAATCTATTTCAATAAAAACGCACAGGATCTATCCCTTGCCGAATCGAGTATGCTCGCAGGTATTCCGAATGGTCCCGGCCTTTATTCACCGTTTCTGAATTACAATCAGGCGAAAAACCGCCAGAAAGTCGTCTTGAATGCCATGGTAAAGGCCGGATACTTGACAAAAAAGCGGGCAGAAATTGCCTATCGGTCTCCATTGCAGCTTGCACATAGGAAAAAGACAGAGACAGCAGAGAAGGCTCCCTATTTTCAAGATGCGGTACGTCATGAGCTGACCGATCAGCTTCACTTCAGCCGAAAGGAACTGGCATCCGGAGGGCTCAAGGTCTACACGACACTGGATAACGAAACACAAGCGACGGCCGAGTTCTGGGTGAAGCACACCATTCCAGACAAATCGAAGCTTCAAACGGCGCTCATCGCGTTAGACCCTAAAACCGGAGGCGTTGTGGCAATGGTTGGCGGACGCGACTATCAAAACAGCCCTTATAACCGGGCAACGAATGCGAAACGTGCACCTGGATCGGCATTCAAGCCTTTTCTCTATTATGCAGCCTTGCGCAACGGTTTTACGCCTGCAACGCGCTTAAAAAGTACGCCTACAGCATTCACTTTTGACGATGGCCGCGCCAGTTACGCACCCAATAATTTCGGCGGTTATTACGCCAACAAGCCGATCACAATGGAACAAGCGCTTGCACTTTCCGACAATGTCTTTGCCGTTAAAACCCACTTAGCCATTGGCATGCAAAAGCTGGTCGCTGCCGCTCACCAGGCGGGCATTACAAGTGCACTCGCGCCGATCCCATCACTTGCGCTCGGTTCAAAACCGGTCAGTGTCCTGGAACTCGCGCGTGGCTATGCGACATTTGCGAATCAGGGCGCACGCGTGAAGCCTGCGCTCATCACGAAGGTAACCGACGCCAAGGGACATATCCTTTATGAATTTAAGCCCTCGAAAAATCAAGTACTGAATCGGCAAACCTCATTCGTTCTGTCTCAGATGATGACCGGCATTTTCGATCGGCGCCTTAATGGTTACACTCATGTAACCGGAAGCCAGGTATCGGGATGGTTGACCCATAAAATAGCCGCAAAAACCGGTTCGACGTCTACAGACAGCTGGATGGCGGGATTTACACCGGATCTGGTCGCCACTGTATGGGTCGGCTATGATCAGGGAGAAACAATTAGCACATACCCGGACACAGGCTATGCGAAAACGATCTGGAGCCATTTTATGGAAACGGCACTCGAAGGAAAACCAAAGAATACCTTTAAGCCGCCCAAAGGCGTTGTACGTGTCAGCGTTGATCCGAAAAGCGGACTTCGTGCCAGCAAAGGCTGCCCCGGACGGACGACCTATTTTGTAAAAGGAACCGAGCCCACCGCCTATTGCGGTCGACCGAAATCAAAACCCGAACAAAAGCAAAAAAAGCCGCGCAGCCTGCTCGATCGTTTGTTTCATTGGTGGAAGTGAAAAGAATCAGACAAGCTTTACGCGTTTTCAGTTCACTTACAAGCATTCTTCCAATAAATTAACAGACCTTTCCTTCGGCCGTGGAAAGGTCTGTTTCTGTTTGTACGGAAAATTTTTTTCATTTATAATTCATTTTATTTCTCAATTGCCGGGATTTTCTCTTATACTTAGAACATTAAGCAATAATGGATGAGAGGTCACAGCATGATCATTTTATTCTTAATTGGCGGTTTGGTCGCCGGCGGTATTATTCCCGTCCAAACATCAATTAATTCTCGACTCGGCAAAGAAGCAGGTTCACCATTTCTCGCTTCATTTATTTCTTTCTTCACCGGAACATTGACTTTAGTGATCCTGTCACTTGCGATTGATCATCGCCTAACCTTCGCTTCGAAGGCTTTTTTTCTCATCCGTGGTGGATCTGGATTGGAGGCGGTGTACTGGGCGTTTTCTATTTGACAACGAATATCCTGCTGCTTCCAAGACTTGGCGCAGCCTTAACTGTCGTTGCCACATTGGTAGGGCAAATGATTATGGCGATTGCCATTGATCAATTCGGCTGGTTCAATATCCCTGTGCATGAGTTGACTATTCCCCGCTTGATCGGTATTGCCTGCATGTTCGCCGGCGTGTTTTTAATCAGGAAATACTAAGGAGACAGAATGATGAAGCAACAAAACAATTCAAATACGCGCCTGATGAATCATTTATCAGATAATGGAGACAGCATGAAGAAAACAAACTATTTGCTTGGCAGCTTATTCCTCCTATGGGGAATTGCTGCCGGAATGGCATCTCCTGTTCAGACGTCGGTCAATACACAGGTCCGCTATGCCGTTCAGTCGCCATTTATTGCCTCACTCATTTCATTCACAGTTGGCACGTGCGTTCTGGCACTGATCACACTGCTCGTCGATCACAAAATAAAAATAGATCTGGGGATGATCCCGCGTGCACCGAAATGGATCTGGACCGGCGGCATGCTCGGCGTCGTCTTTGTCACATCCAATATTCTGCTGCTCCCCGTGCTCGGCTCCGCATTAACTGTGGTATCAGTTCTCTGCGGACAAATGATTCTCGCCATGATTGTCGACCACTTCGGCTGGTTCGGTGTCGCAGCGCATCGACTGAACGGACCGCGCGCCGCCGGACTCCTATTGATGATTGTCGGGATTCTGCTGATTCAGCATTTTTGAGCGGATCGGCTGTTACTCAATATTAAGTTGAGCTTTCAATTCAGGATTTGCCTGCTCCCATTGCTTCGGCGCAACGCGGATCAAAAAGTCACGGAGTACTTTTTTTGACTTGTCATCCATTTCATCAAGAACTACCTTGCCTTTAAGCGCTTTATCCATTTTATTCACATGGTCGGCGAGTATTTTATACCCACGTTTGATTTCACGGTGAATCATCATTTCAGCCGCTGCGGCACCTGAGTAGCGCGGCCCGTTCCTTGTCACCTCTGTGTTCACCCAGACGAGCCAATACTTTTTTCCGCCGCCTTGAAGATCTTCTTTATTTGCTGAAAAACGTATTCTCCGCTCAATATCGCTGCGGGCATGAAGCGCACCGATGTCGACTTGAGCAGTACCTGCTTCGACGTCAACGATAACCGGAGACATCGTGTCCAAATTAATCAACCCGGCGCCAAAACCGCCGTGTCCCTTTTTCGAATCACCTTTTATTATATTAAATCCTGATTTTTTTCCATCTTGATGAAAAATATCCAAATGATTCACCCTTTCCAGATGTGATTAATCTCACTGAGGTTATTTTATCATATGGGCGCCCTCAATGCTCACTAAGCAAAACACTGACCGGACACCTTTCTCACTGATAAAGCATTTATTTATGGTATGGATAAAACCATTGGACGCAAAACGGATCGATACCAATCGAAATGATTGAATCGCAACGCCGCATCCTATAGACTCAAAAGTAGTATACCAAATAAAGAGCAACTTTTTTTCAAAGAATGAGAGGGAAAACTATGCGCATGAAAAAGCCATTCGCCATCGCTCAATTCACAGCCTGCGGAAAGTTCGGCTTGGAGCGCGAGAACCTGAGAATCGATAAAAGCGGTTCACTTGCGCTGACTCCGCATCCCCATGTGTTTGGCAGCAAGCTGACCAATTCTGAAATCACTACCGATTTCTCAGAGAGCCAAATCGAATTAGTCACGCCTGTTGCATCGTCCATCAAGGAAATGCTCGCTCACGAAGAACGATTGACCAAAACGGTCTATGCAGGTATTGGTGATGAGCTGCTTTGGCCACTGAGCGCTCCCCCTTCCCAGCTTCCGCCTGAAGAACAGATTCCGATCGCCGATTTCGGATTGGAAGGCAGAGATAAAACAGACTATCGGATCTATCTTTCAAAGAAATACGGACGCAAGAAACAACTTTATTGCGGCATTCATTTTAATTTCTCTTTTCCAGAGGATTTATTTGCAAATTCTAGCGTACGCAGCCGTTTCTATCTCAATCTTGTCGCCACTGCACTGCGCTATCGTTATTTTCTTGTTCATCTGCTTGCGGCAAGTCCTGAACAAATCGGATCTGTCTGTTATTGTTCGGTGAGACTGAGCGCGCGCGGCTACAAGAATATTGATCCAGTTTATCCTGACTACTCGAGTCCGGAGGCATACATTCAATCGCTTCGCTCTGCTGTCGAAAAAGGGCTGATTGAAAGTCCCCGCGAACTCTATCAGTTCGTTCGCATTAAAGGGGAAGGCTTTGAAGATCTCACAAGGCGTCCGGACGCAAGTCGTGTCGAACTACGGATTGCTGATCTCAATCCTCTCTATCAGTCAGCAATTAATCCGAACGATCTTTACTTAATGCATCTTTATCTGCTCTGGTGTGCGCATCATGAACACGCTGCATTTACCAGAGCCGATCAAAAAGATACAGAGGCATTATCGAATGAAGCGGCACTCGTTCATGTTTCCAATCAATTTGTGAGCAAAATGAACGCCATGTTTCACGCATTGCGAACATTTATCAATGAACACAGCCTATTGCCGGTTTATGACGAAGCACTTCGCGATGCGGAAGCACGCTGGCATGATGAACAACTGAGTTATGCAACACGCGTTCGCTCTGAATATGCGAGCAATCCGTCGGCGGCAATGAACTGGGCCAGAAATATGAAGGATATGTATTTGAATCCTTCACGTTCATGAGGATAATTCACAGAGACGCATTCACGCACAATCCCGAATCTAAGCCATTGCCAAATATGGATACAACCCTTATTCTAATTGTAAGAATGTCCCGGAATGGCGGAAAAGCCTTCTCAGATCTAACGGTTGCGCAGTAGGCCTGATCGCTTATCGGGCACAGCTATGTTTGTTTTCTGGAGGATTCGTAAAGCATGATCTTGGTGAGATGCATCAAAAGCGTGTATGGAGAGACAGTTGAAGTACCCATTGATTTTTTTGAAACGCGGCTTCTTTTTAAGGTAAATAACTTTTACATGGCAGAGCAGGACAACGAAGGCCATCTGATCACACAGGACGAAGAGGGTGAGCCGCATATTATCGCCGACAGTAACGAACTTCTAAGCGGCGGCTCTTGGTTTCATGAGCATTTTGTCCTTTTGTAATACATCGCTCTGACAAGCCATCATGCGTTTAGGAGGAAAGGATTATGAGCAACATCCAGTTTGAACTAATTAAGAAAATCGGAAAATTGACCGAATCCTCAAGTGGGTGGTCGAAACAGCTGAACATCATCAGTTGGAACGGACGCGCTCCAAAATATGACTTGCGCGATTGGGCTCCAGACGGAGAAAAAATGGGTAAGGGCATCACGCTGAGTGTGGACGATCTTAAGGCACTCAAGCAGCTCTTGAATCAGCTTGACGAACTAAATTAAACAGGAATCGGACAGGCGGATGGCAAAGAGCCGTCCGCCTGTGTTTAATCGCCATTCTTTTGTCCCTGCACGTTCATATAAGAAAAGCTAAGCAAAAAACGCTCAACCCTTACTTTTGCAGGACGTGATGGTTTTCGCGTTGCCCCTTATAAGGTAAACGGAAATTTTCCGGTTATCTGCATCATGGCGCTTGTTTCGCAGGTAAATAAGGGTGAATTTTCCGCTTATGCAAAGCGAAATCCAGTATTTTCACGTTTTTCGATTCGGTAAGCAGAATTTCTCCGTTTATTCAAACGATTTATTCAATTCATTTTCTAATTAAGCGGGTTTTTCCGTCTATTTATCAGATTGGGCGCTTACCTGATCACCCAACCGAATCTTTTGGCGCTAATTATCGTACCAGCAAGTCAAAACGATAAACTCTTTACTTGCTGGCAAAAACCGTCCGCCTGTATTCACCTATTCTTTTATCTCTTATTGCGAGATCGACAGCTCAATGGATTGGAGCAAGCGAATTTTATCAATAAAGGCAAGCGCATGCTCCAGATTGTCCCCCACCGTCTCTTTATTTAATGTCCTTGCTTTTTCGACTGCTTTGATGCGAGGCAGATGATCAAAATAAAGCAGGATCGCAACCGATTCAAGAAACAAGGCATTTTGGTTCATGATCTGCTGCGTAAGTCTGCACGCAGTCGGCAATACATTTTTATAATGAGTCAAGAAGCCTTGACCGGCTTCCGAGATCCGATAGTAGCACGTCTCTTCCTCCTCATTATGGTCTTCACGATCTTCAATTAAAAATCCGAAATCACATAATTCCTCAAGCTGGATCGACAGTTCTTCTGAATAAGGCCCATTGAAGTGAAAATGAAAAATCTGCTCAAAAGGATAGCCCAGCCTCTGAAAGATATAGACCGCCTTTTGAAGTTTCTTACGCCCGGAAATTCCACCGGTTTGATTAATTAATGCAGCAATTTTCGCGTGGTCTTCCAACATGTTTCATTTTCCCCCATGTAACATGATCTCTTTTTTCTTAACCCATGTCCCTTCTGTTGTGCTGTTTCTTAGATTCCTAAAATTTTCTGTATCTGTTCTCTGCATGACGCGTGCTCTGAAAGCTCAAACACCCGATCCTTTGGATAGTATAATTTGACGTCGGTACGCCGCATGCCGGTAATCGATCCGACCACATCAGATTCTTGAGAGAGTTCATGAAGTGTCCCGTCCGGCATAAGCAGCTGAATCGGCTGCCGTTCCCCTTCCTCTCCCGGCCGATAGAGATCGTAAGGCGAATTTGACGAAGAATCGACCTCCAAATAGTAATCCGGATCAATTCCCGCATCCCGAAATGCTCCCGCAAGCTGATCTTTTGATTCGATCAATGAAGGTGTAAATTCCACATACTTAAACAAGCGGCGGTTCATAAAACGGCAGCATAAGTCGCTCAGAATCGGGTCCTTTTCCTCCTGCCAAGCCTGGAAAAAATAGAGGATCACAGACTCGTCCAGTTTCAAATAGTCTTTGAGCGCCATTTCCCCTTTAAAGATCTTGATCAATGGAAACGGCGCATATTTGAAACGAAATCCTTCATGAAAAAGCACTTTTGCTCGGTGAAGAATTTGTGTGAGAATAACTTCGGCACTGCGCGTTACCGGATGGAAATAGACCTGCCAATACATCTGGTAACGACTCATGATATAATCTTCGACCGCATGCATCCCTGACAGTTTAAAAACAATTTGGTCATCCTGAGTGCGCATCACCCGCCAAATACGTTCCATGTCAAAATGACCGTAGCTGACACCGGTAAAATAGGCATCACGAAGCAGATAATCCATACGATCAGCATCAATCTGACTGGAAATCAAACTGACAACGAGCCGATTAGGATACGTTTTGCCAATCACATCGGCGACTTTCCCGGCAAAGCCTTCGCCCTGCTCTTCCAACAGACGATGTATTTCCGTATCGCCCAGAATGATTTTTTGCGTGTATTCTTCATGGTTGGTTCCGAACACTTTCTCAAAGGAATGGGAAAAAGGCCCATGGCCCACATCATGAAGAAGCGCTGCACAAAGAGCGATCATTGTCTCTGAATCATCCCAATGATTTCTGTATTTAAAAATATCGATGACACGCCTTGCAATTTCATAAACGCCCAGTGAATGACCGAACCGGCTGTGCTCTGCCCCGTGAAACGTCAGAAACGTCGTACCAAGCTGCCGAATTCGCCTTAACCGCTGAAATTCCGGTGTTCCGATCAGATCCCAAATCAATCGGTCACGGACATGGATATAACGGTGCACCGGGTCCTTGAACACCTTTTCTTCATTCAATTTCTGAAATGAGCGGGCCAACACGATCACGTCCTATTTGCAGCTCGTGCAGACAGGATCCCCGTCCCGGTCAGCCACGATGTACTGCGATCATTATAACTTGATTGAGCAGAAAATGAAAACAGAGGTTTGCTGAGAAACTGTATGATCAATGCATCGGTTCGTCCACCATTCGTTTCCTGTTTTTAAAATAAACGGGGGTCAGATCATACGCTTTGGCCATGGCTGCGCCAAGCGGATACTTGATGCCAATAGTGTCCGGAGAATGGTTGTCTCCGCCGATCGTCACATAGCAGCCGCCTAGTTCACGGTAGCGTCGGACAATGCTTTCGAGACCCTCGCGAAAACCGCTCTGGTCAATCAGGCGCAGATTGATTTCAAGACAAATCGTGTTCTCAATCAGCGTGCTGAGAAAATTGTCAATTAAAAGCGGAAAGTCTTCGTAGCGAAGCACATTGTCGGCATAATCCAGATAGCGGCACGGGTAATCAATATGAGCAAATGTGTCAATGTATGGGTTGCGATGGATCGTGTGTTCTGCATAGATCAAATACTGCGTGAAGAAATCCTGTTTGCTTAAAAAGTTCTTCGCAAGATCCGTATACAAGTCGAAGTCCTGCAGATTATGTATGGAACCGATCACCATGTCAAACGGATGAGCTTCGACGATCGCGCGATTGCGCGCGATATAATCGGGACGGTTGTCCAAACCAAGCTCAATGCCAAGCAGAAGATGCTCGCCTCGATAAGAAGAATAAGTGTCAAAGTATTGACTAATCTCAAAATCAACTGGAGTACCGTCGTCCTGACGCTCGTTCAAGTCGTAGTGTTCCGTAAGAATCAAATTCAATTGGTATTGCGCCGCTTTCCGAAGCGCTTCTTGAATGTCCATGTCCGCATCAAAAGAAAAATGGGTATGGTTATGTGTATCAAAGGCCATGTCGATCATTTCCTCCATTTTGCGATTTACTTTTAGTCAAAATTCTGGCGACCATTTGCCGATCCAGATAGACATGACGAACCACTTTCACATCAAAACGGCAAAGCTTGAAAACTGATTGAGCAAAAACACCGATCAGCAGCAACATAATCACTGTTCCAATCCCGACGGATCCTCCTAAAAGCCAGCCAAACACGAATGCCGCGCCTTCGTTCACCGTACGAACCAATTGCCCGGTCTTGCGCGCGGGCACCACCATAAGCCCATCCCTGGGACCGGCGCCAAACCTCGCGCTGATGTACAGATAGGTTCCGAAGCTGAAAATGATCAAGCCTGCGAGAATCATAAGTAGCTGTGCATCGAATTGGTGCACTTCGGAACAAGATGATTTAGAAGCAACAAGTCCATAAACAGGCTGACAAGAAGCATATTCGCCAACGTGCCGATCCCGATCTTCTCACCAAACATTCTGTTCAGGATGACAATGCATAAAGCTACCAGAATATTGGCCGATTCAATGGTAATCGGCAATGTTCTTGAAAGGCCTTGATTGCAGTACATTCCATGGCTGCAAGCCCAAATTCGCGTTAATGGTGCAAACTATGCCAAGCGCGATCAAAAAAGGCCGATGAACAGTTTAGCCAGATCAACCACGGTTTCAAAAAAGCTCCCCTTACATTGTGCCATTCCAAGTCGACATTTCATTCTGCTTCCCTTCATTACCATTCTCTACAGTATAAAATTAATTAGTCTCTGAAACAATCAATGTGTGCATAAATTCGCCCTGAGACACAAATCGCAAGCAAAAAAGGCCTTTCCTATCGCCCGCCAACGACCTTTTACAGCTGTATATCCGGGTTCTCAGCACATTTAAAGACCATTTTAATAAAAATCATGTTGACGGATCTCTCTACGAGTGTTATATTTTGTCTTACAAAATTTCTTAATTATCTTAAGAGGTTGATCATTATGTCATTCCTATCCCACCTACGAGTCTTGATTATTAGCTAGGGCCTTGGCAATCGTTGAAAATTCAATCGATTGTCCGGGTCCTCCTTGGCGTAGGTGGGAGTCGGACAAAACTCCCATTCATCTTGAATGGGAGTTTTTTAGTTCCACAGTTTTAAAAAACAGAAAGGATGAGAGAGATTGAGAAGTGATGAGATCAAGAAAGGCGTGGATCGTGCTCCGGCAAGGAGTCTGCTCCGGGCAACAGGCGTCGTAAGAAACGAAGAGGATATGCACAAACCTTTTATTGCGGTATGTAATTCCTATGTGGATATTGTTCCCGGACATGTCCATCTTCGCGAACTCGCCGATGTAGCAAAAAAAGCGATACGAGAAGCAGGCGGAATCCCATTCGAATTTAATACTATTGGCGTCGATGACGGCATCGCGATGGGGCATATCGGCATGCGTTACTCACTCCCAAGCCGCGAGTTAATTGCGGACGCGGCGGAAACGATGATCAATGCCCACTGGTTTGACGGTGTGTTTTACATTCCGAACTGTGACAAAATCACGCCCGGGATGCTGCTGGCGGCTGTCCGCACGAATGTCCCTGCAATATTCTGTTCCGGCGGACCAATGGAGGCTGGATTATCCGCTACAGGCAAGGCATTGACACTGTCCTCCGTTTTCGAAGGAGTGGGTGCCTTTAAAGAAGGCCAAATGACCAAAGAACAATTTCTTGATCTGGAAAAAACGGCCTGTCCGACCTGCGGATCCTGCGCCGGTATGTTTACCGCAAATTCGATGAACTGCCTAATGGAAATGATTGGTGTCGCCCTGCCTGGAAACGGAACCACTTTAGCGACTTCGGAAGAGCGCCGCGACCTGATCCGAGAATCCGCGGTTCGATTAATGGACCTTGTAAAAAACAATGTTCGTCCGCGTGACATCATCACCCCGGAAGCCATTGACGACGCCTTTGCCCTTGATATGGCTATGGGCGGATCAACCAACACCGTTCTCCACATGCTGGCCATCGCCTCAGAAGCCGGTATCGACTATGACCTGAATCGCATCAATAAAGTTGCTGAAAAAGTGCCCTATCTGGCAAAAATCGCGCCAAGTTCCTCTTATTCGATGAAAGATGTCCACGACGCGGGCGGTATGTCGGCAATTATCAAAACACTTGTTGATATCGGCAATGTCGTACATCCTGAACGAATCACCGTTACCGGCAAAACGATTCACGAAAATGTTGCAAATGCAGAAATTAAAAATCCGAATGTGATTCATCCGCTGGATCATGCCTACAGCAAAACAGGTGGTCTCTCCATTCTCTTTGGCAACATCGCGCCAAAAGGCTCTGCCATTAAAGCGGGAGGGGTTGATCCTTCCGTAAAAACGTTCACAGGCAAAGCAATTTGCTTTAACTCGCATGATGAGGCGGTCGAAGCAATTGACAATCACACCGTGCGCAAAGGTCATGTTGTCGTCATTCGCTATGAAGGTCCAAAAGGCGGCCCGGGCATGCCGGAAATGCTGGCGCCGACATCCTCGATTGTCGGTCGCGGGCTTGGAAAGGATGTCGCTCTGCTTACCGACGGACGTTTTTCCGGTGCGACGCGCGGTATTTCCGTCGGACATGTATCTCCGGAAGCTGCTTCCGGCGGTCCGATCGCCCTCGTTAAAGATGGCGATACGATCACAATTGATCTGGTCAAACGCACAGTACATCTTGCCGTGACCGACGAAGAACTGGCTGAGCGCCGTAAAGAACTAAAGCCATTCGTTCCAAAGGTTCGTTCCGGTTACCTTTCCCGTTATGCCGCACTGGTTACCTCAGCGCATACCGGCGGCGTCATGCGTTTGCCCGAAGCGTGGACGTCCGCCGGCGAACAAACCGGTACAGAAGACAAAGATCCGGTGCGCCAATAACAACAATTTGGGGGTTTAAATAGATAGTGACACAGAATCATGAGCAGTACTTTGATTGTCTGCTGACATAAAAAGAGATAAGAAAAAGGATAATCGAAAACAGAAAGGATGTTTAAATAATGAAGGCTATTGTCGCTACAGGACAATTTTTAGGTAAATATTTTTCACTATTCGTACTGGCCGCCGCCGCGATCAGTTATTTTCAGCCAAGTGTCATCACATGGGTACTCCCGTACGTCAACTATCTGCTCGGCATCATCATGTTCGGAATGGGCATGACTCTGAAAAAATCCGACTTTGCCGCCGTATTCAAGCGTCCAAAGGATGTCATCATCGGCGTCTGCGCGCACTACTTAATCATGCCGCTCATTGCCTTCGCGCTTTGTTTTGCATTCCGTCTGCCGCCCGCAATCGCTGTCGGTGTGATCCTTGTCGGCTGCTGCCCGAGCGGAACCGCGTCAAACGTTATGTGCTTTCTTGCGAAGGGGGACGTCGCGCTTGGTGTTTCGATTGGCGCCGTATCCACATTAATCGCGCCCGTCATGCTCCCTTTCATGCTGTGGCTGCTTGCGGGACACTGGGTTAAGATCCCGACCGCTTCGCTATTCGTAAGCGTTGTGGAAATCGTCATCGTGCCGATTGTTCTCGGTGTACTTGTAAATACTTTCTTCGGCAAGAAGGTGCACAAGGTAACAGAAGCATTACCGCTCGTATCAACGGTCGCTATTATCCTGATCGCCGGCGGCGTGGTTGCCGCGTCAAATAAAAACGGCGACTTGCTGACCGCCAGCACATTGATTATTATACCTGTTGTCATCCTTCATAATCTGCTCGGCTACGCACTAGGCTTCTTCTTCAGCCGCCTGCTTGGAATGAGTCATCCGAAAAGCCGGGCGATCACGTTCGAAGTCGGCATGCAGAATTCGGCACTCGGTGTCGCGCTGGCCATGGCGTTCTTCTCGCCCGCCGCCGCCATACCTGCAACACTGTTCAGTATCTGGCACAACATGTCCGGCTCTCTGCTCGCTTCCTATTGGGCCGGAAAACAGAAGGCTGAGAAAAACGCTGTCTCTGAAGCTGATGCGGTCACAACGCAGTAATCATTTTATTGAAATGCTTTAATCGGCCTTAACAAGAATAAACGCAGCCTGCTTCGGAATATGCTAAATTACGTTGACTTTATTTATTGCAAATGCTATATTTTCAAGACCAAATTTGTTCTTTCAATGGTTTACCGGATCCTTCTATATCAGACAGATAATCACCGCAATGAGGGATTCGAAAAAAGTCCCCGTTCACATGGGGACTTTTTAAGTATTGACGGGAATACCCGAAACGAAATTAAGGGATACAAGCAATTCCTGGTAAGTTCTCTGCTAAGTGACAAAAAACAAACGAAAACAGAAGGGATGTATGTTCCTTGAAGACAATCTCAAGAATGGGCGCCTTTGTAAGCGCACAATTTGTATGGTTTGTTCTCGCCGCTGCCGCCATTGCCTATTTCCAGCCAAATCTCGCTGCATGGGTCATTCCTTATGTCCCTTACTTACTTGGTGTTGTTATGTTTGGGATGGGCATGACCCTTAAACGATCCGACTTCGCAGGTGTTTTCAAAGCACCGAAAGAAGTAACTCTCGGTGTCGTCGCTCACTACCTGATCATGCCCGTTTGCTCATTTGCCGTTTGCGCGCTCTTTCAGCTTCCGGATGCAGTCGCAGCCGGAGTGATTCTCGTCGGCTGCTGTCCAAGTGGAACAGCTGCGAATGTTATGTGCTACCTATCCAAGGGAGATGTTGCGCTTGGTGTTTCTATCGGCACGATGACCACATTTATCGCCCCAATAATGCTCCCTGTTCTCCTGCTCATATTTGCCGGACATTGGGTGAGCATTCCCGTTCTCTCACTTTTTATCAATGTACTTGAAGTTGTCGTGCTGCCGATTGGGCTCGGTCTCGCCGCAAATGCACTTCTGGGAAAACGAATCGCCAAGGCAACTGCCGCTCTCCCGCTTGTCTCAACATCAGCCATCCTGCTGATCATTGGCGGTGTCGTAGCCGCAAACAGCGCGCGCCTGTTTGCGGCGGAAATGCTCATCCTGATCCCGGTTGTTGTACTGATTAATGTGCTCGGCACTGCGCTCGGCTTTCTTGCCGGCAAACTGTTCGCTGTCAGTCCTATAAAAAACCGGGCGATCACTTTTGAGGTCTCTACTCAGAACTCCGCACTCGGTCTTTCACTTGCTCTGCTCTTTTTTTCTCCGGCGGCAGCTGTGCCTGGCACTCTGTTCAGTGTCTGGCAAAACATCTCCGGACCCATACTCGCCTCTTACTGGGCTGGAAAAACGGCTAAAGAAGAGACGCTAAAGTCCGAACAAACGCCTGATCCGGCTTGACCGCAAGCAGCAACAAAGCCCGTGAACGAATCGGTTCACGGGCTTTGTTTGTTTTTATTATTTATTATAGATCCGAATCAATGCTGCTTCAGGTGAGGCGGGCGTTGTTGTTTCGGGAACAACCGCTTCGTACTCATTTGTATTAGTAACAAGAACCATTGTCGTTGTATCACAACCGGCTTCTTTAATCTTATCCGGTTCAAAGGTTGCCAGAACATCGCCTTTCTTCACTTTCGCACCGGCTTCAACCTTCGGAGTAAAATGTTCTCCCTTAAGTTCAACCGTATTAATCCCTATATGAATCAGAAGTTCCGCACCTGACTTAGCCTTTATGCCATAAGCATGTCCGGTTGGAAAAGCCACGGTCACTTCGCCGTCGACCGGGGATGTGCAGACTCCTTTTTTCGGAATCACACCGGCCCCTGAACCCATCACTCCGGAACTGAACACCGGATCATCAACCTTTGCAAGCGGCACCGCATCGCCTTCGATCGGACTGTTGATCGTATCCACTAAGGTTAGATCAGATGTGTCTACCTCAGGTTCAGCCGAATCAATCGCAACCGCTGCCTCTTCCTGATCCGCCAAACCAAGCTTCGCCGTTTTCTTTTCGGTCAGACTTTTCTTCCCGGAAGTCACCTTTGCAAACAATTTTTCTGTATTGCTTTCGTTAAATCCCAAAATGAGTACAAGAAGGAACGAACTGAGTAAAGCGACAAGGAAACCAATAAATGCCCATACAATACTAGAATTTTTCCCAATGAACAGTGGCATTTCAAAGACGTTCATGATCGGCGTATAGCTGAAGCATTTCACACCCGCCGCACTGACTACGGCGCCACCGAGCGCGCCGCCGACAAGTCCGAAAATAAAACCTTTTTTATACTTTAGGTTAATGCCGTAGATGGCCGGCTCGGTGATTCCGAAGAATCCGCTGATCGCAGCCGAGATAGCAATTTCTTTGTTCTTCAATTTTTTCGCTTTAAAGATCGAAGCAGCAACTGCGCCGAATTGACCGGCAACAGCGACCATCATGACCGCCAGCAGCGTATCATAACCATACGTTTGAATATTGATCATTGATATAGGCAAAATGCCCCAATGCAAACCGAAAATAACAAAGATCTGGAAGGTCGCGCCGAGAATACCCCCGGCAATAAGCGGGCTTAGTTCATATAAAAATTTATAACCATACGCAAGTCCCGTACCCAGAGCCGTGCCAAGCGGACCGATGACAAGAAACGTCAGCAATCCGGCAACAATCAACGTCAGAAAAGGAACGAAAACAAGCTGCATTACCGCAGGCAAATACTTTTTAAACCAGCGCTCAATATGACTCTCCAGCCAAATCGCGAGAATGGTCGGAATGACCGCGCCTCCATAAGTCTTAAAGTCAACGGCGTAGCCCCACAGATGAGCAACCTTCGGAATTTGACTGTCAGTGAGCGGATAAATCATCGCAGCAGCAAGCGCGACGGCAATATATCGGTTTGTATTGAATTTATCCGCAGCCGTAATGGCAATAAAAATCGGCAGCAAGGTGAACACGCCACTAGCTAAGGTATTGATGATAAGAAAAATTGGTGAATTCGCCGGGAGCCAATGAAAGGTCGCAATGAGTATCGCCACGCCTTTCAATACACCCACACCCGCAAGCACCGAAATAAACGGTGTAAAAATACCCGAAATGACAGCAACAAAGCGTTCAAACCAATTTTCCGATTTCGCCTCCTCTTCATCCTCGGACGAAGCTGCGGACGATTTACTGTCTACCGCACTAAAGCCGTATTGATCCATGATCGCTTCATAAACCGGCACCACTTCATCGCCGATAACGACCTGATACTGACCGCCGGCACTGACTGCGGTCAGTACATTCGGCAAAGCTTCAAGGTTTTCCTTATTAGCCTTGTTCTGATCATTAAGCCTGAAACGCAGCCGTGTCGCACAATGGATCAAGGACTTGACATTCTCCCTGCCTCCGACATTCGCGACAATATCGTTTGCTAATTGACCGTAATCCTTTTTTCCCATTTAGGAACCTCCCATTAACCGTTTCCATTAATGAATGACGATAAAAAATACGCTCGTATTGTGAATTTTTTTAAAGTACTTGCTTATATCATTTTTGCTTAAATAGAAGTTCATGAATTAAGAATTTATTGTGCACAAAATGTTATTCGGTGTAAACAATTGAGCGAATTCAGTGTAAAATAAAAACGCTTTCGTGTCAAATTAATTTTCATGAAAAATAATTTCTATTCGTTCTATTTTTCAACAAACAGCAGTTTAATACATTGAAAAAATTATCCATTGGTAAGTTCTGAGCAGAACAGTGGCAACGCAAATGATACAGTTAATAAATTCTAGTAAAAGGTTTACGAGAAAAGGGAAAAGCCCCCACATTTGGAAACCTTTCAAATTTTTGTTTTAACTTATAAGAAATCGCTTTGACATTTTGGAGGTTCGCTTTTACTTTTGCACCGTTGTTTCTAGGTATTAACGTTCACTTTTGTGACATTAGCTTTAACTCGCATTGTCGTTAATTCCATACTTCACCGTCTATCTTTTATCGCGGCAAACGCCTCTTCAGGAAACAACTTTATTGTCATAAACCACAGGTATTTAGGTACCGCATGCAGAGTGCAGTGATAGGAAGTGGACACCGTCCGTTGAAGTTCCTCTCTTTGATCTGAATGTTTATTCTTTCTTACTTCATTTAAGAAAAAAATCACCGGTCTCCCGATGATTGGTCAATATGATTCATTTAGATCATTTCAGTGAAAAAATGGTGGTGAGTGCTGACCATCGCCTGAGAAGGCGCATCAGGGTCCAGGTCATGCTTCACACTGTTGACTGCTATTGGCCCTTCCACAAATCCTGCGGCGATTAAGTATAGCTTCTGCGGATAAGAGGCAGCATTGCCGATCGCAAAGATGCCTTTAATCGAGGTCTCCATTCGCTGATCAACCAGAATTCCATTAGTTTCCGTTTCAAGTGCCATGCCCCACTGTTCAAGCGCACCGAGACCGCATTGAAAACCGTGGTTTACAATCAGTGCATCCGCCTTGATCTGTTGCAGGTGATCTCCCGCATCACGAACCGTTACATTCCGTAATTGACCGTTCTCACCGGAGAGTCCCGTTACTTCGCTTGCATAGTTCACTTGAACCCCGTATTGATTCATTCGCTCAAGATTATGCTCAAGCGCATGTGTGAACCTTTCACCACGATACACAACGGTTACACGTTTGCATAGTGGTGCGAGTTCCGCTGCCCAGTCAAGTGCCCCGTTGCCTCCTCCGGAGATAACGACATTTTTTCCAGAAAATTGCTGTATACGGCGCACCGCATAAAACAGACTGGTTCCTTCATATTCGCGAGCTTCCTCTAATTGAAGCCTGTTCACTTCAAACGTGCCGCTTCCAACTGCCAAAATGATTCTGCGCGTATAATGCAGATCGCCGTTTGTACTGATTAACTTAAACGTGCCATCTGCCCGCCGCTCCATGTCTGCAATGGCCTGATTTTTAATGATTTTCGGCTGGAACGTTTCCGCTTGCGTTTGAAGCTGGTCGATTAATGCTTCCCCTTTAATTCCGGGAATACCCCCGAGATCATAAATTGTTTTTTCAGGATAAAAATGTGTGACCACGCCACCCAAATCATTTCTCGCTTCAATAAGTTTTGTCTTGAGTGCCCGCATACCGCTGTAGAAGGCCGTATAGAGACCGGCCGGTCCCCCGCCGATTATGGTTACGTCATATAAATCGATCATTGATAAACTCCTTTATTTAGTGATGCCAGACGCCGCAGCTTGCTCTCCATATCAGAACAGCATACTCTGCTTATGTTGCCAGGAATAAATAGAAAACCGGTAAACAATACTATTAAGATGCGTTTCTAATCATTACTCTATCGTTATTTTATATGATAACGATATTCATTATCAATTACAACTATATTCAGATTTTTTCCCACCTGTGCTCAGCACTGCAAGAACGAAAGTCCGGCACTATATGGGCATCTGACAGGCAGGGAAAATCTTGAGGTGTATCAGCGTCTTCTTGGACTGCCGAAAAGCAGAATTGCTAAAGTACTTGAAACGGTTGGACCAAGTGATGTGAGCCCACGGAAACGGGCCTCCAACTATTCGCTTGGCATGAAGCAACGGCTTGGTATCGCTATTGCCTTGTTAAACCAGCCGAGGCTGCTGATTCTGGACGAACCGACAAACGGGTTGGATCCAATTGGTATTCGTGAAATGCGCCAACTTATCCATTCGTTTACTGATGGAGAGATTACGGTCATTATATCCAGCCATATCCTTTCAGAAGTTGCGCAGATTGTCGATGATATCGGCATTATTACTAAGGGCGCGCTCCTATATCAAGGTGCACTCAAACAACTGATGCAAATGCATCGGGGCAAAGATCTGGAAGATCTGTTTTTGGATTATGTAGACACAACACATTCAAGGGCTGCTAAAGACGTTAACGCGACCTCATCAGGTCCCAAGTAAAGGCAAATTACTTGGGACTTTGTCTCGCGCGTTTCATTGCGCCGAAGCAGAACGGGTATTCAATTTCAGCCTCTTTATCCTTTTTCAATGCGGTATTCGGCAATCTCCGGCCGAACTGAATATCGGCCAATCTATTTCGCATCTCCTTCAGCATCTTTCATTTTCCGCTCAGCATGGATATAAAAACCTTTAGGATCGTTTAATGAAGATTATCCACAAGTCGATATTTTATCGTTTCCTAAACAAAAAAACTGCCGGCAGGTTGCCAAGCAGCTTTAACAGTACCTATGAATCAATAGCTGACAATCATCCATTTTTCAATCGGCATAAAGCCAACCTTTTTATAAATCCGTCCTGCCGCCGGGTTGTCGTAAAACAGACAGGGCTGTTTATGCTCCGCACTAAGTGCTCGGATTGTTTTACTCAGACAGCTCGTGGCAAAACCTTGATGCTCGTACTCCTTTTTCGTACAGACGCCGACGATCATCGCTGCACCCGCTGTCTCGGCAACCGTCGAGACGCTGCTGACCGGCTCATTATTTCTTTCAATATAATAAGTTCGTGAAATACCTTTGTCCATATTCTTCTGAATTGTTGATGAAGTATCGGAATAATTAGTAAATATTGATTTTCGAAGTGCAACGATTTTCCCTGCCTCTTCAGGAAAAAGCATCTTCACGTCTTTGCGAATGAGCGTCTTATCAATAGAAAGCAGGGGATCCCGCTTCGCATAGTGGCACAATTGTTTATTCAAAACCGGCAGATCGATATGCGCAATAACTTTTTCCACTAAATGCTGCAGCCCGGACAAATGCTTCACTTGGCTGCTCTCCACGATCACTTTCGCCCAGCCCCTGCCGTCAAGCAGCTTAGGATCGCGCGCATAGGGAATGAAATTGCCTAAATAACGAAGTAAAATACTTAGCAGTTCTCCCTGTTCATTAAAATCTCCCCACAAAGTGATCGCATCACCTTCTATACCGAAGGCCTCAATATCTCCAAGTATAAATAAGTTTTCTGCCGGCCGCCCGCCGGCAAATGTTAAGACTTGATCTCTGTCTTTCTCCGTGAGCTGTCGAATCATACGCGCGAGCCCCCCTCTATTTTCGGTTTTCTGTATTAAAAATACAGCACGATTCCAAGGACTGCATCATTATGTCAATGATTACATTTATGCACACATCCGAACGCATTGCCCGGACAATGATTTGTCTAATATTTTAATTGATTTACGAATAAATGGTTGTGACAGGCCGCACATTTATGCGCCACATTTTTATGATTGGCACACATCATTTCGGTACGGGCAGATCTGCTCATTAGGAAGATCCCGTGCACAGCCCTGTTCTTACTTCCGCAGGATGCGGTAGCTTTCTCGTTGCATACAGACAGACATATGCGTATTTAGTAAAAGTTCCTTTACTCAAATGTGGTTTTGAATCAGCAACATTGTCTTGAACAGACCTTCAGCTGCTCGCTTGCCGCAGTCGCACCGTGAACCTCTTCAGACACGCTCGTATCTGCGGGTCTTCCGACTTTGCATAAAGGGTATGCCAATAAAAAAACAAGTGAAAAGATTATGGATACTCACAATTGTACATTTCGTAATACCCGCGCCTTACGGTTCAGCGTCACGCATCCAGACGAGGGGTTCTTGAAAAAAGAATGGTTCGTCCTATCGGTCTCTTAATTAAATCTGGCGAGAGTAAATAAGCGGAGATTTTCCGCTTATATGCGTTATGGCGCTTCTTTCGCGGGTAAATAAGGAGAATTTTTTCGCTTATACAAAGAAAAACTCTTCGTTTTCACGTTTTTCGATTCAATAAGCGGAATTTTTTCGTCTATTTATCAGATTTGACGCTTAACCTGATCGCCTACGAATCTTATAACTTATTATCGTACCAGGCATAACCAAAACTTTCTTTTCTTGCAATAAAAGAGCAGAATCTGCTTCTGCTCTTCGTCTTTTATGCTTTATTCATTCGTCCAGTCAATCGCAATTTGATACGGAATCGGATCAATCAATCCTGTTTCTTTAAAGCCTTTGATTCGCAAGCGACAGCTGTCGCATACCCCGCATGCTTTCTCGCCACCATTATAGCAAGAGGTCGTCAGCCGGTAGGGGGCACCGAGCTCCACGCCTAAGCGAACGGTTTCTGCCTTGGTCAGATGCATCAATGGTGTTTTGATCGTCAAATGGCGCGCACTGACACCGGTTTTTGTCGCCAAATTAATCGTCTGATTCATACTCTGGATAAATTCAGGGCGGCAATCCGGATAACCACTGTAGTCAACCGAGGATACACCGGTAAAAATCGTTTCTGCACCGATGACCTCGGCATACGCCGTCGCAAGCGAGAGGAAAATCATATTCCGTGCGGGAACATAGGTCACCGGTATCCCCTTTTCAGTTCCGTCATCAGGAACATGGATGGAAGTATCGGTCAAAGCACTACCGCCGAGCTGCCTGAAAAAATCGAGATCTACAATGCGATGCTGCGCAACTTCGTAGAAAGCAGCAATTTTCTTCGCCTGCTCGACTTCACGCTGATGACGCTGCCCATAGCAGAATGTGATCGGGCAGAGTTCATAGCCCTCGCTTTTGGCAATGCTCATACAGGTTGTGCTGTCGAGCCCTCCACTGAGTACAATAACTGCTTTTTTCACAACTAATCGCTCCTCCATATTGTGCTTTTCTTAGCGATTATCAATGCGTTCCGGATACAGATCATGCTTGCTCAGTCTGTCAAAAGCGACCTGCTCCCAACGCGTCCCTTTTTTGCCGTAATTAACGTACGGATCAATGCTGATGCCGCCGCGAGGCAGGAATTTTCCCCAGATCTCTAAGTATTTCGGATCCATGAGCCGAATCAGATCATCGGCGATATTATTGACACAATCCTCGTGAAAATCACCATGATTACGAAAGCTGAATAAATAAAGCTTAAGCGATTTGCTCTCAACCATCCGTTGTGCAGGAACATAGCTGATATGCAATGTCGCGAAATCGGGCTGATGGGTGATTGGACAAAGGCTCGTGAACTCAGGAAAGTTAAATTTAACAAAATAGTCACGCTCCGGGTGCTGATTTTGAAAAGCCTCCAGCAGCCTGGGATTATAGTCGAACGTGTAGGTGGCCCCTTTATTCTCAAGCAGGGTTAATCCTTCATTTTTTCGATCACTCATCACAAACACCTCTCAGTCTTGATTTAGTATCGTGCTTACCCGAGCGCTTTCCCGCATGCGAATCCAGTGCACAATTAAATAGATCACCGGGACACCAATGACCGCGTAGGAAAATTTAAGCACATATTCAGTGCCGATTGTTGTCAGAATCGCTGTAATAGGCAGAGTGCCGGCAAATCCGACAAACATGAATACGGTTGAATCAGCAAGCTGGCTGATTGCTGTACTTAACAGACTCCGCAGCCAGAGCATCTTTCCCTTTGTCCGCTTCTTCAGTCCGACAAACAAAGCAATATCGAGCGTTTGGGATAGGCTGTACCCACAAAGTGAGGCTGCAACAATGCGTGGCATTGCGCCAAGTGTTCCGGCAAAAGCCTCCTGCCCCTTCCAAAAAGGCGCGGCAGGTAAATGAATCGCCGCCTGGAGAAGCAGGGTAAACAAAACATTTGCAAGCAGACCGATCCAAACGATTTTCTGAGCGACCGGTTTGCCCCAGCATTCTGTAATACTGTCTAATACAAGAAAAGTGAGTGGATAGATGATGATGCCCGACGTCATGGAATAGCCGCCGATGGAAAAAAGCTTCGATGCGACTAAATTTGCGGCAATGAGGCAGGTCATAAAGACCATCGATAAAAAAATAAGTTTGAAAGGGATGTTTACTTTCAATTGCTGATGATTCACTTCGATCACTCCCGTAGTTTTTTTGGTACGGCAGAGGAGGGTCTCGAACTCTGCCAAGCTTGCAACTTCTTGATTATAGATTGGCTTTGCCGGATTGACAAGAAGACAAAGCATCTTTTTTGCGTACTCCGGACGAATCTTGCTGAAAAAGCGGAAACCGATCAGGTTAATTGAATCATTCCGTCTATGCAGCAACACTTCTCACAAACTAGGTTTTGTTCCTGTCAAACATGTGCTTCGCTCGATTCGTCAAAATCTGCGAGCTCCCATTCTTTGCGTTGCGAGCAACAACAGCATACGAAATTGTTGACCTGCTTGATATGACCGGCTGCCCGTCAAGTCGAAAAACTCCGTTCTTGCATGACAGCGCTGCTGCAAGTAAAACGGTGCCAGCTACGCTTCTTATGCACGTCACCACGTGATCCTATTCTGATTAATCCCCCTGCTCACCTGCATTCCTTCCGTTTTTAATGATCTGTTGAAGCAGATGGGCATGCCTAGAATCCATTTCATGAGATTCCTCAAAAAAACGATTCAGAAAGCTAAGCATAAAAAGATGACGCTGCTCCGCAAGTTGTTTTCCCGTTTCTGTGTTCATACGATCGTGCAGGAGCAGCAGTTTTTCATAGAAATGATTTATTGTTGGCGACTGCTGCGTTTTATATTGATCAGCAGTTTGATGCACTGCCGGCGAAACATTAGGATCAAACAGTGCTCTCCTTTTATAGCCGCCATAGGCGAACGCCCTGGCTATTCCGACCGCGCCAATCGCGTCCAACCGGTCGGCATCTTGTACAATCTCTCCTTCTAAACTCGTCATTGGTGTCCGGACCCCGGCACTCTTGAACGATAGCTCACGAATAATGGTACATACATCTTCAATGACGGAAACATCAGTATTTTGCGAGCCGAGCCACTCTGCTGCTGCGCGTGGACCTGCCTCATCGTTACCGCCGTTGAATTTCCAATCAGCGATGTCGTGCAAAAGTGCTGCGAGCGCGACGACATCTTCTTTAATGCTCATGATCGCCTCGCCTGCCACAATCTGCATGCTCGTCTCATAAACACGGTGAATATGCCACCAGTCATGCCCACTGCTTTCTCCATAAAATTTCTCTTGAACATAATTCGCCGTGCGCGCAACAAGATCCATCGCATCCATCCTCTTTTCTTTTTTTATTATATCTTACAAAATAAATCTTCATCATAATTTGTTCTCAATGATTGACGACACTTCTTGATCTATGATTCACATAATGCCTGTTATAATAGATAATAGACGATAGATACGGCATTAACCGAAGGAGGTCTTCCCTGTGTCACTCATTGACCAGCCACTCTGGCGTGTGATCGATCAGTCAACCCTTGGCCAAGGGTTCGACGGCAGGCAATCATTTGCTATTGATGATGCGATTTGCCAAGCGGTGGGTACGGGTGAATCGCCATGTACAGCCAGACTGTGGGTACATCATCAAACCGTGATGCTTGGCATTCAGGACACAAAACTCCCGCACTTTCAGGATGGATTAACCGTTCTGCGCGACCACGGATTCACCTATATCGTACGTAATTCCGGAGGTCTTGCTGTCGTTCTTGATGAGGGCGTCCTTAATCTTTCACTGATCTTTTCCGAAAAAGGTCGCTCGCTTTCTATAGATGATGCGTTTCAAGCAATGGTCGATTTCATCCGCAAAGTACTTTCACCAATCGGCGTCTCGTTCGAAAGCGGAGAGATCACCCGATCCTACTGCCCCGGGAGATACGATCTCAGCGCTGCCGGGAAAAAATTTGCCGGCATGTCGCAGCGCCGCGTGAAACAAGGGGTTGCCGTGCAAATCTATCTCTGCGTCTCAGGCAGCGGATCCGATCGTGCGCGCCTGATTCGCGACTTTTACCTGCACGGATTGAAACAAGAAACGACACGTTTTTCTTATCCGGACATCGATCCGAACGTGATGGCATCCCTCGAAGAGCTAACAGGGAAAGCATGCACATCAGCGGAAATCACGCAGCTGTGTCTTCGAACCTTGCGATCGATTGCGCCGATTCGCTCATCCGATTCGCTTTCAGGTGAAGAAGTTCGCTATTTTGGACAATACTATGATCGCATGATTCAAAGAAATGAAAAAATCCTCGGTACAAATTAAACCAATTGCCCCAGCATGAGGATTACGGCGTTCGAAACCTATTATCAGCACAACAAACAACACGATTAAAGGAGAAAGAGGGTGATGAGGAACGTGCTGATTAAGGGATGTGGTATCATTGCCGCTCTGTTTCTGTCATTGACCTTAACTTCCTATATGCCCTCCTTTCAGGCAAACAGCGTATCGGATCTTGCAGATAAAGTACATGCTGGCAATTCAGAACAGGCAGAAAAAAACCAGTCATCCAAGCAAGAAGCGATCCCGGTTGATTGGGACAAGCCATCAGGCGGAAGCTATCCCGTTCTGACAAAAAACGAACCGATTTGGATTGATGTTTCGATAAAAGATCAGAAAGTATATATAAAAAAAGGCACGAAAACTTTGTATACGATGATTGCGTCAACCGGAAAAGATACAGATCCGGATACGACAACACCGACGGGGACGTACTATATTCAAGCCGAGCGCGGCAAATGGTTCTATTCACCAAAGTACAAGGAAGGCGCAAAGTATTGGGTTTCATGGAAAAATCACGGTGAATTCTTGTTTCACAGCGTGCCGATGGATCAAAACAAACAGATACTGACTGCGGATGCCGAGAAATTAGGCGAAAAAGATTCACACGGATGCATCCACCTGACTGTCCCCGACTCAAAATGGATTTATGAGCATATTCCGTACAATACAAAAGTGGTCATTCACAGTTGAACATAAAAATAAGCAGCCGAAGCTCAAAACGGAGCCGACTGCTTATTTTTTATTTTATTATTACCCATTTATGCCATTGAAAAGGAGTTTCTCAGCTGATTGGCTCTGCTGCCTTCCACAACAACCAAGCATTCCTCGCCAAGCGATAAATTTTCAATCAATGCGCTCAACCAATCAGACATCTTGTGTATTTGCTTCACTTGATTTTTTCCGTAAATGTATACATCCTGTCCCATTTTTTCACAGTGTTTGTAAAATCGAATCATTTGCTTAACGCGAAATGCGGCAGCATAGACTTTAAAAGAAAAGATATTCTTCATGATTCGTTCTCCTCCTTGAATCTTTCGCAAGCCTTTCCTTTTACTTACCTTAAGCTTACATTCTTATTATGAACTTTTGATTAATAATAAGAAGAGCATGAGAGAATTTCAGCACTCATGAAAATTTTCCCATAGAAAAACCGGGCAAAAACCGCCCGGTTCCAAATTGCAATGTATTGAGTGATTATGCTTTGATGTCGCGCCGCGTGAAAAAGGCCCAGCCGACCAGTACAAAGATGACATAATACACGGCAAGTACAGTCAGCGAGAATCCGAGCGTCATTTCCTCGCGCAGCGGCGTTCCGGCAGTATACTGAGTCAGGTCCGTATTGGCAAACAGGACATACTTAACCCAGTCAAATTTTTGTAGAAAAGTAATCACAATGGATGAGGCCATCATGGTGAATATCGACAACCCAATCGCCAGACCGCCGTTGCGGAACATCGAGGCAATCAGTGCCGCAAATGTGACCATCATAAAAAGCGAGACACAGTTCAGCAAGTAGTTCTTCCATACGTCAATTGTCCAGCTGGATTGATAAACAGTTCCATTATCATAGAGCAGATGTGCTTCACCCGCTCCGCCAAAGCCATACAGGATCCCTCCGAGCAGCCATGAAGCGATAAAGAGCGTGATCAAACAGGCAACCGTAAACAGCAGTGCGGAAACATATTTAGAAAGCAGAATCTCGGTACGGTAAATCGGCCGGGTCAGAAGCAGTTTAATCGTCCCGGTATCAAATTCGCTGGCAATTGATGTCGATACAACGATAATGGTAAAAATACTGATGACCATGATAAGGCCCGACGCGGTATCGTCCACAAACTTCCACAAGGTTTCACCTTTTTGCGGTTTCAGATTATGTTCAATACGGTACTCATTAATAGCAATCTCTTTCTTAAAAGATTCCGTCACCTGTTTGTTTCCTTTAATCGACACCATTTGCTTGTTCAATTCTTTATTTTCCTGAGCTAGCGTTTGTTTCCAGTGTGGGTCGTCCTTGGGCTGATCGCCGGAAAATTTGATGATCAGACCTGCGGCAAGGATCAGACCCAGCATAATAATCAACATGACCTTTGCAGAGCTTCTGCGGTAGATTTTCATATTCTCATTTTGAAGTAATCCGAAAAAGTTACTCAACGCTCTTCCCCCCTGTTACTTCCAGGAATCTGTCTTCAAGTGATTTTGCAACAGTGATGACACTGTAAATCTTGATCTTCGAGATGACTAAGGTGTCGATGACTACCGGAATTTTATCATGATCAACCGGGACCTCAATGGTTGTTTCATCAGGAGCAGCCGCATCGATCGACAGTTTATCTTTGACGATCTGCGCGGCAAGTCTGGCATCATCGACCTGCATCCGCACTTTCGCGGCTCCTTTTTCGATGAACTCACTGACTGTCTCTACGCCGATCAGCTTGCCCTTTTGCAGAATACCGATCCGGTCACACATCAGTTGCATTTCTGTCAGCAAGTGACTTGACACAATAACAGAAACATTTTCCTCACGTGAAAGCTTATGCATATAGTTGCGCAAGTCATGGATTCCTTGAGGGTCCAGCCCGTTTGTCGGTTCATCCAAGATTAATACGGACGGGTGGTGCAGCAATGCCTGAGCCACACCGAGCCGCTGACGCATCCCAAGTGAATAGCGCTTGACCTTTTCGTGAATTCGATCCTGCAGTTCGACCAGCTTCACAACTTCCATAATCCGATCCTTGCTGATGCCGGGGATCATGCGCGCATAGTGCAACAGATTTTGATAGCCCGTGAGGAATTTATACATCTCCGGATTCTCTACGATCGCTCCAACCTGACGAATCGCTTTTTTAAATTCGCCCTTGATGCTGTGCCCTTGTATGTAAATATTGCCTTGGGACATTCGCATCAGACCGACAATCATTCGAATCGTTGTCGTTTTCCCTGCTCCGTTGGGTCCGAGAAATCCGAACACCTCGCCGCTGTAAATATCAAAACTTAAATCATCAATAATCGTCTTTCCGCCGATCCGCTTGCTTACATGTTCCAGCCGAACTGACGGTTTGTTTGCTTCGGCATTATTGCTCATACTTCTCCACCATCCAATCCACTAGGCTTAAATTTTCATTACAACGAATATCTTCGACGCTTTCACGCTCTAGGATCACTCCGTTCTTGATCAGAATAACTGTGTCAAGCAGCGGCTCAATTTCCTGCAGTTCATGTGTGGTTAAAATGACGGTCTGCTTTTCCAAATCAATAAATGAAATCAGTCCTTTAATAATCGAGCTGCGCACCATCGGATCCAACCCGGAAAGCGGTTCGTCCATCAGAATAAACGGTACTTCTCGCGCGAGCGTCACGACAATCTTCAACCGGCCGCGATTTCCTTTCGAAAGATGCTTGACCTTTTGACTGCGGTCGAGCTTCATAAAATCAAGCATCTCCTCCGCTTTTTTACGATTGAAGTCAATAAAGGTCTGCTCGTACAAGTCAACGGTCTGCTTAACGGTAAAAAAAGAGTAATAGGTATCCAATTCAGACAAATAGGCGACCTTCCGGCAGATTCTGCGATTTGCGATTTCTCCGTCAACCAGAACCGTACCACGCGTGGGTCGAAGAAGCCCCGCGATCAGTTTCAAGGTCGTCGATTTCCCGCTCCCATTCGATCCGATCAGGCCGACAATATGTCCGGGTTCAATTTGGAGACTGATGCCGTCCAGCGCTTTTTTCGTCAAATAACGCTTGGTTACTCCTTCTAACTGAATCATTGATCTTCCTCCTTTGTATCTAAATAATCCTTCAATCCGGCAAGCATTTCTGTACTTGAATAACCCATTTCTCGCATTTCAGAGACAAAAAGACGAATATGACTGATCTTTAATTCCTCACGCATTTTTTCAAGTATGCGCGGATCTTCGGTTACAAAGGTCCCTTGACCTCTTTTTTTCGCTACAATTCCGCTGTCTTCTAACTCTCTGTATGTTCGCTGTACTGTATTAGGATTCACACTGGAATCAATAGCCATATCGCGCACGGACGGCAAGCGCTCGCCCATTCCGATTTCTCCGCGGATAATTTTGTTTTTGATCCGCTCGCACAATTGCAAATAGATGGGAACAGATGGATTGAATGATTGTGCCATGCTCGCTTGCCTCCTTGAAGTTGATTTCTATATTCCCGTTCATTATGAAGCTTCCAACTCATGATCCGTAAGCCAGGCAGTAATAAGGAAGAAAATTGCAGTAACAATCAGATCAAGGACGATGCTCCCAATGTACAGAGGTTCTGTGCCGAGATCCGCCCAGAAACTGTTGAAGTCTTGAGATGCGGTATTGGCTCCTGTTGGTATTAACAAATGGGAAAAGAAACTCGCCGGCACGGGTCCCCAATTTGTCAGCACATCAAAAATACCGAATTGTGTCAGCTTGTTGTCAATATAACTGTAAATGCCGATTCCGACGATCAGTACCAGCCATGACCATTTGCCGATTCGCGAGCGCATCGTCCGCTGAACTGTCCACAGAAACAGGAAACCGACACCACCGCCGATTCCGCTCCAAAGCAAAATCGCTATCGCAAAAACAGCTAATCCGAATAAAGACAGCTCCTGCGGAACATCATCCAATCTGGCAAGACTCACCCATGTATAGCTGCCTACCACTACCATGGTCACAATAAAATAAACCAACGCTCCCGATAATTTCGCCAAGAGCATCGCCCACGCCGGAAGCGGATTCTGCATCCAGAGATGAAACGTCTTGCGCTCTTGTATCACGTTAAAGAGCAGATAGACTGGAACATAGAACAGCAGGAAGACAGTCAGCATGACCCCGATCACTACAGGAGCCACATCTGAATTGCTGCCAAAACGCAGATTCAAAAAAATGCCCAGTCCCATTAATAGAAGCTGCAAAATAAGAAAAATCATGAATGCCATCCAGCCCAGCCGCAATTCTTTTTTTAATAATGCAAACCAAATAGACATAGCTCTTCCCCCGTTTTCATATTATTGTATTAGTTATATAGTACACTAGAATATTAATATTGTCAACATTAGATAGCGCATAGGTTTACAGTTTCTCTACGCCAAGAATAGTGACCACAAGATTGGAAAGAAGCAGCAGAATCATCGGAATCGACGTAAAAAAGTATAGCCACAGACGTTTTTCAGGAAGCCTTCCGCGTATACCGCTTAATTTTTCTTTAATAGTGCGCTTATTTTTATTAAGGAAAGCGCAGCCGGTACCAATGAAAACAATGGCCATAATGATGTCAAAAACATTTGACCACATGGCCGAAGGAAGCGCGCTAAATCCTTCACTGAACAAATTATTCGCGATGTGAATCAGTACGGTTAACCAGATGCCGTAGGTTTTCGCTAAATAACCAAGCACGATGCCGATCGCGAAGGCCATAGGAATTTGAATGATATTCCCGTGCATCATACTGAATAGCAGTGCGGAAATCGTAATCGCAAAAACAGACCCAAACCGCTCCAAGCTGCGCATCACAACGCCTCTATAGACAAATTCTTCAAGGATCGGCCCGATCAAACATGTATATACGAGCATACTTGTTGTCTTGGAACCTTCCAAGATTTCTTTTGACGGATCGGCCGTATACCCGAAAAGATTGAGCAGCCACTCCACAGGATACATCACCGATGAAATAATGGCGTTCACCCCAAGCACCGCAATCAGTCCTAGGACAAATACATTGACCGTCATCCTTCGCTTCGTCGTTCTCAGATCATAAGTAAAGAACTTCTTTTTCCGGTAAATCAAGAGCGGGATAAACGCAACCAAAACCGCCGCAATCATCGGCCATCCGCTCTCACTCACAGGTGTTATCACCCGCGCCTCAAACTGCTGTTCCGTTAAATGGGGATGAAGAAACATCGCTTGCAAAGTCAACACGATCAGATAAATGCCAACAACGCTCCACAACACTCCTGTCTGAAACAGGAGTGTAATCCCCAAGTGACGAAAATATTTTTTTACCTTTTTTCGTTCTTTCCTGATCTCGTTCATTATGTGCCTCCTGGTCTCACAGTATTAGTATCACAGTACACTAGACCATTGATATTAGCAACAGACATAGACAAATAAGTACGATTATTGTTAACAGGCAAGATATGCTATAATAAATCGACAAACTTGATTAAATGGAGTTGAAGAAGTCTTTGCTACTTGATTACAATCAAAAATTATCGATTTTCGAATCGTTTCCTGAACTAGAGCGCAAATCTGTTTCCCTGGGACGAGTAAATTTTCAGTATCCGGGAAGTGCCGCGAATAAGAAAACCGTCGTGTACCATCTGCATCCGAACGGCAACGGCTATGTATACGCAAAGGACATTGAAGGCTACGAAGCTGATTCGAAAGGTATGGTCAACATTCGTGCTTTCTCCGGAGAGGAGCTTCACACACTGGTGAAAAAAACGATTTTCGCCCTCTCCCCTGAAGGTGTTTATAAAAAGGAAACAGCTGACGGGAATGATCACGAACAATGGGTAACACCAAGCGGGCGGCAGGAACTTGAAATCATCTATGACAACGAGCTTTGGAACGTTTATGCAGGTGATGAACTCGATGGAACATTCCGTAGCTATAAAGAGGCAGCAGAATATTTAGTTGAAGAAGGATTTGTTAAAAAATAAAGGAATCGCCGCGAGTCTGCGGCGATTTTTTCATTAAGTCAATTTTTTAATGTTTAGACCTCGATTCAGTTCCTTCAGCTTCAATCAATCGGTCATGCTGCAATGAGTGTTTTCTTCTGACTTTAATTTTCAGATATGCATTAAACATAATTTATAATCAATCTATAATATATATCACAATATTAATTGTTTTATTTGAATTTATATTGACAGTATTCTTTTGGGCTATTAAACTATAATTGTTTAATTGAAAATGATTATCATTACCGATTTAGGAGGCCTGACTATGAAATTTAGTCGGTGCATCGGTGCATCCATGCTGATTATCTTGATTGCAATGCTGTCAATGTATCCGTTAACCGTACAAGCGAAAAAAGCGGTCGATGTATCCCCCGCGCTCAACGATCTGAATCATGCGATCACCGCACTGCAACATGGGAAATCTGCCGAGACGGATTATTCATCTTTTAAAAAATGGTGGCAAAACAATAAAACCACCGTCTCAAAGAGCTCCCTTGATGCATCGATCCAGTTGAGTCAGGATATCAGCTCTGCTTCTCTGGATTTGCTTAACGGCAATCGCGCGCAATCGATTAAGAGTCTCAGTGCGCTGCGGCAGACGCTTCAAGACTATCAAAGCGGTCTATATGGCGGAACGACAAAGTCGGGGCACCAGTCCCTGTCTTCTTACATAACCGAGCTCGGCAACGCAAAGCAGTCGATGAGTCAGAAGGACTGGGTCACTGCTGCATCTCAGGTCAAACAGCTTCAGCAGGATTGGTTGTCCGTTGAAGGCGACGTCGTCAGCCAATCGCAAAGCATTTATACCGAATCCGAGAAAAATTTGGTCATGATGGATGCTTACCTTGCCGATCCGAAGATGCATGCAAAAGCGCTGCCGCTGGTCGAAGAAATGATCACAAGCCTGAAGCCGCTTGCCTCAGCGAACTATGGGATGTGGGACGCAGCCCTGATTCCGATTCGCGAAGGCCTTGAAGCTCTGCTGGTCATCGGAGCTCTGCTAACCTTTGCCCGCAAAGCAAATTCAAAACCTGCGAAGGTGTGGATCTGGAGCGGAACAAGCCTCGCTGTTCTTGTCTGCCTCGCAGTCGGCGTGCTCGTTTCCTTCCTGCTCTCCGTCGCAGCCTTCGGGAACAACAACTCATTGATCAACGGCTGGTCCGGAGTAATCGCGAGTCTGATGCTGCTGTATGTCGGTTACTGGCTGCACCGGAATGCGGACATAAAACGTTGGAACGCGTTTATCACATCCAAAACCAGTCAGGCGATCAGCAAGCAAAAAATGATCTCCTTTGCCGCGCTTGCATTTATCGCCGTTCTTCGCGAAGGGATGGAGACGGTCATCTTCTTAATCGGAATGGCCGGGCGCATGCCGGCAGTACAACTGGCATCAGGAATCGCTGCCGGCTTCGGCGTCCTCATTGTCATCGGCTTTCTCATGCTGAAACTCGGTGTCCTGCTGCCGCTTCGCCCGTTTTTCATGATCTCGAGTTTTGTCGTCTTTTATTTATGTTTCAAGTTTATGGGGTCCGGTATTCACAGTCTGCAAATGGCAGGCATTCTGCCGTCAACGGTTTCGGACACGCTGCCATCGATCAACAGTCTGAGTATTTTCCCATCATGGTACAGTACGATCCCGCAAGTCGCATGCTTACTGCTCTTCATTTTCATCATTCTTAAGGAGCGACGAGCAGCGGCATCACATTAGAAAACTTGTGAGGCTACGCTTCTAGCGAAGGTGAAGACCTAGCTGCACTTATAGTATAAAACAAAAAAACATGCCAGGGAGGCTTAATCATCACTATGAAAAGTCAAAAGAAAATGGTCTTTCTATTATTAATCGCGATCCTGCTGTTGCCGGTCATCACCGCATGCGGCAGCACGCAAAAATCCAGCAGCAGCAAAACATCACAAGCAACAAATGATCCGGTCAAGCAAGGCACAAATAAAATGAAGCAACTCAACAACAAGCTTCAAGCCGCACTGAAAAAGAACGATACGGATGCAATCAAAAAATACGGGAAACAAATTAACACGCAATGGCTTTCCTATGAAAACGGCGTACGCGATCGATTCCCACTCCAATACGCGAAAATTGAACGCTATCAGCAGCCAATTTACGCACAATCCAATCTCGCCGATCCTGACGTTGCGCAGATAAAAGAAAACAGCACCGCATTAACCGGACAATTGAACGATCTGCTTACTGCGAAGGAAACCAAAACCAAACCATCAAAACAGATGGATCAAGCGGTTGACGATTATCTCAAATATGCCGATGAACAAATCGACATGCTTGTGAAAACAACCAAACCCTTTGTCAAGGCGGTTAAGGCCGGCGATGTTGAAAAAGCTAAGAAACTCTACACACTGCCGCGCATCTACTATGAACGTGCCGAACCGATCGCTGAAAGTTTCGGTGATTTGGATCCGGCAATCGACGCCCGCATTAACGACGTCGACAACGTCTCTAAATGGACCGGTTTCCACGAAATCGAACGCGCGTTGTGGGAAAAGAACAGCCTCAAGGGGCAGAGCAAGTATGCTGACAAATTAATGACCGATGTGCTTGATCTTCAGAAAAAATCAAAAACATTTAAATTAACACCGAAGGCAATGGTTGCCGGTGCAATGGAACTGCTTGAAGAAGCCGCGACAAGCAAGATTACCGGCGAAGAAGAACGCTATTCTCACACCGATTTAGTCGACCTGCAAGCGAATGTCGATGGTTCCGAAGCCGTTTACCAGGCAGCAATCCCTGCGCTTAACGAGGGGCATAAGGATTTGGCCAACCAAATCGACAAGCAATTTCAGGCATTCGATAAACAAATGTTGAAATACAAAAAGTCCGACACAGAATACGAAGACTATACAAAATTGAGTAAAGACCAAATCCGAGAAATCAGCAACGAACTTAGCAAACTCTCAAAGCTGATGGCTCAAACGGCGAAAATCTTCTAACAAGAAAGAGGTCGATCGCAAATGGATCATGAGGAACTTGGTACTCCGCAGCAAAAAAAGGGCTATTCCAGACGGGAAATGTTAAAAATGTCAGCACTTGCCGGCGGCGGAATCGCCCTCGGTGCGAGCGGGTTGGGTGCAGCGCTTGAGCTGTTTGGCGACAAGGCGGCAACAGACCCCGCGAACGAATCAAAAATTCCTTTTTTCGCGACGCATCAAGCCGGTGTGACAACCGCGCAGCAAGGCTACGGTTATCTCGCGGCGTTCGACATTGATCCGTCAATCCATGACGTAGCGAAAATTATGGCACTCTTTATTACCTGGACACGCCTTGCCGCAACGTTGATACAGGGCAAAAGGGAAATCAACAGCAGCAACAAGGAATTGCCGCCGAATGATACAAATGAGGCGCGCGATCTTGGCGCCGCCAATCTGACGATCACCTTTGGTCTCGGACATTCCTTTTTTATGAAGAACGGAAAGGATCGGTTCGGTCTCGCCAGTCAAATGCCGAAACAGCTGACGCCGATGCCCCGTATCGCTCATGAAACGCTCGATCAGTCAATCTCCAACGGCGACATCTGCGTTCAGATTTGTGCCGACATTCAGCAAGTCGCATTCCATGCCTTGCGCAACCTGATCAAAGAAGCACTCGGAACAGCGAATATCCGCTGGATGGAAACAGGCTTTCTCAATGGTCCAAAGGGAAAAACACCGCGAAATCTGTTTGGTTTTAAAGACGGCACGGCTAATGTCACCGACCCCGATGACCAAAACAAGGTCGTTTGGACAAGCAGCGATGAGCCGAAATGGATGCGCGGCGGCACGTACCTCGGTTATCGGAAGATTAAAATGATTATCGAGACATGGGATCGGGATTCTTACAGTGATCAAGAACAGGTCATCGGCCGCAAAAAAAATTCCGGAGCCGCTTTCGGACGGACACACGAACATGAACCCGTCATTATAAGTAAACAACCGGGAGACTCGCATGTGGGTCTGGCGCACCAAACCGGTCAGAAAATTTATCGGCGCGCTTACTCGTATACAAACGGCATTCAGCCGGCAACCGGAAATTTGGACGCAGGACTGCTCTTCATCTCTTACCAGAACAAGCCTCAGGAAAGCTTCATTCCGATGCTTCGCGTACTGGGAAAGAGTGACGCGCTGAACGAATACATTGATCATGTCGCAACCGGCCTCTTTGCCATTCCGGCCGGAATTAAGAAGAACGAATATTTCGCTCAGCATTTATTTGAATGATTTTTCACAAAAGCCCTCGCGCAATTTTTTTGCGTGAGGGCTTTTAGCGATTGTAAGCAATCGTGACGAATGGCAGGATCATCCTGCCGACAAAGGCATGAAAATGGAATATCGCGAACTGACCGATAAGTGAAAGTAAATGAATCAAAGATATGTTGCACTCAAAAACAAGGTTAAGGACGCCGAGTAAATCGATAAGGTGTTTATCATACTTCGCAGCAGGAACAGAGGAAACAGTAAATGCACAAGGCACAAAATACGAGAATGTAACGATTCAAATTTGAAAATACAGCATGGTTATCATGTTTTTCGTTGACCTATCAGATAAATGAATATATACTATTATTGACCTATTAGGTAAAACATTGCTTAGTATAAAGGAGCTGCCATGCCAGCAAAATTATTCGATTTAGACCGTCAAAGAAGGGACGCTGTTCTAAATGCCGCATTAAAAGAATTTTCATTACAAGGGTATGACAATGCTTCAACCAATGTAATCGCAAAAGAAGCCGGAATTTCTAAATCCCTCATGTTTCATTATGTAAGTAGCAAACAGGAACTTTTCCTTATTGCGTATGATTACTTCGCAGGCCTAATGAAAAAGGAATACTTTGAATTGATGAATTATGATGAAAAAGATATTTTCAACAAATTACGACAATCATATCTTTTGCAAATAAAGCTGTTTGAAAAATATCCTTGGATTTCAGAGCTTAGTAAACTCACACGAGCTACTCATTCCGCCGAAATTAATAAGGAACTTGAAAACAGAGCGCACAATGAACATTTAAACTGTTACCCTAAACTATTTGATAAAGTAGATAAAACTAAATTTAGAAAAGGATTAGCTATTGAAAAGTGCAAGCAGATTATATTTTGGTCTAATATTGGATTTACCAATCAACTATTAGAGGACATTCGTAATAGTGATATAAACACCTTGAACAGCGAAGTTCTTATAAAAAAAATAGATGAGTATTTTGATGAACTTAGAAAATTGTTCTACACATCACACCATGAATAAGCGCATGAAACATGTTCATTCTAAACGGAATGTACGCATACTTGTATTTGCACTTGCAGCACTCATTATTTTTAATGAGGTAAAGAATGGATTGACAGGAGGAACGCAATGAGTGAAATGCGTGAACCAATAATTGTAGCATTTCCTTTGAAGGGGGAATGGCTTTCCCCTAATACACCGGGAACAAAAATTCCGAGTCACGGCACGAACAAATTAGGGACAAGATATGCTTATGATTTTATACAAGTAGATTGGAAAAGAACTGGCTTACCTGCTTATCGAGCAAGTTTGTTGCACTATCTTCTTTTTGGGATTCCGGTAAACGAATATTATTGTTGGGGGAAAGAAATATATGCACCTTGCAATGGAATCGTTGTAAAGGTGGAGGACGGTTATAAAGAACGAACACGGACGAAATTGCTATCAGATATATCTAATGCTTATAAAAACGCTCATTATTTTAACCCTAAAAAAGATGATGCACGATCCATCGCAGGCAACTACGTTATTATAAAAAATCGCAACAATGTATATGCTGCTTTATGTCATCTTCAAACAGGGTCTATTCAAGTTTCAGTTGGTCAGAGCGTGAAAAAAGGCGAAGCTATTGGTAAAATAGGAAATTCGGGAAATTCTTTTGGTCCACATTTACATTTTCAGCTTATGGACAGTAGTGATATATCAACGGCAAAAGGGCTGCCTTGTGCTTTTGAAGAATATGAACGATTCAAAAACGGCGCATGGGTAAAAGCAAAGAACGGTATACCAACAAATAGAGATAGAATAAGATTTCAGTAACCCGTCTTCAAAATAGAGTGAGAATTTTTGCTGTGAATAGAGGTGGTGAAGTGCAAGGTGAGCAATGGATATTGGCTCTTGTATGCGGAAACAAATTCTCAGCAGCGCTGCGCTTGCTGTCCTTGAGAGAAAAGCACGGCGTACAGTTTTAACGAAATCATGAAATCTTGTAACAAACCCATAGAAAATGGAGGAACGCCTTATGAAAAAACGTTTGAATCGACTTTAGACTTGCGCGCGACCACCTCCAGCCTCTCATGCTTTTCCAGAGGATTACATCACAAAATCGGAGGCAGATAAATGAGAAACGAACAAGAAATGAAGGCATTGATTTTAGATACTGCAAAGAAAGATGAACGGATTCGCGCGGTGATCATGAATGGCTCGCACGCCAATCCCGATGCGCCGCATGACTGTTTTCAAGATTACGATATTGTCTATGTGGTTCGCGACATCACTTCATTTACAGTGAACCATCATTGGGTTGATCAATTTGGCAAACGGATCATCATGCAATTGCCGGACCTGATGGATATTGGAAATGGACTCGGCGATATGGTCAAGGATGAATTCGCTTATTTAATGTTGTTTGATGACGGAAATCGGATTGACTTAACGCTTATGACCTCGGAAAAAGCGAAGGAATGGGTGAACGGCGACAGCCTGAGCATCATCCTGCTTGATAAGGAGGAACAATTTGCTTCCGTGCCGCCGTCGGATGATCGGAACTACCGAATTCTTCCGCCGAGCGCGAAACAGTTCGCCGACTGCTGCAATGAATTCTGGTGGGTATCGCCTTATGTAGCTAAGGGATTGTGGCGCGAAGAAGTTCCCTATGCCAAAACGATGCTTGAGCAATACGTCCGTGACATGATGTTGAAAATGCTCTCTTGGTATGCCGGAATTCGTACCGATTTTACGGTGAGTGCCGGAAAATGCGGCAAATACTTGCCTCGTTATGTCGAAGAATCAGTATGGCAAAACTATCTGCTCACCTACCCGGATGCTGATCCTGAGCATATATGGCAGTCGCTGTTTCAAATGGGCCGTCTGTTCCGCTCGCTGGCAAAGCAGGTGGCCGACCATTTCGGTTACACCTATGCAGAAAACGAGAACCGGCTTGTCTCCGCTTATTTGAACCATGTGCACCAATTGCCTGCCGATGCAAAAATGATCTACTAAGATAATACAGAGAATCGGAAGCCGTCATATCGTGCGGCTCCCGATTTTTTGGGTTAATTTCTAGTTTCCGGATTTAGTTTTTAAATGCTTTTGAAAAGAATTCTTCTGAGATAGTAAAAGAGCACAGATCACGGTGAAGTATCCGGCTGTGCTCTTTCAGATCATTATGCATTTTGAGGCTGAGCAGCACTTAACGCTTGTTTCGCCGTAATCAACGCCAACTTGTAAACATCATCGGCCGAGCAGCCGCGCGACAAGTCATTCACCGGCTTGTTCAAGCCTTGCAGGATCGGTCCGATCGCCACATAGCCGCCAAGCCGCTGCACCATTTTGTAACCGATGTTGCCCGCGTCAATATTCGGGAAAACGAATACGTTCGCCTTGCCGGCAATCGGTGAGCCCGGCGCCTTTTTTGCGGCAACTTCCGGTACATAAGCGGCGTCAAACTGCAGTTCGCCGTCCACGAGCAGTTCCGGTTCCCGCTCCTTAACCAGCTTCACCGCCTCAGTCACCTTATCAATCGACGGATCTTTCGCCGAGCCTTTTGTCGAAAAGCTCAACATGGCGATTTTCGGATCAATGCCGAACATTTTCGCTGTCTCCGCAGATTCGACCGCAATCTCCGCCAAGGTTTCGCTGTCCGGCGAGATATTAATACCGCAGTCGGCAAAAACAAATTCTTTTTCCCCTTTTACCAAAAGAAAGGAACCCGAAATACGTTTTTTCCCCGGCTGGGCTTTAATAATCTGAAGTGCCGGGCGCACGGTCTCCGCTGTTGAATGGGCGGCGCCGCTGACCAACCCGTCCGCTTTCCCCATATAAACAAGCATCGTTCCGTAATAGCACGGATCTTTTAACAATTCTGCTGCCTTTGCCGCGTCGGTCTTCCCTTTTCTACGCGTAACCAGTGCATCAATCAGAGCGGGCATCTCTTCGTCCGTCTCAGGATGCGTGAAGATAACCTTTTTCTCTTCGGCAAGCTTTCTCAACGCATCGGATGTGTCCTCAGTTTTTCCAATCAGAATCGGCACGATCAGTTCTTCTTCCGCTAGGGTTTGTACCGCTTCGACAATCCGTTCATCCGCACTCTCGGGAAAAATTATTGATGGTTTGCCCTTCTTTATCTCCGGCTTCAATCGTTCAAATAAATCCGCCATTTATCAATCCGCCCCCTTATAAAATTTAATCTATAATAAGTATAAACCAATTAGACTTATCCTACATTGGGAAAGTTATTTTCATGCGTCCCTAGGCACTATCTATGCTATATTAGACTAAGCGGGCGAACAAGTGACTCCCAAATAAGCTGAGTTTTCTTACACACGGGCTAACGTTATCCCCTTCGTTCACACTTTCATTTTGCAAAACAAAAAAGAGGTGTTCACTATGTCTGAAGCAGCCCAAACGCTGGACGGATGGTACTGCCTGCATGATTTTCGAACGATTGACTGGCAGGAGTGGAAATCAAAATCCGAGTGGGAACGGCAGCAGACTTTAATGGAGTTTAATCAGTTTCTGACCCAGGCGGAGCTGAACGAAGATGCACGCGGCGGCAGTTTCGCCATGTATTCCGTACTCGGACAGAAAGCGGACTTCGTCATGATTTCGCTTCGTCCGACCATGGACGAGCTGAGCGATCTGGAAACCGAGTTTGATAAATCCAAATTAAGCGAGGTTGCAAGCCCTGCCTATTCCTTTGTTTCTGTTGTTGAATTAAGTAACTATCTGGGCAAGTCCGGGGGCGATCCCTACGCCAATCCGCGTGTTCAAGAACGGTTAAAACCGATTCTGCCGAAGACTCATTACTTCTGCTTTTATCCAATGGATAAGAGACGCGAACACGGCGATAATTGGTACATGCTTCCAATGGAAGAACGGCGGGAAATGATGAAAAGCCATGGGCAGATCGGCCGCAAATATGCCGGTAAAATCCATCAGATCATCACCGGTTCCGTCGGTTTCGATGATTGGGAATGGGGCGTCACTCTTTTTTCAGATGATCCGCTGCAATTCAAAAAAATTGTTTATGAAATGCGTTTCGATGAGGCAAGCGCCCGCTTTGGGGAATTTGGATCATTCTTCGTCGGCACGCAGCTCACGCAGGAACTTTTTAATCAAAAGTTTTCTTTATAATTTCCAAAATCGAAAAGGGCCGGGCGAAAAACGCGCGGTCCTTATTTTTGCAGGGTCGGTGGCTTTCGCGTTATCCCTATAAAATAAGCGGAGATTTTCCGGTTATATGCATCATGATGCTTGTTTTGCGGGTACATAAGGGTAATTTTTCCGCTTATGTAACGCAAAACCCTCCAACTTTCACGTTTTTCGATTCAATAAGCGGAATTTCTCCGTCTATTTCTCAGATTGGGCGTTTACCCGATCGCGCACTGAATTTTATGAGGTGAATGACGTATCAGCTAGGCTAAACGATAAACCTTCCTTCCCTTTAAAAAAGACTCTCGGATCTTTTTTGCGATTTGCTGCTGCTTTTCCCTATCTACTGTCATCATTTACGTTACCGGGCATAGGCTTTAAGGTACGTAAATCGGTGAATCCATGCCTACTTGAAAATAAGTTTTATAGTTTCTGTTCGCAAAGGGGGGATTTATGGCTATGGCCGTGGTTCAACACACATCTAATGATATTTCCCTGCTCGCCCGGCTGATGCGCGCAGAAGCGGAAGGCGACGGACAGCTCGGCATGCTGATGGTCGGCAATGTCGGCGTGAATCGTGTACTTGGGAACTGCCTTGACTTCGAGGGCCTGAGAACGATCCAACAAATGGTTTTCCAAAGTCCCGGCGGATTTGAAGCGACGCAGAAGGGCTACTTTTATCAGGCGGCGCGGGCGCAGGACAAACGTCTTGCCGAGCGAACGCTTAAAGGTGAACGTTTTCACCCGGCATCGAACGCGCTTTGGTTCTTCCAACCTGCGGGCGCTTGCCCCGCCCAATGGTACAATCAATGGAACACCGGACGTTTTAAAGCGCATTGTTTCTTCTCGCCTACCGAATCGGTTTGTCCAAATGTTTATTGATCATTTTATTGCTAAGGAGTGACTTTATATGGGTGTTCAATTTCCACCAGACAGTTGGCCGTATGGTGCGTCATTCAATCCCGATCAAGGCGCGCAACCGGAGTGGGACGCATCCAGGCAGCAGACCGCACCGCAGCAGCCGAGCGGTACGTTCCCGTTCCAGGGACAGTTGACACAGGGACCGGGGCTTCCGCCCACCGCACAATCGGTGCCTTATCCGTATCCCGCGTATACAATACCGGTGCCGCAAACCGGTCAACCGACAGCACCGGTGCCGCAACAGGTAATGCCGCTGCCCTTTGTCGAGCAGTCTTACATCGAAAATATTTTGAGGTTGAATCTTGGCAAGACAGCAACAGTTTACTGTACCTTTGAAGGCAACAGCCAGTGGAATGCGAAATCATTTACCGGTACGGTCGAAGCCGCCGGACGTGATCATGTGATCATTGAGGACGAAGAATCCCGAGTCCGCTACCTCATTCCGATGGTATTTGTGAATTACTTCGAGTTCACCGGTCCGCTCAGCTATGAATATCCTTACGCGCCGCCTCAACCGGGCGGCAGATAATCCCAGAAAAACGGAGCTTCTCCATAAAGGGAGACGCTCCGTTTTTGTGTTCATGTGGTTCCGCAGATATCTGCTCTTATTATTTTCCGTATACGTGGTTCAGATCATTTGCCAACTCTTCTTTGAGTTTGCCATGCTTATCTTCATTAAACTGCTTTGCTTCATCATACCAATTGGATGAGTCATACAACCAAACAGGACCCTTTCTTCTCTCCTCTTTTTCCCATTCATATCTTGGAAAAATATGCGCATGTAAGAAAGCGTCTGTGTTTCCTAAAATATCATAATTGATTCTAAGAGGCTGGCAAACGTTCATAATCGCGTCTCCTACTAAGCTCATATCCGTTAGAAACTGTGAACGTTCATCAATCGTCAGGTCATTGAGGCTAAATACCTCTTTATTTGGAAGCAAAACACAATAGCCGGGTAAAAACTGTGTATCTCCGATAACTGCAAAACCGCTTTTCATTTTCGACAAAACCATCGGATTTGTCCCGTTTAGAGCAGACTCAATCCTGTTTTCTCTCCAATTCATTACAAAAGCCTCCGGTATCGTTCAAATTAACAATGCTCTGTTACATTCCGACATTGCATCTACTTTATCATTAAGTATAACTTATTTTCCATAGAAAAAAGAGAGCATGTCCACGCCCTCTCCTGATCGCTTATTAATGTTTCCGGAACCTGCTTGCAATTATGCGCGCAGCGCAGCGATCACAACAAGCAGCCAGCTGACGAGAAAAGCAACACCGCCGATTGGCGTGATCGCGCCAAGCACGCGAATACCGCTCAGCGTCAGCGCATACAAGCTGCCTGAGAAAAGGAGAACGCCGACGGTCATCAGCCAACCGGACCAAGAAAGTAAAGTGTTCTGCCCGCTGAATACGGTCAGTGCGAGGATACCGATCACAATCAGTCCGAGCGCATGATACATTTGATACTGAACACCCGTTTGAAACACGGCCAGATCTTGCTCGTTAAGCCGCGTCTTCAATATATGCGCCCCAAACGCGCCGAACGTGACAGACAACAGCGCCAACACGGCGCCAAAAACAATAAAACCTTTCATCATGAGCTCAAATCCTCTCAACAACGATTCTGATCTTATTCTAGCACCTCTCAAAGGGCTCGTCGCATGTGCGGCTCAGAAAAGCTCTCATAGATTAGTAGTATTCAAGATTTTATCGATCGCTTTGACCAATTGAGCATTTCGGCTTTTTAATGTAAATTGTTCACAAATACTAGAGTCAACAAAAGCTGCGTGCACTTCAGCCGCAGCTTTTCCTCTCAATTACTCACTTATTCCAATATTTTTTATAAATCGCCTGAGTTCCGCTGTTTTCCTCGCCTTTTTCAGCCAGTTTATCATAGATTTTCTTGGACAATGCAAGTCCCGGTGTATCCAGGCCCATCGTTTCAGCGGATTCGAGCGCGATTCGCTCGTCCTTGATCAAGTGCTTGATATAGAAGCCGGGCTCAAAATCGCCTTTCAGCATGCGCCGGCCAAGATTGGTCAGCGACCAGCTGCCGGCAGCTCCTGTTTCAATGCTCTCCATCACCTTATCAGTATCCAGCCCAGCATGCTTCGCATAACTGAGTGCTTCGGCAACGCCGATCATGTTTGATGCAATCGCAATTTGGTTCGCCATTTTTGTATGCTGGCCCGAACCGGCTTTTCCCTGATAGACTATTTTCTGCCCCATAGCTTGAAAGACAGGTGCCAAGGTCTCGGCATCTTGAGCATCTCCGCCAATCATGATCGACAACGTACCGTTCTCGGCACCGACATCACCGCCGGAAACCGGGGCATCCAGTGCGTGCAATCCTTTTTCCGCGGCTGCCTGATAAATTTTTTCCGCAAGCTGAGGTGATGAGGTGGTCATATCAATTAAGTAAGCGCCCGATTCGGCATGATCAATGATCCCGTTATCAAAGTAAATAGAAGCGACATCCTTAGGATACCCGACCATCGTAATGACCGCATCGGCTCCTTCAGCCGTTTTTGCAGGACTCGATTTCCAAACGGCGCCCTCTGAAATAAGGTCAGCCGCCTTGCTTTTCGTTCGGTTATAGATTTGAAGCGTAAATCCCGCCTTCATCAGATTGCGAATCATCCCTTTTCCCATGACTCCCGTTCCAACAAATCCAATCGTCTTCACTGCCATTCATCCCACTCGCTTTCCTATCAATTCTAGGTTAACGATAGCATGAACAGCGCCTGTTTTCACGTTATATGCAAGGCGGTTAAACCTTGCGAATCTGGAAAAAGTGAGTGAACACCCATGGATACTGAGGCATCGCAAAGTTGAGCTGCCATGTGCCGATCCCGCCGATCCGTGCATTATAGACAATCTGCGCCTTTTCAAACAGACTGCGTACATCCTCAAACCAGACAACACGGTTCTGCCCGCTGTCGTCTGTATAATAGAAATAAGCAGCATAATCGGCCGCCGAATAGTTGATCGGCACCTGTTCACTCATAGCGAGATTTACCGCCGCCTGATAGGTAATGGCTCTGCCCGGATTCTGACTGGAAAAAGGAATCGGCCAATCATAACCGTAAAACGGTGTACCCATGATCATCTTATTCCGATCCATCACACTGGCTGCGTAATTGACGGTAGCAATGACATCCTGGATAGGTGCCGTCGGTCCCGGCTCGCTGCCCGCATGATGCCAGTCATAGGCCATGATAAAAAATTGATCGACAATCGCTCCGATTGCCTCGTAGTCATAGCCGCGCACCCATGGCACCGTATCGTCGGTCTTGGCCGGAACCGCAATACTGAGATTGAGCCCCGCCGCCTGCGTGCGCTCACTTAACGCCTGAAGAAACATAACAAAAGCATTGCGATCGGCAGGCAGCACGCCTTCAAAATCGACATTGATCCCGCCGTACCCGTTTGAAGTCGCATAACTGATCATGTTATCGATTAAACGCTGCTGAACATCCGGCGTATTCAGCACGCGCTGTACCAATGCCGAATTAAATCCGGTCTCAGTTAAATTTGTCACCGTAATAATCGGTGTAACCCGCCCGCGCCAAGACGCAAGAACGGCCGCATTGTCATTGAGCGGACTTAAATCGCCGTTCCAGTTAAAATGTGTTTCAAAAATACCGATATACGTCAAATATGGCGCGTTGTCCGTAATGACCGCTTGATCGAGTGCCGGTGTCCGAAGCTGAGTATAGCTGAAATGAGTCGCCACACGGCGATCGATCGCCGGAAGATTAATTTTCTGGCCGGGACTTAAACGCTCAGGATTAATCCCCGGATTCGCCTCGCGCAGCGCACTTAACGGAACATACGCCATGCGTGAGATCGTCCAAAGGCTGTCGCCCGGCTGAACGGTATAAACATCACTTGTCACGAGCAGCGACTGACCGGTGACGATATTCGTCGCTGTCAATCCGTTTACTGCTCTCAATGTATTCACAGGAATATCAAATTTTTGGCTGATTGCAAACAATGAGTCACCAGCCCGCACTGTATAGACAAACATAGTTCCACCCTTCCCGCACCCGTCATTTGCAGGCATGCTTATTTCTGCAGATGCATAGGCATTTCACACTAGTTTATTCATCGCGCCGAGAAACGGTTCCGAGAGCGGCTATAGATTAGAAAACCAAAAAAGGTTATCATTAAATTTGCTGCGAAACTAAAGGCGGCGCTTACCGCACGCCAAAGCGAACGAAAATAGGCTGCAGTTCATAGTCTATAGGAAGAATGTAAGGAAAAGAGGGTTATTAATGGCTGAATTCATCCCATCCCGTCAGGTACAAGCGCTTCCCGACAATTACTTTACCAGCATCGATCATCGGATTCATTCGGTAGTCAGTAAGGGTATTGATATCATTCATCTTCATACCGGAAGTCCTGATCAACCGACCCCCAAACCAATTATTCAGGCAATGAATCAAGCGGCACAACTTCATAAAAATCAAGGCTATCCTCCTGCGGGCGGCAAAACAGGACTAAAAGAAGCAATCCGTGCGTTCTATCTGCGCGAGTACGGCGTCTCTGTTGATCCGGATACGGAAATCACTGTGTTTGATGGTGCAACCGTCGCTATTTCCGCCCTCCCGCAAACGATGCTGAATCCGGGCGAGATCATGCTGACGGCCGATCCCGGCTATCCACTCTATTTTGCTTGCCCGCAATTGGCGGGGGCTGAAACCTACGGCATACCGGTTCGCGCTGAGAATGGATTTTTACCGGACTATCGAACCATTCCTGAAAACATTCTGCAAAAATCAAAGCTTCTGATGCTGAACTATCCGAACAATCCGACAGGAGCGATGGCGACAAAAGAATTTTTCGCCGATACCGTTGCCTTTTCAAAAAAGCATCACATTCCGGTTGTTCACGATTTCGCCTACGCCGCCTTTGGCTTTGACGGCAGACGCCCGCTCAGCTTTTTGCAGACTCCGGGCGCAAAGGAACAAGGGATTGAAATCTACACATTATCCAAAACATACAATATGGCCGGTTTTCGGATCGGGTTCGCTGTCGGCAATGCTTCGATCATCCGGGCGCTCAGCCAATTCCATGATATTGATCATTCAGACGTGCCGAGCGCCATTCAAGACGCGGCCACAGCTGCTCTGCTCGGATCGCAGCAATCCGTCCAAGAATTATGCGCGCTGTACGAGCATCGCCGTGACATCCTCGTCTCCGGCATGCGTGCGATCGGCTGGGATGTTGTCGCTCCACAGGGCTCGTTCTTCTGCTGGTTCAGGGTTCCACGCGGTTATAGCTCGGAAGCCTTCGCCAATGTCCTTCTTGAACGCGCGCATGTTGCGATGGCACCGGGCGCCGGATTTGGCACTCACGGCGACCAGTTCGTCCGCGCCGGACTGCTCGAATCCGAGGAACGGCTGAAGGAAGCCGCCGAACGAATCAAAGCTTCCGGAATTCTCAAAGAAACGCCAGTACAGAATTAAAAGAACTTTTCCCGATAAATGCCGGGAAAAGTTCTTTTAGATTACACAAATAAGAAAGTAAGGACAACTGAACCTCTGTCCGCACCAAGATTTGCCAATTAATTTGTTTTCTTTAAATGACATGATAGCCCATAAATACAATAACAAGAAGCAGTGCGGCAATGAGAACAGGAATGAACCATGAGATTTCTTTCTTCTTACGTTTGCCTATCGCCACTTCCATGAGCCCGATTAAAGCAAAGGAAAGTACGCCTTTAATGGTCGGCATCAGCGGGAAGTGGATGAGAACCAGCATCACCACTCCGGTTATGATCATAACTAAATAAGCCGTCCGCAGGATCATACTCCATATTTTTTGATCAGGTAAAACATAGCTTAAGATAAAAAAGATGACCACCAGGCCCCAGACAAGGCCGTGGATTTGCAGCAAAGTGTGCATCGATTTTCCTCTTTTCAGTTTATAAATCAATCACCAGATTTTCTTCTATTTTATCATGATGACACATTTTTCCCAGTTTTGATCTTAATCTTGTTGCTCTGTATGACGTGACAGATCACACTGATCAAGAGGGATCAATTTTGACTTCATCCTCCATTTGGCGATCAGCCAAACAGCAAGAAAAATCGGAATACCAATGTAGGCGGCGACAATTCCGCCCCAATCAATCCGGCCGCCGGAAAACGCGCCGAAGCTCTGACCGACCACCACAACTAGGCACACCGCGAAGGCAAACAGCGGACCAAATGGGAACCACTTCGCCCGGTAAGGCAAATCGCTAAGTTTGCCGCCTTGGGCGACATAGGCGCGGCGGAAACGGTAGTGGCTGATCGCGATGCCGAGCCAAGCGATAAATCCGCACATGCCCGAGGCGCTGAGCAGCCAGTTATAAACAATACCGTCGCCGAATCCGGAGGCGAAGAACGCAAGCAGACCGAACGCCGCGGTGACAACGAGTGACCAGATTGGAATCCCGTTCCGCGTGACGTAACCAAGAAACCTCGGTGCTTTTCCCTTTTTAGCCAGCGCATAGAGCATACGCGTCGAAGCGTACAATCCGGAGTTTCCGGCAGACAGCACCGCCGTTAAAATGACCGCATTCATGACCGAGGCGGCCATCGCAAGACCCGCTCTCTGGAAAACCAAGGTGAACGGACTGACCATAATCGAATCCGATGCAGACAAGTTATGACTCGTATAAGGAATGATCATGGCAATAACGAAGATTGCGAGTATATAAAACAGAAGGATACGCCAAAAAATTGTGTTCATTGCTTTCGGAACACTTTTTTCCGGATGCTCGCTTTCACCGGCGCTCACGCCAAGCAGCTCCGTTCCCTGAAAGGAATAGCCGGCCGCAAGAAATACACCGAATGTCGCCAAAAATCCGCCATGGAACGGCGCATCGCCAACGGCAAAGTTATCAAACCCCGGCACGCCGCCGCCAAGAACGCGGAAAATCATCAAAAGTCCGATGATAATAAAAATGACAACCGTTGCGACCTTAATAAACGCAAACCAGTATTCCGACTCGCCATAGCCTTTAACCGTCAAAGCATTAAGCAAGAAGATCATGAGCAGAAACAAACCGCTCCAAAGCACTGACGGACTGTCAGGAAACCAGAATTTCATGATCAGTGTGGCAGCGGACAGTTCGCTCGCAATGGTTATTGCCCAATTGTACCAATAATTCCAGCCAAGCGCGAAACCAAACGACGGATCGACAAACCGCGTCGCGTAGGTGCTGAATGATCCGCTGGTCGGCATGTAGGTCGCCAGCTCCCCAAGGCTGGTCATCAGAAAATAGACCATGACGCCTGTCAATCCATACGCGAGCAGCGCGCCGCCCGGACCGGCCGTATAGATTGCGTTTCCGCTGGCAAGAAACAGTCCTGTCCCGATCGCTCCCCCAAGAGCGATCATCGTTAAATGGCGTGATTTTAATCCGCGCCTTAATTGATTCTTTGTCTTCTGTTGCACGTTTCTCTCTCCCTCTCTGTTTTTCGGGGAGATATGTGAAGAAATAAAACGTCCGTCGAAGCAACGCAATGGCTTCGGCGGACGGAAAATTTTCATAGTAAAACGAATAAGAACTGCTTACATGCAGGCTTATTGATCCATTTACTCCTCGCACATCTTCCTCCGATAGCGCACCACATGCCTATGCATGTGACAGTCCCGCTCCTTTCGAAAACGGACCCAGTGCACTCGGCAAGAGAATCCGAACGCACTTCGGCGGCAGTTCCTTACACGCACCGTCCGGCGTCTCTTCGCCTCAAATGCGCTTGTCTTAACTGCCGCACCTCTACCCCCTCGCGATCCTGTGAGGAGATTGGTTAACAACAGAACTTATTGTACCTTGATTAAAAATAATTGACAACCAAAACATATCATCGGAACAGATCGTTTAAAGAATATTCTTTACCGTATTCCGGCAAAAACTGCTTTCCTCGGTCGGGAACAAGCCGTTCCGGATGGAACCCATGTAACGGAATAAGGACATCGGGATCGAGCTGATCAAGGATCCATTTTAACTGCTGCGGTGCCGCGTGACCGGAACAATTGAGCGGGACATAGACAACGCCAAGATCACTAAGTAATTTCAACAGTTTTTGATAATCAGGATCATAATCACCGAGCGGCATACCGCCTGCATGAATATAAAGAGCATTTTTCAAATCCAAATCGAGCAGCTCCAGACTGTCCGAATAGGCGCACTGCACCATATACCGACGCGGATCCGCATGAATCATTGCCGCATCGGCCCACATATCCTTTTTTAGATGAAGGATGCTTGCCTGATCGGCATTTTTCCGAAAAATAAGCACTTCGTCATTCGGATAAAACGTATGAAGGATATGAGCGGTTGCTGGATCAAACGCAACCGCACGTCCGATTTGCTTAGCCACTGCAACAATACAGTGCAGACGTTCCACATTGCGATTGTAGCAATTAAAAATAACAAGACCTTTTGTTTGTCCGCCCCATTCGGCACATTGCTCTGCCAAAGCATCTTCGGTCATGAGCTGCGGCACATTTTCCATGCGACCGACGAGTGGTTCCTTCATTTCTTCGTCAAAAGACAAGGTAGTCGTCTCCATGAGGAGCAACCGAAAACCAAGCCGCTTCGCCTTACCGATAAATGCCTTTGTCCCTTCCGGATGAAAGCCGTGCAAGCGCAGATCACCGGTATAAAGAATTGAACCGTCCGGTGTCCGGATGTGCAGCGCACTCGCGCCGGGTACATCATGATCAACGAAAAGCGGTGTGATTGTCATGGCCCCAAGTGAATGGGGACAATCATAGTCAAGTGACTCGTAGCTGCGCGCGATCGGAAGCCGTTCACCGGATTCATCCAAAGCGCGAGCAAGTTGAAGCGATTCAGCCGTCATGAAAACGGGCACTTGCGGTGCAATCGTATCCATCGCCCCCATATGATCCAGGTGCATATGCGAAAGATAAACTTCCGTCTGCTGTGCTCGTTCTTCATACGGCGAAACCCCTTCGATGCCTCGCAGCTGGTTTGCACTGTATAGACCATCGATTCTTGGCAATGCGCCGAGCCGGATAGCGTCATGAACCGTGCGTCCGATTCTGGATGATACACTCGTGTTCAGCCATTCACTTTGCGCCGAAAAGGTTCGTCCGAAATCAAAAATAAGCCGACATCCTGCGTGCTGAATGGTCACAATCGTTCCGCCAATGGTGCGCAGTCCGCCCCAAAAGCGAATGTGCGTCCCTTCATTGTCTTGCATACCCATTCCTCCCAATTGATAGAAAAACTTGGCGAGTTCAAATTAATCCGTTCTTCGCTTACAAAAGTTACCTTTTCATCAACAAACGGGTCCCCGTCTGTCAGGAACCCGCCGTCACATCTTATTCCACATTCACAATCAATCGATTAATTATCCTTTTCCTGATCAAGCACTTTTTGTCCCTGTTTTGCGGCACTGGTCAGTCCCTTTTCAACGGATTCTTTATTCAAGAAGACGGCTTGCATTTCCTTGGTTAAAATGTTGCTGACTTGCTCCGTTCCCGGACTTCTAAATTCAAAGAATCCTGAATCGAATTGTTTTTCTGCCGCGGCATATTCCGGGTTTTCTTTAATAAAGCTTTCCCATTCTGCGTCATCCAGCACCGACTTGCGGACCGGAACATAGCCGGTTGCTTTCGCCCATTCCATTGTCGGTTTTTTATCTGAGAGATACTTCATTAATTCCCAAGCGGCCAGTTTCTGATCCGGAGTTGCGGAAGAGAACATGACAAGATTTGTTCCCTGGAACGGAGTCGCCGCCTCTTTTCCTTTCGGCAGCGGCGCCGTTGCCCAATTAACTTTTCCTTTTGCGCCGCTCTGAACAAACGACATCCCGGCGCTGGAACCAATATACATCGCGACATCTCCGTTTGAGAATGGCCCCGACATATAATTATCTTCACCAGCAAGACGAGCGGTACCGTTTTTCGTCATATTTGTCAAAAAATTCAAGGCATCCTTACCTTCAGCAGAGTTAAACAGCAACTTATTCGCTTTTTCATCCGCATATTGCCCGCCTGCCTGGCGAACCCAAGCCGGATAGTCAAACCCGATTCCGTTCTCAAATCCAAGCCCGACTACTTTTTTCTTACCCGTTGTCCCTGTCAGCTTCGTTGCCGCATTTTTCAGCTGATCCCAGTCTTGCGGAACGGACAACTTTTTCTCTTTTAAATAATCGGTATTGTAAAAGAGAACCTCCGTGCTTTTATTGAAAGGTACGCCGTACAGCTTGCCGTTAAACGTGTTGCTGTCTAAGAATACTTTGACAATATCGTTCTTGTCCGAGGCGCTCCAACCATGCTTGGTACTGTTTTCATAAGGTGTCAGGTCATCAATCTGGTTGTTCTTAATGTAGCTCGACATCCAGTTTTCATAAGCCTGGGCCATAACCGGCAGCGTATGCGCTTTAGCTGCGGCAGTTAATTTTGTACTTAAATCACTGTAGTTTCCTTGATTTACCAGTTTAACCGTAATATTCTTGTGTGTTTGTTGAAATTCCTTGACAAGCTGCTGCAACGCTTTTTCCTGTCCGCCATTCATCGCATGCCAGAAGGTGATCGTCACCGGCTTGCTGATTTTATCAGGAATGTCGCTGATTTTACCGGAGCTTGACGTTCCTTTGGATGACGAACAAGCGGTGAGCGCTAAAATGAGGACTGCCGTAACAAGAGCCACAATCCACTTTCTCATGAATAAATTCCTCCCGAATTTTTAATTGTACGGTAATAGGCTGGTTGCGGTCATCGACATGGATGCTGATTTTATCCTTTGATTCCGGCTCGGGTCACCCCCTCAATGATGTATTTTTGCAGAATGATGAAAAGAATAATCATCGGCAGAATCACCATCGTCGCAGCCACCATGAGTAAATTGTATTCTGTTCCGGCTTCCGAACTGAATGCCATCAATCCGACCGGCATCGTGCGCATCGTCATTGAATTGGTGACAATCAGCGGCCATAGAAACGAATTCCAGCTGCCGATGACCTGCAGTAAAGCGATCGTAATGAGTGCCGGTTTGGAAATGGGTACCATGATCAGCCAAAGATACTTAAAGTCACTACACCCGTCCATTTTGGCTGCATAACTCAGCTCTTTTGGAATCGACAAGAAGAACTGACGTAAAAGAAAAATTGCGAAAACACTGGCCATCCACGGAACCGTCAGCGCCTCATAATGATCGATCCAGCCCAGCTTTACTAATGTAACAAAGTTGGGAATTAGCAAGATCTCCCCCGGAACCATCATTGTGCCAAGCAAAATGGAGAAAACCACATCCCGACCGTAAAAGTTGATTTGCGAAAACGCATAGGCGGCGAGAATTGTTGTAAGCAGCACGCCAAGAGTACTTAATGCCGCTACAAAAATGCTGTTAAACAAATAACGTGCGAACGGTGCAGTATGCCATGCATGAAGATAATTCGACCACTCAATCGGATGCGGAAGCCAAATCGGCGGCAGTGTCATGACCTGATTCGGTGCTTTGAGCGACGTACTGATCATCCAGACAAAGGGAAGAAGCATTAAAATACCCCCGGCAATTAAGAGAAGATAAATAAAACCCTTAGAAAAAGCCCCGCGACGCATCAACGGCCACCTCCAGTCGCTAATTTTTTGCTGCGTGTACGTTCCTTTTTCTGCCCGCCTACCTTAAGCTGAATCAAAGTCAGTACAAAAATAATCAGAAATAAAACGTAGGAGGCAGCCGAGGCAATGCCGTATTGGTTCTGAACATAAAATTTGTTGTATATGTAGTAGACAACGGTCTCCGCGCTGTTGACCGGTCCGGGATAGCCGTTAAATAACGCATAAATCTCGTCAAACACCTTGAACGCGTTGATCATCGCGATAATTGAGACGAATAAGGTCGTCCCTGAAAGCATCGGAACCGTGATATGGATGAAACGCTGCCATGGTGAAGCGCCATCGATTCTTGCCGCCCGATAATAGTTGCTGTCGATATTTTGTAAGCCGGCAAGAAAAATGACAATATTATAGCCGAGGCCTTTCCAAATTGCCAGAATAATAAGTGCGGGCATGGCCCAATTCGGATCGGTCAGCCAATGAATTGAGGAAATACCTACCAAGCCGAGTGCTGCATTAAGCAATCCGTACTGAGAGTGAAAAATCCAACGCCAGACAACGGACACAGCCACAACCGAAGTCACAAATGGAATAAAATAGATCGTTCGAAGCAAGCCGCGAAAGCGTATCTTCTGATTAAGCAAAACAGCTACGGCAAGTGACAGGCAAATGGAGGCGGGAACAACACCAAGAACAAAGATCGCCGTATTGCGCAGTGACAGCCAGAACTCCGGATCATTAAAGATTGATAAATAATTGTCTATGCCGCGCGCGTAAACGACATCCGTGAAATAGTTATATCGGGTATAAAAGCTAATTAGAAATGATTTAATAATCGGATACACATCAAAAACAATAATTAACGCTAATGCCGGCGCCAAGTAGAGAAGTGCCCGCAACGTTTTTTTCCACGTCCGGCGTTCAATCATCGGTCAATCCTCCGTTCCATTGCGCGGTGATCGTATTTCCTTCGTTATCAAAAAGATATGCGCGATCCGGCTTCGGCCTGACATAGACCATGTCTCCTGCCTTGATCGGCTGATCGGCGTCAATAAGTATTCTCACTTTTTGATTTTGAATGGCAACGGTCAGAACATGATCCCTGCCCACTGATTCAATGCTTTCCGATCGACCGCGTAACGCATTGGCTCCATCATTAACAACGGCCAAGTGTTCCGGTCGAACACCGAGATAACTATTTGCTTGCTTGTCCGATTGTACCAGGCGAGCCGTTCCTTCCGAGAAGTTCACAGGCAATAGATTAATTGGCGGATTTCCTAGAAATTCAGCAACGAAACGATTGGTCGGGTGAAGGTAGACATCTTGAGGATGGTCAAACTGTTGGAAACGGCCTTGATTCATCAATAAAATGCGATCGGAAATGCTGAGTGCTTCTTCCTGATCATGGGTGACAAAGATAGTGGTAATGCCTACTTGACGTTGAATTCGTTTAATTTCTGCTCGCATGTTGATGCGCAGCCTGGCATCAAGATTTGATAGAGGTTCATCAAGGAGAAGCAGCTTCGGATGCTTCACAAGCGCGCGTGCGATCGCGACGCGCTGCTGCTGTCCACCGGAAAGCTGCGCTGGTTTGCGCTCTAAAAGCGATTCGATCTTTACTAGCTCAGCAATCTCAACCGCTCGCGCATTAGCTTCCTTACGCGAAACTTTTTTCATTTTCAATGGGAACATGATGTTTTTACGTACACTCATATGCGGATATAATGCGTAGTTTTGGAAGACCATACCGATTTCCCGATGCTCCGGTTCGACAGTGTTCACTTTCGTGTCATCAAAGAAAAGTTCTCCTTCTGTCGGCTGATAGAGTCCGGCCAGCATAAATAGGGTCGAGCTTTTGCCACACCCGCTTGGCCCAAGTAAAGAAACAAATTCTCCGTCATTGACGGTACAGGACAAATGATCGACAGCGGTAACATCCGAAAAGCGTAACGTGAGTTGATTCAACGTTAGTTTCAAGAATAAGGTCCTCCTTAATCTATTTAGCCTTTCAGAATACCACATTTTTCATCACTATAATTGTCTTTTATTTTAAAAAAGTGTAAATATTTTTTGTGAATAACACAATAGAGCGAAAAAAGCATTATTGTTAGCGGAATTTACATAGATTTGCAAGTCAAAATGGTTACTTGTCATGTATACCTCGTAGGGAACCACTTTTCATCCACAAGAATCCTGAAAGAATATAGGTAAAAGACGCAAAGATACAAATCGATTGAAAACCTCCTGCATGGACATAGAGCAAACCCGCTATGTAGACACCAAAGGTTGTTGCTCCATACATCGTTGCATTGCTTAACGAAGCGATCGTCCCACGGGCGGTGTCGGAGAGCATCTGCAGTTGAGCCATCATCAACGGAAAAAGTGTACCTGCAATGAAAAAGATTAAAAACAAAGCCACTTGCACGAAAACAACAGACGGTGAGCGACCCATTAGCAAATAGATAAGCGCCATCAGACCAAAACCGGTTAATAAAGCATTTTTCCTTCCCATCTTAACCACCACGAGGTTGCCATAAAAACTGCCGACGATATTGCCTAATCCCAAAAAAAGCAAAACAGTTCCAATTTGATCAATCGTCATCACAAATTGATCTGCAAGCCAGGTCCCCAGAAAAGTAAATGCAGCAAAATTCCCTGCCTGAAAGACAAAATAGGCAAGGAAAGCATACTGGGCTTTTCTTGTTCCAAGTAATTCCCGATAACGAGCAATGATGGCCGTGCGCGCATCTGCCTGCTTCGTGTGGGTATTAGGAATAATGAAGAGCGCAGGCAGAATAAGAACGAGTGTAAATGCCCCGAGAATAAAAAACGGAATCGACCATGATTGACGTGCTAAATAGCTGCCAAGAGGAACACCCAGTGTTTGTGAGACAGCCAATCCGGCAGCAACAACACCTGTCGCCTTCAAGATTTTCGAAGGCGGTGCCACAATAGGGATTAACGCCCAAACTTGAGGACTCGCTACAGCGGCAAAAATTCCAGCAAGCCCCCTCAGACACAGCATCTGCCAAAAGCTTTCTGCAAAACCACATAGGAAAGTGGCAAAGGCAAACCCTGACATGCCGCCGATCAGAACCAATTTACGGTTCCAGCGATCAGAAAGCGGACCGCCGATAAGTGCATAAAGGGCATATCCGAGAGCATAAATGCTTACCATCCAACCTGATTGCGCGCGACCGACGCCAAATTGATCTCTGAGTGTAGGGAGAAGCGGTGAGATGAGAAATGTATCCGTACCAATGACAAACATGATTAAGAAAAACACACTTAATATTTTTTTCAAGTTCGCACATCCGTTCCATTTTATTTATTAGTTGTATAACAATTGAACTATATAAGGAAGAAAAACCGGACAAAAAACGCCCGGTCCTTACTTTCAAAGGATGCGGTGGCTTTCGCGTCGCATACAGAACATATGCGTATTTAGCGAAAGCTTTTTTACAGAGAAAGATCCTTTGCTCCAAATTCGGTTTTGAATCATCAACCTTGTCTTAAACAGAAAAAATTCTGGTTCCTTATTAAGTAACAAGTAAAATAAGCGGAGTTTTTCCAGTTATATACATCATGGCGCTTGTTTCACAGGTAAATAAAGGTAATTTTTCCGCTTATTCAAAGAAAAACCTCCATTTTCACGTTTCTTGATTCGATAAGCGGAATTTCTCCGTCTATTTCTCAGATTTGGCGCTTACCCGATCGCCCAACCGAATCCTTATTAAAGGCAAAACGATAGACTTTCTTTACCTGTAATAAAAACCAACCAATGTCCGGCCGTCATGCAGCTGCTCTATTGGTTTGCCCACTTCATTTAATCGGGCAGCCTTTTTATTCTGCCTACAGAGTCTCTAGAAATCCCGGCAGATAGTTGTGAAAAGTCGTTTTATCTATTCGGGTGAACTTTGTCTGCGCATCCCTTCTCACGATAATTAATCCCGCTTCACGCAACGTGCGAAAATGGTACGAAACATTCGACTTAGAGACAGCACAAACTTCGCCAACCTCCCCGCAAGCCATCTCTTTATTTGCCTTAAACAGTGTTCGAATGATCTCAATTCTCGTCGGATCCGACAAAGCCTTAAAAATACGCACACGTATCTCGTCATCTTTCTTTAGTTCAATATTCATACAACTATGATAGATCGATACGTTGATGATTGCAAGCATTACATGATTACAAATTTCAGCATCACTGGATAACGGATTAGCGGTACTTGGGGCTTCGGTTGCTTTTCCCACTTCTCGCTCCGCCTTAAAACAGTAAGTGTTGAAATGGAAACAAACGTTTACTATATTAGTGGTAACGCACCAACGAGGTGGAGGATCGGCCATGAACAAAGAAGAACAGGTTTTGATGGAACTTAGGGACTTAATTAATAAGATGAGCGGATCATACATCCTTTAACAATGGCGACACAATCCTATGGATGTGCATTGGCTTTGTTTTCATAGTAATTATCTCATCTATAATCATGTCAGAAAGAATCGAACCGTACTTCCCGTGCATTTGTTTAAACACAAGCACTTCGCGGCATCAAGCATTGGGTTGTTCCTAGCAAACATTGCCATCATCGGGCCCATGTTAATTCTACCGTTGTTTTTTCAAAGCTTTCGTCGTTTCACGGCCATCGGAGCAGCACTTGCGTTAATCCCTCAAGGCATCGGTATGCTCGTTACCCGGCCAATGATTGGGAAACTGATTGATAAGATCGGTGCAAAGTATGTCGTTATGGTCAGCCTTGTTCTTGCACTGATCGGATCCATTCCGTTTATTTTTATCACGGACAAAACAAGTATGATTTGGCTTTCTATCGTTCTGTTCATTCGAGGCACCAGTTTTGGAGGGATTATGCTGCCGTTAACAAGCGACGCGTATACCGGGCTGGATAGCACACAGCTTCTGGAAGCAGGTGTCGGTATTAATATTATTGAAAATCTTGGTTCAAGTTTCGGTTCGGCCGTGATCGCAACGGTTGTCGCAACGGTTATACAAGGTTTGCATCCATCCATCGCCAATCATTTGGCCGGTTACCATGCCGGATTCCTCGTCTCAGCCGTTATGCTTGCGCTTATCTTCATCCCAAGTCTGTTTCTCACTCATAAAAAAGCCTGATAAAGAACCTGTGTTTAAACGTTTGAGCACAGGTTTCTTAGTAAACAGGGTAGTCGAATCAGCAACGATTACGCCATAGCAGAAGAAAGATTTACTGTCGCCTAAATACTTTATTTATCTGAAGCTCCTCTTTAAATGGTGCATAAAGAAGCATCACCGAACCGGCGACAATCAGACCAAAAAAGAAAAAGATCCATTGAACAGCCAGCTTACTCGTCAGGAACGAACCAAATAATATACCAAGTGGCACCGTACAAGAGCTGAGCATAGAACTGAAACTGTTCACACGACCACGTTTATCGTCATCCGTAATTAATTGAAGGGTTGTGCCAATGCCAATGCTGGCAAAACTGATGCCCAATCCTAATAGTCCGAAAAAAAGAATAAATGAGACTAGCCCCGGGAAAAGTCCTGACAAAATGAGTGACACACCTTCAAAAATAAGTCCGGCAGCTGCGAACCCGATCTGACTACGAATGTGACCGAAAAGAATTGCTATACTGCCCAATAAAGCCCCGACGGAAATTGATGCCTCGATCCAACCGACACCAGTCGAACCAAAGTTCAGCTGTTTACTTGTAAAAATAATAAGCACATCAAGCGGCGCAAGAAAGAAGTTAATAATCACACCGCCAACCAATGTGAGAAACAAAAGTCGTTTTATATGAATCGTATAGATAAGTCCTTCCTTGAACTTGAAGACGAACGACTCATGCGGTTTTGCTTGAGTTACCTGAGGAATTTTTAAGAACAGTGAAAAAATAAATGAAACAAAAAAGGAAAGACCATTTAAAACAAACACAGAACCAATTGAAAAAAAAGTAATGAGAAAGCCCCCAACCACCGGGCCGATAATGGCGGACGTGCGCCGAATAAACTCAAAAACCGCATTCCCCTTTGATAAATGATCCTTATCCAAAATAAGCGGGATCGCAGAAGACAGAGCGGGATTAAAGAAGGCATCCACGACGGAAATGATGACAAGACAAAGATTAATGATCGTAAGTGAAAAATAGCCTTCAAAGAGAAGCAAGGCAACAAGAAACATGAGGCATGCGCGCACCGCATCTGCAATCATCACCATTTGTTTTTTAATGTTTCGATCTGCGAGCACGCCCGCGAAGGGCATGACAAGAATAACCGGAAGCGTCATACAGATCACACTTGCGCCAAGTGACATTGCAGAACCTGTTTGTTTCATAATCGTCCACATCAGCCCCACATAATAAATTTGACCGCCAAATATAGAAATGCCCTGCCCTGCTAGCAGAATGAAAAATTGACGGTTGCGTACCAAAAAATTCATAATCTTCGCCTCTTTATTTGGATAATAATAAAATAACTAATTTCATTTATATCGAATGTACAATTAAAAAAATAAAAACACTACCTAATCTTTTATCAGCGATTGAAGCATTTGTTCCATCAGTTTTTTTATCTGATCATTTTTCACTTCGTAATAGACTCGATTTTCATTCCGGACCGGCCGGACTAAGTCATAAGAAGCCAATAAGGACAGATGATGTGAGATGGTCGAATTGGATAAGTTCAATCGTTTGCCCAATTCATAGCCGTATAAAGGACTCCGATTAAGCAAGCGAATAATGCTCAAACGTTTTTCGTCAGCAAGCACTTTAAATGCTTGATCTACCTTATCTTTATCTGCTGAGTATGCCGACTCCTCAAAAGGAAGCTGCCTGATTCCAAAAAGAAACAGGCAAAAGCTGTCTGTGCTGGTCGTAAAAGACCATTGATCATAGAATACAGACGGCGCCAAAACGATTTCATCCATTTGATTAACAGGCATTTGATATTTTTTTGACACCCGCATCAGAAAAGAATCTGCCCCAAGCGATTCAGCAAAGTCCTTAACTTGATCAAGGACGACCTGCTGCTGTGCTAAAAAATATTTGAATTCATCGCTTATTAACCCATAGAATGTTCGCAAAAGCTGAATCACTCGCTGTTTCGTTTCTTCTTTGTGCACATACAAATAAAGCAGCTTCCACTTTTCCTGCTCCGGCAGATTACTCTGATCAATAGCTGCCGTCGTTGTACTTAATTGATTCGGATCAACACTGTCACCCGATCCATAACCGGTATGGAGAAAATAAGCAAACCATTCACGAGCATCAAGCTTTGTCAGCGCTTTTAAAAAGAGAGCCACATCTTGATGAGCCTTTGTTTCCCAGGCGTAACGAATGAGCGTCAGGCCAAGAAAACTTTCGTAACTGAAAAACACATCCAATTCGTCTTTTACATTTGACGGTAAAAGCAATCGTCTCTGATCAACCCATTGCTTTAATTGAATCGCTTTTCCTTTGATCATTAAAACGTCATCCGACTGAATCTGGCTCGGCGTTGCCACGCGAAACATCGCCGCCAGCAATTCAAATACCGGAGAGGTTACATAATGAACTTCTGGTTTTTTTGCCATTTCATCGCCTCAATCATCGCTTGTTTTGATACAAATAAAATATTATATTTTATAATAATCGAATTATAACATAAACGAATACTCTTTCCACAAAAAATTTAATTTGTATATTCATCCGTAGTGAGCGGAATTGATTTAAAATTACAGTGAGCAATAACAGTAATCTTTCAATAATCATCCTTGATAAACTTCAAAGCGATTATGCTGTCCGGTTGGATTCGCTTTTCTCGCATCAACCGCCGATAAGAACATTTCTTTAGGTCTGACCCATAGTTTCCGCTCGCCGTACATGGCTCGATAAACAACCATTTCTCTTTCCGTTTCCGAGTCGATTGCGACATCCTCAACATAATATAGGTTCCCTTTAAAATGACGGTAAATTGTATGTACCTGAATCGTTCTCATAGGATAAATGCACTCCGATCGAAACATGCTTAAATTTAATGATTGGTCCACAGTCTTCTTAACTATTTATTGGTTTCAATCCTTCAAAGTCCAATTAATATAGATCGTGTTTAGACATCTGAAGCAAAAAATTCAACTCGCTCGTAAGAACAATTTTCAACAAAAGGTCACTTGATATGCATCACGCATTCCTCGAACGGTCAGTCCTTCTGTTCGTTCATTCCGATCATTTTTCGGTGATTCGCCATGCCGAATCATAGAAACAACCGTTCTCATCTCATCCTTTTGAGTTAACATCATTCATTAATAATAGAAAGTAAATCTGAGAGGATTACAGTCGCGAAAACCAGTAATAAAAGTTATGGTTTAGAATTTAACCGATTCTTTCTGTTCAGCCTGATACTCGGCAATGGCTTCCATGAAGGCTCGTCCATATTTTTCCAGTTTCTGCTGACCGACACCCTTGATCATCAGGAAGTCATGATCGGTCGCTGGCAGCCGCACACTCATCTCTCGCAGTGATTGATCGGAGAAAATGATATATGGAGGAACAAATTCTGTTTGCGCTAACTCTTTGCGCACCTGCTTGAGTACATCAAAGAGCGCGTCATCCACAGCCAGCCGTTCCGCACGAACGCTTCCCTTTTTAAGAACCTTTACCTCACCTTTGAGTACCGGCAGCGAGCGCTCGCTTAAAGCGAGAACGGGAAAAGCACCGCCTTGCTGCACAAGATACTGCTCGGCTGTCAGAAAGTCGATGAATTCACTGATCTGCTTTTGCGTTCGATCCTTCATAATCCCGTATGTCGGCAGCCGGTTCAGTCGAAAAGAAAGCAGCTTCTGATCTGATGCGCCAGCAAGGACTTTAGTGACCATCATTTTTCCGTAGCGTTCACGCAGACGCTTCACGCAAGACAGTACTTTCTGCGCGTCAACAGTCACATCCGATTTTTCACGTGTGTCGAAACAGTTGCCGCAGTGACCGCACGGCTGAGGACTCTGTTCGCCGAAATAGCGCAGAATATAGTCCTGAAGGCAGGTTTCCGTATGGCAGTAGCCGATCATTTGATCCAATTTATGGTACTCCGCTTTCTTCAGCACGTCATCCATCTCAGACTGATCGATGAAAAACTTCTGCAACCGGATATCCTGAGGCGCGAACAAGAGAATGCAGTCGCTTTTTTCACCATCACGACCTGCACGCCCGGCTTCCTGATAATAGGCTTCAATGTTGCGCGGCATATTGTAGTGGATCACATACCGTACATTTGATTTATTAATCCCCATTCCAAAAGCATTAGTTGCAACAAGCACGGTAAGATCGTCATAAAGGAAGCGCTCCTGGCTCGAGGCGCGTTCCTGCTCCGAAAGACCGGCATGGTAACGGCCGACGGCAAGCCCTTTCTGCGCAAGCCGCGCATAAAGCCTGTCCACTTCCTTGCGTGTCGCCGCGTAAACAATTCCCGGCTGATCTTGATTCTTTTTTAAATAGTCAAGCAAAAAGGTATCCGCATTCTGACCGCGGATCACCTGAAAGTTTAAATTATCACGAGCAAATCCGGTTGCCACCACACCATCTGGCGCGATTTCGAGCATTTGACGAATATCCGCCGTCACATGAGGTGTAGCCGTTGCCGTGAGCGCAACAACTGTGGGCTTTTGTTTAAATCGGGTAATCATTGCAGGTATGGAACGATAGCTCGGTCGAAAATCATGACCCCACTGCGAAATGCAGTGCGCCTCATCAATCGCGACCAGTGACACGTTCATCCGTTCCAACGCACGGACAAAATCCGGAACCGAGAGTCGTTCCGGTGCAATATAAACTAATTTATAGTTTCCGCTTGCTGCGGCCGCAAGTCGCGACTTTCCTTCCGCAAAGCTTAGCGAACTGTTTATGTAGGTCGCATGAATGCCCGCGTTGCCCAGAGCATCCACCTGATCTTTCATCAAGGAAATCAACGGCGAGATCACCAGTGTCACTCCCGAAAAGAGCAGCGCGGGAATTTGGTAGCAAAGCGATTTTCCACCGCCCGTCGGCATAATACCGACTGTATCCCTGCCATCAAGCAGGCGGGAAATAATTTGATCCTGACCCTTGCGAAATTGATCATAGCCAAAATATTTTTTCAGCGCTTGATGAGCTGCGTCGACCATCAATGAAACCACCTTTTCGTCCTTAATAATCTAGTTTCATCTTACCATAAATTTTAGGGATAAATGGTATTCGATCGTCACAGCTTAATCTCTGCCTGAGCACGGGTATCCGCGCCAAGCACCTGATTCATCATGCGCAGTGCATACTCATTATCTTCTTTGACATTCGACACGCAGCAGTCCTGCGGAATGATAAGTTTGTAATCACGCATGTACGCGTCGTTCGCCGTAAAAAGCACACAGATATTCCCGGCAACTCCAGTAAGAATAATTGTCTCGATTCCTAGATCATGCAGCAGCGCATGAAGCGGTGTCGCGAAGAATCCCGAATGCTTCGGCTTAATAATGAAATAATCGGAAGGATTGGGGAGAATGCGACGAACAACGGACGCGCCCGGCCCACTTAAAGCGTCATGAATTAAATAATCGCGATCTGATTCCCATCTGCCCGAATTGTCATTCACGTAGATGATCGGAACACTTTTATGGCGCGCACGCGCGATCAGATCAGCCAGCGGCTCGATCATTTGTTTCATTCCATTCAGCAGCATTCCGGCCTCACTGAATTGGAGCGGATTGATCATATCGATGATCAGTAAAGCCATATCTTTTTTCGCCATTGCCTTCCCCTCCTCTGCTCACCCATTATTTCCAAATTCCCCGCCGAGCATTCAAGTAAAACCATGAAACAAAAAGCATCCTGATTCATATGCTGATGTTAGATAAGCATTCAGGAGGAGGGATCATAGTGGATAGCAAAGACCCTAGAGAACCGCAGCAGCCAAAAAGAAGAAATCTGATGAATGATCTCGACGCGTTTTTCCAAAGCAATCCTTTCGGTGATGTGTTGAAATCAATCGACGATTTTTTCAGCAATCATTCGTTTACCGGGTTTCCGGTCAGGCTCTATGACACAAACGATGAATGGGTGGTTGAAGCAGAACTGCCCGGTGCAGATCGTGACAGTATTCGTATTGAACTGCTTGGCGATAAAGTAAAAATTGCTGTGGATAACGATGTGGAAATGGAATCGCAGCATCAAGAAACCGGCGTCTACAGCCATGAGCGCCGATTCGATCATGCTGAGCGTGTTGTGACTTTACCGTACTCCATCAACCGGGCGCGTACGCAGGCTTCCTACACCAACGGCATTCTCAAAATTCATGGACCGAAGTCACCAAAAACCGGACATAATCTTTCCATAGATTAGGAACTTGACTTCGCCAAAATGCGTTTAAAATTTTTCCTAATAGTATTAAAAAAGAGAATCGGAGTAAAAAGGCTCCGATCCTCTTTTTCGTGCTCCCTTTTCAATCAAAACCGCGCGACGAAACGTTCCAGACGATCCAGTCCATCCTTCAGGACATCCATCGAATAGGCATAGGAGAGGCGCAGATAGCCTTCCCCATAAGATGAAAAGGCACTTCCCGGAACCGCCGCAAGTCGTTCCTTGTCAAGCAATTGTAGAGCAAATTCTTCAGATGACAAACCAAACTTCTTTATTGAAGGAAATACGTAAAAGGCGCCTGTGGGATGTACAACGTCCATCCCCATAGCCTCAAGACGGCTGATCACGTAATCCAGCCGCCCCTTATAGGCTTTGCGCATTGGTTCGGCATCATTCTTGCCTACCGTCAGTGCCTCAATCGCCGCATACTGAGTAATGCTCGTAATGCAGGAAATACCGTATTGATGGACTTTGATCAGTTGGTCGGCAATTGGCTTGTCCGCCAAAATATAGCCCATGCGCCAACCGGTCATCGCGTGTGATTTGGACAGCCCGTTAATCACCAGTGTCTTTTCCTTCATGCCTGGGAATGCCGCAATGGAAACATGCTCTTGCCCATAGATCAGTTCACTGTAGATCTCATCCGATACGACAAAAACAGATTTATCTTCCAACACATTGGCAATTGCCGCGACCTCCGCTTTACTAAGTACGCATCCGGTTGGATTGGATGGATAAGGAAGGATGACCGCCTTTGTTTTATCCGTTAAGTGTGACGCAATCTGATCGGCGGTCATTTTAAAGCCGGTTTCTCGCGTGTCGATATAGACCGGAACTCCGCCGGCGAGTGTAATCGGCGCGGCGTATCCCGGATACGCAGGTCCCGGGAGAATGACCTCATCCCCCGGCTCGAGTAAGGTACGAAAGGCAAGGTCAATGGCCTCACTTGCGCCGACGGTCGTAATAATTTCCGATTCCGATTCATAATGAAGATCATATTTATCCGCAACGTAATCGGAAATAGCTTGCCTTAACTCAAGTAAACCCGCATTCGCCGTATAGGTTGTTTTATTTTGGTCGATCGCTGCCTTCCCGGCGTTTTTTACATGCTCCGGTGTAGCAAAATCCGGCTGACCAATTGTCAGTGATACCGCACCGGGATAATCCTTTACTTTATTGAAAAATTGCCGAATGCCGCTGATCCGAATCGCGCGGACGCGTTCATTGACCAAACGCTCCATAGATGCCAAGCTCCTCACGCTCCCCATCAAATACAGAAAAAGCCCGCGCGCCTTAAATTCACGCGAAGGCTTGGGTTTTCCTGATCGTTAGTCAGTAACCACTGCTTTTTCTTCTTTTGATTTTTCTTCTTTTTTTGTTTCTTTCTGCTTTTCTGCTGTTTCTGCGGCCTTTGGTGCCTTTGCCGCCTCTGGGTTGACTTTTTCAGCTACTTCTTTTTTTTCAATTTTCACTTCTTGAGTCCAGCCCAGCTTGTCTTCGATCTTGCCGGTTTGAATGCCGGTCAGCGTATCATATAATTTTTGCGATAGTTTTCCGGTCTTGCCGTTGGCTACTTTTATAACATGGTCATCCCATTTCAGGAATCCGACCGGAGAAATGACAGCCGCTGTCCCTGTACCGAAAACTTCTTTAAGCTTCTGTTTTTCCGCCTTCTTAAACAGTTTATTGACAGAAATTTTCTTTTCTTTGACAGTCACACCCCAGTGCTTGAGCATTTCGATCACCGAAGCGCGTGTGACACCTGGAAGAATACTTCCGTTCAGAGCCGGCGTCCAAACCTCATCATCGATTTTGAAGAAAATATTCATGCTGCCAACTTCTTCGATGTACTTGTGCTCCACACCGTCGAGCCATAGTACTTGATCAAAACCCAGTTCTTCCGACTTGGTCTGGGCCTTAAGACTGGCAGCATAATTTCCTGCTGTTTTCGCATAGCCGACACCGCCTTTAATGGCGCGGACATATTCGTCTTCAACATAGATTTTCACAGGATTCATTGAATTGCCGAAATAGGATCCGACTGGGGACAGAATGACGAGCAGCTTGTAGGTCGCTGAAGGATGTACGCCAAGTGCCGAATCCGTACCGATAATAAACGGCCGAATGTACAGTGACTGTCCCGGCTGAGATGGAATCCACGCCTCTTCAATGGCAACCAGTTTCTTAATCGCTTTAATCACGAATTTCTCATCAATTTCCGGGATGTTCAGTCGCGCGCAGGACTGGTTCATCCGCTCCATGTTCTTGTCCGGGCGGAACAGCAAAATACGCTTGTCTTCAGTACGGTAAGCTTTTAACCCTTCAAAGACTTCCTGTCCATAATGAAAAATGGTCGCGGCAGGATCAAGAGTAATCGGTCCGTAGGGAACGATCCTCGGATCATGCCAGCCCTCTTCCAAAGAATAATCCATCTCGAACATGTAATCGGTAAAATACTTGCCAAAACCTAGTCCGTCTGCGTTCGGCTTCACTTTCAAGTGATCCGCTTTATGAAACGCGATCGACTGCCCCATGATTCAAATCCTCCTAAAATTTGTTTTCCTTACTTAATTATATCAATCCGTTATCAAGTACGCCATATCCCCTGCAAAATCGTTAAGGAGAATATAAGGCGCACCGAATCTGATTCGTTTCATACGTTATTATTCATGTTCAGCTTCATTAATATTCCATGTATTTCAGCCGCACTCATTTCCGCAATTTTTTTGCATAAAAAAAGGCTGAAAAACGAAGTGTAAAAAAAGCAAAAAAAATGAGTAAAAAAGCTTCTCTTACGTGGCCGATCCTGCTACAATGTTCTGGTTGACTTAGAAGGTCACGTAAGCAATTCGGTGATCTTACTTTTATTTTTCATCTGAAAGGAGCGCTTGCTATGCGCCAATTTACCTTTGCCTCTTGTGCCCTGTATTTTCTAACCGGTTTGACTGCTATTTCAATCGGATCTGTGATGCCTGAACTTTTAAGCTATTACCATGTATCATACACAATTGGCGGAAGACTGATTTTTGTTGGCGCAATGGGATTTCTTGCAGGCGTTCTGCTTACTTCATATCTGAATCGCCGCTTTCATCCGAAACCGATCCTGACCATTTCCGCTCTGATCATCGCCTTGGCACAATTCAGTATTTTGCTGCTGCCGCCATTCCCGCTGTTCATGGCACTTTATTTTTTGAATAGTGTCGGCTCGGCTGCGATTGGTATCGTGGTCGCAACGATGTTTATCGAAGTATTCATCGGCCGGCAGGCGGTCGCCATGAGTTATTTGGAAGTTTCTTTTGGTCTCGGCGCATTTACCATGCCGCTGCTTGCCAGCTTCTTTATCGCGCACGGCATTTGGCGTTACCTATTTGTGATTACTGCTGTACTCGCAGTTGTACTCGCCATCGTCTGGACACAGATTTCCTACTCAAAACAAATGGTCGATAACCGTGAGCCTCTGGATGCTTCCGGTTCAAGTGATATACAGCGGCCGCTAAGTGCACACCTAAAATGGATCGTGCTCGGACTGTTTGGTTTGATCGTATTCCTGTATGGTGGATTTGAAGGCAGTCTGAACAACTTCATGTCGTCAATTTTTATGCATTATCTGAATCAAGCTGCGTATTATGCTTCGATCAGCATCGGCATTTTCTGGGGCGCGATGGTGATTGGCCGTGCGGCGACCGCAATCATTATCCGCAAACTCACCTATAGTACCTACCTGCTGATGAGCATTTGCGGTTCAATCGCTTCTCTGCTTTTGTTTATTCTTTTAAAAAATGCGCTGATGGGTTATGTTTTTGTCGGTACGCTGGGACTGATGATGTCCGGCATTTATTCCATCACGCTCGTCTATGCAAACTACTCCATTCCGAACAGCGCAAATCTGGTCACACCGATCATTTCAGGATTATCCGGACTCGGCTCAGCCATTTTCCCGGCTGTCACCGGAGTAGCTATCGACCGCGCAGGCATGGCTGCAACCCTGTGGTATATTGTTGGGATCGCAACTGCTTACTTAGTCTTTCTGCTGGTGATCAATCGGTTGCGCAGCGGACGTCCTGCCCGCCTTGCTTTACGATTCGGTCATCATCGCCGGGTGCAGCCGGCTTTTTCCACGAGACGCGCACGTTATAAATAATTGAACAGATATGAAGCCCATGTGGAAAAATTCCGCATGAGCTTTTTTATTTTGTGACCATTTCGTTAACTGCGAGCATCTCTTTTGAAATCCGTTCACAAGAACATTATGATGAATCCGAATCAAGAAATTCATCAGAAGTGCGTTCCCTGATCATTTATACAAGGAGGAATAGGAATGGTTGAACAAACAATTACTGCCGCATCAGCAGGCACCTTTAAAATTGGTGGTGATTTGCCGGTTAATCGATTAGGTTACGGAACGATGCAACTGACCGGGCCGGGTGTCTGGGGTGATCCGAAAAATCCCGATGAAGCCGTACATGTGCTGCAAACAGCCGTTGACTTAGGTGTCAATTTTATCGACACGGCAGATGCTTACGGTCCATATATTGCTAATGATTTCGTTAAAAAAGCACTCCATCCTTATCCAAGTGATCTGGTCATCGCAACCAAAGTAGGCAACACCCGTCAAGGACCTGATCGATGGATTCCAGTTGGTCGACCGGAATATCTGCGCCAGCAAGTGGAAATGAACCTGCGTACGCTCGGCCAAGATTCGATTGATCTGCTCCAGCTGCATCGAATTGATCCAAAAGTACCGCTAGCTGATCAGATCGGCGAACTTGCACTGATGAAGCTGGAAGGAAAGATTCGTCACATCGGTCTCAGCCAGGTAAGTGTCGGTGAACTTCAGGCTGCAAATGAAATTACACCGATTGTATCTGTTCAGAACCTGTACAATCTGGCCAAACGTGATTCGGAAATGGTATTGAATTATTGTGAGAAAGAGAAGATTGCCTTCATTCCTTGGTTTCCTCTTGCGACCGGTCAATTGGCTAAGGAAGGCGGACCTCTCGACAAGATCGCGAAAAAATACAACGCTAAGCCAGCTCAGATTGCCCTTGCATGGCTGCTTAAGCGGTCACCGGTGGTTCTTCCGATCCCAGGCACCTCATCTGTCGCCCATGTTAAAGAAAACATTACAGCAGCAGGAATCACGCTCAGCGATGAAGATTTTAAGATTTTGTCTCAAGCTGTATAAAACTGAAAAGAGATACATGGATCACTCAGTTCAAAAAAGCTGGATGATCTTTTTTTGATTGTAATCAGTGTAATCGCGACTTAATCAAAAGTTTCTTCAACTATTTCTTATCAATACAAACAAACTCCATATGCGGAAGATTCATTTTACGATTGGATCGTTTCTCAACAACTGTATTGATTTTGCTTTTGATCGTTTTAGGTCTGACAAGCCAGTTGAAAAAGCGGTCGTCCCGCAACCATTTCAGGCGGATTGAATAAACTAGACATAAAGAGAGGTTGGCATGGGGGAGCGAGCGATGAACGGGCAGATTCAGGAGGCCGAATACGCGCTGATTAACGCGCTCGGCACAATTGTCGCTGCGGTCGGAGCCACGCCCAATGTAACGATTCCCGAACAGCTAAAGGGTGAACTCGGTATTATCGGCAACGCGCTTCAAGCCGCCGGCAGCGCACTTGACGCCAATAAAAGTGATGGACTGGATGCAATCGGCGATGGAACACAAGCCTTCGGAAACTCACTGGTCATTTATGGGGCAATTGCACATGGTCCTGAAGAAAACGGTATCCGTGCCACTTTGAACGGTAACTGGCTTCAAGCACTTGGCGGCTCGCTTTCACTGCATTCTAATCTTGTTTCGGAAGAGCGGAACCGATCAGTTGCTCTATCAGTTATCGGCAACCTGCTGCAAATCGCCGGCAATTCTCTTCAAGGTGCCTCATCAATACTCCGGTTAAACCAAACAGCCGATGAAACAAAATCAGAACGGATCGACACAACGGGAAGTTGGGTCCAGGCCATCGGTGCAGTTCTTTCGTTTTTAGCTGTGCTCGATCAGGTGGGAATGGACGAGGATAAACTATTTAAAAATCCATACTAAGAAAGCACCGTCATTTCCAAATCATCTTTCTCTATTTTTTGACTGCAATGCGGATCAATTAACACACAGTGATGATTGACTGACTTTTATTCCATCGACTAAGGACTCGGTTCGATGAAAAAGAGAAGAATCACCCTTCCGCACGCTCCGCCCGTTTAAATCGTCCTGGACCCGCCAGTCCGTAGAAAAAAATCTGCGTTAAATCGATTCTCATGGATTCATCGACCGCCATCGCTTTCTCCTGATCGGAAAATGTGTCAATCAGCATTTGCATGAAAAAGAAGATTGATTTCTCCGAAAGAGCGGAATCAACATAATGCTCTGCTTTTCCCTGCTCAATCAATTGCACCAGCTTACCATTCACGGGCTTCAAGTAGCGTTCGTTTGTCTGCTGAACATTTTCCGAATGTGCATAATAAAGCTTTTTAAAATAATTGTCATTAAATATTTTTTTCTTTTTCGCTGTATACTGGAAAACCTTATTGATTTTTTCCGGGAAGGGCAACTCTTCAGATAAAAGCTGATCAAAGAACACATTGACCCCCTTCGCAAAGTCGTCCAGCATCTGCTCAAGGAGCACATCCTTATTGTCAAAATATTTATAGACGGTGACCGGTGACACATTGGCTTTTGCCGCAATGTCGCGCATTGTTACTTTTTCAGCTCCGAAAACGGCAAACTGTTCGGACGCCGCTTTTTTAATCCGTTCCTTTGTCTTCTCCGCTCGTCTCTTGTATCCATCCATATTTTCATCCGTCATCCTTCGCAGTAGTTATTGCTTTTATTTTACCATATCCCATTTTACTAACACAATTAATAAAATTTGTTCACTATGTATTGATTGTGTTGATCATTTGATGTATATTATGAACGTTAAAAACATTTATTGTTCATAATATAATCATTGGAGGTACAACTTATGTTTATTGAGATTAATCAATTAAATAAAACGTATCGCACCGGCGACGTGGTGTTTCAGGCCTTGACCGACGTCGATTTTGCTCTTGAACGCAAGGAAATCGGTGTGATTCTCGGGCCTTCCGGCTCGGGCAAATCCACTTTGCTGAACGTTATCGGCGGTGTTGACCGCGCGGACAGCGGAACCGTCAAGATCGGCAGCAAGTTCATCACCGACATGAATGATAAGAAATTGACGCTCTATCGACGAGCCTCTGTCGGATTCATTTTTCAGTTCTATAATCTGATTCCTAACCTTACTGTGGAAGAAAATGTGGAAGTCGCCACCAACATCAGCGCGCATCCGATGAAGGTTGATGATATTCTGCATGCGGTCGGCCTTACGGATAAGAAAAAACGATTTCCCAGCGAATTGAGCGGTGGTCAGCAACAACGTGTTTCCATTGCCCGTGCAGTCGCTAAAAATCCTGAATTGCTGCTCTGCGATGAACCGACCGGCGCACTCGACTATAAGACGTCCAAAGACATTCTGGCGCTTCTTGAAAAAATCAATAAAACCCTTGGCACGACCGTTCTGATTATTACTCACAATAATGCGATCAGCGGAATCGCGGACCGGGTTGTCCGCATTCGAAGCGGGGAAATCACCGAGTCATGGATCAATAAAGAAAAAATTCCGGCAGAAAGGATTGAATGGTAATGGTGCTCAACCGAAAAGTCAGGCGAACGATGGCCGAGCATAAATCACAGTATATCGGCTCGATCATCCTGATCATACTCAGTTGCATGATCTTCACACTCTTCAGCATTTTGAGTACTAATCTGGACACCAATAACCGGGATTTTCAGAATAAACATGTTCAGGAAAATGCTCATTTCACCGTGCAGAAACCGCTCAATAATCTGCAGAACTTCGAGAAAGCTTATCACGCACGCCTCGAAAAACGCTTGAGCTTTGATGCTTCCTTCGATCATGACACAACGCTGCGTCTATTCAGCCCATCCGATCGCGTCAATAAACCGTTTATTCAGGAGGGGCATGCCATTCGGAAAACAGACGAGATTCTGCTTGATCCGAGCTTCGCCCGAGCACAGGATCTGTCAGTTGGCGATTCATGGCTGATCGGTGATCAGAAATTTAGAATAGCCGGATTCATGGTTCTTCCGGATTATATGTATCCTTTAAAAAGCGAGAGTGACCTGTTCTCCGACAGCAAAAAATTCGGAATTGGCGTCATCTCTGAAAAGGCATTCAAACAATTAAATCATGGCGCTGCCTCTTACAGCGCACACTTTGATCACGGTGCAGATAAGATTGCTTTCAAGCAAGCGGTAAACCGCACGAACCGAGTGACCGGATGGTTGGACAGTGCGAACAATCCGCGCATTCTATTCGTTAATGAAAAAATCAAGAGTATACAGGGGATGACCGGTTTTCTTCCCATCGCAATTCTTCTGTTGACCTGCGGCCTGGTCAGCATTATCCTTTGGCGAACCCTGAAAACCGAGTTTGTTCAGATTGGTACACTTTACGCATTGGGATACAAGAGGCGGGAAATTATGCGTCATTATTTATCCTATGCCTGGGTCGTCTCATTCATTGGCAGCGCACTGGGTACGGCCATCGGTCTGATGACCGTCAAGCCCATGCTTCAATTTTTTGTCGGCTATTTTAATGTTCCGATCATCACGATGTACTGGAATCCGCCGGTTCTGCTGCTCAGCATCCTGCTCCCTGCTTTGCTGCTTGTTCCGGTCACTTGGCTGGTGATTCATCGGGCACTCAAGATGTCGCCGCTTGAACTCATGCGCGGCGGCAAAAAGAAAAGTAAAACCGGTTTTCTGGAACATCATCTGCACCTGAATAGTCTGCGTTTCAAAAACAAGTTCAGGATCCGTGAACTGGTAAGAAATGTGCCGAGGACGCTGCTCATGGTGTTTGGCGTAACCTTTGCTTCGATGCTGCTTTTGCTTGGCTTCGGTCTGCAGAATTCGATTCAGTTTATGATGGACGGCAATCACGATGCGAACCATTATGAATATAATTATCTTTACAACAGCATAAAAACGACCGCTGAATCACACGGCGAAGCCTACTCCGTCTTCTCCTTCGCGCCTGAAGGAAAAACGAAAAATGCCAAAAATCTTTTTTCGGTGTACGGTGTTCGGCATCCATCGGATTATTTGAAACTGCCCGATTCAAACGGGCATCGCCTCTCTCTGGACCAGACGATTATCACCCGGCCACTTGCGGATAAACTGGCCGTCAGCGAAGGAAGTACCATAAAAGTCACGAGCACTTTGGATAACAGAAAACACGAAATCAAAATTAATAAAATCACACAGGTTTACACCGGGACCGCTGTTTATATGCCAATTGAAAGATTGAATACGCTGCTTGATCTGCCATCCGGCAGCCATAACGGTGTCTGGTCGGATAAGAAATTGTCCATCGCTTCCGATCAGCTCGCCAATATGATCAGTCGAAAAGACACACAGAACAGTTTTAAGGCAATGCTCCAGCCGTTGCAGGCTACCATAGGGTCGATTGCATTGATCGCTTTTCTGATCGGCCTGATTATTGTTTATGTCATGACTTCACTCGTCATTGAAGAGAATAAAGAGACCATTTCAATGCTGAAGGTATTCGGATACAAGCAGAAAGAAATATACTCGCTAGTTCTCAGCAGCAATACCTTACTCGTGATCCTTGGTTATGCGCTCGCCGTACCGCTGATCATTTTGTCCCTCGGCGGCCTGTTTCGCTCGTTCAGCGAATCTGCCAACTTATCCTTTCCGATCCGTCTCAGTACCTGGTCTATCATCATTGGTTTTGTCATTATTCTGATCACTTATGGCATTTCCCGATATGCGGGAAAAAGAAAAATCGGCCGCATCCCGCTTAGCGACATTCTCAAATAGCGAATGGAATAATATAATTGATGGTGATACTTTTAAAAATCAATTAAAAAATATGACTTCGCCAATCCTCTGGCAAAGATGAAGTTTTAGTTTCCTTTCTTATAGTATAAAAAGATATGAAGCTCGTGCGGAAGAATCCGCACAAGCTTTTTTTATTTGTCGCATGTTGAACGAGAATTAAATGTATTGTTGTAGGATAGTACCTGCATGAGATGGATTACCTGTAAGAATCAATCGCTGATCCGCTTTCTTTATATTTTGACTGAAATGTGCCGAATAATTTTTCAAATGCGTATGGAAGAGCAATAAATAGAATTCCTATAAAAAATCGAATATCTGCATTTCCAATGATAAACAATACGTACAACGTCATATTTATGAGTACCTCAATGGTCGCATAAATTTTAAGCTTTAAGAAACGCGTCGGTTCAACTTTAGTCAGGTCCACATGAGTGATGACTAAAGTTAGTCTCGATTTAAACTTTCCAAGATGTACATAGATCAGCCCTACTAGCTGAATAATTGTCAGAATAATGAATAGTAAACAAATGCTATTTTTTATTACCTCCAACACAAATTTCCTCCCATTCACTTATTTCTTCTTAACCTTTTACAGTCTCAGTTCCCTTGATTTTAAATGCAGCAGCGTCGGTAGAAAGGCAAGGGCAATACTGAGGCACATAATAATATCCAGAATTATTCTACCCATTACACCAAGACCAACGCCAAGTTAAGGTATTTTTTTAGCGAATTACCGTTAAAATCGGGCGTTGAAGAATGAAAATCATCAGATAGAAGGTTAAAAAAAGACAACAAACATACAGATGACTCCCCCCATGTCAAACAATTTAATTTACAAAAATCGCTCTCGGCTATCTTTATAATCACGGACTGTTCCGCGTGACGCTTGATTTAAAACCAGCTGATGGCCGGCCACAGGCAACAATAGCTTAATTTTTCAACTATTTTTCATGACGCGCCGGAACTTTTTGAGTCAACAATTTGAACAAGCCTTGATCGTCAATTATATTTATCGCTGTAATTTTGTCATCGTCATTGGTGCTCGTATCACCAATGATGGTGACCGTGTTTGTTTCTCCGTTTTTGCTGTAGTCCACATCAAATTCGAACGTGTACCCTCCGGATTTAGCTTTTTGTATTTTGATCGGTGTTGCTGCCTTCAATTGATAGCCGGCCATGAATGCGGTTTGCAGCCAAGTGGTTGCTTGATTATTCTTTAAAAACTCTTGAAGGTATTGTTCATCGAGAAAGAATTTATACTTTTTTTCTAAATAGGGATACATTGCTTGAGGATCTTCTGTCGTCTGTTTCTTAAATAACTTTTTTTGCTCTTCATCCGGACCTGTGACTATACCTTTCAAAACCGTTCGGATTGTTTCCTCCCTTTTAATATCATGCGGACTTGTGTCTTCACTCTTTCCGGTATCTTTAGGAGAAACTGAAGTTGTGTTTTCTCCATTTTTACGCTCCGAAGAAGCCGTGTCTCCATTTGAACAACCGACAACGAAAAGAAATAAAGATACGAAAACCGCCCATTTGGGTAAACCGCTTTTCATAAACTGAAACCTCGGTTCTTTATAAAGAAAACCTTTGGATGTAAATGATAACATTAATGAACATGATTATTTTAGAGGCTGCATGCCAAATCGTAGATGAGGACAATAAAGGTGAACAGATAGGGTTTAAAAAGTATAGATTGTACAGAAAGGTTCAAGAGAAGTTCCGTTTATTACTGCTTTAATTGTGACAGACAAACTATTTTTCTTAATAATAACATTATAGGTAATAATGAGTAAACAAAAAATGTAAGTTGATTCTTATACGCTAATGGCCAAATCGTCAATCTGAATGGATCGATATGCAAGATATCTGCATAACCTAAAAAATAGTGCACCGCGTGAAATAATCAAACCCATGAAAATTCTTGTCCATCTCGGTATAATAGAAACAACTTACTTGGAATGAGATGTGAGCTTGATGAAACCATTAACCGAAGAAACGCACCGCCACCTGATTGGGACCGCGCTTAAAAAAGAGGCGGCGTCCTTATATTTTCCTGATGTCTCTGTGCTTCATGTCTATTCAGGAATCGTTCAAAAAGAAAATGTATGGATCCGTGGCAACCGGATTGCCTATGTTGGTCCAGATGAACCGCTGATCTCAGAAGAAACAGAGATTTGCCATTTAAAAGAAACCCAGGTGTTAGTTCCAGCCTACATCGAGCCTCATGCACATCCGTTTCTGCTCTATAACCCGCTTGCTTTAGGCGCTTATCTGACGGAAAAAGGAACAATGATCTCGGTTAATGACAATAGCTTTGCATTGGCGCATTTAGATGAAAAACAAATGCACGCTTTTGTTGAAGAATTGAATCAAACCGAATGTCACACATGGCTGTGGTGGGCTTATTTCGAAGAACATCGTCCCGTAACCCGCACGCTGGAAAAATGGCTGAATCAGCCGTATGTGATGCAGGGCGGCGAACTTAGCCACTGGCTGCTGTTCAAATTGGGTTCTTCTGATCTATATGAGAAGCTTTTCGCAGTCCGGCATTCCGGAAAACGGATGGAAAGTCATCTGCCCGGCTCATCAGTCACCACGTTGAATCTATTCGCGGCCGGAGGAATTTCCGCCGACCACGAATCAATGACCGCGCGTGATGTCATCAACCGGTTGAATCTCGGCTATTACACCGCAATTCGTTATTCGTCAATCCGTCCTGATCTTCCGGAGATCATGAGTGGATTAACAAAGCAGCCGGGACTTGATTTATCCAAGCTGATGTTAACCAATGACGGTGCCTCACTCCCCTTCTTGAAACAGGCGACCCACGCGTCGATGATCGAGCTTGCAATGGAAAGCGGAATTTCGGCTCCGGACGCCTATCGCATGGCAACCTTGAATCCCGCCGTATATTACCGCATGGATGACACTGCGGGCAGCATAACCCCGGGAAGAATAGCGGACATTAATATCATCGACAGCTTGAATGATCCGGAACCGACAAGCGTGCTTTTCGAAGGAAAATGGCTGGTGCGTGACGGGGAAAAAGTGGTGAGACCGGCAAACTTTGCTTTCGAACATTATTTTAATCACGCTGATCTTACGCATCTTCCGAATGAACGCCCTGTGCGGGAGACGACATCCATCGGTCTGTCACTGGAAAATAGCGTCATCACTCGCCCGTACGCGTTTGATCCGGGCAGCGAACTCTCGGATAACGAGTGTTATTTAACGTATCTTTGCCGGACAAGCGGTGCGTATCTGAGCACACGGATCAAGAATTTCTCGCATTCCCTGCGCGCACTTGCAAGCACTTATTGTGCCTCTGGGGATATTCTGATTATCGGGCGAGACAAAGAAGCGATGGCACATGCCTATCAAACGATCCGCGCCGGATTCCAAGGCATCACCGCGCAGTTTGATGAGACAGGTTCATTTTCGATCAATCTCGATCTGCTTGGTATCATGAGCAAAAAGACGATTGACGCACTGGGTCATGAGGCTGAGCAATTCATTGAACATATGAAAAAGAACGGATTCGCTTTTGATGATCCGTTCTTCTGCCTGTTTTTCCTGACCGAGCTGCATCTTCCTTTTGTTCGTCTCACGCCAAATGGCATCATTGAGATCAAATCAAACGCGATCATTGCCCCAACAATTAATAATTAACCTTTTCCAAGTACAGACCGCAGGCTGTAGAGGATTTTAAATTGTTTTTTCATCGGAGACCGACTGGTTCGATTTATTTGTTACCGAAATTGAAAATGCAATTAATACTAAGGAAATGACACCATAAGAAAACCAGGAAACATGAATATTAATGATATTCGCAATTCCTAGAAAAACGAATTGCCCTAGAGGTGCACCAACCATCATCAGCGTATTAATGACTCCGGCAGTAGAAGCCAAATGTTTTTCATCGATTTTCTGAATCATCAGGGATGAAAAGCGCACATTGATTTTACTAAGCGTATAAGCAGCCATAAATGCTGCTATAAATAGAACCCAAACAGAGCCTAGAATTGTAAAATCCAGTGCCATTAGAACAAGGCTGAAAAGCGTGACATTCAGGATGGATGTAATCTGCCAATTTTTAAGAAAGTCATTGCTTAAAAGAGCTCCCAAAATCATGCCTACTGAAAAAATGATTAATGTAATTGCCAGCGTATTGCCGAAGTTGCCGAGCCAAAGAAACGATTGATTCGCCAAAGTGACGCTGATTAGGCCCTCACAACTGCCGCCGATTGAATTGACTAAGAAAAAGAGAATTAAAATTGGAAAAATCGTCGACTGATGCCGAAGATCTTTCAACGTTTCCCAGCTGCTTGCAAAGAAATGATGCGTCGATTTTTCGGTCTGCACGGAAGGCGATTCGGTTTTCTTGGGATCTATATCCGTTTTAGAAGCGATCTCTTTTCTATTTTTCAGTATGATCAAACCGGCGCCTAAAAACGTGCACGCGTTAATTAATGCGAACAGCCCATAATTATGATTTAATAATACAATCAGTCCCGCACCGAGTCCTTGAAAAACGATACTCACAATCTGAGTCATGGCAGAGGATAAAGAAACAGCATCATCTATGTTAGACGGGGTAACAGAATGCTTGATAACAGTTATCCCTATTCCGCTGTTATACTCGCCCAGTACATCAGAACTAACTATAATTAATAACAGTAGTATGAATAGAAGCAATGGGATTGATTGATGATTGAGGGTAAATGTCACTGCCAGAATCAAAAACAATCCGCACTGGATCGCGCGGGTTGCGATTAGTTTATTCACTTTTTTCCGAGTCTGATCCGCCCAGTAACCGGTTAAGAGTTGCAGTAAGATGGGAAATACCGTTGCAAATGAGGCAAGAGAAACGGCTAGTGTTTTGTAGGGCAGTGTTGCGGCGTAGATGATAAATACGATATTAAATAAACTGTCCCCAATACCATTGAGAACATTCGCATTAAGCAATGCGCGGTAAATTTTATTCGAACCATATTCATGCAAATTTTATCACTCCTATTTGGAAAAACAGCACACGCATAACTGTTTTTAATGATCATTACGGGTAGCATTTTTGTTTGCGCATATTAAAAGAGCCGTCTCGAAATCAGAAGTATTACAAAGTTACAAAGAATTAAGGAGGCTTCGAAAATTCACTAATTTTTTGTCAAAATTTAGTAGTTTATTAATGATGATGAAGATTATATGCCTTATTTTTCAATTGTCAATATACATAGAATAAAAAATAAATTTAATTACTATTAGTTTTCATCATGATTAAAAATGATCCGAATCATCTCTATATATAATTGGCCACAGCTTATCCTCTAAACGAGACCGCTTACCTAAGCAAGTGGTCTCGTTTAGAATATTAATTTCTAGTGGTGTGAATTATGAGCATCATTTCACTTATCAATAAATTCTAACAAACAAAAAATCATGGACTATGGACATTCTTTCTCTGTACTGCTTTGAGGTTTCGATTCATGCTGAGTGGTCTAATACTTAACCTTTTCCAAGTATAGTCCGCAAGCTTCGGCCATGCGGCCGGTTCGCACGCGTTTCTTGGATTCTAGAATTTGTAGGATCGCAGATGCATCAATTACGCCGAGTCCGGCCTCAATCAATGTACCAACCATTTTCCGCGCCATGTTGTACAGGAATCCGTCTCCGGTTAAGCGAATATCGATGAAGTCGTCATGCGCGTCAATTATAATTGCTGAGATTGTGCGAACTGCCGGTTTTTTCTTTGATTTTGCGTTGGCATAAGCGGTGAAATCATGGGTGCCAATGAAATCATGGCTTGCTTGCTTCATCAGTCCGACATCCAATTTTTCATCCACATGCATGCTGTACTTCCTCATAAACGGATTGCTGATTGGTCCGTTCCAAATTTTATATAAATAGCTCTTTTCCTTGGCATTATAGCGGGCATGAAAACGTTCCGGCACACGTGCCACGTCAATCACGCTGATGTCCTGAGGCAGATGATGATTCAGATGATGATATATTCCTTCCTCAGTCAGCAGCTTCTTCGTTTTAAAATTCGCCACCTGACCAAGTGCGTGAACGCCGGCATCCGTTCTGCTGCAACCGACGATCTCCACAGGATCGCCGTCAAGCACCGTAAGCGCCGCTTCGATTTTTCCTTGAATTGTATTCTTATCATTGCCCAGCCGCTGCCATCCTTTATAACGGCCACCGTCATACTGAATCGTTAATTTGTAATTGTTCATCTTTTGCTCCCTCTGCAATTTCAATGGTGATGGATGCTTATCTCGGTCTTCCGCATTGTCCACCAATGACAGTCTCTTGTCAAATTCTCCCCATAGCATTCATTTCTAAGTAAACCCTTAATCGGAAAAGCTCTATGAGTTGTGCTACAATATGAGTGTTACTTTTGACAAAACGGTGACAAATCAACCTATTTTTCAGAAAGCCAGGTGAACTCATGTCCTCAATTGAGTGGCAAAAAATGAAAGACTATGAAGATATTCTCTTCGAAACCTATAAGGGAATTGCAAAAATCACCATTAATCGTCCGCATGTGCGCAATGCGTTCACACCCAATACAGTTGTTGAAATGATCGATGCGTTCGCCCGGGCACGCGATGATGCATCAATCGGCGTCATTATCCTTACCGGTGCAGGAACAAAAGCGTTCTGCTCCGGCGGCGATCAGAAGGTACGCGGCAACGGCGGTTATGTCGGAAAAGATAATATTCCACGTTTGAATGTGCTTGATCTGCAGCACTTGATTCGAATCATTCCGAAGCCGGTCATCGCGATGGTTGCTGGCTATGCGATTGGCGGCGGAAATGTGCTTCAGGTCGTGTGCGACTTAACAATTGCCGCCGATAATGCGGTCTTTGGTCAAACCGGACCGAAAGTCGGAAGCTTCGACGCGGGCTACGGTGCAGGTTACTTAGCGCGTATTGTCGGTCACAAAAAAGCGCGTGAAATTTGGTATTTGTGCCGTCAATATAACGCGCAGCAGGCACTGGATATGGGCCTTGTCAACACAGTTGTGCCGCTCGATCAGCTGGAAGAAGAGACTGTAAAATGGGCGCAGGAAATGCTGTCGAAGAGTGCGACCGCGCTCCGATTTCTCAAAGCGTCGTTCAACGCGGATACGGACGGACTCGCGGGACTTCAGCAATTCGGCGGCGACGCGACGCTTCTTTACTACACGACCGACGAAGCGAAAGAAGGACGCGATGCCTTTAAAGAGAAACGCGATCCGGATTTCAGCAGATTTCCTAAGTTCCCATGATCTCGGAAACAAATCCGTCCATGCCGCAGTGGCTTAACCAGCGTGCGCGGCTGACTCCGAATCGGATCGCATTCGAAACGGAAGACGCTCGGCTCACATTCAAACAATTACTCGTGCGCACGCGCCAAGCTGCGTCGGCACTTCGATCGGCTGGAGTTCATTCTGCCGATCGCGTCGCGTCGCTCCAAAGCAATACCTTGCCTTACGCCGTCACCGTCCACGCGCTGATGATGCTCGGCGCGGTTATGGTGCCACTGAATACCCGATTATCGGCGGATGAGCTTGCCGGCCAAATTCAGGACAGTGGCTGCCGATTACTGATTACAGATCAAAAGTTTGAACAAAAGGCATCGCAAGTCAGCGCACGAGTCAGCTGTGCGCTTATTCATTCAGAAAAGTGGACAGACTGCGAAGCATTGCCGGACGACTTTAATAGAGAAATTCAATTAGAAAATCCATGCACGATTATTTTCACCTCGGGTACAACCGGACATCCGAAAGGTGTCGTGCTCAGCTATGGAAACCATTGGTGGAACGCGAACGCTTCCTTAATTAATCTCGGACTTTCACCCGATGACAAGTGGCTTTGCTGCGTCCCGCTTTTTCATGTCAGTGGTCTGTCCATTTTAATGAAAAGTGTGATTTACGGCATGACGGTGTATCTGCAGGAAACGTTTGATCCGCAGACCGTCAATCAATTAATTACGTGCGGCGGTATCACGCATATCTCCGTCGTTGCCTCTATGCTGCAACGGATGATCGACACACTCGGCGATCAAAATACTTATCCGAAAACCTTGCGATGTGTGCTGCTTGGCGGCGGACCGGTGCCGAATGCACTGCTTAAGCGTTGCCTGAATCTGCAAATGCCCATTTATCAAACGTACGGCATGAGTGAAACGGCCTCGCAAGCGGTCACGTTGCCGCCTGAGTACATGCTTGAAAAGGCTGGTTCGGCGGGTCAGCCGCTTTTTCCACTCCAAGTTCGTATCTCAGCGGCCGCACCCAATACGCCGGGGGAAATTATGATTAAGGGCCCAACCGTTTTCAGCTACTATTTAAATAATCCTGAAGCGACACACGAGGCTTTTGACGGTGAATGGTTTCGCTCAGGCGATATCGGTTATCTCGATAAGGATGGCTTTCTGTTCGTGCTGGATCGCCGGAAAGACCTGATCATTTCCGGCGGGGAAAATGTGTACCCCGCTGAGGTCGAATCTGTTCTAAACGGCTGCAAGGGTATTTCCTGCGCAGGAGTCATTGGTATCCCTGATAGTCGATGGGGACGCGTGCCCATCGCATTCGTCAGTCTTAAAGAAGGCGCCGATTTTTCCGAATCGGAACTAATCAACGAATGTAAACAGCATTTAGCTTCGTACAAGGTGCCGAAGCGCATTTTCGTTCTTGCGAAGCTGCCTGAGAATGCATCGCGCAAACTGCTCAGGCGCAAGCTATATGAGGAATATGAAAAAATGAATCGTGTCAATTAAAAGCCGGGAATTGGCCCGGTTTTTTATTCCGCAGGATGCGATGGCTTTCTCGTTGTCCCTATAAAATAAGCGAAATTTTTCCACTTATATGCATCATGGCGCTTCTTTCACGGGTAAATAAGGGTAATTTTTCCGCTTATTCAAAGAAAAATCCTCTATTTATACGCTTTACAGTTCGATAAGCGAAATTTCTCCGTCTATTTCTCAAATCAAATTGGGCGCTTAACCTGCTCGCCCAACCGAATCTTATGACGTTGATCGTCGTACCAGCAAGGCAAAACAATAAACGTTCTTTACCTTAAATAAAAACCGGGACAAGCCCGGTTTTTATTGTATTGCTTTAATCTCCTTAATACCTGTTTCTTCACGGACAACGACTTCCAGTTCTGCGTTGCATACGGGACATTTAACTTGTTGTACAGATCGGTTCAGGCGGATGTCCGTACCACTTTGATAACCGTTGTAATGAGGACACGTTTTCATTCTCGATTCCTCCCTTCACTACTTGATATACCCTTTTATTCAGAACGATTCGCAATGAATTGTACGAGGCAGCACCTATCTGATCACTCAAAAACTTTTTATGTCATAATTACGCCATAAATTCCACTTATTTCCTTTTATAATTGTTTATCCGGCCATGCTATAATTTTACTAGGATGAAAATATGACTGTTGCACGAGTCTTCCAAAAGGACTCAAACATGCCTCAGCATGAAAGAAAGGTGCCCTTTATGGAAAAAAGACAACTTAATCCTCGAATTCTAACGATCTGGCGCCAGAGAGCGATTATGACGAACATCGCTTTCTGGCTGAGCATCGGCGGATTCGTCACGAGTATTTTCTTTTTTGACTGGCCGCATTTCCTATTCTACATTGTCGCCGCGCTTGCCGCGCTCACTATTCTCCACCTGATCCTTTACGTATTTATTTTCCCAACGATCAATTACCGAACCTTTTTCTACGAAATCAGACAAGAGGATCTATTGATTCAAGACGGCATCTTCATCATTACACAGACCGTTATTCCGTTTACTCGCGTGCAAAATGTAGAGACCACTCAAGGGCCGCTGCTGCGCAAGCACCGCCTGACTGCCGTATCTGTCACGACTGCGGCCGGTGCGCATGAAATTCCGGCTTTAGAAGAGTCGGACGCGCTCGCTCTTCGTGATCAGATCGCCGAGTTGATTAAGGAGAATCCGGCTAATGAAATCTAACGGCAAGCATCTTCATTTCTTCGCCATAATCAGTGATGCCGTCGCAACACTGCGAGGCATCATCGTGCCGCTGGGCTTTGGCTTTGTATGGGGCGTTCGTCACTTAGGCGATATCATCGGCTATGTTCTCATCATCCCGCTTGTTATCGTTGTCTTCAACTTTTTTAAATGGCTGCGGTTCAAATATGAGTTCGTCGATGATCAATTTCATATCCGTTCAGGGGTTCTCGTCCGCAGCGACCGTTACATACGCATTCAGAGAATTCAATCGGTGCAGATCAAAACGAATCTGCTGCTTCGTCTGCTGGGCGTCGTTCAATTAAAATTCGACACCGCGGATCAGGCATCCAAAGGCGATACGGTTCTCTCCGCGCTCAAGCTTGAAGAAGCGGAACGAATCAAGGCCGAGGTCAGCCGAGGAAAAACGCAGCAATCCGCCACGGCCGTTGAGGAAAAGCCCGTACAAACAAGCAAAGATTTACCTAAAAAAATCTATCTGCTCTCCGGAAAACGGCTGCTCGCCGCCTCACTGCTTTCATCCAAGATAGGCGTTATGATTGCCGCAGTGGCCGGCCTTTGGTCCCAAGCGGATGACTTTATACCCGATAGCATCCAAGGGCGATCATTGAGTTACCTTGAACATGCCTCGCTTGTCGGAATTATCATCATTATTGGAGTGGCAATCCTTCTGTTCTGGCTTTTTTCCTTGGTCAGCGCGCTGCTTCGATGGGGGTTCTTCAAGCTATCCATATACGAAGAAGAATGGTGCATTCATCGCGGTGTTTGGGAAACAAGTGATGAGACGTATAAAACCGACCGCGTTCAAGCGATACGTATCAAAGAACAGTGGTTCCAGCAATTGTTCGGATGGTGCACGGTCTATGCCGATTGCAGCGGCAGCATCGATTTGGAAAAAAGTGACGGCGGGTCGATTCTCGTTTTCCCGCTCCTCCGGAAAAAAGAATTGCCTGACTTTCTCAAAACAGCGATCCCAAGATTTTCCGGACCGATTGAACGCCATCCGTTACCCATGCGAGGCACGCTCTATCGCATGATTCTGCCTGCGGCCTTTTGGATCGTTCTATGCTCCGTACTTACTTGGTGGTTGGATTGGGGGAAATATACATTTATTGCTTTCCCGTTCATTCTTGCGTATATTTGGTTTAAGAATCGTTCAGAGGGCTGGGCACTCATAGATAAGCGGCTCATTGTTGTGAATCGATGGTTAACGAAAACCACAACTATTACGACAAAGCAACATATTCAATCGTTTGCGAAAAGGCAGTCACGTTTTCAAAAGAAACTCAACCTATCCACATGTAAAACGTTCATTCGCGCATCCACTCAAGAAACCTTTACCATTCATCAGCTTGACGAACAGGATGCGGATCGCTTATTTCACTGGTTCAGAAAAAAATGACGATTTAGAGGAGGCGCCTGCCAATGAATTATTCCTGGAGTATCGTGATCATATTTATTTTGTTTGCCCTCTACCGCCGCATTCGCCGCAACATCGGCTGGCAGCTTTTTAAAGTAAAACGCATGTTGATTCGCATAACACTATTCACGATTATTGGCTTATTTTTTCTCTCGGGCAGCCTCACTCATCCAATCAGTATTGTTTCGGATCTTTTAGGATTGCTTGCCGGAGCAGCTCTGGCTTATTACAGTTCAAAAATGACAGAACTGGAACATCGGGATAATCGTTGGCATTACCGAACCAATATATGGATCGGCGGTGTGGTCAGCGCCCTATTTATCGGGCGGCTTCTTTACCGATTCTATGAAGTTTATTCGAGCGGCATGCCTCAAGGAAACACAGCCGCCACGCAGCAAATAAACACGAACAGTGCATGGTCAGCCGGTTTGCTTTTAATCATGTTTGCTTATTACGTCGTTTATTATCTGCTGCTGTTAATCAAGCAGAAGCAAATCAGTCGTGCGTTTGAAAATGCTAACTAATAACGGTTGTGTCCGTCCATCCCAATGATAAAAAAAGCTTGATGTGGCCAAGCTTTAGTTTTTCCGGTAGCGTTAATCGCCTTTTATTATAAAAAACACCAATTCGTCAAGGCGCAGTGCCTCGGCAAATCGGTGTTTTTTTATTTATCAAGTTCCGGTTCTTCGATGGAAATCTGCCAATTAATCGGTGCTTCGCCAACCGATTGCAAAAACTGATTGGTTCGTGAAAAAGGACGGCTGCCAAAGAAACCGTATCGCGCGGAAAACGGACTCGGATGCGGCGATTTAATGATGAAATGCTGCTTATTCGTAATCAGTTCTTCCTTAGCCTGGGCATTTCGCCCCCAAAGAATGAACACGATCGGCTGCTCCCGCTCATTTAAATCGCGGATGACGGCATCGGTAAATTGTTCCCAACCCATGCCCTTATGCGAATTCGCAGCGCCACGGCGAACGGAGAGAACCGTATTGAGTAGCAATACGCCTTGACGCGCCCATTCGATCAGACATCCGTGTTTTGGGATCTCACAGCCGAGGTCATCCTTTAATTCCTTAAAAATATTCTGCAGCGACGGCGGCGGCTGCACACCAGGCATCACCGAAAAGCTGAGTCCATGTGCCTGACCCGGTTCATGATAAGGGTCCTGACCCAGAATAACCACTTTCACCTTTTCGTAAGGCGTGTAGTTTAGCGCATTGAAGAGATCGTACATATCAGGATAAATGGTTTTCGTTGTATACTCTTTTTTGAGAAACTGCCGCAGTCTCTGATAATATTCCTTTTCAAATTCCGATTTCAGCAAAGGTTCCCAATCATTTTTCAAAATGTGTTTCACCAATTTTTTCTCCTCCCTGAATAGTTGTCCCTTTTCCTTTGGTTTATTGGCCTTTGATGATTTTGAAGGTGAACGCAGCCAAACAGATGAGTCTTTCAGAAGGCTTTTCACGAATAAGCCAATAAATAGTGACGACCAACATAATCTTTTGACACAGCTTTACTTTTAATAAACAATTTTCCAATTATGATCAACGGTCGCTTTAATTATTTTTTTCTCAAGCACTTCATTGGCAATCAGCTCCGTCACATCAACCGGAATATCCTTGACAATCGGTTTTTTGCAGAACATAAAGTAATCACCGCCGCCGACTGCCCGATAATTGTTCATCACCACATCATACTGGCCATCCATTCTCACCGGCGCTTCATGGTAACTCAGCTTAACAATACGCTCCCCCGCCGGACGGGAAATGTCGATGATATAGTCAATCCCTTCCCACATGTCATAGTTGTAATGCTGCGGTTTCGGATCGGTAAATGCCTTGCTAACCTGGATTGGCCCGCCGATATACGTCTCGAAGTAGGATGCTGACCGCTCCAGTGCATTTAGCATATCCTGCCCGCTGATCCGCAGCACCCGCAAAGTGTTCGGGTAGATATAATTTGCGACAATGTCGCGCATCGACACATGCTCAGGCATCCCGGGCGATTCATTATTAAAAAGTGCGGTCGAACTGATATCCGTACCAGACACTTTCATTTGAAGCCGATTGATGAATTCAATCAGCGGGTGATCCCGAGTACGCACCTTCATCGGATCGTGAACACGCATATCACCGTCAATCTTGCCAAGCGGCTGATCCAGCCAAGTCTGCGCATCCCGCTCATAGACATCCACATAACTGAGCAGCGACATATCCGACTTGATTCCCCGAACGGAAAGAAGTTCGGAGCTTTTCGATGTAATCTGCCAGCCCTTGACTGCCCGTTCCAGTTCAAGCGTCACTTTTCCCAGATGCGTGCCATTGCATCCCGGCTGAATAACAGCCACTCCGTTAATTGTCTTTCCATAGATCATCCGATGCTGGTGTCCGGTGAGCAATACGTCGATGTCCGGCACATCCTGACAAATCTGGTATGCTTGATTTTCGCCTTTCAGCTCTTCAATCGCTTCGCCTGTATCCAGATCGCGTCCGAAGCCGCCATGATAAGATAAAATCACAACATCCACTTTCTTCTCATTTTTTAAAAACGGAACCCACTTGTTAGCCGTATCCACCGGATCATCAAAACGCATCCCTTTAATGTGTTCCGGCTTTTCCCAGTTCGGCACATATTTCGTCGTCAGACCCAGAACAGCCACGCAAGGACCATGAGTATAGCTTTTTATGATATAAGGTGTGCCAAAAAATGGTTTGCCTGTTAATTCATGAACAATATTAGCGGCCAACCAAGGAAATTTTGAGGCATCAACTGCCCGATTCAGCACATCGCTGCCAAAATTAAATTCATGATTGCCAAATACAGCACAATCATAATTCAGTTTATTTGCAATGACCGTCATCGGATTTGGACGCTTGTGATCAAATCGTGCGTAATAATAAAGCAGCGGCGTCCCCTGAATCATGTCGCCATTATCTACTAATAAAGTGCATGGATGCTTGGCGCGCTCTTTATACACAAGTGTTGCAATTTTTCCCATCCCGACATCCTCCGGACTGTTGTCTGCGTATCGAATGGGATAGATGTTTCCATGAACATCGCTTGTCTCCAAAATAACCAGTTTCATCGTCTCACCGTTCACCTCTCGTTCCTCTACCATACTACCATGCCACGCAACATTTGCGTCAAAAAAATTCCTTTCCGGAAACATAACGTCAAATGCAAGCTTTTTTATTTCTTGTTTCATAATTTTTAATGTGTGCAAATCAACACTTCGACGTCCAATCCGATATAATAGAAACTGAAATGTATTTGGACAACCCGAATGGAATAAATCATGATGGAATATAATTGTGATGATTAGCCCCGTCTTGAACTTTATGGAGGTGTTTTCCTTAATGAATAAGCATCAGTTTAAGCTCCCCATCCTCTTTATCTTTTTTCTTGTCGCGCTCCTCACGCTCTCATCGTGCGGCAGCAATCAGCCGACAGCAAAGGACCGTGTGGAAGACTATGTCAAAGCATGGCAGAAACAAGATTTTTCCAAAATGTATGCTCTTCTTTCAAAACAATCACAAAAGAGTATTCGTAAAGCAGACTTTGTTTCCAGATACAAACGAATTTATGAAGCAATCGAAGCAGGTAAATTAAAAACCAGTATTAAAGAGAATACAAAAAAGGAAGGCACCGTGCAGTTGAAGGCAACCCTCAATACGGTAGCCGGGCCGGTTAAATTTTCTCAATCGGTACAGCTGAAGGAAGAGAAACGGAGGGATAAGCAGAATTGGTATATCAACTGGAATCCGAGCCTGATTCTTCCTAAAATGACAACCGGTTCGAGAATACGTGTCGATACGCTCGCCAGCACGCGCGGAGAAATTGTTGATCGCAACGGCGAGCCTCTGGCAGTGAACGGCACTGCCGCACGAATTGATCTTGTTCCCGGCAGGATGGGATCGGACAGTGACAAGGCAGCAACGATTAAGAAACTGACCGGGCTGCTTGGTGTCAGCAAAGAACAAATTGATCAAGCACTTGCCGCTTCATGGGTCAAAGCAGACAGCCTCGTGCCGATTACAACCGTGGACCAAGCGAAAACAAAACTTATCAAGGAAGCAACCGAACTGCCCGGTGTCGTAAAAACAGAGGTTTCAAGCAGGGTGTATCCTGATAAAAATGCAAGTGCGCATTTAACCGGATATGTAGGCAAAATGACTGCCGAACTTTTAAAAGAACATCCAAACGAAGGCTACAACGCCAACTCAGTAATTGGTAAAACTGGGCTTGAGCTGCTATTCGAAAAGCAACTCCGGCAACACGACGGGGCAGCGATCATTTTACTTGATCCCACGGGAGCCGCAGCCGGGACAATTGCTAAGAAAAATCCGGTTAACGGTAAGAATATTCAGCTGACGATTGATCGAAATGTGCAAGACGCCATGTATGCCCAGCTAAAAAAAGATGCGGGAACTGGAGTTGCTATTGATCCGAGAAACGGCGACATTCTCGGACTGGTCAGTACGCCATCCTATAATCCCAATGATTTCGTCCTTGGAATCTCATCAAGTGAATACCAAAAGCTGAGCAATGATAAGGAACAACCGCTAAGAAATCGGTTTACTGCTGCATCCGCACCCGGATCAACTTTTAAGCCGCTGACAGCAGCGATTGCCTTAACTCATAAAGCAATTAATCCTGACACTCAGATCGCCATCAGCGGAAGCAAATGGCAGAATAATAGTTCATGGGGCGACTACTATGTCACTCGAGTCAATCACGATCCGAAGGTCAATCTGCAAACCGCGCTGTTCAAATCGGACAATATTTATTTTGCTCAAACGGCGCTCAAGATCGGCGGCTCAGCCTTTGCTTCCGATGTTAAGAAATTTGGTTTCGGCGAGTCCTTACCGATCGACTATCCAATGCGCAAATCGACCATTTCAAATGATGGTAAGCTGGACAGTGATTCGCTTCTTGCCAACTCCGGTTATGGCCAAGGCCAGGTCAGTGTCAATCCGCTTCATTTATCATTGATTTATTCAGCATTTGTTAATGACGGCAGCATGATCAAGCCGCGGTTGATCAAAACCAATGATCCACCAACCTTCTGGAAGAAAAATGTTATGTCCGCCGGTATCGCTCAATTATTGAATAAAGATTTGATCCAGGTCATCGACAATCCTTCAGGAACCGCACATGATGCAAAAATAAATGGCTTAACCCTAGCCGGAAAAACCGGTACGCCGGAATTTAAAAAGAAACAGGGAGAATCCGGACGTGAAAACGGCTGGTTCGTCGCCTATAATACGGACAACCCGAAGCTGATGGTCACCATGATCGTTGAAAACACGCAAAAGCATGGCGGCAGCCACTATGTCACGCCAAAGGTCAAAAAGGTTTTTGAACGGGTTTTGAAGAAATAATTAACAATTAAAAAGTTGAAAAGAAAAGGATGCCTTAAAGTCGTTTTTTGACAATGAGACATCCTCTTTGATTATATAAAACCTTGATTTATGCACCTTTTGGAATTATGAACTGGTTTAGAACCCCCTTTTGGGAAAGCTTCATTTTTTGCGAAAGAAATCATTTACTAAGGATGGTAATAAGTGATACGACGCAACAGAAGACGGGGTGCGAAATTGAACAATTAGATTGACTTGTTTTTTGTCAGATTGACTGATTTTACTTGGTCAGGTTGATGTTCAACATATTCCGCAATAAGACCGTCGGGGTGTCTGACCGTTACATTTTTACCGGTTGGTACAATTCGTGGTTCTCTTATTATTTCAAAATTGTTTTGTTCAAAATAAATGAGAAAATCGTCAAGTGCGTCAACCATGAACGTCACTTTGGTTGTATTGAAAGTTTTCAAATCCTCAGATTTCCCTGCAACAAATAGAAAATCACCGATTGAAGCTAATTCTAGGTGCATTTCTGGATATTTAAACCGTAAGTCCGGATGTATACCAAGCAGTTTCTCATAGTATGGCAATACCTCATCTAAATTGCTAACGTACATGCGAAAATATGTTTTCTTTATTTTCATTTTATAATCCCCCATTTTTATAGCTGTTTCGCAATTTTCATCAACTGTGCAGCATTCTCTTTCTTTCAGTTCATCATAGAGCAGTACGCAGTATTTTGGTCATGAAATCTCGAATTGTATAGAACGGCTCTATCGATAACCGCTACTTCCGTCGCGTAGATGTCTTGCCCATCATTTTACAATTTCCCCTTTTTAGAAAAAATCAGGAAAAAGCGCCCGGCTCTTACTTCCGCAGGATGCGGTGGCTTTCGTGTTGCTTCAAATAAAATAAGCGGAATTTTTCCGTTTATTTCTTAGATTTAGCACTTACCTGATCACCTGACCGAATTTTATGACCTTATCGTCGCCTCAACAAGGTAAAAGATAAACTTTTTTTACCTGTTGACTTCGCCAAACCGTCGGCGCGACGTTCATGGAGGCCTGGTGTCCGGTATGCCGCAGGAAGCGGCGTTCTGCCGGGCTACTTAATACCAGTGTATAACAAAAAACCGGACAAAAGCCTCATTTCTGAGGTTCTTGTCCGGTTCTTTTTTTATGCGATCAGATCATTTTTGTTTTGACGTAGTCAAGCACTTCTTCAGCCGTATCAAGGTTGAGGAACGCTTCCTTGTGTTTTGCCAAGTCTTCTTTGGATAATTTCAGCAGCTGGCTTCTTGCCGGCAGGATCGATGTTGCACTCATGCTGAATTCATCAAGACCAAGCGCGAGTAAGAGCGGAATCGCGGTCGCGTCGCCGGCCATTTCACCGCACATACCTGCCCAATGTCCTTCCGCATGTGCCGCATCAATGATCTTGCTGACAAGGCGCAGAATGGACGGATTACATGGCTGATAAAGATAAGATACATGCTGATTCATTCGATCCGCAGCCATTGTATATTGAATCAAGTCATTCGTGCCGATGCTGAAGAAATCAGCTTCTTTAGCAAAGCGATCTGCCGATACGGCAGCAGCAGGGATTTCCATCATCATACCAACCTGAAGATCATCGGAAATCTTTGTGCCTGCGGCAGCAAGCTTTTCTTTTTCTTCAAGGAGAATCGCTTTTGCCTGACGGAATTCATCAATCGTCGCAATCATCGGGAACATGATCCGCAGCTTGCCATAAGCACTTGCGCGAAGCAATGCGCGAAGCTGCGTGCGGAAAATGTCCTGACGTTCCAGACAGAGACGAATGGCACGGAAGCCAAGGAACGGGTTCATTTCTTCAGGGAGCGGCAGGTAGGAGAGCTTCTTATCGCCGCCGATATCGAGTGTGCGGATAACGACCGGTTTGTTCTCCATTTTTTCGAGAACCTCTTTATATGCATCAAATTGCTCGTCTTCTGTCGGCAGTTTGTCGCGGCCCATGTACAGGAATTCGGTACGATACAGCCCGACTGCCTCGCCGCCGTTGTTCAATACGCCAGCAACATCGCCCGGATTACCAATATTTGCACCAAGAATAACATGCGCGTCGTCCTTTGTTTTTGTTGTTTCATGAACGAGTTTCTTCCATTCTTCTTGCTGTTCTTTATAGGCAGCTTGTTTGGCTTTATATTCTTTAACTTCTTCTTCGCTTGGATCAAGAATGACTTCACCATTCAATCCGTCAATAATAGCGAGTTGTCCTTCTTTAGCCTGCTCCATAACGGTTTTTGTTCCGACGACAGCAGGAATTTCCATTGAACGCGACATGATCGCTGAGTGCGAGGTACGACCGCCAATGTTGGTCGCAAAACCCTTAACATACTTGCGGTTCAATTGTGCAGTATCTGAAGGTGTCAAATCTTCGGCAACGATTACCGTTTCTTCAGTTATGCTCGCCGGAGAAGTAAAGGAAACACCCAGCAAATGCGCCAGCAACCGCTTGGACACATCGCGAACATCAGCCGCACGTTCTCTCATGTAATCATTATCTTTCATGCTTTCAAACATTTGAATGAAAAAGGTCGATACATCGTCAAGTGCAGCCTGGGCACTCAGACCTTCATCATCAATTTTTGACACAACTTGACCGACAAATTCAGGATCGCTGAGAAACATGAGGTGCGCGGCAAAGACTTCGGCCTTATCTTTTCCGAGCTCTCTTTCAGCAGTTTCTTTGATCGTCGTCAATTCTTTTTTAGATACTTCAAGAGCGTTGTTCAGCTTTTCCTTTTCTGCTTCTTTATCGGTAATCGTACTTCTTTCAAAGGACAAATCCGGATTTTTAAGAATAAAAGTTTTAGCAATAGCAATACCTGCGGAAGCAGCAATACCGGTAATCTTTTCTGACATCTTTTGTTCACCCTACCCTTCAGATATAAAAAGTTCAGCAATTCATTGAATCGCTCATTCATATCGCAATGCAATACGGGCCCATTTGAAATCGAACCGTTCTCATTAACGAATACGCGCAACAGGGATTAATGCTGACATCCACACATACAATTGTACGCCGGATGCATCTGCAAAAACTAATGAATACGGCGAACCGTACATTAATTTCCCCATATAAATTAAATGTTAGGAAAACGTAACAGCTATTATTATATCAAGAGTCTTTTCAAATTGAAAGCGAGTACAATTAATGTGTTTTATTTGTCAAAATTTACTGTATCAATTTTTTACTATTTGTTCATAAATTAATTTACACGAAACCGCAGTGAACAGGCGAACTGTTGCTGCGGTTCATGAACTGCGCTGGCGAGAAACGGTACAGCACAGGTTTTTCAACGTCGATGATCAATTAACGATCAAGCATTTTCCTGTTCTTTAAGCGGCTTCTTCCAAATGCCGTAAATAATTGCGGTAACGACCGTTCCAATGATAATGGCAAATGCGTAGAGGAACGGATTCCCATTGCTGACCAACGGTATCACAAAGATTCCGCCATGCGGCGGACGAAGGCCGATGCCGAACAGCAACGATAATCCGCCGGCAAGTGCCGATCCGATCGTTGTCGATACCATAACTCGAATTGGATCTGCCGCACCGAATGGAATAGCCCCTTCGGAAATAAACGCCGCACCGAGCACATAGGCTACTTTCCCGGAGTCGCGCTGCGCGCGGTTAAACTTGTGGGCAAACAGCGTTGTCGCAAGCGCCATGCCGAGTGGCGGAACCATACCGCCGGCCATTACCGCAGCCTGCGGATAGAAGTTCCCTGCACTGATCATCGCAATGCCGAACGTAAAAGCTATTTTATTGAACGGACCGCCGAGATCGATACCCATCATGCCACCGAGAATCAGGCCGAGCAGGACAAGATTTCCTGTCCCCATGCTGTTCAGAAGATGCGTCATCCATTCCATAAAATCACTGATCGGCTGATTGATCAGGAACATCAGCGCACCGGTAATGAAGATACCGAATACCGGATAAATCAGTACCGGTTTCAGTCCGTCAAGTGACTGCGGCCATTTCTGAAATGCCCATTTAACCAGTTCAACCACATAGCCTGCGAGAAATCCGGCGATCAGACCGCCAAGAAATCCAGCGTTGCTGGTCAGTGCCATCAGACCGCCGACCATACCCGGTGCGAGTCCGGGACGATCAGCGATACTCATTGCAATAAAACCGGCTAAAATCGGAATCATCAAATACATCGCGTTACCGTTTCCGATAAAGCTGAGCAGACTCGGAAAATCATGAACATCCACAACACCGGCTACCGGTTTCAGTTCAACTCCGGTAAGTGAAGCAATAAGATAGGAAATAGCAATAAGAATACCGCCGCCGACCACAAACGGCAGCATGTACGTGACACCATTCATCAGATTCTTATATATGTTAATCTTTTTCCCTTTTGGTTCTTCTTCGGCGGCTGCTTTCGGTGCACTGCCATCGCCCTGATAAACCGGCGCTTTACCTTCGATGACTTCGTTAATCAGTTCTTCGGGACGGCGAATCCCATCCGTAACTGGTACCTGAACAAGCGGTTTTCCCTTAAACGGTTCAACATCAATGTTGATACTTGCGGCAACGATAATTCCTTTTGCCTTTTCAATTTCATCCGCTTGGAGTCTGTTTTTAATTCCGGTCGAACCGTTGGTCTGTACTTTGATCGATACGCCCATTTCTTTTGCCTTTTGTTTCAGCGCGTCGGCAGCCATATAGGTATGCGCAATCCCGGTTGGACATCCGGTTACAGCCAGCACTTCGTATCCGTCCGTATTGTTTTCTGCCGCTTTTTTCTCTTCGGCAGCCACATTTTCACTCTCTGATTCCTGTTCGTCAAACAAAGCAACAATCTCATCGGCAGTTGCGGCATTCATCAGTTTTTCACGGAAAGCCGCATCGATTAAGAAAGTCGATAAGGTAGACAACGCTTCAAGGTGTGTGGCGTTGGCGCCATCGGTTGCAGCAATCATGAAAAACAGATGCGCCGGCTGACCGTCCAGGGACTGGAAGTCGACCCCTTCTTTTGAACGGCCGAAAGCAATCGCTGCCTCCTTGACTGCCGCTGTTTTTGAATGAGGAATTGCCACTCCGTCGCCAATTCCGGTTGTGCTTTGTTCTTCACGCTTGTCCAGAGCTGCGCGGTATTCGGCCAAATCATTCAGTTTGCCGGCTTTATCCAAAGTCGCTGCCAATTCATCCATCACATCTTTTTTAGTCGTGCTCTTCAAGTCCAGATTAACGGTTGCTGCCGTTAACAGGTCCGTCACTTTCATTATGATTTCCCATCCTCTCTTATTCACCAAGGGGTGTCCAGTCGTTATTTAACAGTGGCGGAGTTCTCACGTTTCCTCATTAAAAAGTTAAGCCCATCGTTCTCAGCCACGAACAGAACCGTCCTTAAATCGTGCTGATTTTGATTTGGGGCAGTAGTTCTTCTACCTTTTCTTTTGTACACAAATCAACGGAAAATGCGGTTGCACTGCCGGATGCGGCACCTTTTTGGAACGCTTTTTTGAAATCACCGCTGACCGCATATTCAGATAAGAAGCCGCCAACCAGAGAATCACCGGCACCAACTGAATTTTTCAATTCACCTTTAGCCGGCGGAGCATAGAGGTATTGATCCTTGTCTATGTAGATCGCACCCTTGCCGCCCATCGATATGATGACATGGTCAATCCCTTTTTCAACAAGCTTCTTGCCATAGGTTTTGACCTCGTCAAAGTTCTCGATCGTTACCCCGAAGTATTCGCCGAGTTCATGATGATTCGGCTTTACAAGGAACGGTTTCGCTTCGACAATTTCACGGAACGCCTTGCCGCTCGTATCCACGACAACTTTAGCACCGCTTACGCTCACGTGATCCATCATATCTTTATAAATGGTAACAGGAAGAGTAGCAGGAGCGCTTCCCGAAAGAACAAGAATATCATCGGCAGTCAGTTTTTTCAGTTTCGCAAAGAGGGCATTCAACTGTTCGTCGGTAATCTGCGGTGCCACTCCGTTGATTTCTGTTTCCGTATCGCTCTTCAGCTTTACATTGATTCGCGTATCACCGTCAACAGGAACGAAATCAGCTTCAATTCCTTCCTCAGCAAGCTTTCCTTTAATAAATTCTCCGGTAAAACCGCCGATAAAACCGAGACATTTGGAGTTTTGTCCTAGATGTTTCAACACTCTGGAGACATTGATGCCCTTTCCGCCGGGCATTTTTCGGTCGGCTTTAACATGGTTTAATTCACCGGCCCTGAAATTGTCCACTTGCAGAAAATAATCAATCGCCGGATTCAGTGTGCACGTATAGATCACGAATGATCAGCTCCTAATTAAAATTTTTATAATAATCACTGATTGCAGATAAGCTTTCAAGCGTTCAAATAGAGAGCGGATTCATTACTAAGATCGGTTAATCTTTTGTATTGTCTACCGCTTGACACAGATCCATACCATTCCGGCAGCGATTTCCCAGTTCTCCAAGGAATCGTTTGCATCTTTACGGACTGTCCTATTAAAAACACCCGAAAGGTCTCTCAAGTAATTAATTATAAAGTGAAAAACGTTCATTATCAATCAAATAAATTCATAAATGTTCATCAAATGCCGTTTTTTGACTGATTTATGAACTTCCCCAATTATTTTCTATGCGCAGAAAAGACGGGGCAGCAAGTGCTCCGCCTTAATCATAACATAGTCCTTTATTACAGTGCGTAGGCCAATATCCATAATGTTCCGCCAACAATGGCAAACGCAACATAGATACCGAAAAGAATGCCGATAAGTTGATGAACAGGCTCTGTCCCTTCGGTCACATGCATAAATAGGAACAGCTGAATGAATGCCTGAAAAATCGCTAATCCGACAATAATTGTTAAAGTGACAGGTACCGGAAGTGACAGTCCAACCGCAATCCATAAAGCAAGAAAAGTAAGTGCCAGTGAAAGCAGCAGCCCAATCACCTGCTTCCAAGGGAACCCCGCCCCCATCCGCTCCGACATTTGCTTTTGATTTTCATCCATTTTTAAATCACCAACCCTGTCAGATAAACAGCTGTAAAAATAAAGATCCAGACAACATCAAGAAAGTGCCAGTAGAGGCCGGCCATAAATGCCTTACGTGCTGTGACCGGCGTAATACCGCGTTTGCCGAGCTGCAGTAAAATGCCGATAATCCAGACAATGCCAAGCGACACATGAGCGCCGTGCGTACCAAGCAGAACAAAGAACCCGGAAAGGAACGCACTTCTTGAAAGCGGCGCTCCTTCATGCACAGCATAGGTATAAAATTCGTTGGCTTCAAGTCCAATGAATACGAGTCCAAGCAGAATGGTCACACTCATCCAGCCGATCAATCCTTTTTTGTTATGGCGGCGAAGTTCTATTGTGCTTAATCCGCACGTAAAACTGCTCATCAGAAGAATAATTGTCTCAGCCATGACCGGGCCGATCTCAAACAAATCTTTTGCCGTCGGACCTCCGGCTGTGTGACTCTGCAAGACAAGATAGGTACCGAATAATGTGCCGAACAGAACCAATTCGGCTGCAAGGAAGATCCAAAATCCGAAAATACGGAGGTCGCCCTCCTCTGTCGTGTATTCAAGCGGCATTTTGCTTTGATCTTTCTCATGCAGACTCAGTGTTGCATTTGTCATTAGGATAACCTCCCTGTAGCAGATTCGGTCCGTTTAATTTCCTCAACTGAGATATAGTAATGATCGTTGTAAACAAAAGAACGCGCAATCATGCATGCAATAACGCCGATTGCTCCCGGAATCGCCATCCAGTACCATTCAAACACACAGCCGAATCCGGCTACGAACATCAGCAATGCCATGATGACCGGAATACCGGTATTATTCGGCATATGGATCGGCGCATAGCGCTGAACGGATGCCGCATTCCCTGATTTGCGCCCTTCCTTTGCCGCAATGAACGGATCGCGTTCTGAAACGTGGGGAATACGCGCAAAATTATATTCCGCAGCCGGTGAAGCTGTTGCCCATTCCAATGTGCGGCCGTTCCACGGATCGCCGGTTGCATCCTTTTTCCCATGCATCGCACTCCAAATAATATTGTAAGCCATCAGTATGAATCCCGCGCCCATGCCAAAGGCACCGATTGTCATCACGACGTTGATCGGCGTCCATCCGAGCCCCGCAGGATACGTATACATACGGCGGGTCATACCCATCAATCCAAGAAAATACATCGGCATGAAACAAATATTAAAGGAGATCATGAAAATCCAAAACGACCATTTACCCTTTGTTTCATCCAGCAAGTAGCCGAACATTTTCGGCCACCAATAGTGCAGGCCGCAAAAGATACCGAACACGGTCCCGGCAATCAAGGTACTGTGAAAATGGGCGACCAGGAAATAGCTGTTATGATATTGATAGTCGGCAGGAGCCATCGCCAGCATCACGCCGGTCACACCGCCGATTGTAAAGTTTGGAATAAATGCCAGTGCCCAGAGCATTGGTGTCGTGAATTGAATGCGTCCTTTATTCAAGGTAAACAGCCAATTGAATATTTTCACCCCGGTTGGTATCGCAATGAGCATTGTGGATATTGAGAAAAAGGCATTGACCGGAGCCGTATTGCCCATGGTGAAAAAGTGGTGCAGCCAAGTGATAAAACTGAGCAGGGAGATAGCCACCATCGACCAGACCATGACGGCATAGCCGAACAAAGTCTTATGTGCGAATGTGGCAATGACCTCGGAGAAAATACCAAAAACCGGAAGCAGCACAATATAAACCTCCGGATGTCCCCAAAACCAGAACAAATTGGCCCAAAGCATTGGAGAACCACCGGCAGCAATCGTAAAAAAGTGTGCACCAAACAATCGGTCAATGGTCATTAATGCCAACGCAACCGTAAAGGCCGGAAAGGCGAAAACGACAATAACCGAGGTAATCAATATGGACCACGTAAACATCGGCATTTTAAACAGAGTCATGCCCGGAGCACGCATCTTTAAAATGGTTACAAGGAAGTTGATTCCTGTAGCTAATGATCCGATACCGGAAATCTGAACTCCGAGCAAGTAATAATTTTGCCCAACGCCGGGATTCATTTCCGCGCCGGCATATGGGGCATAGCTTGACCATCCGGCATCCGGTGAGCCGCCAATGACGAAGGATAGATTAAACAGCATCGCCCCGACAAAGAACAGCCAGAAGCTGAGTGCATTTAAGAATGGATAAGCAACATCGCGTGCACCGATTTGCAGCGGCACAGCGATATTCATTAACCCAAAAATAAATGGCATAGCAACAAAGATAATCATAATGGTGCCATGTGTTGTGAACACTTGATTATAGTGTTCCGCATCAAGAAAATGCATATTAGGCAAAGTCAGCTGTGTGCGCATCATCAACGCATCAACACCGCCTCTGAAAAGCATCAGCAATGCCGCAATAATGTACATAATACCAATTTTCTTATGATCAACCGAGGTCAGCCATTCTTCCCATAGCCATTTCCACTTTTTAAAATAAGTTAATACAGCAACAATACCAATTGAAGCTAAAGCGATTGAGGCGTCCGCACCATAAATCATCGGATCTCCGGTGACAAAAAACCACCCCATAAACGATTTAATGGAATCAATCATTGTGGCCATGACCCCCTTCCCCGTTGTTTTCGTTATCCATATCCATATTGTTCATTTTGTCTGTTTCGACCGATTCGCCGTTCATCAACGCCTCCATCTGCGCCTTATTAAAATCCTTCGAAACTAGTTCCGGATACGAAGAAAACGTTTGTGATTTCACCGTATTCGGCTTAAGCAATTCCATATACTTTTCATGGGTCAGAACCGGTTTATTGCTCTTCACAGCCTGTACCCAACTGTCAAAATCCGCGGCTGAACGTGCCATCACCTTAAAGGTCATCTGCGCAAAACTCTTACCAGAATAGTTGGAGCTGCGTCCGTCATAGTTGCCCGGTTTATCTGCCTGAAGCCATAACTTCATTGGCATATCGGTCATCGTATATTGCTGGCCGCCCAGTTCCGGCACCCAGAACGCGTTCATCGCGTCATAGGCGTGGAGACGGAATTTAACCGGCGTACCTGCCGGAATCACAACATAATTAACAGTCTCAATCTTCTGATCCGGATAGCGGAACAGCCATTTCCACTGAACCGAGGTAACGTCAATCGTCAGCGTTTTACCCGCTGTTTTGGACTCCATTGCCGTTGCCTTTGGAGGATTGCTCAATGAAAATAGTGTTTTCACTGTCGGTACCGCCAGCAGCACACAAATGACCACCGGAACAATCATCCAGATTATTTCAAGTTTCCTATTTCCCGTATCTTCAGGATCGTATCCGCTGCTCTTTTTACGGCCATACCGTGCGAGCACATAAACAAATAGTATAAGAACAATGGCAAGAACGAGGCTCATCATAATTAACGACCAGATAATCAAATGATATTGTGATCTGGCTACAGGTCCCTGCGGATTCAGCACAGCGATCTTATCCGAGCACCCGGCGAGCAAGGTCAGCATCGGTGCCGCCAGCAAGAGAAGCATTGATTTTATGTGTGTTTTTAATTTCTTCACTTTTGCTCTTCCTCCTTTCTTTTTCTCTCTTCAATCTACGTACAAAGGAAACATTGATATTATAGCATAAACTTTTAATTATAACTTTAATAAAATAAATATGAAGTTATATTTGTTACAAATTATCGTCATTTTATTTTTAATAGCCATTTTTATTGTTTTTGCCATACATTGTTCACTTTTTATTCACATTATAAAAAAATCCCCACCTAATTTAAAGCAATTTCACTTATGATTGCTAAGAGGTAATCTGTTTGCATCATTTAGAAAAACCGCACAAAAAAAAACGCTCGTTCCTTCTTTCACAGGACGTGATGGCTTTCGCGTTGCATGAAGGACGTACGCGTAAAATTAGCGAAAATTTCTTACCTTAAATGTGACTTGAGCGACACTCCGGCCGGCCGCTTGCCGTGGGTGATCCGAGAACAGGCCGGTACCTGCGAGATCTTCCCCGCTGGCACTTTCGCAGGTATCACGCATCTGCGCGTTTGGTCACAGTCTTTTGTTTAATTCTTATCTTGTAAAAAAGCTCGAGACAGATAATATATCCGTCTCGAGCTTATCTTGTCGATTTAATTAGCAGAGTTACACGTTGCTTGGAATCGTCAAATGCTGCCCGGGATAAATCACGATTGATGATAGATTGTTTGCCCGCATCAACTGATTCACGGTTATGCTGTGAAGTGTTGCAATTTCCCAAAGGCTGTCGCCCTTTTTCACCTTATAGTCGTCATCCGCATTTGCCGATGATTTTTGCGATGCGGTTGCATACGAGGTTTGTTTCACAGTTGAAGAAGATGATGCCGCTGCCCCTGAAAATTTCAACGTCTGTCCGGGAAAAATCAGATCCGATGTTAATCCATTAGCAGATTTCAGCGCGTTTACCGACATTCCGTTCTTGGTTGCAATTGCCCAGAGACTGTCGCCGCTTTTTACCGTGTAGGTGGAAGCTGGTGAACTCTGTTGATTCGACGCAGCTGATTCGGACGACCGTGCAGACTTCGTATTTTCCGTTACAGCAGAAGCTGATCCCCCGGATAATTGCAACACCTGTCCCGGATAGATGGTATCTGATTTCAGCCCGTTAAGAGACTTCAGTTTAGCTACCGACATACCATTGCGATTTGCAATTGCCCAGAGACTATCACCGCTTTTCACCGTATAGTTTGAAACAGCAGTGTTCCCTGCTGATGACGGTGCTGCACTGGCAGCTTGACTATTGTTCGAAACGCTTGTCGCACTTTCCGCGATTCGACGTGCTGTTTTGAATTTGGGTTCCCAGTACGACTGTGAACCTCCGCCGCTGAATACATTTGTGACGTGAACACCTACAGTGACTTCCGAACTGATCATCCGTCCATTTCCTACGTAAATACCGACATGATGGATGCCACCGTCGCCAGACGTATCAAAGAAAAGCAGATCGCCCGGCTGCAATTGACTTCTCGACACTTCTGTTCCTACCGTAGCCTGTGCCGCAGAATTCCTCGGCAATGTAACATTCATTGCCTTTTTAAAGATGAGCTGAGTAAACGAAGAACAGTCAAACACCGATTCAGAAAAAGCCGGTGCCCCGTATTGATATGATTTCCCTTGATAATTCAACGCTTGATTTACGACATCCTGCCCTGAGGCAGCCATAGCCTGCTGTCCGGTTGCTGAAAGCAATAGTCCGCTCACTAAAGCGGTAGGCACAATCATTTTTTTCATGAAAAACGCCTCCTAATTATCTTCGTTCTTGAACACTGCTCAATATAATGTGTTCTAGTCAAACTTTCGCTCAAATCTCCGACATAATCATTTCACTGAGCTGCCGCTGAATCGGGTCAATCTGTTCAATGAATCGCTCCGCGGTTAACGGTCTGGCGAACAGATATCCTTGAGCAAGCGCACAATTCGTTTGTTTCAGAAATTGAACATGCTCCGCCGATTCGACACCTTCGGCAACCACTTGCAAGCTAAGTTCATTTGCCAACGCCACAATCATTCGGACAAGCGCGACATCCTGATGATCATGACGATTGCCTCGAATAAATGATTGATCAATTTTAAGCTGGCTCAATGGTAATTGTTTCAGATAATTCAAGGAGTTGTATCTTGTTCCAAAATCATCAATACTGATACCGACCCCAATCTCTTCCAGTTCCTGCAGCTTCTGCGCCATTACAAACAGATCCGCACCGGCTGTCTCCGTAATTTCAAGCTGCAGGCGTTTCGCCGACAGACTCGATTCGGTCAAAGACGACCGAACCAAGTCTACCAAGCTTTCCTGGAACAGCTGCTTTGGTGATAAATTAACGGATACATTAAGTAAAAGCCCCTGGTCATTCCATTGCTTGGTTTGCCTGCAGGCCGTTCGCAACACCCATTCGCCAATTTCTTCAATGAGTCCTATTTCCTCCGCAAGCGGAATGAATATGCCCGGAGAAATAACACCGCGAATCGGATGAATCCAGCGGATCAGCGCTTCGGAACCAACAACTGTTCCCGCCTTAAGATCGATTTGCGGCTGATAGTAAAGCGTAAATTCATTTCGTTTGACCGCATGACGCAAATCCATTTCCAGCTCAAGCCGTTTGCGCAAGCTGTTGATTATTCCCGGATTATAAAATTCGTATTTGCCGCGGCTGTTTTTCTTCGCATAATGAATAGCTGCTATGGCAGAATCAATCAGCCTGCCCCCGCTGTCGGCATCCTCCGGGAAAAAGCTCACACCCATTGTGATCGTTTCATACCAAGGCGTATCGTGAATCTGAATCGGTGCCGTAAACGAATTCATGATTCGTTTCATATGCATTTTTAAATCGGCTCGCGTTCGATTTTTGAATAAAATAGCGAATTCATCGCCTCGATAGTGGTAAACGCGCTCCCCTTCACATTCTCTCAGCCGTTTCGCTGCTTCCTGAAGCAGCTTGTCCCCGGCGTCTCTTCCAATAGTGTCGTTCACTCTGTTCATGCTGTCAATATCAACGAACACAAGCGCGAGCGACAGTGCTGGATTTTCAATCGTTTCGTGTTCAAGCTGTCTGCGAAGCGCGACACTGCCCGGGAGTTCCGTTACCGGATCAATAAGATTTTCCTCTTTGCCGTGACCGCTCTTTAGATAAGTGCTCTCCTCGACATCCGCTGTCCCTCCGCAGATGTGTGAATGACGCATATCACTAATTTTTTGGCCTTTGACAATCAGGGAGACTCTTGCTCCGTCTCCACGTACTGCAACAATTCGTTCTTCGATCGCCTCGATCCGTCCTTCGCGCAAATCATTAATGACGGCTGCCGTCCCCTCAAAATTTTGCAATGAGACGATATCCTGCCATTTGGTCTGCTTCAACGTTTCAGCAGAGTAACCGGTCAATTCACACAGACGGCTGTTCACATAGATAAACGCACCATTTTTTATGATAAACGCACCGACGGGCAGGTCATCGGTTATTTTCTTTATAATTTTCTCCCCTTCTTCTCTCATCCTCAATCTCTGAATACGAAAAAACATCAGCAGAGAAACAATTGAAAGAATAATCGCCAGAAAGGCAGCAAAATTTATAATCCATTCACGATCTCCGGACATGAAGCACCTGCCTTCCATCACCAACCATTAATCCTCTGTTCGTGACAGTAGTCTACATCTTTCTTATCGGCTCGCCTGTCCATCGATTTAATGAATAATCACAAAAAATTTTTCGACAAATTTCTCCTCAAACGGCTTAAAAGAAACGATGGCCAAATATCGAACATAGTTTTTTTTAAGATTACTTATTATAATAAAAACAAAGATAGGTACGAGGAGGATGGTTTATGGATACAATTCACAAAGCAATGACCATTGCCGGATCAGACAGTAGCGGCGGTGCGGGGATGCAGGCCGACTTAAAAACATTTCAGGAACTCGGCGTTTACGGCATGACCGCGCTGACCTGCATCGTAACAATGGATCCGTACAAGCATTGGTCGCACAGTGTCACCACGCTGGACACGAAATTATTAAAGAGACAGCTTGATACGATTGTCGTCGGCATTGGTGTTGATGCAATGAAAACCGGTATGCTCGGTTCACCGGAAATTATCAAGATTGCCTCCGACACCATTGAAAAGAATCATTTAGCACGTGTGGTCATTGACCCGGTCATGGTATGCAAAGGCGCTGAAGAAGAAATTCAGCCGGAGTTGCAGCCGGAAAATACGGCCGCGATACTTAAATTGCTGATTCCAAAAGCGCTCGTCACCACTCCGAATTTGTACGAAGCGGCACGATTAACCGGAATGCCACGAATCACAACGGTCGATCAAATGAAAGAAGCGGCACAAAAAATCGTTGCGCTGGGGGCAAAAAACGCGTTGGTGAAAGGCGGGAGCAGACTGCCCGATACAGATCAGGCCATCGATGTTCTTTATGACGGCAGAGACTTTCATATCATCGCCGATGAGCGCATCAACACACCGAACATTCATGGAGCAGGCTGCACCTATGCGGCGGCCGTAACCGCGGGCCTGGCCAAGGGGCAGTCGGTACTTGACGCTGTTAAAGTAGCCAAGGCGTTCGTCACTGCCGGTATCCGCGCTTCGTTCAGCCTTAACGAATACACCGGCCCAACGGATCATAGTGCATACAAAAAAGAATTAGCCGTAAAAAATTAATGCAGAATTAAGCGCAAGCTATTCTGCACCGCCCGCAACCTAATTATTTCATGCAAGCGAACGGTTCCCGGATGCGTCGTTCCGCTGATCAGCGGTTGCCTGAGAATCTCGCACTGCATTCAAATAAAAAATCGCGTCACATTCCGTGAGGCGATTTTTTATTCGGCTCATCTTGAAATCCAAGGCCCAATGCTTTGAGCGGCCCGCGCGTTACAATGAGAAAAATCCTTTCCGCCATTTCCCGATCCGATATCCGCATTTGATTTTCGAACCACCAGCTGACCAGCCCAATCATCGCCGATGAAATAAAAATCGGCAGAATTTCCAGCATCAAGGGGTCCGCTTTCTGCGGCGGCAGGTGCACTTGTTGGATTTCTTTTCGAAACTTCGCCAGAAAAAGTGACTGCATCCGATGTCGAAACATCGGAATTCCCTCGTTAAACAGCATCGCGCGAAAGAACCGATCATTTTTCTTAAAGTGCTGAAAAATGGTCAATGCGAAGCCGACAATTCGTGTGGGAACTACTTTGTCATCTGTAAAATATTCATGCGGACGAAATTTACCGACAGTCTCTGCTAAACCTTCCTTGACGACGGTTTCCAGCAAGTTATATTTATCTTCATAATGAAGATAAAAAGTGCCGCGACCGATTTTTGCGGCTGAAGCGATATCTTTAACCGTGATTTCATTAAAATTCTTCTGCAAAAGCAGACCGAGAAAATGTGATTGAATGGCGGCACGTGTTTTGAGTACGCGCAGATCTGTTGCATCAGATGCCATGTATATCCCCTCCGGACTCATTGACGTTCGAGACAATGATCAAAAAAGAATACGGATAATCGACGCTTTGATCTGATCTGTTCATTAATGACCATTTTCTTAAACATTGACTATTGAACATTTCACTTACCCATTTTATCATAATTAATGAACACAGTGTTCAATAGCATGCACAAATAAAGGATGTGATGACAGTGAGCTACCCGATCAAAGGTGAACATCTGCACAAGCGGTTCAAGAATCAAATCGTGCTGGATGATGTATCGCTCACACTTCAAGAAGGAGAAATTTACGGCCTGATCGGTCCGTCCGGTGCCGGAAAAACGACGCTTGTCCGGATCCTTCTCGGTCTTGAAAAAGCAGACAGCGGCCGGGTCGAACTGTTTGAACAGCGCCCGACCTTGAACGCATTCCGTTCGCTCGGCTATATGGCTCAGTCCGACGCTTTATATAACGAATTAAGCGCCTATCAGAACCTTGAATTTTTCGCCTCGATTCAAGGAATGCACGGCAAGGAGAAGAGACAGCGCATTGATGAAGTAGCGAAAGCGGTTGAGTTAGATCAGGATTTGAAGAAAAATGTATCCAATTTTTCTGGGGGAATGAAACGTCGGCTCTCACTGGCAGCTGCTCTCGTTCATCGTCCGCGTCTCTATTTGCTTGACGAACCGACAGTAGGCCTCGATCCGATGATCCGGCGCAAGCTGTGGACGCTTTTCCATTATTTAAAGGGAAAGGGCGCGACCATTATCGTGACTACTCATGTCATGGATGAGGTTGCGCAGTGCGACCGGGTCGGGCTGCTCAGCGAGGGAAAAATTATTGCTGAAGGTGCGCCGAAGGCATTAACCGAACACTATGGCGTTCCTTCTGTAGAAGATATCTTTATCACGATTGAAAAGGAGGGCGCAAAGAAATGAGAAATCTACTTGCTATGGCGCGGCGCATCATTCGCCAGATTGTCCGCGATAAGCGCACCCTAGCTCTATTGATTATCGCGCCGCTTCTGATTCTGACGCTTGTCTGGTATATTTTCGGGGCGAAAACCTCCGAACCGAATCTTGCCATTATTCATTATGAGTCTTCCGACTATCTGTCTGCTTTTAAGGCATCTGATTATACGCGGATGAGTCCGCTTCAAGCACGGCAATCCCTTGCCGACAAGGAGATCGATGCCTATGTTGATCTGAAAGATCCGATTAAGGTTCATCTAGAAGGCAGCGACCCGTCGCGCAACGGTCTGGCTATGAACAAGATTCAGAAGTCGATGCAAAAAATGCAACAATTGAGCATCACATCGATGAAAAATCAGTTCACTGATGTGATTAAAGCACAGCAGAAAGGTATTCAGACGCAGCAGCAAATAATTCGGCAAATGTCTGAAGCGATGCAGCACTATGCGCCGGGGGCTCTCGCTCAGATCATGCAGAATGCACCAAAAGCGGAGCAGCCGAACCAAGCAAAAGCGGCGGAGAAAGTGAAACTGAATGTCACCTATCTGCACGGAAACGATGATCTCAACACTTTTGACGCGTTTGGTCCCGCCATGGTCGGTATCTTTGTATTCCTGTTCATTTTCATGATCGGCGGTGTGTCCTTCCTGCGTGAGCGGACAACTGGAACCCTGGACCGTCTGATGGCTTCCCCCATTAAGAGCTATCAGATTATCTGGGGCTATATGTTCGGTTTCGGCCTGTTTGTCATCGTCCAGTCCTTTATTCTCACGTGTTATATTGTCTATGTACTGAAGATATATAATATCGGACATCTGCTGGACGTGCTGATTATCGTGTTCATCCTGTCTTTCAGTGCCTTGTCGCTCAGCATCCTGCTTTCGACCTTTGCATCAAACGAGCTGCAGATGTTCCAATTTATCCCGCTTGTCATTGTGCCACAGGTCTTTCTGTCTGGACTGTTCCCGATCGACACCTTGCCCAGCTGGGTGCAGGCGATTGGCAATCTGATGCCGATTCACTACTCAACCGAAGCTTTGCGGAACATCATGATTCGCGGCACCGGCTTTTCCGGATGGTGGCTCGACGGACTTATTCTCCTGCTCTTTTCCGTCATCTTCATTGTTATCAACATACTGGTTATCCGCCGTGCACGGCCGATTGCCGATTAATTGCAGATATGTTAAAAGACCGAGCGGCTGCTCGGTCTTTTTGATCCGTAAAGTAGACACAAAGTAACTCTGCTAATCGCAAGTTGAGAGGTTCCTGGATCGCCAACGGCAATTAAGCGAATGAAGTTTCATGTAATCCAATCAGGAATTCCGCATTTTTCTTTAAACACTCTCATTGCAATGAATGAATGACTTATTTACACTTAAGTGAATAAAGGAGGCGATTTCAATGGCAGACGAAGATAAAAAAGATTTTAACGCCATGCTGCTGCACAACGACAAAGGAATGCCAAAAATTCAAATCGTGACTGATGAACGCACAATCAAAAGATATGGTGGTGCAAAAATGTTTTTCGCACCGCCACTGGCCTATGATGAGCTAATGAAACGTGTTCCCTTTGGCAAAGTGCTTACAACCGGTGAAATTCGAGCATACTTCTCTAAGAAAAACGATGCTGATTTTACCGACCCGATTACGGCCGCTATTTTTATCAGTATTGCCGCCTGGGCCAGTTACCAACGCTCAGAAGATAAAACTCCATATTGGCGAACATTAAAAGCAAATGGAGAATTGAATCCAAAATATCCTGGTGGAATTGAAGCGCAAAAGAAAAAATTAGAAACGGAAGGCCATACAATCATTCACAAAGGTAGAAAAAAATTCGGCATTACATTCAAAACTACGAAAAATCATTATTTGACTTAGATTTAAAAAACTGAACATTTCGCAAATTAGGCAAAAGATTACGTGGTGGTTCGACGAATTCCTCCTCCTGCTCTTCTCCGTCGTCTTTATCGCGCGGCCACCGATTAACTGAAGCTATTTAGAAAAACCAGGCAAAAAGCGCCTGGTTTTGAATGCGCTCCGGTTGCGCGCATCAAATTAGGCGCGACCGCGGGCAGTCCGGAACCTCCTCAAAAAAGCAAGTGCCTGCGGGGTATCCCCTAGCCTGTACTCCACAGGATGGGGTAGCTTTCACGTTGCCCTTTATAAAATAAACGGAAAATTTCCGGTTATTTGCATCATAGCGCTTGTTTCGCAGGTACATAAGGGTAATTTTTCCGCTTATGCAACGCAAAATCCACTATTCTCGCGTTTTTCGATTCGATAAGCGGAACTTCTCCGTCTACCTAGGCAAATTTTTTATTCATTTCCTATTTTAAACGGAATTTTTCCGTCTATTTCTCAGATTGGGCGTTTAACCTGCTCGCCTATCCGAATCTTGTGACATTGATCGTCGTATCAGCAAGGTAAAACGAGAAACTTTCTTTACTTGGTAAAAAGACTGAGCGGCTGCTCGGTCTTTTTAAACATACCAAACCGGCATTCCTCACATTGTCTACAGCAACTTCCGGTCAATCGGCAATTCGTATTTAATTGTTTTGGTCGACGGCATGCTGTACTGCTCAACCAGAACTTCATGATCGATTGCCTCAACAACGCCGTACGTGCTGTCATCCATAAATTTATGTAAAACCGGATCTGAGCAATCTATACCATAAGACACGGCAGAGATGACCGCGTTCATGATTCCTTCAATCTGATAATTGGCGTTAAAATGAATGTGCCCGCTGAGTATAGCACATGCATCGCTTCCTGCAAGTGCACTGATTAATTCATCTGTGTTTTGAAGAATACTGTATTTCATATAGCTAAGTGGGCTGCAAAGAAGCGGATGGTGAAGGATAACAATTGATCCCCTTTCTGAAGGTTCATGAAGCTCATTCCTCAGCCAAGTCAGCTGTTCTTCGTTAATCAGCCCCTCCTCCCTGCCATCATTTTTACTGTCCAGCACAATCAGCCGAAATCCCTTTATCATCAAACTGTAGTAGTAGCTTTGCCGTAAATCGGATACTCCCGCATCTTTATACCCGATCCAGAATGCTTCGCGCTCGTCATGGTTGCCAAGACAAACAAAAACAGGTACAGCAAATTCGTCTGATTTTTGCTTTAAGAACTGCTTCAGCCAGCGATAGTCTTCGACGGTTCCTTCATGAATCAGATCACCGCTGATCATGAAAAAATCCGGGTTCAACCCCCGCCTCCTAACGTCATTGAAAACAGCCTTGCACTTTTTCAATGTATCAATACCCATATTAAATAGATTTTTCCCGGAGACAGGACTCAGATGAATGTCCGACATGTGAATAAACATCAGTCTTTTTGTATCGATCATCGAAGATCGTTCCTTTCTTTACTTTAGTCGACAAAACCAATTGTTTTTTCCGTATCCTTATCAAAGAGATACATAGCTTTCTGATTAAACGTAAAATAAATCCGTTCGCCATTCCGCCAATTGCGGCTATCGCTGATCGCGATCATTTCACTTTCCTCAAAATTGAAAATAACGCCTGTCCGGCTGCCATATTCCTCAACACGCTTCACAGTTCCGGACAGAGCACCCGGCTTATTTATCTTCGACAGCTGCATGTGCTCAGGACGGATACCAAGCAGAAATTCATTCGACCCATTTGCCGCAATTAATGGCAGCCATTCTTTGCCCGCAGTTAAAGAATGATTTTGAAAATGAAAATGATCCCCATCTAAGTGTATATGCACGATATTAGTGGCAGGCGTACCGATAAACTTTGCAACAAAAACGTTCGCCGGACGATGATAGATTTGATAGGGGGTAGCAAGCATCTGCAGCTGACCGTCTCTCATTAAGGCAATACGGTGACCAAGAGTCATCGCCTCCATCTGGTCATGCGTCACATAGACGAAGGTCTGGTGATACGTTTCGTGAATCTTCAGCAATTCATTGCGGGCACTGACTCTCATCTGCGCATCGAGATTAGACAACGGCTCGTCAAGAAGAAAAATCGTGCTCTGTTTGGCAATGGAACGTGCCAAAGCGACACGCTGCCGCTGACCGCCGGATAAATCGCGTGGGTAACGTCTTTCCAGTCCTTTCAAATTAAGAATCGAGAGCACTTGATCAACACGTCGGGCAACCTCCTCTTTATTAACTTTGTTGACCATCAGTCCGTAAGCAATATTTTTTTCAATCGTCATATGCGGATACAGAGCATAATCCTGAAAAACCATTGAAATATGCCTTTTTCCGGCCGGCACATCGTTCATCCGATGCCCGTCAATCATCAAATCGCCCGAAGAAACTGTTTCCAGACCGGCAATCATGCGCAGTGTCGTCGATTTTCCGCATCCGGAAGGCCCAAGTAAAATCAGGCGTTCTCCTTTTTTTACTGATAAATTCAAATCAGAAATAACTTTTGTGTTCCCATACATTTTGCTGACTGATTTCAACTGGATGCAGGTTTCTGACATTTCATCAATGCCTCCCTTTTATTTGATACCGGACTGGCTGAACGTATTCAAAATGTACTTTTGAAAAAAAAGATAGAGTACAAGAGGAATAAACATCGTCACCATTGAAATCGCCATGGCAATGGGAAAATTTGTTCCGCCTTCAGAGCTGATAAACATTTGAAGAATCAGCGGCAGTGTAAAGTTGGCACGATCCTTTAAAATCAATGTCGGCCATACGTATTCGTTCCAGGAATTAATAAAAAACATAATGCCGATAGAAATAACGGCCGGACGAGTCAGCGGAAAAACAATATCACGCAAAATTCCGACCGTCTTCACGCCGTCTAATCGCGACACTTCAATTAACGACTTGGGAATCGTCCGCATCGTCTGTGTCAGAAGAAAAATCCCTGTTGCATCACAAAGCTGCGGTAAAATCACTCCGTAAATATTATTCAGCAGTCCGATTCTAGAAATAATCAGGTAGTTGGGAATCATCGTGACGGTAAATGGGACAAAAATGGTCGCTATGAATAGAAAATAAAGAAGCTTATCGCCGAAAAAATGTGAGAAAGAAAAGGCGTACGCGGCAAGATAACTGGTTACCAGTTTAAACAGTGTCACCACCGTTGCAACCGTGAAGGTATTTATAATAATCTGATACAGCGGCAGTGACGTAAAAATCGTTTTATAGTTTTCAATGGTCGGATGCGCCGGGATCAGCTGAAGAATACTATTATAGGATTCCGACAAGCCTTTAAAGGAATTAGAGACGGCAAATACAATTGGAAACAAGGCAACAAGGACAAAGACGATCAGAACGAGATGCCATATAATCCTGCGCCACTCCATTTTATTTTCCGGCATAGTAAACCTTCCTTTCGACAAATCTGAACTCAAGGAACAGCAAAATAGTAAACAGAAGCAGAGTGAGCGTTGACAGGGCCGCAGATTGTCCCGTCTTATAAAGGACAAAAGCCTGCTGGTACGCATGGTAAATCATATTGGAACTGGCATAATTCGGTCCGCCCTGAGTCACAACGTTAATCGGTGTAAAAATATATTGCAGTCCCTGAACAATGGTCATAATCAGCACATAAATACCGGTTGCGCTGCTCATCGGCAGAACGATCTGAAAAAAAATACGGTGCAGCGGGATATTATCCAGCTTCGCTGCCTCGATGACACCCGAAGGTATGTTGGAAACGCCTGCCAGGAGCACAATAAAATTGTAGCCAAAGACTTTCCATGAGGTAATCAGACTCAGCACAACCAGTACAAGCCCGCTTGTACTGCTCCACGTGGGCAGATCAATACCAATTTTCTTGAAAATAATTGCTATTGGGCCGGAAACCGGATTCAAGATCCACACATAGAGCATGGAACCAACGACAAGAGAGATGATACTGGGCAGAAAAAGTATTTTCTTATACAGCTTTTTCCCTCGGACAATCACGAATTCAAGAACAAACGCCAGAAGATACGGCATGAAACAATTAATCACCAAAAGAATCACGATGTAGACAAACGTATTCATCAGTATTTTGTATAGAGTCGGATCCTGAAAGAGACTTAGATAATTCTGCAGACCAACAAACCGCTTTGTCGGCGAAATCAGATTCCAATCAAGAAAACTCAGGTAAACAGTGTAAATACCCGGCCAGATCAGAAACACAGCAAAAATTACAAGAGAAGGCAAAATGAATAAATAAGAGATCCATTTTTTGCTAATCACCGACATTTGCCGATTCCTCCTTTTTCTTGTTGTTTACGTGGGGAAAGGGCACTGTTTTCATGAAGCAAAACCAATGCCCTTCCCATTTCGTCAGATGACGGATTCGGTCTATTATTTTTCCAGCTGATTGATCTGCTGCTGCGCGTCTTTCAGTGTCTTCGAGACGGAGCCCGAACCACCAAGAATTTTATCTCTTGAATCAATCATAATTTGTTCGGCCTGAAGTCCTGAGTTACCGGGAAAAGAGGTCCATGGAACTGCTTTATCCATCTGATCCAGAGCGGCTTTAAGCATCGGATTCTCGGCAATATAATCCTTTAAACCATCCTTTGCCTGAGCAACATCTTTGCGCGGCGGCACATAACCCGTAGCCTCCGTCCATTTGGCCATAGACTGACGGCTGTACAAATATTTCTCAAATTCCCATGCCGCTTTTTGTTGATCCTCAGACTGCGCCGTAATCGCCAGAAAGGAACCACCGGCAGGAACCTTGGCTTCCTTGCCTTCAAAAGGTGGGGAAGGAATGGTTGAAACCTTGAACTGAGCGCCCGCTTTCACATTGCTCATCTGTGCAATGGTGGTGTAGAGCATGCCTACTTTTCCTTTAACAAAGGCATCTACTCCCTGGTCCCATGGAAGATGCAGGGCGGACTTGTCCTTAACGACCATATCCTGATACAGCTGATAAGCCTCAATGCCTTCTTTCGAAGCAAAAACCGCCTTGCCCTTTTTAGTAATAATTTGAGCGCCATTGCTCAGCATTAGGGCTTGCTGAGCCCATGTATCCGCAGGCTCCTGAACATACAATCCGTAATTTCCGGTTTTCTTCTTAATGGTGTCGGCGAATTGCCTGACTTCCTGCCATGACGAAGGACCGTTTTCATTTAATCCGGCTTTCTTTAACAGATCCTTATTCAAATACAGAACCGGACTGCTCAGCGAATAAGGAATACCAACCTGGCCCTTTTTATTCTGAGCAAGGTGCAAAACGTTAGGCAGAAAATTTTCTTTTAAAAACGATTTGTTTTTAGGATCAAATTTTGCGATCGCATCATTGGGATCAAGATAAGAAAAATTATTGGAAAAATAGTCAAGATAGGCCCACCCAACCTGAACCAGTGCCGGCGACTTCCCAGCCGCTTTTTCAGCCTGAAGATTCTGCATCAGTCCTTTATACATGTCGGGATTGTATTTGGCTACGACCTTAACATCTTTACTCTTTGCATTAAAATCCTTAACAAGTTCATCGACTGCCTGTCCACCTTGAGTCTGTGCGTTCACATGCCAATATTCAATAACGGTTTTGTGCGTTTCACCAGAACCTGATTGATTTCCCGATGTGCATCCAGACAATAAAACGACCAATATCCCGATCAGCAGTACAAAAGATACACCCAGTCTTTTGAGTCGACGAATCATGATGACACTCCTTTTATAGCTCGAATAATCGAGAATAATTGATTAACTATACTGAGCCAAGTCATTCGGTTTGAGGACAAGCATTTGTTTCCGATCGTAACGGATGATCCCGCGAGAGCGCCACTCATTGAGCACTTCCGAAAGCGACTGTCTGCTGCAACCGACCAAATGAGACATTTCCTGATGTGTAAGGATAATCGGATCTGATTTACTGCGTTGGGGTTGCTGCAAGTAGAGCTGATTAATCAGCCATGCAACACGTGCCGACACTGACTTCGAGACAAGCTGTTCAACAATTTGTTCTTCATGCATCAGTCTGGCTGTCAGCGTGACCAGCAAGGCGGAGGTGATGGCAGAATCTGTCTTTATTTTTTCTTTGATTACGTCCGACTGAAGCACCCAAATACGGCTCTCACATAAGCATTGCGCATAGCATGGGTGACTTTGCTGTAGAATGATTTCTGCCATACCGAAATATTCACCCGACCTGCGAATGAAGAACGTTACATCCTGACCGCTGTAAGTCATCTGACAGATCTTTATAAGACCCTTTTCGATCAAATAAACATTCTTTGCAGGATCACCCTTTCTGAAAATCATTGCTTGTTTGTTGAATGTCTTCAGGGTTCCGTAACACCGAAACAAATCATACAACCCTTTGTTCCCATCACCGCCATGCTTGCTTGCGTAACTGAATGCCGATCGGTACGGCTTGCTTCCTCGCGATTCAGAAACGTCACCCGTGTGTTCATCATTCAGAAATGAAATGTGCATTTGACCTTCTCCTCATCCTCGTAGTAAGTATAAACAGGCACGCGCCGACTCTTCTGTCAGACAGGCGACATTTTACAGAACATTAACATAAATCAGTCTGGCAAAAACAATAGACCAACTGAAACGATTGACAGCTTTATTGTATCGAATGCATGTAAAAGCCAATTAATTGAATTTATATTTTCCCTTAACATAATGAAGAGCAATCTGATGAAATTCTGTAATCGTAAATAGTTTGATTGATCAAGAAAATATTGGTAATGACAAATTTTGAATTCGTCATTGTTTTTTTACAGCAAAAGGCCGAGCAGATGCTCGGCCTTTTGCTGTAAACATTATTAAAAATCAATCTAAGTGCAACGGTGACGATACCTTCACCAGAGATTTGGCAAAGCCGGTTTTTAAGGTTTGTAAATAGAAGTTTTCGAGGAAAACGAGAAAAAGTAATCCATGAATTTTCCACTGTTCCTTTAAAATTTCGCTACGCTCTTAAACTTTCAATTGATCGATCCAGCTCTTTTAAAAGCTGATTCTCTTACCTGCTCGGTCCTCCATTAAGATTGAATTGACACGCTGCCGTTTTCGACAACGACATGTTCACCGTCATTCAAATTGGTAAACACGACAGAAGTAATCGTAGAAGGCACCTTGTCCGCAATTTTGGAGAAGTCGACCTGCAGCAAACGGTCACCCTTCTTCACGGTCGAGCCGTCCGCAGCAAGCGGCTGGAAGCCATCTCCTTTTAGAGAAACCGTTTCCAATCCAACGTGTATTAAAAGTTCTCTGCCGCTGTCTGACTTGAGTGAGATCGCGTGCTTCGTAGGAAATATATTCGTTATCTTACCATCAATCGGAGAACGGACAACATCATTTTCCGGAATAATCGCAAAACCGTCTCCCATCATTTTTTGAGAAAATACTGGGTCCGGAACCTCTGTTATGGGCACAACCTTACCCTTCAGCGGCATATAAAATTCTCCGGATGCAGCAATTTCCGCCTCACTTGGTTCCGATTGATTCGCATTCAATTCGCTTTTTTGAAACAATTTTTTTAAAAAGCCCATTTCTGCTCACCTCCGCATACAAAGTGCAAAAAATTTCTTAATTTAACTATACTGTTCGGCATCCGCGAACGCAAACATGGTGCACTCGGTAATTGTTTGTCGTATTTATAAAAATGTATGGGCTTTCTTTACTTACACGATTTTATCCTCTAAAATCGATTTGTAAACTGAAAAATTCCGAATGCCGACAGACGAACGACTTCAATTTGGAGGTTTCATCATGATCAATTACGATTCGAAAAACAAATGCTTCCATCTGCAGACCCGGACGTCCAGCTATGTGATGCATCTAGACAGCGGCTACTTACTTCACCTCTATTGGGGAAAGAAGATTAACCAATACCGCGGAAGCAGACCGCTCACCGACAAGCCCAGATCGTTCGCACCGTATGCGGATCCCGCGCGGCGCGGTTTTACACTGAGCACACTGCCCTTAGAATATCCGGCATATGGGAATGGAGATTACCGCCATCCGGCTTACCAGATCCAGCTTGAAAACGGATCGACAGTCACCGATCTGCGCTACGCGGGACATGTGATTTATTCAGGGAAGAAGAAGCTGGATGGTCTGCCCGCTACTTATGCAGAGCAGGACCAAGAAGCGCAATCGCTGGATATCCTTTTGCAAGACTCGGTTGCCGGACTGTCCGTTGTTCTCACTTACAGCGTGTTCCGTGATTTCAATGCCATCACTCGATCCGTTCGATTCGAGAATATCGGAACAAGCGTGCTGCGTCTTCTGAACGCGGCAAGCGCAAGTATCGATTTTCGTGATGACGGTTTTGACAGTCTGAGCTTCTATGGTTCACATAATAACGAGCGCAATATGGACCGGCGGCCGCTGGTATCAGGCAGCAGAATTATAGATAGTGCACGCGGCGCAAGCAGTCCGCAGCATGATCCTTTTTTCGCCTTAATGCGCCAAAATGCTGATGAGACGCAGGGCGAAGCATTTGGTTTCAGTTTCGTGTACAGCGGCAATTTCCGCGCGCACATCGAAGTTGATCAATACAAAACCACACGCGCATCAATCGGCTTGAATCCATTCGACTTCAGCTGGAAGCTGGTTCCGGGTGAGACCTTTCAAACGCCGGAAGCCGTTCTTGTCTACTCCAATCAGGGCCTTGGCGGTATGTCACAAACCTACCACCGACTCTACCGCACTCGTCTCGCACGCGGAACATTTCGTGACCTTGAGCGTCCGATCCTGATCAATAACTGGGAAGCCACCTATTTTAAGCTAAATGAGAAGAAATTACTGGCGATTGCCAAAGAAGCGCAAAAAGCGGGGATCGAACTTTTTGTGCTGGACGACGGCTGGTTCGGCCATCGCGACAATGACAAAAGCTCGCTTGGCGACTGGTTTGTCGATAAACGCAAGCTGCCGCACGGACTGACATGGCTGTCTAATCGTATTCACGAAATGGGGCTGCAATTCGGTCTCTGGTTCGAACCCGAGATGGTCTCCCCGGACAGCGATTTATACCGCACTCACCCCGACTGGTGCCTGCATGTTCCGGATCGTCCGCGCAGCCTAAGCCGCTACCAGCTCGTGCTTGACCTGTCGCGGCAGGATGTGCGCGATTATCTTGAAAAATCGATAGCTGCGATTCTCGCAGACGCGGACATTAATTATGTCAAATGGGATATGAATCGTCACATGACCGAGATCGGCTCGGCGCTGCTGCCTTCTGATCGCCAACGCGAAACAGCACACCGTTATATGCTCGGTCTCTATGATTTGATTGAACGGCTTACGGATGCATTCCCGACTACTCTGTTTGAAAGTTGCTCAAGCGGCGGCGGGCGCTTTGATCCGGGAATGCTTTACTACATGCCGCAGACATGGACCAGCGACAATACCGATGCGGTTTGCCGACTAGGCATTCAGTATGGTACAAGCGTTGTCTATCCGCCGATTGCAATGGGGGCGCATGTCTCCGCAGTGCCCAATCATCAGGTCGGCCGGACCACGTCGCTTGCCATGCGCGCTGCCGTCGCCATGTCCGGTAACTTCGGTTACGAGCTCGACCTCACGAAACTGACCGATGAGGAAAAAGATACAGTAAAAAAACAAGTTGCCTTTTACAAAGAAATTCGCCCGCTGATTCAATTCGGCAGTTTTTATCGGATCACAAATCCTTTTGATGGCGGAGATGCGGCATGGTGCTTTGTGTCATCGGATCAGTCCGAAGTGATCGGTTTCTATTTTACCGTGCTGGCCAGTGCGGCACAGGTACAAAAATCCTTTCGGCTTCAAGGGCTCAATCCGGAATTTCTGTATGAAAACAGCGAAACGGGAGAGATGTTCGGCGGTGATGAACTCATGAATTCAGGGCTGAATGTCCCGATCGAAAAAGGTGATTTCCACAGCTATGTGTGGCGATTCAGGAAAACAGTAGAATGAACGGATCGCGGCAAGAGATGTACCTGCAAAAGAAAAACGCAAATGATCCGAGCTCAAGTGCACTGCTTGAACCCGGATCATTATTTCCTGTAGTTAAGAAATAGGCACTGTATATTCGATAGTAAGCAAACTTTATGGTTTGATGTATGCGTAACCACTGCTCTGCTTTTTCACTAATTCCACGACTCCTGCCGGAACAACAGATACAAAGCATTCTGACAAGCAACGAACTGAACGCCTTGATCATCCAGCTTTCTCATTTGATCGACAAACTTTCCAGGCTGATAACCAGGACAGTCGCTGCATTAGCCAGCACCTCAATTTTAACAGCCATATTATCTGCCATGAGATTTTTCACATTGCCAAGCAGCAACGGCCACTTTTCTTCTTCATCGATATGGAAAATAGCATGATACATAATCATTTGATCTCCTTGCCTTGTTCTTCTTCAACACTTTAAATGTCCGGAAGCATAAGTTTATTTATTTATCATTAGCGGTCTCAAAGAAAGCAAAAATCCATTGATCAAATTTTTTCTTTTCTTCATTGCTGCTTTTCGATTTCTTCCACTTTAAGCGACAATTCGGTCCAGCGCTCCATTGCCTGATCCAGTTCGGTTTCGGTCTGCTGCTGCTCAACAAAAAGTTCCTGTACTTTTCCGGCGTTGCTGCCTGCCTCGACAATTTCGCGCTTCAGCTGCTCGACACGATCTTCAAGTGTAGCGATACGGTCTTCGATCCCAATCCACTCCTGCTGTTCCTTATAGGTCAATTTTTTCTTTTTCCGGTTTGTTTGCTGATGCTTCGGAACAGCCATTTTCTCCGCTTTCGCCTTACTCATTGCAGCCTGTTCTTCTTTTCGCTCATCCATATACTCGCTGTAATTCCCTTCAAAACGACGTATGATACCGTCTTCTTCAAAAGCAATCAGTCGATCCGCAATTCGGTCCAGAAAATAACGATCGTGGGAAACGGCTAAAACGGTGCCTGGGAATTGAAGTAGATAGTCTTCCAGAATCGTCAGTGTCTCCGTGTCCAAGTCATTTGTCGGTTCGTCGAGAAAAAGCACGTTCGGTTCGGACATGAGGACGCGCAGTAAATACAGCCGCTTGTGTTCACCGCCCGATAATTTGCGGATAAAGGTACGCTGACGCGGTCGTGAAAAAAGAAAGCGTTCCAGCATCTGTTCGGCGGTCACTTGCTGACCGTCGGCTGTGCGCATGACTTGCGCCGCTTCTTTAATATAATCGATGACCGTCAAATCCTCATTCATTTCCGCATGTTCCTGAGTATAGTAGCCGATTTTTACCGTATCGCCGATTTCTACAGCGCCTGAGTCTGATTCAATGTGCCCTGCAAGTATATTGAGCAGTGTTGTTTTGCCGCTGCCGTTACTGCCGATGATCCCTACTCGCTCACCCGGGGTCACGAGCAGATCAAAGTCACGCATAAGCGGCTGTCCGTTAAAGCTCTTGGACACCTGCTTTGCTTCAATAACCTTTTTACCCAAACGTGTTGATCCAATCGCGAGATCGACCGACTGCTTCCGTTCAGGGCCCTTATGCTCCTGCATCTCGTGCACGCGTTCCACTCTGGCCTTCTGCTTCGTTGACCGAGCCTTGGCGCCACGGCGAAGCCAGGCCAGTTCACGGCGAAGCTGGTTCTGATGCTTCGTCTCCCCGGCTGATTCCTGTTCCTCACGCTCCGCTTTCTTCTCGAGAAACAGTTCATAATTACCATCATATATATAGAGATGACCGTGGTCCAATTCAAAAATCTTACGGGTGACACGATTCAAAAAGTAACGATCATGCGTGACCATCAATAACGCGCCCGGATACTGATTCAGCGCTTCTTCCAGCCAATCAATGATGTCGTTGTCTAAATGGTTCGTCGGTTCATCCAAAATCAGCAGATCCGCCGGTTGTATCAACGCCTTGGCAAGCGCAACCCTTTTCTTTTGTCCGCCGGAACTTTCACTGACCGGTGTCTCAAAATCATGAATGCCAAGACGCGTTAAAATACTCTTCGCTGCTGCCTCCGCGTCCCAAGCACCGGCCGTATCCATCTGCTGCTGACGTTCCAGCAGCTTTTCCTGAAGCAACTGATCATTCGGATTTTTCTCCAGAAGGCGAAGCGCCTGCTCATAGTTCCGCACCGCAACCATGATTGACGATGTTCCGCCGTAAATATAGTCCAAAGCCGTGACGCCCGGTTCAAAAGTTGGCGTCTGCGCCAAATAAGCAAGCTGAAACGCATTGGCGTGGCGCAGATTCCCGCTTTCCGCTGAATCCTTTCCGGCAAGCACATTCAGCAAAGTAGATTTGCCCGTGCCATTGACGCCAATCAAGCCAATTCGTTCTCCTTCTGAAATAGAAAAAGAGAGATGATCAAACAGTGTTTGTGTGCCGTATGTTTTATATAAATTTTCTACATCAAGAATACTCAAGCTGAATCATCCTGTTCTAAAAAGCATTTTATCTATATTTGTGATACGGTCAGCGATGAACCGTCTCTCGTACGAGCTTCCCGGTGACAATCAATCGATTCGGGGTCCGCGTCGGTTTGTCACAGGTTACGAGTGTTATCTGTTTCGCCTTCGTCTGCTCAATGACATTGCCCTCAGACTCAGAAACCACTTTTTTATTGATGACCTGATAAATATAATCTTTTTTCAAATTGGTAATCCTAATTTCATCACCAATTTTCGCACGCATCAACGGACCAAAGAGCAGGTTTTCCCGGCGCATGTGATGACCGGCAAGTGGATAATTGCCTTCACCCATTTGCTGATCCGGCCTCATGGTTGTCGCACCGACCAACAAATTGGCACTGGTCGTTCCCTTTAAAATGGGAAGATTGATCCCTACACGCTTCACTTGGATACGGCCAATTACTGATCTAGAATTGACACGCACGCCTGCTTTTACCGTTTCGTAAAATGTTGGCGGCTGGATTTTACTGAAATCATAGGATGCATCGCGCTGATTATTTTTTTCCAGCTGTGTTGCCGTCAGTTTATCCGTATTATACTTTGCACTTAGGAAACCAATCAGACTCTCCTTTAAAAAAGGAGAAGCGATCAAAAAAAGCCCTGCTGCAATTAATACGATAATAAGCATTTTTCGCCACATATATAATCCCGCCTTTATCAAAAAAAGCATCTGATCAAATCTTACCATGATCAGGTGCTAATTGTTATCCTAATCAATTAATCAAAGGTTTTCTTCTTCCAGCAAGGCCAATGATTCCGAAGGCAGGCGACCGCCCTGTTTTTCCTTCGCCGCACGGAATACTGTGTTTCCGTACGGAAAATTGCTCATTGAGTCTCATATCCCATGTTCAGGCATAGGCATCAAGGCTTGTGCATTGACTCACAGTTTCGTGCATTGAACCCAATCCTGACCCTTAGTCAGGCATTAGCGTCACTGTTTTTCTTTCCAATGGCTCGAATCGAATAGTTTTCTCAGACAACAAAAAACTCTCGATCAGATAATTCTGATCGGGAGTTTTTCAATCGATTAATCATGTTTTCTTCGAGTCAATGCAGCGATTGAACCTCCGCCAAGCAGGAGCATAATCCCAATGAGCATAGTGAGTAAATCGTTGGTATCGCCAGTTGTCGGCAGATTTTTATTATTCTTTCGTGCTGATGTTTCCTCGAGCCCTAACTGTCCACGCGCGATTGTTGCGCCGGTATGCGGTTTAGCCGTTGATTCGGATTTCGGCGTTCCGTTACTTTGCTGCTCAGCATCAACGCCGCGTTCAAGAACCGGAATTACCTTATTCACTGCTGTAACTTCCACCGGTTTCGTTTGCCCTTTAGCAATTGAGAACGGAGTTGGTGTATTATCAAGCTGATAACCCTGCGGTGCTTTGATCTCTATGAACCGGTAATCTCCAGGTGTCAGTCCCTTAACGATAAATGCACCATTTTCATCCGTCGTCCAGACCTCAGGCAAATCTTTACCGTTTAAATCCTTCGTAACCGGATTTCCTTTGCTGTCTTGGAGCTTAAATTCTGCCCCTTGAAGCACGGTAGCCTTATCGTTCGCATCCACTTTTGTTAGTTTTACATCACCCGGCGCAAGTCTGTTCATCGCCGTGAGTTCAGTGCCTTTCTGATCCGTTCGCTTTATCTTGAATGGAATCGGCGTTGTATCCAGACCGTAGTTCGCCGGTGCCTTGGTTTCGATGAGTTGATAGTCACCTTCAGGCAAATTGCTTACGGTGAACTGCCCGTGCTTATCCGTTGTCCAAATGTCCTTCAACTTATTTCCATTGGCATCCTTGGTCACCGTGTCGCCATTACTGTCAACAAGCTTGAATTCCGCTCCCTTCAAAACAGTGTGTGAATCATTTTTATCAACCTTTGTCAGGGTGACGCTGTTTACTTCGTCTGTTTTTGTCAGCTTCACAACGGCTGGTTTGTCTTGATCTTCATTCTGAATGGTGAATGTCTTGGCCGATGCGTTAAGCAGGTAGCCATTTGGCGCTTTCGTCTCAACCAGTTGATAGTCGCCAGGCGCAAGTCCATCCGCCCTGATCAAGCCGTCGGTATCGGAAGTTAATCCTTCACGGATTACTTTGCCATCCTGATCAAGGAGGTTGAATACCGCTCCTTCAAGTCCGTTGCCGTCCTGATCCACTTTCTTCAGTTCAACGGATCCTTTATAGTTGACTGCGTCATCCGCTTTGACAACGCTTGGTGTTCCTTTGGCATGATCCGCAATTGTAAATGCGATCTTATCGGAATTAATCAGGTAACCGGCAGGTGCCTTGGTTTCTACAAAGCGATAAGTACCCGGTTTCAGATTCTTTGCTTTAACTCTGCCGTCTTTATCCGATTTTAATTGATCCTGAACGGTTTTACCTTCCGCATCAATGATTTTGAATTCAGCTCCTTCAAGTCCGTTCCCATTAGAATCAACCTTAGTCAGTTCTACTGTTCCTTGATAATTAAGGGCTTTTCCAGCATCTGCCACGGCAGGTTTTCCTGCCGCATCTGTTGAGATCGTAAAATCAATTTTATCCGTATTTAAAACGTAACCGATCGGTGCTTTCGTCTCAACGAATTGGTAGCTTCCCGGTGCAAGTCCGTCCGTTTTGACAACACCATCTTCACCCGACTCCAGATTTTCTTGAATTGTTTTCCCATCAGCATTAATGATCTTGAATTCGGCTCCTTTAAGACCATTTCCTTCCGCATCGACCTTCTTCAGTTCAACGGAACCTTTGTAGTTAACTGCTTTGCCTGCCGTTACGACAGTCGGTTTCTCTAAAGTACTGCTGTTAATCGTGAACTTGATTTTCTCCGTATTAATCAAGTAACCGGCAGGTGCTTTCGTTTCAACAAAATAGTATGTCCCCGGTGACAACGTCTCTTTGCTTTGAACGATACCATCCTCATCAGAAATCAGACCTTCCTGAACTGTTTTCCCGTCTTGATCAGCAATATTGAATACCGCACCTTTTAGATCATTTCCGTCGCTATCTGTTTTCAGCAGCCTTGCGCTGCCTTGATAGTCAGTGAGCGTTCCGGCATCGACATCCGGGAGCTGATTGCTCACGTTCTTCGTTACCGTAAATTCAATTGGTTTGGTGTTTACCAGATAGCCGGCAGGCGCTTGAGTTTCGGTCAGGCGATAAGCGCCGACAGGCAGTCCGGCGAGCACTATCTCCCCATTACTGCCGCTCTTAATATCCGAACCGTAATTATAAGGAACATATACGCCACCTATACTTTGCTCCAACTTGAAAGTCGCACCTAGAAGCACATTCCCGGAAGCATCTTTTTTGGTCAGTGTGACTTTATTCTGCTCATCAACAATCGTAGTGTACACACCGTCCACTGTTGAATCCGCATTAATTTTGACCGGTATACCTGAGACAAGAGCATCACTGATCGTATAACCGATCGGCGCTTGAACTTCCTTCAGAAGATAGTCGCCATAACGGATATTTCCAAAGGTCACGGTGCCATCCTCTGCGGTTGTTCCCGTTCGCAGCAATTGATCATTATCCTTATTCCAAAGTTGGAATACTGCACCCGGAAGGATCGATCCGAACGCTCCGTTTTTCAGAACGCGCAACGTACCTTTTTTTCCAGTCGCAGAGCCGCCGCCGGTTGAAATCGCAACAGTGATCGTTTGCGTTGTATCCTGCGTTACGGTTTGCACATTGTCGCCGCTTATTTTTACTTGGTTTGTGACATCCTCACTTGAACCGGCAATATTGATCAGCGAACGATATTGAACGGCATATGCGCGATCAATATGTTTGTAATTGCCGATGAATTTCAGCACAAATTGCTGCTTGCCAGTCGTATTATCCGTTGTAATCGTTAACGTATAATCCTTGTCGCGCTGCAGCTCTTTAGCTGTATCCGGAACCAGATTCCCATTTTCGAAAGTCGCTCCGCCATTGTCATACTTGGCTTCATAAACTTTGAACGAATTCTCATCCAAAATCTGATTATCAGACGGATCGTCAGTCACCGTTACGTCATCCAGTGCCGACTGGCTTGGATTGACATTGACAAACCAATTGACATAAATTCCGCTTTGAGCACCATTTTTAGTGACCAGCTTGCCGCCATTTGTTATCGAGACAGTGCCGGTTATATCACGGTCCGAATATCCCTCGTTATGGTAGGTGGCGATATTCGTGTAGCTGCTTGAACCATTGACGACCTGACCATCCAAAGATGTCTTAAACTCAACCATATATTGATTGGTATCGTCTTTGTCCGTCTTGAATTTAACAGTCAGTGTTTTGTTATTGTCTGCGGACGGTTCGATGACCTCATATTTTGATGGATCAAGCGAAGCTCCTTCTTTAACCGATCCGCCTGGATTAATCGTGTAGCTTTTCACGACTACCGAACCGGGGACAAATTTCTGGTTGCCAGTAACTGGGTCAGTGATGGAGGCATTATTCGCCTTTTCGCCGTTGTAGTTGACACCGACTTTCCAAGTAATGACCTTGTCAACAGCATTGTACGTACCATTTTTAAAGCCATTAAACTGGGTCTGACCATTGACATTGAAATCAGCACTCGCATCATTTGAATGATCTTTACCATATTGGTCGGTCCATGTTGCGGTAGCTGAGTTTTTTACATTCTTTTGATTCGAAAAATCGACGTTAAATTTGGCTGTATAAGAAATCGTGAATTTGCTACTCGTTTTCGCATAATCGCCGATGAACACAATGTTAAAACCTTTATTGTCCGGTTTCAGCGTCAGTGTATAGTCCTTATTTTCTTCAAGTAAATAATCATCCTTAGATTTATCCAGTATCTTTAGCGAATCAGCAACATACGACAGTCCTCCGCTTGTAAACGTATCATCAAGCTTCCAATTGTTCATTTCATACTTATTTTTATTAATTGTGAGATTCCAGTCCACCGTTTTATCGGTGTAGTTGATGTTGGAATAACCTTTGGTAATATTCTGCTGGGTCGCTTGACCGCTTGAACCTCCGCTGCTTCCATTTCCGGTGGTCACACCATTTTTAAAATTTGTTGGATTATCAATAATCACACCGTCTTTGACCTTTGTCTGATAGGTGATGACATAAGCAGAGGTCACCTTGTCATTGAAATGTATGGTGAAGCCCATGCTTGTTTTTTCAAGCGTATAGTCCGTTCCTTCGGTAAGCGTGCTGCCAAGTTTAGGCGTTGTTCCGTCAAACGAATCGACCTTCTGCACTTTCAATCCATCCACTAATTGCAAATCCGTTGAATTGAAATTATCGGTGATTGTCGCGTCATTTTTAGTGATCTCTTTCTCGCCGAAATTGTAGTTGATTTTCCAGCTGAAGGTCTGCGAATCACCATCGTAACCGGTATTTGACTTTTCAACTGTTTTTCCATAGTTCGCCGTGACCGTTGCTTCAGCAGGGATAGGGTCGAATTCATTTCCGCCAAATGTTGCCTTGTTGATGAACTTCACTTCACCGCCGTCATCCGGTTTCGCCGAATTATCAATGCTTGTGGTATAGACCAGTCGGTAGGCAGAATCAATCGTTCCGTCAAAAGTAACATTGCCGTTGGTGTCAATAGAATATCCTGAAGTGAGTTCATCCCCCTGAGTTACATTGCCTTGTACATCTACATTAAGTTTGTAGACTTTTACCGAGTTGAAATTGATACCCGAAGGCCAATTCTCAGTTACCTTGGCATTGGTTATCTTTTCCAGTTCCTTATTTACATCGACATTCCAAGTAACTTCAGTAGGATTTAAACCTTTATCCAGTTCCCCTGTTTTATCAATTGTACTTTTTACATCGGGTTTAAAATGTACCGTTACGACCGGTGAATCATTGTTCACAGGAAATTTAATTTGCTGATCAACCGGACCTGTGATTTCTTTTTTATCAAATTTGGTATTCACAAACAGTGTTCCGTGCACATCCGAGTTTTCTTTCACTTGATCATTAAATGTCATCACTACATGACCGTTCTCGTCAATTGTGAATGTACCATAGTCATCAAGCGTCCCGCTAACAGGGTTTTGCATTTTAAAAATAGTGGGCAGATCAAATTCATAGGTGTCTCCAGCGTTGATCGTCGTGCCAAGATTGTCCGGAATCGCCCATGTAAACTTGACATTCGCCGGATCATCCGTATTAGCCGGATTGTCTTCGTTAAATGGTTTGCCGTCTTTATCCGTTAACGTCACACCGGTTAAAATATTTTGCGTTATTTGCTTCGCAGCCTGTGTTGTGGCGCGACTGCTGAAGCCGCGTTCAATCTTTTTTCCGCTGTCTTTGGCAGTCCCATCAGCCTTGGTATCCGGTTTGCCTGATTCCACTGAGCTGCTATCATCCTGTTTCGCCTGTTTGGCGGAAAAATCAGGAGTCTTCGTTTCTTCCTGCGCCGGTTCAGATGATGAATCATCCGGTTGTTTCTGCCCGTCATCAGCAGTTGCAGAATTTCCATCTTGCTCTGTTGTCACCGCAGCTTTCACAGGCACTTCCAACTTTTGAACTTGATTTTCACCAAGGTCAAACGGAAGTTCAAATTTTGTCGTATCCTTATCTATTTGCGCAGCAAAAGCTGCGTCAAATTTAATTTTTCCTGCCGCATTCGTTAGATCTTTCGCCTGATCATTAAAATGAATTGTTAATTTATTCGCATCGTCCGTTGTGTCAATTTGATACGTTCCGATGATTTGGTTGCCATTCGTCACATCGCCGCTAAGCTCTTTATCAAACTTCAGCTCTTTCGGAATCTGAACGGTGATCTTTTTATCGGGATTCAGCGTCACGTCTTCTTTTTGCGACCAACTGTATTCAAGATGCACAGCATCTCCGGTCGTCAGCGGGTTGCTGTCCGTCTTTTCCAGATCAACCTCTTGATTATTAAGATCGGTAACAAGTACAGAATCAAAAAACGGATGGTTCGCCGCTTCGTCTGCTTGCGCTCTTCCAATGGAAAAATTGCTGAATTGTGCCATAACGACAAACGTCGACAGCAAAGCAATGAACAGGTTTCTTAGTGACCTGTGTTTTCTGCCGAGGCGCGCTTTCCATGATACGCTCATCTACATTCATCCTTTCTATTTATCTACTGATTCACAAGACAAAAAAGAGACACAGAGACTTATAACGATGACCCCTTGTCCCTCTCGCGCACCTGACATTGTGAAAATGCCAAACTCTTCTCTTCGAGTGAACTCACTTTTGGGACGATTTTTAATATATTCTCCGATTCGTAGAATATGCCGTTTTAGACCCCTTATATTAGGAATTAATTGGCAACGGTTTCATATTATTGGTAATTTCTATGGCTGTTGAAGCCACATTTCTCAATGACGATACACACGCTAGTGGGTAAGAAGCAGTTCGAATCACAGCTCAAATAAAAACAATCAGGTCAAGTGACTAGAATAGACAGTGGTTGTTACGGCGGGTTATTGGCCGGGACATAAGATTCAGAGCTACATTTTCATGCATCATTCCAAAACCTCCCGTTTTTTTGTGGAGAAAATACAAACAACTTGTGTCGGTTTTCCAACAGCTTCCACAATTCACTTGTGATTCTTTGGTATTGGCTTATAATTTTATTATAATTGGGTTAACTGTACAGATTCTGAACCACTAAAATGCTTTTTCCTCTCTAAAAATTCTGATCATTTTCAAAAGGAACGCATTCCATGCATGAACTTGACCTCTTTTTACAGATGCATTTCCCAAAACTTGTTCTTGGGCCCTCTTTAACCGACCAGTGGGAAATTGGTATTCATTTTCCATTTGCGAAGGATATGTATCCATTTAACAAAGACGGCAGCCTGAACAAGCAGATGTTTGAAAGAGTATACGAACAGGCTTCAGCTTTATTTAATGCGCTATTTTCAAAACAGGATGAACTTTTTTTAGTCACGAGTGTCTATCAAAATAAACATATGAAATTGGCGAGTGGCCGAATAAAAACCTATGATCGCCGTGTAAAAAATAAATCACTTCTCAGTAAACTGGTGCAGCGAAACATCCCCTACCCTTTCATAGATGAAGGGAATGCGGATCAGTTTGTAACATCCCAATTTATTCTTAAATGCAAGGCTCGAGATTTGCGCGCGCCATTGCTGATCCAAGCTGCCTGTAATGAAGACTTTCCGCTTTTAAAGCCTCGGTTTGGCACATCGCGCTGTTTCGCTGCTTACCCGGATCTTTTTTTCATTAATCGTACGGAACAGCTCATTTATTTCATCTATGATGACCGTGGCTGCGAAATCATTGCTACCGATAAAGCAATACTCAGACCAATCTATGAAAAATATAGCCTCTGGCTTGATGACTTCGACCGTAAGCACGCAGATTCTCTCTTCGCAAATTAGAAAAACCGGGCAAAAAACGCCTGGTTTTGAATACGCTTCGGTTGCTCGCGATCAACTGGTCGCTCGCAGGCTGTCCGGGAACCTCCTCAAACAAGTAAATGCCTGCAGGAGCTCCCGCAGGAATCCCGCACCTGCACGTTTCTTCATAACCTTTTTGCTGTAAAATCATATACTTTCTTGACTTGTAAAAAAGGCACCTGATCATGATTTATGATCAAGTGCCTTTGATTTTACTGTCTGTTTAGTTCTTTCTGCGTCTTCTTGAGAAGATAGCTAAGAATCCACCGCCTACTAAGAGAATTGCCCCGGTTGCCATCGTCACGATGTCCTTCGTATCGCCAGTAATCGGAAGTTCTTTCGTTTCTTTAGCTTTAGCCTTAGTTTTCGGTTTTTGGGTCGTTTGTGCTTCCGCTTCAACACCGCGGATCAAAACCAAGTGATACTTACCGTTTGCAAGACCTTTGAAGTTAACGTTGCCTTCTTCGTCAGCCATGACGCCGCGAGCGATGATGCGGCCATCTTCATTAACCACATTGTAGATGGCACCAGGCTTGCCGCCTTTTAATACCAGCGAGACAGTTTCTTCTGCAAAACCAAAATCGAGAGTGAAATCTTTATCGCCGTCATTAATCAAGTTGCCTGATTCAGCCTTCCAAGTTGACGAATCTTTTGATTTGTCATTTGTTCCGTTTTCCTTTGCAGGGATCAGACCTTTCAAAACACCTTTTGAAGCTTCTCTATCAATACTTACCATATAATGCTTGCCTTCTGGCAACGATGGCAGATTAATGAATTCATAATGCCCTTTACTGTCTGTCTTGACCGGTTTTACTACCTTACCACTCAGATCAGTAACCGGTTTTCCATCCGGGCCTGTAATAACTATGACAACACCCGGAATACCAGATTCACTTTTATTTTGGACACCGTTTCTGTCTTTATCAAGCCAGATATAATCTCCGACAGATACGGATTTCTCAATAAACCCAAAGTCTAAGGATAGATCTTTATCTCCATCATTAATCAAGTTGCTTGACTCACTTGTCCATGCTGAGGAGTCCTTATCCTTATTGCTTGTTCCATTTTCTTTTGTCGGAGCCAAATTAGTCAGTGCCGATTCTGATGCATCTCTGTCAATACGTACCGTGTAGTGTTGCCCCGCAGGCAGCGATGGCAGATTGGTAAATTCGTAGTGACCACCCTTATCGGTCTTTGTTACCGTGATCTCTTTGCCATCATTGTCTTTTACAGCTTGTCCGTTTGGCCCTTGGATCGTAACCGTCACGCCTTCAATACCTTTTTCGTTATCATTCTGGATACCATCTTTATTCATATCAAGCCAGACGTAGTCTCCAACGGACACGGACTTCTGAATAAATCCAAAGTCTAAAGTAGTATCACTGTCTCCGTTTTCAATCAAATTTCCTGATTCTGACTTCCATGAAGAAGAATCCTTAGCTGAATCCCCTCCTACTTTTTCTTTCGTCGGAATCAGATTGGTCAGTGCATCCTTCGATGCATTCTGATCAATTGTTACTGTGTAGTGCTTACCTTCAGGTAGAGCAGGTAAGTCATCAAATTCATAATAACCTTTAGAATCAGTCTTTGCTGCCTTGACTTCTTTGCCGAAGACATCGATTACTGGTTTGCCATCCGGGCCAGTAACGTTGACCACTACATTTTCAATTCCAGATTCATTATTATCCTGAATACCATTTTTGTTCTTATCAAGCCAAATGTAATCTCCGACCGACACGGATTTTTCTATATAACCAAAATCCAGTGTCGGATCATTATCTTGATCATCCGGAAGTGAAATGGAATCCGCAAAATTCGACGATGAATCTTGTGTTTTGCCGCCCTGACCGGCCAGCGTCGGGATCAAGTTGCTCAGCGCTGTTTTAGAACTATCTGCATCACCGTCAACCGTAACCCGATACAATTGTCCTAGGAGCAGTGCCGGCAGATTGACAAATTGATAGTAGCCTTTATTTCCATCTTTAGTACCCGTTTTTTGAGGTTGCACACTGTACCCGAATACATCCGTTACCGGGTGCTCTCCGTTTGCATCAACCAGTGTCAGATGAACCTGAACATCATTAATGCCGGATTCGCCGTCCTGCTGAATGCCGTCACGGTTCGTGTCTTTCCAGACATAGTCACCAACGGAAACCGATTTTTGGACAAAGCCAAAATCGAGGGTCGGATCGTCGTCTCCATTTTCCGTTAAAGCTTCTGATGTCGCCGACCATGTGGACGAATCCTTCTTTCTATCATTCCCCTGACCGGCCAGCGTCGGAATTAGGTTGGCCAAAGCTGAAGCTGATTGATTCTGATTGATCGTGACCTGATAGTACTGATCACTCGGCAGTGCCGGCAAATTCGGGAACAGATAGTAGCCATCTTTTCCGGTTGTCTCGTTTTTCGCTGTTGTCTGCGTTCCGACTTCATTGCCAAAAACATCGGTGAATTTTGATTTAACGACTTGGCCGTCAGCATCCACAACTGACACGCTCAATCGGACACCATTAATGCCGTCCTCGCCGTTCTGCTGGATGCCGTCGCGGTTCGTATCTTTCCAGACATAGTCACCGACAGACACCGATTTTTCAACAAAACCAAAGTCCAAAGTCGGGTCATCGTCTCCGTCATTGTTGAGAGCTGTTGCTGTCGAAAGCCACTCAGACGAATCTTTGTCTTTAGCCGTTGCATTGTTTTTCGTCGGAATCAAGTTTTTTAAGGCTTCAACAGTTACGGAATCATTTTTGTCAATTACCGTTTGATAATATTCTCCGTCTGGAAGCAGTGGCAGATCTGCAAAGTGATAATATCCTTTTTTTCCGTCATGCTCTGATGTTACCTGTGGTTCAACACTCTCTCCGTCAATTGTTTTTACATCAGTAGAAACTGTTGCTCCACTTCCGTCAACCACAACTAAATTCAGTTTGACACCATTAATGCCGTCCTCGCCGTCTTGCTGGATGCCGTCACGGTTTGTATCTTTCCAAACATAATCGCCGACGGACACCGACGGCACTTTAAATCCAAAATCCAGTGTCTGATCGGAATCTCCGTCATTCTTTAGATCTCCAGATTCAGCTGTGTCTGTTGATGAATCTTTAGCTGAATCCCCCTGATGTTCCGTTGTCGGCACTTTACCGTCCAACGCATTTTTCGTACTTTGATTGTTACCATCAATGCTGACCATATAATGCTGGCCGCCCGGAAGAGCCGGTAAATTCTTGAACTGATAATACCCAGATGAATCCGTTGTCTGCTCCAATGACGTTTGACTGCTCCCGTCCGGCATGATAATTGCCTCACCGTCGGAGCGTTTTACCTTCAGAACGACACCGGGAATACCGTCTTCGTCATCATCCTGAACACCATTACGATCTTTGTCAAACCACACATAATCGCCGACAGACACATAGCCGACATCTTCCCCGGATCCAGTCGCCGAACCCGATACAATTCGAACATTCACAGGCTCACTATAAGGGGTACTCGTATAGCCGGTGCCTTCAACAAAGGCATTATTCGATATATTGGTGAGTCCTTTGCTTCTGACAATGTTTTGATCATAGGTTAAAATATAAGCCTTGTTTATATCTTCACCCGAGGTGAATTTCAACTCGAAGCTTTCGCCTACATCGTCTGCGGTTGGTGTAAATGACAAGGAGTAGTCGTTAGCCGGTATCTGCCCGCCTTTCGTCAGATCGCCTGTTTCCGAATCTACAACCGCAGAGTAGAGTTTAAATGAATCATGATCATAGGTCTGATTGATGCTTAACTGATCCTTCAACGAAACACCTGTACCGAGATCGGACTGTGCCTTGTTAATTTCCACGATCCAGTTTACCGTGTTTTTATCATCTGACATCTTTCCATCTTTAACCGTATAATCGAGTGAGTGAGGAATGGTGACTGTTTTGCTGAAGCTTGTTCCCTCATCATCCGTTATATCTGCATCTTTTAAAACGACGTCGTTTTTATACTGACCATTACTATAAGCGACGCCGATAGGCTGCGACTGATACTCAATGACATAGGGGCCATTGATTGCATTTTTGAATGTAAGTATAAATCCGGTTACGCCCTGCGCATTTGTCGCAGGTGTCACGCCGTAATCAGCAGGATCAACCAAGTCACCTTTTGACGATTCAGAAAAAGTGTTTGAATGAACATTTGCATTGTAATTAAATTTGTAGACTTTAATTAAAGGCTTCCCGTCTTCACCCGTGGTTACTAAATTATAACCGCCATTGCCATCCGGGTTCTGCACCAAGGTATCCGTAACGGTCGCTTTTCCCATCGCTGTGCTGTTAAAATTAATCACTGCGTCCCATGTAAAGGTTTTGGCTGCCGCGTCGTACTTGCCTGTCTTATAGCCATTGTACTGTTCAGCATCACTGGGATCAATAGATATACCGCCTGTTTCCGTTTTGCTTGATCCGTCGGAATAAGTCAGTTCATAGCTATTATTATAGCTGGATACATCATTGTCCGGGTCATACTTGGTTGCATAGGTTAACAGGTATTCAATGGTGCTGATCGCCTGATGAAAATTGATCGTGAATCCATTAGTATTTTTAATAACCGTATAATCCGTATCAGCTAACAGCGAGTCTCCACCAGTCTTACTTTTGATCACAACCGACGATGGATCAAAACCGGTCACTCCCGCACCAAATGTGTCGGTCAGCGTCGGCCCTTTAGTTGAATCAGTTTGATCAGACAGTGTTTTGCCTAACTCGTTTAAATCAATCGTCCAGTTAATTGTGTTACTCGTCGGATCAATCGATCCCGACTTTGTAATCCCGACATTGTGCACTTTTACTGTAACGGTCTTTGATGTTTTTCCATTGCTGGTCACGACATTCGACACGTCGCTCTGCTCGACATGATCAGGATCAGCCGCCTGCGTCTTATAAGTGATGACATAGGCGTCGGATGTTGGCTGACCGTTGTTTAAGGTGATGTCAAAGGTTTTTTTGTCGGATGAAACATTGGTGACATCTGCGGCTGATGTAACATCGACTGCATCTTTATAACCACCCGACGCATTGGTCGGCGTGACTTGCTTCACCGTAAGCGATCCATCGACATAACCGCTGTCACCGGTCACCGTATCATGTAGCACTGGTGAAGCAACCGTACTGTTGTTAAAGTTATAGTTTATCGTCCAAGTGATCGTCTGTGTTTTCGGATCGTAACTGTTGTTCGCAGACTTGGTCATAAACGGCGCATACTGAGCGGTAACTGTTTTATTAATTGACTCACTAATTGGGCTGCCGTCAACTGTTCCGCCGAGTGTCACTTCATTTTTAAAAGTTGGCGAACCGGATTTCTTTGAATCCTGAATTGCCGTCTCATAGACAATGCGGTACGGCTGTGTAATCGCAGGATCTGTAAAGGTAATAACAAACTGGCCGTCCGGATCCGGATCCGAAACTGTGTATTTGTTGCTGTCCAAAGCAGCCACAGCTTCATCCTCCGGATCATTTTTGCTCCCGTCTAATTTAACGGTCAGCGGGTATATCTTCACATTGCTTTTGTCAAAATTCACACCCGCGGGCAAGGTATCGGTCACTTTAGCTCCGCTGATCGTCTGGTAGCGCGTATTGACATCCATCTGCCAAGTTATTTTTGATGGGTTAAAATCCCGGTCTGTTGATCCGTTCTTAGAGACATCAGGTATGCTCGTATTCGGTTTAAACGAGAGCGTGTACGATGTACCGGAGAGGAAAGGAATCGTCTGTGTAACAGTCCCGGTTTTTAAGCTTTGTGAAAAGCTGACATTTATCGCCAAGTCCCCGGCACGATTCTTTAAATTCGGATGATCGGCATAATAGCCGTTAAACTGAATGCTTGCCGTTCCGTCAGATCCGACGGTAAAGGTGCCGACAGTCGCATTATTGGCACTATCGAATACATCAGTTGAAAAGCCGTCGCCAACATCGATCTGGCTGGGAATGGAAAATGTATAGGCAGCGCCATCGGCAATCGCAACCGAATCATCGGCCGACCAATGATAGGTTAGGTCAACCGTTCCATTCTGATTAATGTCCGTATCTATCAAAGATACAGACTTGCCATCTACTTTGAAACTGCTTAATGATAAATGAAATCCTGAGTCTGAATTCAAGGTGCCTTCCGCACTCGCCTTCCCCATCAGCGGCGTCACTGACAGTTGGCTGAAGACAACGAACAGTGACAGTGCGACAATCATCAACCGCTTCAGCACTTTGTTGTGCTTGGTTTTCTTGAATCCGAGTGGTAGTCTCTTTGCTCTCAATTGGCTTCTCTCCCTTGATTTTTCTGTGTAGGAATTGGGTAGTGATCTCTGTGAATAATATAGAAATCCGGTTTTAGTCCGGAGTGCATCAAAAAGCAGGTACAAGATTTCCTCCGAGAGAACTGAAGATGTCTGATCATGGCAGTTTTTGTGCTCAAATTATGTAAAAAAGGCGCAGTTTCCCCGGAATTTTGTTTATCCTTAGTTTAAATTCCAAATCTATACAGTTTCTGAACAAATTGTGACTGGTGTCACATCATATCGCCTGCTCGCGTTCGTATGACCGGAAATCAAAGGATACTGTTTAATTGACATAGGAATCTGACCTTGAGCCCTGTTCGTGCTTTGGCATCTCGGTTTCGTGCAAGGGTTCACTTTTTTCATGCATAGGATTCTTGGTTTCGTTCATTGGTACTGCCCCTGAGCCCCATTTGCGCATTGGCATCACTGTTTTGCTTAATCATGATTCAATTTTTACAGATCATTTAACAAACCGTTGCATTGCTTCGGCTGCACGTGTGTATGAAAAAATACCGCAAACCCCGTTCACACGGATTTTGCGGCATTCTTATTGCTTCTATAATATTAGGATAATCAGTTCATCGCGTCTTTGCTTTCTTTGTAGCGTTCATACATGCGAATGGCGCCGTCGACATTGCCCATTTCATTGTAAAGCTTGATAATCAGCTTCATCGTTCGCTCGTCATCTGGTTCAATTTGATTGATCTGCTGACAGATGTCCAGTGCTTCCGCCTTTTTGTTTTCCTTTATCAGGAATTTAGCAAGCCGATACGCGTGTTCGAACCAGAGCTCCGCTAATCTGATGCGCTCGGATTCTGCCCACAGATAGCCATACTCGCTAAAGTAATGATTTCGATAAGATTTGAAATACTGAATATGCGCCTTATATGTAGACAAGTCAAGCGGCGGAAGTGTCGTTAACTGCTCTTCCCACCGCTCAACATCAATGGCTGTTCCGGATAAGGTGAGCGAATAGCCGATATCATTTTTAATAATGTGATGATTGAACGGCAGCTTTTCCATGAGTTTGCGAATCTGGTAAACCGTTGTGTACAGCTGCGTCGTTCCCTTCACGTCATCCACACCCGTCCACAGCAAATCAATCAATGATTCTTTACTGACAAAACGGTCATGTTCCTTGAGCAGGTACGCATAGAGTTCACGCGCCCGTGATGTGCGCCATTTAACCGGTATGTATGTTTTCATACCGTTTTCTACTTTATAAAATTTAAGGCTGTCAAAACATTCAATGCCGAATGTTGTCTGCGGCGGCCGTGGCGCGGTCTGAACGTTCTCGCGATTTTTCAGCAGACGCTCCACAGCCTTAGTCAGTCGCGGCTTCATGATTGGCTTCAGCAGGTAGTCAATCGCATTTAATTCAAACGCCTTGATCGCAAATTCGTCATAGGCGGTTGTAAAAATGATATCAATACGCTCATCCGCTGCTTGAAGTGCCTCGGCAAGTTCAATTCCATTAAGTTCAGGCATCTCTATGTCTAAAAAAGCAACGTCAGGGGTTTGCTTCTTAGCCGCATCAAGTGCCTGCTCAGGATCGGTGAACGATTGAATCGATTGAAACGTTCCTGTCTCCTGCAGCATTTTTCGGAGTTGGTTGCATGCGAGTTCTTCATCATCAACGACAAATGCGTTCATTGTTTTCCTCCTTTGCATTGGGTTTATAATTAGGCATTTTCCCGATTATTACATTTTCATTACATTGATTATACCACTCGCCGCGAAAGTACAAAAATTTAATCTCTTTATCTCCATGCGGCTATTCAATTTGTGAATCCAAACTGATAGAATGACAAGTATCCGAACGAATTCAGGAGTGAGCTGCCATGCACCGCACATCTGCCTTTATTACTGTCCTCTTAAGTTATATCGGTCTGTTTTTAATTTTTTTATCATGGACACATTTTTACGATGTCAGCGGACCCACGGCAAAGAACGGTGTGATTGACCTCAGTCACTGGAATTTTGAGAAGAACGGCAATGTCCGTCTGAACGGCACGTGGCAATTTTATCCGAATCAACTGCTTACACCTAAGACCCTTCATGATGAACAGGCCAGGCATTCAATGATGGTACCTGTACCCGACAACTCGCGAAATTCGATCGCGAAAAACAGTGCTGAAGCACAGGCAGGCACGTATCGGCTAATCATTCGTTCGGAACGCGGAGGCCAGATATTCGGCCTCCGTACTATAGTCATTTATAGCTCGAATCGCGTTTTTATGAACGGGCAATTGATCGGACAAAGCGGCAAGCCTTCTTTGGGCAGTCCGCAACAGGCGTCACTTCGCCCATATGTCACCTATTTTCCATTGAGAAAAGGTGATAATGAACTGATGATCCAGACTTCAAGAGCAATAGGCAGTAGTGGTCAGGGCATTACCAAACCGATTATTTTGGGAACACAAGAAAAGATGGCGCGCAGTCATGATTTCGCTTTATTTAACGATATGCTGATGATCGTCGCGTTCTTTTTTATGAGTCTGTACTTTTTCGGTTATTATTTTCAGCGCAGAAAGGATGTTCATCTGCTGTTCTTTTCGATATTCTGCCTATTCTTTGCAGTGGTGATTTCCTGGATCAGTCAAGCGCGGATTATTTACCTTCTCATTCCTAATCTTTCGTTATCCATGTTGGCGGCAATTGAAGGTATCAGCACGATCGGCATCGGCATTTCGGTACTTCTGTACCTTTATTACGCCTATCCGAGATTGGTTTCCAGAAAGATACTGCTCCTTGGGATTGCGCTCTCGCTCCTTACATTATTTTTAGATACTCTGCCCTTTGATTTCTTGTCCTATGTGACCTACTATCTTCACACATTTTTAGCTGTTTCGATACTCGCCTACGCTTCTTATATTTTTGTCCTTGCGATCATTCAGCACATGGAGGGAAGCGTCTACCTGACTATCGGCACGTTTTCCATGAGTACATTTGTGATTATCACCACCATTAATTCATACAGCTCGAAGAACTTTTTTTCGGTTTACTCTGTTTTTTCATTAATTTTTCTGCTGATGCTCTCACTCATGATGTCCAAGCGATTCTCGAATGCTTTCGAACGAAGTGAAACTCTAGCCGAGGAATTAATTCAAAATGACAAACTTAAGGACGAATTTATTGCCAAGACATCCCATGAGTTTCGGACACCTCTTAACGGGATCATTAATACCGCGCAAACGCTGCTTGCAGGAAAACGCGATCGAAAAATCGGTGAGGAAGCGGACAAAATTCAGATGATCACACGGATCGGGTATCGGCTGTCCGCTTTGGTTAACGATATTCTGGATATGGAAAAAATAAAGCAGGGAAATCTGGCCCTTAATCTTATTCCATTAGAAGTATCGACGACCGCGAAGACAGAGCTTGCATTCTACAAACTACTGGCTGAAAAAAAAGGATTGACGATCATCAATGAAATCCCCGCAGACTTGCCGCTGATTTATGCTGATGAGAACCGTTTTCGACAAATTTTAAACAATCTTGTAGAAAATGCGGTTAACTATACCCGGCATGGACAGATCACATTAAGCGCCTGCCAAAAAGGACGCACTGTTGAAATCACGGTTTCCGACACCGGTATCGGCATCCCGTCCTCTGAACGCAACAAAATCTTTCAATCATTTGTACGCAGCGATGAACTTAACCAAAGTGAAGGAGCCGGACTGGGACTCAGCATTGTCAAACAACTTGTGGAATTGCAAAAGGGAACAATTTGGTTTGATTCGGAGGTTGGAACAGGGACAGCCTTCCATTTCACCGTTCCTATTTTCGAACAGACGCAAACGATCCAACCCGGGGCAACAGTCCGTCTTCCCAACGCGCATTGGAATTCAGATTCAACCGATGATCCAGCCGTTCCTCCCTTGGTCACTCCTTATCGGTCACATCTCGTTGATGCACCAACCATTTTAATCGTCGATGATAACCTGGAAAATCTCAAAATATTGATTGATATGCTTGAGAATATTCCATACAACGTCGTCGCTGTAAAGAACGGGATCGAAGCGCTGACGAGCGTGTCGCAGGCCAGGCCAGATCTCGTCATTCTCGACCTGATGATGCCGGGTATGTCTGGATTTGATGTTTGCCGAAAAATCCGCGAACAGTACAGCTTAATCGAATTACCTGTTCTGATGCTGACAGCGGCAATTATTAATGATGACAAGCATTATGCGTTCCGGGCAGGCGCTAATGACATTTTGCAGAAGCCCTATAATTTTTCCGAGTTTTCCGCGCGCGTTCGCGGACTGATCTTGATGAAACAGGTAGCAAACCAGGCGACAAATATGGAGATTGCATTCCTTCAGTCACAGATTCGGCCTCACTTTCTGTATAACGTACTCAATTCAATCATTGCGCTAAGCTATGAAGATATAGAAAAATCGCGTGAAATGACGGCCCAGTTTGCAGCCTACCTGCGCGGGAGTTTTGACTTCCAGAATACATCGGCGATGAGTACATTCAAGAAGGAGCTAGCACTGGTGAAGTCGTATCTCAAGATTGAGAAAATGCGTTTTCAAGATCGAATTCAAATCAGCATGGATATCGACGAGACCCTTAATTTTCCGCTGCCGCCGCTTATGATTCAACCACTTGTTGAAAATGCCGTTCAGCACGGCATTGGCAAGCGAAAGGCAGGCGGGCGGATTATCTTATCGGTCACACGGCACGATCATGCTTATGAGATTTCGGTAAAAGACGACGGCGTCGGTATGAATGAAGAAGAGATAAAAAACATCCTGTCACGGAATCATGGTCGCAGCGTCGGCCTAAAAAATATTAACGAACGACTCAGACACTATTTTGGCTCTCAGCTCATGATTCAAAGCGATGTCGGTCGCGGGACAAGCGTTTCCTACAAAATCAAAGTTGATCAATCCTCGGAAGATTCAAACGACTGAGTGTACAGCGGACAGCGCAGATTTTACAGAAGCGAGGGTGCCCAATGAAAAAAACAGCAATCTTAAGCTTGATCATACTTGGCTACACCGCTTTGTTTCTAATCTTTCTCGGCCTTTCAAATTTGTCTGAAGACAGCCGGCTTAAAGCAAGACATGGAGTGCTTCATCTCGAAAAATGGAATTTTGCGAAACAAGGAAACGTGCAGTTAAACGGTGAATGGACCTTTTACCGCAATCAATTGTTAACGCCCAAAGAAATTCATTCCGGATCAGGGAAAAATCCCGTCTTCACAAAAGTTCCCAACAACAATATCGGAGATCTGTCTCATCAGCCTCGCCCTGACTCCGGCACCTATCGTCTCGTTATACGGACCAATCACAAGCAGCAAATATTCGGAGTCAAAATGCCAATCATTTATACGGCAAATAAAGTTTATATAAATGGAAAATTAGTCGGACAAAGCGGCCGGCTCGACCCGGCACATTTCAGGCCGAAAACAGATGCGTACATCCGTTATTTTCCGATTAGAAAAGGCGATAACGAACTGATTATTCAATTTGCCAATTACAAATTGATCAATGGCTGGGGAATTGCTAAGCCTGTCTTATTGGGCACGGAACAGCATATCTCTCAGATGAGAGCCTATTCATTATTGACCGGCTGCCTGGTCATCGTTCCCTTTTTTATAATGGGATTATTTTATCTCGGCCATTATCTGCAAATGCGCAAGCAAAAAGTGTTTCTATATTTTTCCGTGATGAGTGTGTCTACCGGAATTATGCTCGCCACACTCGATCTCGAAGGCATTCTCTATATTCCTTTTCCATGGCTTCCCTTTTGGCTGCACGCGCGTCTGGAAGGCATATCCACTGTTCTAGGATCAATTATGATCATCATGGTTCTTGCCGTCTCGTACAAAGAACTCACTTCAAGGAAAATCATCAGAGCTGTTCAATATCTGGGCAGCATTCTGATCATTATCGACCTGATTTCTATAAAACTGGCAACAAATTACTTCCTAGCCTTCCACGGTTTGCTGGCCGTGTCTGTTTTAATTTACGCTACCTACATATTCATCTTAGCTGTCATGCGTCGAATGGAGGGCAGCGGTTACCTTATTATCTGTGCCTTTTCACTAAGTATCAGTACACTGACGGCCATACTTAATGCATACAATGCCGGCCAAATTCTTGCGCTGAACGCGATCACGGCCATCGGATGCATCCTCTCGCTCTCGCTCCTTATGTCGCAGCGCTTCGCCCGCGCCTTCCATCATACCGAGGCATCGACACAAAAGCTGATCCGAATTGATGCGCTTAAGGATGAATTCATCGCCAGAACGGCACATGAGTTCGAAAAACCACTTAATGGAATTCTTTCCGCTTCTCAGGCATTGCTGAAAAGCAAGGAAGATCGCTCGGTGAGGGAGGAACAGGATAAAATCGAGGCCATCATTCATATGTGCTACCGCCTTTCCGACCTTGTCGGCGATATTCTGGATCTTGAAAAAATCAGCCAGGGAATGATGATGCTCAATAAGAGTCTGATCGACATCTCTTCTTTGATTAATCTCGAGCTGGCTTTTTACACACAAGCCGCTGAAAAAAAAGGGGTGTCAATTGAAAACAACGTGGCGGCTGACCTTCCCCATGTATGGACAGACGGCAACAAATTTCGGAAAATCATCAACCATCTTTTGGACAACGCCGTGAAATATACCCATCAAGGAAAAATAACAATCGCGGCAAAGCTGCAGAAAAATGATGTGGAAATCATCGTGGCAGATACCGGAATCGGGATTCCTCAAGCGGCTCATCAGGCCATTTTTGATCCAATTCAACAGGCCGATACTCATGAAAAAGAGGGCATCGGTCTCGGCCTGAGTATTACTAAGAAACTGGTTGAACTTCTAGGCGGAAAAATTTGGTTTCATTCTGTGATCGGCACCGGTTCCGTCTTCCATGTTACCGTACCGCTTTTAAATCAAAACAAGAAAACGGCCGGCAGATCAAATCGGGTGGCGCATACAATTACCGATCCAATCTCGGTAGAACCCTTGACTACTCCCTACTATTCTCGGCAGATCAGTGCGCCGACACTTTTAGTTGTCGACGATGATCCCGAAGATTTAAAGCTTCTTGTCACCATGCTGGAGAAAATTCCTTATAACATCATTGCAGTAAAGAACGGCAAAGAGACTCTTAATGTCATAGCTCATAAGAATCCGGATCTCGTCGTTCTGGATCTGGTCATGCCGGGCATGTCCGGTTTCGATGTCTGCCGCAAAATTCGCGAGCAGTACGCCATGACCAGCCTGCCGGTACTCATGCTGACTGCCGCAAGTACAAATATAGACAAGCATTACGCATTTCGCTCCGGTGCAAATGACATTCTGCAAAAACCGTATAATTTTTCAGAATTCTCAGCGCGCATCCGTGGGCTCTTACTTATGAAAAACGCCGTACGCCAAACAACAAATATCGAAGTTGCTTTTCTTCAATCACAGATTCGTCCGCATTTTCTATACGACGTTCTGAATTCAATCATCGCTCTCAGTTATGTGGACGTTGAAGAATGCCGTAAAATGATCGCTCAATTCGCCGCTTATCTGCGCGGAAGCTTTGATTTTCAGAACACATCTGAGATAAGCTCGTTTAAAAAAGAACTTAATCTGGTCCGATCCTATTTGGCGATCGAAACGATGCGATTCAGGAATCGGATACAGATCGTTGTTGATGTTGACGCTTCACTTGATTTTCCGTTTCCGCCGCTTATGATTCAGCCTCTCGTCGAAAACGCCATTCAACACGGCCTCGCCTATCGCAAGAAAGGGGGGCAAGTGACACTGGCTGTTCACTGTGAGAACAAATACGTCATCATTCAAGTGATGGATGACGGCATCGGCATGACCGATGAACAAATACAAAGCGCTCTGAACAAGGCCCACGGGCACAGCGTCGGTCTGAAAAGCATAAACGACCGCCTGCAACAGCTCTATGGGACCGAATTGCTGATCAAAAGCGCGGTTGGACGGGGGACCACAATCACGCTGCGTATCCCGGTGAAGTAAAAGTCGATCTGTAACAAGTAAAAAGTCGATACTCATTTACCGACTTTTTACCCGTCGCCGCATTATCGGAGAACCTTCACTAATCATTTCAGTACAGTTGAAAAGTGAAATACAGCATATAATTTCCTTTTTTTGAAGATAGCAATATATTTGCATTCACTATAGGTACTTCACTCGAAGATAAGAAGAGGGGTTTCTAATGAATGATATTATAAATTTGGTTATCGTTATTTTTATATTTATATTTTGTGGTGTGGCTCTTTTTCAATTGCTGAGAGTCTTAAGCAAAGATTTAGATTTTATTCATATAATTATGAAGGTCATTAGAATGTTGTTTAAATCGAATGATTAGAGCTGAGACTTCCACCGCGTTCAACCTACTGAAAGCAAACAATAAAACAGTTTCTAAAAAATTCCCTGGAGTGGCACTCCTGTACAGAGTTAAATCTTTTTAAGAGAAATAGGCATACACAAAAATTGCAGCATCCCTTAAAAAGAATGCTGCAGAAAGATGTGCTGCCGGCGCAATCTTATCACGCTCCGAGTATACTCAGTCACCTGAAGTTTATTCTCGCTTGTTTTATTGTGTCTCCACAGAAGCTGTACCAATTCTTCGGTGACAACTAGGTACTTCATCCTCTTTGCCACAATCCAAGCAAAGATCATTACCGGCGTTCCTTTACTAATCCGTTTAATAAGCTGTTCCGGCCCAAGCTCGAATCGTTGTTCTAACCGATAGATCACTCACTGATACGCGTTCGCAAATAATGTTCGGTTGAAATCGAATCAAGAAACGGACTCGACTCGCCGCCGGAGAGCAGGACCAGTTCATGCATCGCACGTGTACATGCCGTGTAGAAAATGGTTCGCTCGCTTTCACGGCTATAATTTTCGGCCGAAGCATCATAGATAATCGCTGCGTCGAATTCAATTCCCTTTGCCAAATAGGTAGGAATGATGATAAAGCCTTTATCAAATTGATAGGTCGCTTGAGTCATCAATCTGACATCAATCTTGTTTTTCAACAATCGATAGGCTTCCCGGCATTCCTTCATCGTTTTTCCGATTAGGGCAAAGGTCTCAAAACCATTCTGCTTAAACGATGCGATTTTATCCAGAATAATCGCTGCCTTATCCGATTCGTCTGCCGCATCAATCCATTCGGGAAGCTTTCCACTGCGGTCAAAAGGTTCGATCTCATCGCCTCCCGGCACAATTTCCCGGGCAAAATTCATGATTTCTTTGGTCGATCGATAGCTGCGCAGCAGCGTCAGTTTCTTCACATCGTTGGGATTATAGAGATGTTCCGAAAGCATGGTGTCCGCATTCAGGCTCTGTGCGTAAATGGCCTGATTCAAATCACCGAGAATCGTCATCCGACAGCGGGGGAAAGCGGCTTGAAGATATGCCAATTGCACCGGCGAATAATCCTGCGCTTCATCAATGATCAAATGACGAATTTCATGATTTCCTTTTCTGCCTTGAATCTTTTCCTTCATATACAAATAAGGTGCTGCATCCTCCCACGGGCAGTCCCCCTCCTCAAAACGCATCCGTGTCGACCGGCAGATGTCCGCCCAACGGTCAGGAACCGCAGCCTTGTTAAATTCCTGATAGAAAATTTCACTATACACCTTTTGACAATTCACAAAATCAAGCTGCTTCACTCGTCGTCTCAGCTTTTTCATTCGCCGATTGATGACGATTTTGCGCAGCAGCTGTTCTTCACGATCATAATCATCGAATGTTTCCTCACTGAACTGCTTTTGTTGCTGCAGTTTCTCGAAAATGCTCGCATAGTCCGATTTATCCAGCAGCTCAGCTTCTTCAAGCACCCAGTCTTCTTTTCGTTCACGTTTTGAAAAAGCGGCCATGCGACGCAGCAGCCAATCACGCACCTGTTCCAGACGGTTCAGCAACGTTTGTTCATGCGGCAGCGTATAGAAATAGCTGCCGACTTCCTCACTGGAAACAATCATCCGATCACGGAAAGTAATGTCGCGAAAAATCATTCCATCAGAATTCAACCGCTCCAGCCAATGATCAACCATATCGCGATAAGCGAGTGACGCTTTAAAGCGGATACCCGCAAGTCTCGTCGCTAATTGCTCTCCATCCGCCATCGTCAGGCAGCTTTCGGTTTGATCAAAAGGATTTTCCAGTTGAAGGTCGCTGCCGATGCGCTCCTCAATGAAATCCTTGAACGTCGTCTGCACCACATTTTCTTCGCCTAATTCAGGCAATACATTAGAAATAAAGCTTGAGAAAAGCGGATTCGGTGAAAAGAGCAGCATGTTGTCCGAGCGCAGTGTTTTGCGGTAACGATACATGAGGAATGCGACCCGCTGCAATGCGGCAGATGTTTTCCCGCTCCCCGCAGCGCCCTGCACGATGAGGTAGCGATCCGTTTCGTTTCGAATAATTTGATTCTGTTCTTTTTGTATGGTAGCGACGATACTCTTCATTTGCGAGGAGGCCCGCCCGCCAAGAACAGCTTGAAGCAATGCATCGCCAATCGTTAAGCCCGTATCGAACATGCCCTTTATTTTGCCTCGGCGGATGATAAACTGACGCTTCAAAGTCATGTTTCCGCGTACTTCTCCGTCTAATGAAGCGTATTTTGATGGACCCGGTGCGTAATCATAGTACATACTTGCAACCGGAGCCCGCCAGTCATAGATCAAAAAATCTTCATTTTTCGCATCCATAAGCGACCCGATTCCAATATAGAGGTGTTCCGCCCGCCGTTCATCCTCTTCACGGAAATCGATACGGCCAAAATAAGGCGTGTCTTGTAGTCTGGACAGTGTCTTGAGTTCCTTATTCATTTGTCCATGACGGCGTTCACGTTCCGACAACAATTCGGCTTGCTGCTTAATACTTGCCTGAGTTTCGTAGACATCATCTGTCTCATCTAAGTTAACTGTGACGTCATCCCAGAAATTCTTTCTCAAATCAACGATACCTTTTTTAACGGTATTTTTTTTCCCTGTAATTTTCTCAACTTTTTCTCCAATAACATCAATAACCTCATTAACGCGCTCTTGTTCTTGCTTTCGTTCACTTTGAGCCATAAAAGGAACACCTCTTATTTGTTTGATCATTCCTATAAAATAGTGCATTTTATAAAAATTAATCCATTTTTCTATTGACATTGCATTCAATTTATGATATATTAAAATTTGATTTTTTAATTTAAAAATTGACTCTTATTGAGTTATAACTATAACATGCACCGACGGAAACTTCAATATCCGCACACATTCCGACGCAATTTTTTGTTTGGCTTCTTTAATTATATTCGGATACCGGTTCGAATGAATCTTGAGGTTTGTATTAAACAAAAAGAATTATTTTACAGCGTGCCAAAAAAAGGTTACTCTTAATTTGTGGCCTTTATGAGATTTAGCCTTACTGACCCGTTGCTTTAAAATAAAAACGCACAGTTATTAATGCGGTTTCGTGATAACGGCATTGATTTATAATAAGTTCGTCCTAAAAGCAAACGCTTTCTTTAGAAAAAGTGATGAATTGAGGACAGACAATGTTTCGATATGCCGGACGAAGGCATATAATTAAAGGGGGTCTTTTCCGCGAAGATCCAATTGACGAGGAGGGTTTCATTCGATGAAAACAATCAGCAGCATTCAGGATCTCAGAAAAGCACAAACTGCCATTGAGAATTTCAAGGAAAGCTACCCGAACACATTCTATCGGCTGCTGCATCTTGTGAATTTCACACGGCAGCTGCAATTTAAATATGAATACCTTTGCGGTCTGATGCTGGGAAAAGATGCCTACGCGCTGCAGTATGCCCCTCACTTTGTCCAAAGATCAATAATCGATCTTTATAAAAATGAAATTGAAAAAATTCACAAGCATCCTCAAGGCTTACGTGCTTTGGAACAGCTGATGAATGCCCATCTTGAAATCGGCTATGAAAATTTTTGTTTGCTTGTTCGCGGAAAATCCCCCGAAGAAATTAAGGGTATTTATTCAAATAATCGGATCATTAATTGATTTTGTTTTAAAAACGGGATCTTGTTCCCATTGCTGCATTCGAAGAAGCGGAAGAAGGAAAATATAATGATTTGCGCGCCGGTATTTTTTAATCATGCGACATCCCCAGTCTTTATGTTTTATTTTCTTCCGCCTTTATTCGTTTTGGCCGCAGCAGCGAATTTAATCGCAGCTATGATCATTTATTTTCTAGCAACCAAATTTTTCAGCATCAAAGTTCGAGGAAATCAGGCATTGCGTATGATCTTCGGTCTTTGGCTGATCGATTTGATTGCTTATTTATTTGGATCACTGTTTCTCGTTACAATCGGTATGCTCGGGAAAAAATTTCATGTGCTGCTGATTGATTATGACATGATCTATTCATCACTGGTAAGTACTTTATTGTTTGCCAGTGCTGTACTGCTCTCCGCTTTGATTATCTATGTACTGAACTATTTTTATTTGAGTATGTATCTAACAAAAAAACAGGCCGCAAGAGTCGCGCTTCTTTTCGCAATTCTTACGGCACCTTATCCATTTTTGATTCCTGCATCGTTTCTTTATTAACATTGATTATCTGATAATGTCTGCCAATTCAGCGTGCGTCACCTTTACCAGATCGTCAACGGCAAGTAGAATCTGCACACCTTTTTTCCCGCCGCTGACAATAATGGGATTAATGAATTGTGCTGAAGCATCAATCACCGTTTTATATTCCTTTTTCATCCCGATGGGCGAACAGCCGCCTCGCATATAGCCTGTGTGTTTCTGAATATCTTTAACATGTATCATTTCAACCTTTTTCTCAGATACCTTTGCCGCTGCTTTCTTTAAATTCAATTCTTCAGCAACAGGAACAATAAATACGTAGTATTCGCCGCTATGACCCTGCGTTACGAGTGTCTTGAATACTTGCCTTGGATCTTGCCCTACCTTTTTAGCAACAGACATTCCGTCAATAAGTCCATCGCTGACGTCATAGGTTTGTACATCATAAGTGACCCGTTCCGAATCCAACAAACGCATGGCATTTGTTTTCACTTTCGCTTTTGCCAACTTCTTACATCTCCTCTAACCATTACCCGATACAGCTCTTTAAATCCGCCGATGTTTTTCTGAAGCGGGGGACTTTCTGCCTTTCAGATCCATATGCTGCGGCAGCTATCATCTCTATATTATCAACATATATTCCTAAATGTGTCCAGTCCGCACCAGCGGTTGTCCTGGTCGATTACTGTGGTTCAAACAACAGCCCTCATTGACTAAAAAGACTGCAACGATATCCTTGATCGCTGCAGTCAACATGATTCTCTCTATAGTTTTTATTAATTATTGCACTTCCATGTGAAGGTCGCCCGCCTTAACCCAGCCGAACATCTTGATCACACGGTAAAGCACGATGGTAATGACACCTGGAATTAAGACACCGGCGACGATAAATGCCATTAGGCCTTTAATACCTTGGAGGGCCAGTATGTTCAAAGGAGCGATGAATGAACTGAGACCGAGTCCGCCAAGCTCGTAAGGAACCTGAAAATGAAGGAGCATGGTTGCAATTGGTGCACTGACAACCGCTGCAACAAACGGAGGAATAACAAGCTTCGGATTTTTCACGAGATTAGGGAACTGAACTTTAGGTGTAACAAGAGCTTGTGCAAAGAAACCGCCAAAGTCATTTTCTTTAAATGACATAACCGTAAATCCGACAAATTGAACCGTACAGCCAATCAGAGCGGCAGCACTTGATACCGGATCAAGCTGAAGCGCAATCGCCAGAGCCGCCGAAGAGGCCGGTGACATGAGGAAAATGCTCCAAACCAGCGAGATAACCATTGAAGCGATCAGAGGAGAGCCCTGCACGGAATGAGTAATCATTGCGCTGACTTGGTTCAGCGCAGGTGTAACAACGAGTGCAAGACCATACCCACAAATTCCACCAACGAAAATGGAAGCGAATGGGATCGCCATCATATCGAATTTCGTTCTGCCGCTGATCTTCTTACCGACAAAGACTGCGATTATCGCCGCAATCACACCGCTGACCGGTTGTCCGGGAGCAATTGTTAATACTTGAGGCGCGGCCGATTGAATCACAATCGCGTTGGCACCTACCGCTGCACAGGCCATCGCACTAAACATCGTCAGTGTGTTTGCCCTTAACTGATAAGCAATACCTGCGCCGATTGCCGGAGCAAGAAGTACCTTAGCTGCGCCGCCGATCACCATAAAAGGTTGATAGCCGGTGAATTTGCCCAATGTTTCAAAGAGAAGCCCCATACCTAATGTTACTAAGATTGCGTTGGCAATTCCCGCCGAACACTTATACATTCGATCCATAAAATAATCCTTCATTTTCTGTTTCCTCTCTGCATTCATCCTTTTTTCGCTCCTTAATAATTTTTTCTCTTAAACGGTGTTCGAAAAGTCCGGGAAAAATCACCGGCCAATCTCTGTGTCAACTTGCTTCTCCGCTCCTCACATATTACAGGGGAACTTCAACTAAGTACGCGCTCGTCCTATGCACAACGTTGAAGCCATCACATCCTGTGAAAGTACGCTCCGGTGCTCAAAGCTGCGTTTCCTTGACCTTCGACGCCTAGGATGGGCTAGTGTCAGACATGCCATAGGACGCGGCGTTCTGACTGACCTTGGTTCTTTTTGTCTCCTTTTCGAACGAACTCTCTTATGATTAAATAATCAAAATATTCCGCCACAAAAGGCCCCAATTGGAAATAGATAGGACATTTTACGATCCGTTTGGCCCAACTCATTTATTGAAAAAACCAAATAAAAAAACCCATCCGTGATTTTTCTCGGATAGGCGCTTTTCGCGATTGCTTGAGCGCCTATTTTTGACGATGATAAGCTAGACTCAAACAATTCCATTTTAATTAAATGGTCTTTGTTTCAGTCTTTATGTGCGCAATCGCAAAATAATTCGAATCAAGCCCTTCACTCGTATGTTGTTCACAACTTGTGTCATTAATCTCACTTCCTATTTTTCTGACTTTTTGTGGTTGACACTGATAATATCAGACTTTATCAAAGTTGTAAATACCTAATTTGCATTTTAAATTAAAATTTTCTGTAAAAGCCCTTTCAATTAAATTTTCCCGCTCTATCAGCATTTTTACTTATCATGTTGTTAGATTATCTAACGTTTTTCATCTTACGTGTTTTGGAGACATAGGGATTGCCGGAAATCCAATAACGCAAGGGGTAAAAACGTGCATCACCTGTATTATCGATACCGACACGCGGACCGCTTTCAATTTTGTCAGGAACAAATCCCGCAGAAATATAGATCGGCGCTTCCGTCAACAGACGTCCGTAATCGTCTCCGGTAATATTCAGCGCCTCGGTCAGCTTGCCTGGCCCATTGGTTCGATTTACCGCCTGTTTCACGCGGTGCCGTCTTGATGCAATAAGCTGCAGCCCATCACAAGGTTCTATGGCACGGATCAGGATCGCTTCCGGAATGTTCAGCGGACCGCTTACAACATTGACCAGCGTATGCGTGTGCATCATAAAAGTATAAACATGTCCTGCAGATGCAAACATAATTTCCGTTCGCTTCGTTCGTCTGTTCCCGAAGCTATGCGCCGCTCGATCACCGGCGCCCATGTAGGCCTCTGTTTCAACAATATATCCTGAAGCTGCCCCCTCCGGCGATTCTTTGACAAGCAGGCAGCCGAGCAGCGCTTTTGCCAAATCCTGAGTCGGTTGCTGATAGAATGTGACGGGTAATGGTTGGTGAAGCATATTGATTCCCTCCGAAATATGTTAAATGATCAATCAAGGTTTTGTTCTTTTGCTGTTCTTACAATAACAATAATTTGCATCGCGACAGGCAATGCATATTAACACTATTACTGTTCAATTCTTTGATAAGCTGAGTATCTAATACCGCTCCACTGTAAAACTTTGGCTTCACAAAGATATGATTACATATTAAATAATCGGTTAAAACAACTTGAATATTAGACTATTGGTCTTCCAATATGCTTATCCTGCCTCCACTGCGGAGCCACTCCATCATCTCCCCAGTATTCATCCAGAACTTCTATTTTCCCATTCTTTATCACTATAAAGGATGTAACATGAAAAGATATTTCATTTGACCAAACATGTGTAACAGTAATGTGTGTGTACCCAATCTGCTCTATTCGTTCAACCTCACCGTTCCAATTCCCAGGATAATCACAGTTAGCTCGCAAAAACTCCGGGACATTAAACTGCTCGTTTGTATTATGCCATCGAATGCAAGCATGCCTATGAAAATATTTTTTTAATTCTTCTTCATCCTGCGATGCAATACAATTCCAATATTGTTTGATAAATTCTTCCATATACTTCATTCCTCTTTTCCAATCAAACCATACCGAACTCCATACTTTACTCCCCAAAACAAAAATTATAGCTTTCCTCCGGTTTTTCAATTGATATCCCAGCATTTCAGCTGCTTTTCTCTTATAACGCAAACCATGTCCCCCACCTGCAAATCAGCCGTTGGCTCAAAGAGATGGTTTGGGATTCCGAGAAAAGGTAATTTATTCAGAATTTAAAAGGACATCAAATTTGTGTTAAACGATCAACCAAAAACGGGTTGCGTTCCTCCGTAAAGCTGATCCGTTTGATGCTCGCGCGCCCATGAGCGCTCACCATAGGAATAATGCCACCATTCCGACAGATTTGCGACAAATCCGTTGTCCACCATCATTTTCTTTAGCATACGCCGATTCTCACGTGCAACCTTCTGCCGATCAGACAAATGATCCTTTCCCTCATAAAAATCGAGATAAGCCTCATTGGTAAAATCATCAAAACCCGTTCCCATCTCCAGCCAGCCTTTATCATTCGCCAATGTCAGGTCGATGGCTGCACCTGTATTATGCGGGGCGGGATTATGCGGATCGGTTGACGGATAAGCGACAAACCCGGGCATTTCTTTTTTTATTTGTTCCTCAGAATGACCGGCCTCACGAAACTGGGTGACGGTGCGGTCATAGATAAATTTCTGTGTCTCGATCGAACGCCAGCCGTCAATGAGTACGAAAGAAATACCCTCAGGAAGCCGATCGGCAAGTGCAATGATTTTTTCTGCCACGCCTTGACGGAGAAACAAGTCCTGTGATGCCCCAGGCATTTTTTGTAAGAAATAAGAAGGATAGATGTTAATTTTTGATGAACAATATGCCATAGAAACGAGCGGCTCATCTTGCTTCATCCACGTTTGACTTTCGTTCATGCAAAGCACCTCCAGCTTTTAATGATTCATTTTTTGACCCACTCCAAAGATTCGGCTTGGAGCACACACAATTAATGAATGTCTATCGTCCCGGCAAAAGTCAAATTGCGGTCTAAGGCAGCATGCATCGTGACATACACCTTCTTATCATCCGGCGCATTCCCGGTGGATGCACGCCCGTTTATTTGTTCCGATATTGAATTTTACTGCCCATTTGTTCACATACTTGATCCGGATCTGCTAAACCATCTTCTCATTTCCTGTTATGATCGTGCCGCCATAATCTGTTCGTACGCGTGCTTAATCCTCGTTACCTTGCTGTTCGCTTCTTTAATAGTGGCTTCAGAAGCTCCACGGCTCATCAATCGATCCGGATGATTTTCTTTAATCAGTTCCCGATACTTTTTCTTTATCAATTGATCTGAATCATTCGGTGTACATCCGAGCAGCCGATAACAGGCCTCGAGTCCGATTTTGCTTGAGCCCTCCTCTGATGAGTAAGATTGCCGTCCAAAAAATTGTGCTTTGATCGATTCGTATTGATCGGCAAGACCGAAGATCGATGCCGCTGATCGAATCATTGCTTCTTCCTCTGTGCGCAACGCGCCGTCTGAGGCAGCAATGGCCAGCAGAGCGATGATCGTATCGGTGAGTACATCACCCCGACCGCGAACCGATGCATACAAGTCATGAGCGATCGTCTCAAAGGGTTCATCTGAGTAACGGGCTCCGTTAAAAAGTGTCATGATTTTCCGAAGCTGCTCCTTCGTTGGTCGAAACGCTTCTCGGACAATCTGATCGACTTGACGCACTTCGTTTTCAGAAACAACTCCGTCTTTCTTCGCCATTTTAGCAAATAATTTGACCATCAGTTCCATTTGCGGCATCAGTTCGTCTTTATTTGATGCAAAAACGTGACCGTCCGAACTATATGTAAAGGTCTGCCCGCAATTAGGACATGTCCAGTTCCCAGGAATATCGTCAAACGTAACATGACTGCCGCAATACGGACACGAGCGCGATACCCTTCTGCGCCAGCGAGTTTCGCGCGCTCTTCCGTGCTCTCCTCCGACAAAAATACGTCTTCCGCTGCCGCCGGGCAGGATCAGAATGATGATCAGAGCGAACCACGTAAACATGAATCCCGCAATAAACCAAAGTATTGCATTTCTTTTCTTTGCCACTGCAAGCAGGGCTGCAGCAACAGCAAATAATAACCTCCACGTCACGCCAATCAAACCCTTCTGTCGTTCCGATATTTCTAGGCAGATTCTTAATTAATCATAGCAGACCTTGATGACTGATCGGGCAAATTTCGATTCATTCACATTGTTGGTTTGACCCGCGTGTCACTGCTTCCTGCTCAAAGAAAACGGCTGCTTCGATTATGCTCGCTTATCATGATCAACATGCAAAAGTACATTGGACGAATAAAAGCTCCGAAATCACATTAAAAAGACTGCTGCGCCGCAATTCTATGCCCATTCTTTTCTTATCACAGTAGTATTTTTTTCAAGGTTGTGCAAGTTAAGAAGATTACAGACATTCCTCAGTAATCAAATGAATGAACAACACGCATTTAACGATAATCATACTTTTTTTAACTTTACCAATGAATGCTTTGTCTATTAAAAAACAAAAGTATATGGTATTTGGTATACCAAAAGTTTATAATTAAATTATTCTACAGAGAGCGGGGAATTCGATTGATTCGCAACATTTATCTCATTACAATAGCTAGTTATTTTCTCTCAACCTTGCTACCGCACATCATTTATTTGCAGCACCTCGTCTCCTTTTTATGTATGCTTGCTGTCTTCATCAGCTTTCGTCATGTGAGAGGTCTGGCATTATTTTTCGGCACTCTTTTTCTATCGGCTGGAATCCTGATGCTAACTGTTAGTAAGTCGGGTATTGCAGGATTTATTACATCTTTTGGTGAAATGATTCAAATGGTTACGTTATTCGCGATCATTCCCATACTTTCTCTTCCGATTCGGTATGGAAACTACGCTAAGGAAGTCAGCGGATTTATCAACAGCAAAGTAAAAGGTACGGGACAGCTTTACGCACTTACTTCTTTCGTTTCGTATTTCTTTAGTTCATTCATGAATCTGGCTGCACTTCCTATGACCTATTATTCCATTTCCGATTCTCTAACTAATTTTCAGGTTGAAAATCAGAAACGCTATTTAAGCCGTGCAATTACCCACGGTTATGCGATGCCTCTTTTATGGAGCCCAATAACGCCCATCGTCGGCACTGTCCTGTACTTGACCGGAACTGCTTATGTAAAAATTCTCCCTTACCTGATTTTTTTAAGTATCTGCGGATTATTGTTAGACTGGGCTACAGGCAATCACTTATTTCGTTCCATTTCATGGAAACGTCACGGCAGAAAACCACAAAAAGAAACAGCGGCTGCACTTCAAGAACCGTCGGCCCCAAAAAGCTATCGCTTCAGCAAATTTTTTCATATCGCCGGTGCAATTATTAGTTTAAATGTTCTCATTGTTGTATTGGATCATTTCGTTGCAGTCAGTTTCCTTTTTCTTGTCAGCTTAATTGTGATTCCATTCGCTTATTTATGGTGCCTTCTCATCGGACAGGCTCATCCCTTCTTATCCGGAGTCAGGAATCACTTTACCCGCTATATTCCCAGAATGCAAAATCAGTTCTTTATCTTTCTCACCGCCGGTTTTTTTATTACTGCTTTACATGTATCTCATAGTGATATTCTCGTGACGTATTGGGTCGAGGATTTAATTCAATTTACGGGTATTCGTTTGTTTCTGGTCTTTTTGCCATTGATCCCTTTCGCACTTGCATTCATCGGCCTGCATCCTGCCGTTGGATTAGCACTCATTGCTGATTCCCTCCAGACCCAAGTGCTACAGCAATCGCCAATTGTTGTCACTATCGCCATGCTTGGTGGGGCCATTCCGGCCTTTTTAATGGGGCCATATAACGCAACGCTTGGCATGATGTCTTCACTGATCGACGAAAAACCGTTTACTCTGTCCAATTGGAATTTTAATTTCACGTGCCTTTATTTAATCTTTCTTACGCTATTCACTCAACTTCTATATTCTTTACTTTAAATACACAGAATTTATTCCTGCCCTCTGAAGGACATATTTTGTAAGTATGCTGCTCTTGAGTTTTGAATATGCTGCATGGATAGCTTCCTTGCGGCCTGGGCATCCCCTTTGCTAATGGTGTTTAGAATCAAACGATGCTCATTCATCGCTTCTGCCAATCTTCCGCCTTTTTCGTAAGTCACACGGGCGAAGGCTTGAATGTACTCCGTTAAATCAACCAAAATTGCGTTGAGTTTAGGACTTTTTGCAGTGCTGTAAAAAAAATGGCATACAGAAAGATGGAACGCGTTAGCATCCTCCTGATTACCTGCTTGAATGAATTTTTCAATTTTCTTGCTCCATTGCCTGCACTCTTTTCGAGTTTCTTCGTCAATCCGTTCCGCGGCACGTCTGGCAGCTAATCCTTCAAGCATTTCCAATATATCAAAAATCTCAATAATCTTTTCTTTGGAAATGGGCTCAACAACAACGCCTTTTCTTGGGAGCGTTTTAACAAGTCCCTGAGCTTCCAATCGAAAAAGCGCTTCGCGAACCGGCGTTCTGCTTATTGCCATTTTTGCTGCAAGTTCCCGTTCGACAAGGCGGTCGCCTGCATGATATTTGCCTTCCAGAATCATATCTTTTAAATATCTGTACACGTGCTCGCGCATGGGCATAATTTCATCAGCATTCCAAGGCTTCATATGGGATCCCCTCTTCACTGGTATACCATAATCATATACGTAAACTGAAAAAGAAAACAGCGGGCAGCTGTTCGGCAGCCTGCTGTTTCATACTCATCTATTATTTAGATGCTATACTAATATCATTAATCTTAATGCTCTCCCAGCAATCAAGTACCTGACCCGATCGAGCAACCGTCCCAAAAAATTGGCTGATATTAGCAAGCGCCGATTGATGCGCTTCCTCAGAAAATGCAGCGGTGCAATCAGAAAGAAATACAATATTGTAATCAAGCATAAAACCGTCCCGGGCTGTTGATTCAACGCAGACATTCGTGCTCACACCCGCAACAAGCAAATTTTTAATTTCAAGCGTATGCAGCACTGAATCCAGCTTTGTGTTAATAAACGCACTGTATCGGTGTTTCGTAATAATCGTATCCTCATCCATAGGACTCAATTTGAAAAATTCGCTGCCCCATGTCCCCTTTCTGCATAAATTATGCTGCCCGACACCCTTCATTCGATTCATCCATGTCTTTGAATCTGTACTTTTCTCATGTATGGTCCTGATAAAGATGATTGGCACTTGATGGGAACGTGCTTTTTCAATAGTATCGGATAAGCTGGGCAGCATATCTGCTATGGATGCAACATCTAATCCCTGCTTGGCCATGCTTCCTTCTTTGTGGCAGTAATCATTTTGCATATCAATAATTAAAAAAGCGGTATCCTTAGGATTGACACTGTCCTCTAAATTCATGAAACGACTTCCTTTCAGGCTGTCACAAATTATTTTGACGCTTCCTCAACAAAAGACATGTTGACGAGTTTGTTGTAGTCATAACCTTTGGTGTAAATTCCTGTTTTTTTGACGACTTCCATTGGCTTTGCAACCGCATCTTTTGAAATAATACCGTCTTTACTCCAGAGACTGTCCTTGTAGGCACGATCCATAGACGCTTTTAAACTGTCGTTAGATGCTGTCGGAAATTCCTTTTTCAAAATCTTAAACGCCTCATCCTTATCCTCATTGACAACCTTTAATCCTTTGAGCATTGCTGTAACAAATTTTTGCACCGTCTTCGGTTCGTTTTTTATGGCCGACTTTTTGACGCTGATGACCGAATAGGCATAGTCTCCCAAACTCGGGAATCCGTAAAAGGGTTCGCTCCATGCCCCTTTCTTGATCCCTTCATTAATTTGTGGTTCCGCACCGTTAGCCAGGTCCGCTTTTCCCTGAGCAACGAGTGACACAACTGCTGAAGCATCGGCTGGTTCTTCTAATTTCACATCTTTCTTTGAATCAAGACCCACCTTCATGAGCAGCCATCTTGTAAGCAGGTTCGGACTCCCGCCATATCTTCCTGCCGCAATTGTCTTTCCCTTCATGAACGATTTAAGACCGGCATCACTGTCATCTTTAAGTTTGTATTTCTTGTTGGCCATTAGATAAACGTTGGCCCGGTTTACTACATTGACTACTGAAACAATAGGATCTTTACTCCCCTTATTCGCCATCTGATTGGATTCGGGCCCGCCAATATTCCCCCATACATCACCACTGACAAGCGAGGTTACATGGGCACCTCCTGTGGCCGTTGTCACTTCCACATCCAGTCCTTCATCCTTAAAGAAACCTTTGTCAATCGCAACATAGAGCGGCAGATAAGCAATTAAATGCACCGGTTCGGCAATAATTATTTTTTTTGATGCTTTCGAACCGTTTTTTCCATCTCCAGTGCCAGCGTGTGGTTGACAGCCGGATAATGTCAGTGCAGCAGCTAAAATAAAGACAGCAAACAAATACAGCTTTTTCAAAAGATTCCCCTCCAAAAAATATCTATTTTTATGAATATTGCCATTTTAATGCGCGTATTTTAAGCATTATTTCTTAATACTTTCTGTTTTTCAGCAGCCACTTTTCCAGCCATAATGTCCCCAGATACATCACTATGGAAAGCACGGACAGGACAACGACGCCCACCCAAACAAGATTAAGATCCATGATCTGACCGGCGTAAAGAATCATTCGTCCAATGCCTTGGCGTGAACTGATAAACTCTCCAACAATTGTACCTGCAAGTGCCAGTGCTATATTTATTTTTAAACTGCTGACCATCCAAGGGATAGCAGAGGGAATGACAACCTTAGTAAATACATGCCGTTTTTTCGCGCCAAGTGAAAAAAGCATCTTCTCTAAATCCCGGTCCACACTGTTCACACCGCTGCAGGCAGCCAGCGCTGCCACAATAACCGTCATCAAAAAAGCGAGTATTGCCTTGGATTCAAACCCAATGCCGAACATAATAACCAATACCGGTGCAAGGGCGAGCTTTGGAACTGCATTAAATGCGACCAAATACGGCTCGGTGATACGGGCATAGATCGTTGACCACCAAAATGATAATCCAATCATTGATCCGGCAAGCGTACCCAGAATAAAACCGATGATCGTCGCACCGGCAGTATAAAATGTATCCTCGAGCAATGTTCCCGTGGACACGGCCATCCAACCTGTCCGTACAATAATACTTGGACGGCTCCAATAATAAGAATCCAGCCAGCCGATCCGTGACAGCCCTTCCCAAAGTACGATAATCATGATTCCGGCGATGATTTGTCCGGCAATAATAATTTTGCGCACACGTACCGCATGGCTTTCATCTTCGACGACAATTTTCTCTTTTTCAGATTTTTCATCCTCAACCTGCGATGAAAATGTGGATTGACTCAGTATGATCTTCTCAGTATTTCCTTCCAAACCGACTCACCCTTTCTCATTTTTAGTAACTTTACTATTTTGCAACTCTTTTGCTGCTCAACTGGCCCTTTTTAAGAGCGCATCGTTTGTTCCTGTTCTTCGGCTAATGAAGCAAGCAATTTCTGTTTTAAATTAAGAAACAGCGAATCAGTGAATGTCGCCTCGTTTCTCGGACGAGATAGATTCACTGTTACATGATCTTTAATGCAGCCGGGGCGATGTGAAAAAATATAAATTTCATCAGACAAATAAATGGCTTCATCAATATCATGTGTAACAAAGAGAATCGTTTTTTTAAAATCGCCCCATATTTTGAGCAGCCATGACTGCATTAAAAGCCGTGTTTGAGCATCCAGTGCGCCAAAGGGCTCATCTAAAAGAATGACATCCTGATCATAGAGCAGTGTGCGCAGCAGCGCCGCTCTCTGCTTCATTCCACCGGACAATTCGGATGGAAAATGATTTTCAAATCCGTTCAAACCGTATTTTTTAAGCATCGGCAACGCTCGCTTCCGCGCTTCCTTCTTTGATGTCCCACGAATCTCAAGGCCAAGAATCACATTGTCCAATATTGATCTCCATGGGAGCAGCAAATCCTTTTGGAGCATATAGCCTACCCTCCCGCTCTCACCAATGATGTTCTTTCCGTCAAGCAGAACCTGTCCGGTTGAAGGTTTCAGCAATCCTGCAATGATGTTAAATAAAGTTGACTTTCCACATCCACTGGGGCCAATGATACTCACAAATTTGCCCTCTGTTATTGCCATGTCCGTCGATTTGAGGGCACAGAACACATTGTTGTTTTTCTCAAAATACTTGCTGCTGTTTTTTACTTCTAACTTAATCAATAAACTGCACCTCCTAGATAAAATAAAAAGACAACCGTGGGAATAAATCAGAAAAAACTGCTTCTGATTTTATCCTGACGGTTGTCCTGCTCTCAATTTACGATGAGCTCATTCTACCAGCCATATTCATGAAAATTTTTATCCGTTATGATTAAAGTTCCGCTGACCTCTTTCTTAGGGTCATAATCTTTGAGAATTAAGTGAACATTAAGACCAAATTGCTTCGCAATCGCAGAACTCAGCAATTCTTTTGATTTTCCGATCAAAATCTTGTCCACAATTTCGGTAAGATTACTGTTTGCTTCATCGATGATTTCCAGAACAGGAATGCGCTTGTGTTTCGCTACGATAATGATCTTATCCTCGAACACACTCACTTTCTGCTCTGTTACACCAACCTTAAACACCATTTGATTAACTAGATTATATTCTTTCATGATTCCTTGCTTAAACTCACCCAATGACGTTGGCAATTGACCTTTGATCGCTGTGGCACCTCTCATCAGTGAATATGAAAGAAATATATTTTCAAATATTATGAATACAATCTATCATGTATTAATTTCAAAAGCAATATCAAGGTTAGATAATCTGACATATTTTTTTGGGGGATTTGTCCGGAGTTTTTTTTCAGGGTAAAGAACGTTTATCGTTTTGGTTTGTTGGTACGACAATCAATGTCATAAGATGCTGATTTCCAATCCGCACTGATCCGCTTATCGGTTGGGCGATCAGGTAAGCGCCCAGCCTGAGAAATAAACGGAAAAATTCCGCTTATCAAATCGAAAAACGTGAAAATGGAGGGCTTTTCTTTGGATAAGCGGAAAAATTACCCTTATTTACCTGCGAAACAAGCGCCAAGATGCATATAGCCGGAAAATTTCCGCTTATTTTACTCGTTACTTAATTAAGGACCGGAATGCTTTATGAAACAGAAATGTCTGGTTAAGACAAGGTTGATGATTCAAAACCATATTTGGAGTAAAGGAGTTTTCGTATGTAAGGAACTTTTGCTAAATGCACATACGTCCTTGTATGCAACGCGAAAGTCATCACATCCTGCGGAAGTATGGACCTGGCGTTTTTGCCCGGTTTTTCTTAAATTAAAGTCAGCCTAGTGCTGAAGTACGGTCCCGCAGGAGCGCGCTACCCATACATTTGGTTCACAATCTAAAAGACCCCCATATGAAATATCCGGATTTCACATGGAGGCCTCAACCAGAAGGTTTATTTTTTATTTATCCTGTGCTTTCTTTACAAATTTCATATCTACAAGCTTGCTGTACTTATAACCATGCGTGTAGATACCAGTTTTCTTGACGACATCCAGTGGTTTGGCAACAGATGCTTTGGTGATGTAACCGTCCTTGCTCCAAAGGTTATCCTTATAAGCGCGATCCATCGCCGCCTGCAGGCTCGCTTTCGGCGTTGTCGGGAATTCCTTTTGCAGCACTTTGAATGCTTCCGCTTTGTTTTCATTGACAAGCTTCAGGCCTTTCAACATGGCATTGACAAATTTCTGAACGGTTTGCGGATCCTTTTTAATGGTTGACTCTTTGACGCTGACCACGGAGTACGCATAATCGCCCAGACTCGGGAAGCCGTAAAACGGTTCACTCCAGGCACCTTTTTTGATGCCTTCATTAATCTGCGGTTCGGCACCGTTAGCCATATCTGCTTTTCCTTGTGAAACAAGCGAAACAACCGCCGCCGCATCCGCGGGTTCATCGAGCTTCACATCTTTATTCGGATTTAAACCAACCTTCATCAGCAAGTAACGGGTGAGCAGGTTCGGACTGCCGCCATAGCGACCGGCAGCAATGGTCTTGCCCTTCATAAAGGCTGCAAGATCCTGATCACTGTCACCTTTCAATGTCAACTTTTTATTCGCCATTAAATAAACATTGGCGCGGTTGACCACATTAACGACAGAAGTAATCGGATCTTTGCTCTTATAATTGGCAATCTGATTGGATTCAGGCCCGCCGATCACGCCCCATGCATCACCGCTGACCACCGAGGTCACATGGGCACCGCCTGTTGCGGTGATTGTTTTTACATTAAGCCCTTCGTCTTTAAAATAGCCTTTGTCAATTGCGACATATAGAGGCAGATAGGCGATCAGATGCACCGGTTCGGCAATAACAATGCTCTTCTCTTTCTGCTTTTCTCCTTGTGATGCACAGCCGGATAAGACAAGCGCAGCCATTAAAAGCAGGCCCAGCGCCCATTTTATTTTTTTCATCGTGCAAATCCCTCCAAATCATGATTTAGGTGCTCTTCCTTTCATCAGTACATGTTCCAGCCAGACCGTTCCTAGATACATCACAATCGATAACAGGGAAAGAGCAACAACACCAACCCATACAAGATCGATATTAAGCACTTGGCCAGCATATAAGATCATTCGTCCGATTCCTTGCCTTGAGCTGATGAATTCACCGACAATCGTGCCTGCGAGTGCAAGTGAAATATTGATTTTCAAAATGCTTACGATCCACGGAATTGTGGTTGGCACAACCACTTTCATAAAAACGTGCCGCCGCTTCGCTCCAAGTGATACCAGCATTTTCTCAAGATCGCGGTCGACGCTTTGTACGCCGCTGCAAGCCGCGATCGCCGCAACGATAATCGTCATCAGAAATGCCAGGACGACCTTGGAATCAAATCCAATCCCGAACATGATGACAAGTACAGGAGCCAGCGCGAGCTTAGGAATTGCGTTAAATGCGATCATGTACGGTTCGAAAATTCTGGAATAAAGCTCCGACCACCAGAAGGAAAGACCAAGTATATAGCCGGCGGCCGTACCCGACACAAATCCAAGAATGGTCGATCCCGAAGTATAGGCTAAATCCTGGAGCAACGTTCCTTGGGTGATCGCTTTCCACCCGGTGCGCACGATCGTGCTCGGGCTGCTCCAATAATAACTGTCCAGCCAGCCAAGCCGGGTCAGAAACTCCCACAAAAAAAGAATGATCACCCCAACCAGAACCTGACCAACAAATGCGCGCCGCCTCAATTTGGTCGTCCGGACGCTCGGATCCTCAATAAACGGCTCATTGTCTTTTAATTGATCCGACAACGTTTTCACCTCCGTTCATCTTACATGTCATTCACTCAATTGGACGACACCTGCTCTTCCCGCAGCATCAGAAGCAATTCTTTTTTTAATGTAAGAAATCGGTCGTTCATGAGTGTCTTTTCACTGCGCGGCCGTGGCAAATCGACTTCAATTGTTGCTTTGATTCTTCCCGGACGATGGGTAAATACATGAATCTCATCCGACAAATAAATCGCCTCATCAATGTCATGTGTGACAAAAAGAACCGTTTTCTTAAAATCCTTCCAAATATCAAGCAACCAATTCTGCATTTGCATGCGCGTCTGTGCGTCAAGAGCTCCGAACGGTTCATCGAGAAGAATGACATCTTTGTCGTAAAGAAGTGTTCGGATCAAGCCTGCCCGCTGCCGCATGCCGCCGGACAGCGCATCCGGATGATCGTACTCAAAGCCTCCCAGTCCGTAATTTTTAAGCATGGGCAGCGCCCGCTCGCGTGCCTGCTTTTTGGAGACGCCACGAATTTCCAGCCCGATAATCACGTTGTCAAGAATCGAACGCCAGGGAAGTAGCAAATCCTTCTGGAGCATATAGCCGACATGACCGCTCTCCTGAGTGATGTCTTTGCCGTCCAGCAGCACGTGACCGCCGGACGGTCTGATCAATCCGGCAATGATATTGAACAAGGTTGATTTTCCACAGCCGCTCGGACCGATGATGCTGACAAAGCGTCCGTTCTTAACATGCAGATCGGTCTCTGCCAACGCGCACATCGGTTCACCGTTTTTCTTATAATATTTACTGCATCCTGCAATCTCGAGCTCACTCACTGTTCACCACATCCTTTTCGTGGTTTGCGGGAATTGGGGGCTGAAGTATGCTTATTGATCAAACAATCGCCTCCATAGATTAGAAAACTGGCTTCGCTAAGCTCTCGCCTAAGGCGAAGATTTCGCTGCGGCAGCCATGGATGGCCTCCGGTGATTCGCGAGGCGCGGCGTTTTGCCGAACTGCTTTCATTACTCCCGCTAATCTTTTAAGATTTTGTACTTTCTAAACCCACATCTTTCTATTAAATAAAGCAGTCGAACCGCCATCCGGTCCATGCCACTAAATTTGGGCTCTGATATTGATATATGCTCTGGGCTCCTGCCATGACACATATTTGATTGGTGAAAGGGCATTCATTTAATCGTTATTCAGTTTGATCCTTGTCCCATGTCAGAAATTGAGCGTTAATGATGCGAGGATTTTTTTCACGGACAACTTGTCTGGGAAGTGATAATCTAAAGTAGATAGAAATATATGGGGGATGAGGAAAATCGAAACGGAGCAGGAAGTTATTTTATCAATGGAAGAGCTGACAATGGACTACAGTGGGCAATTGGTTCTGAAGGGGCTCAATCTTGAGGTCAGAAGCGGACAAATCATTGGTTATATCGGTCCAAACGGCGCAGGAAAAAGTACGACCGTCCGCATTTTACTCGGCCTCCAGCAAGGCTACGGAGGAACGGCGCGTCTGTTCGGCAAGGACATCCGAACAAGCGGCATTTCGTACAAAAGCCGGATCGGCTACGTACCCGAAACAGCCGAAGTATATGACATGCTTACCGCGCGCGAGTATCTTGTCTTTGTCGGTGGCTGCTACGGCATGGACGACCAAAGAGCGGAACGCAAAGGGAGATTGCTCATGGAGCAGTTTGGTCTCTCCGATGTCGTTGACTCCCGTCTCTCCTCATTTTCAAAAGGGATGCGGCAAAAAGTGCTGATTATCTCAAGTCTGCTTCATAATCCCGACCTGCTCTTCTTTGATGAGCCTCTAAGCGGATTAGATGCAAATAGTGTCCTCGTTTTCAAGGAGATTATCGCTAAACTCGCCGATCAAGGCAAAACCATCTTTTATTCCTCACACATCATGGATATTGTTGAAAAGATCAGTCATCGCATTGTGCTCCTGTATGATGGGCAAATTGCGGCTGATGGTACGTTTGAAGAATTAAAGACACAGAACAAAGAGGGCAGCCTGGAGGAAATATTCAATCAGCTGACCGGCTTTCATCAGCATGCGCAGATTGCCGATAACTTTGTCTCAATAGTGGAAGAGGTGTGATCTATGGAAGATCATCGTTTCTTAAAAGTGTTTGATCGGCTCAAGTGGGTATTCGATCGAATGCATGTAAATTATCCGGTGATGCGGCAAATACTGGCTGTTAAGCTGCTGATGGACGCGCGGCGAACGCCCGTTGTGCTTGGCGACAGAGCTCGGAACAAGAAAAAAGGAGGCAACCTGTTTCTCAAATCGCTTTGGGTCTACGCACTGACCGGGCTGTTTCTTGTCCCGATTTATTTTCTTGGCAACGATTATTTATTCAAAATGAGTCTGGTCTTCAGTATTATTCTCTTTATGGTCATGACGGCAATGATCGCCGATTTCTCTGCTGTACTGCTTGACGCGCGCGACCAATCGATTTTATGGACCAAACCCATTGATTCAAGGACATTGCACGCGGCGAAAACTGTTCACGTCTGCATCTATCTCGTCCTATTGACCGGAGCGATCAGTTTGCCTTCGGCGATTGTCGGTCTGATGCGCAGCGGTCCGCTGTTCCTCTTGTTGTTCCTATTAAATCTTGTGCTCATCGATTTGATCGCTATTTCCTGCACAACGTTCATCTATCTGATTGTGTTAAAATTTTTTGACGGGGAGCGACTTAAAGATGTGATTAACTACGTTCAGATTTTCCTGTCATTCGCAATCGCCATCGGCTACCAGCTCGTTATTCGCGCGTTCGATATTACGGTCAATCACATCAGTCTGTCTCTGTCTTGGTGGCAGTTTTTCGTTCCGCCGCTTTGGTTCGGCGCGATGACCGAATGGCTGATCGGCGGGCATCATAATGCGTCGTTTCTAACACTTGGCGTTCTCGGTTTGGTCGTTCCTATTGTACTCATTTTGATTTATCATAGATTCAGTGCCTCCTTTGAACGCGCCGTTATGAAACTATCCGTGCAAACCGGAAAGGGCAAAAAGCGACTCGCGTGGTTCAACCGATTGCTTGGCAAACTGCTCTGCCGTAAGCAAGAAGAATGGCACTTTTTCCGTTTCGCTTCCTTAATGATAAAGCAGGATCGCATGTTCAAGCTGAAGGTCTATCCATCACTTGGCATGTCCCTTGTCTTCCCCTTCATCTTTTTAATGAATAATTTGCGGGATGCGTCTTGGGATCAATTGGGTAACGGATCGGGCTATTTCTATGTCTATTTCAGCCTGCTTCTGATTCCAACCTCTCTTTTCATGCTTAAATACTCAAGCTCACATCGAGGAGCGTGGATATACGGCGCAGCACCAATCACCAATCAGTCGGCCATTTTTTCCGCAACACTCAAAGCGGTATTCGCGCAGCTTTTTCTTCCGGTATTCCTGATTTTATCCGTTTTGTTCCTGTTTCTTTTTCATGAGCGCATCCTGCCCGATCTGATTGCCGTGGTCTTGACCGCTTCGATTTTCATCGTGATCAGCCATCACTACTTTTTGGATGGAACACTGCCGTTCTCGGAACCATTTGACGCCGCGCCAACGAGTGGAAATGCAACCATTTTATTCTTATTTCTCATCGCCGGGTTGTTCGCCGCAGGTCACGCTGTCATTCGCTGGGCTCTTCCCGGATACGGTATTCACATCTACATCGCCTGCTTGCTCATCGCGAATGGGATTGTGTGGAAAACAGGAGTAAGAAAAGAGTGATGTGTTGCAAGAGTGACCATACGCCACAAGAAAGGAGATTTTGCTCTTGATGAATCATTCGGAGGATCAACGACTTCCTGAAGAACGTAAAATCTAAAAACACGTATTATAGAGGCTATTTACAATGATCAGCGAATTTCAGGTGCTTTTTTCGGTGGCTCCGTCGCAATGGAACTGAAGACTTGTATTCTGATATTGATCTTCGTATCATCACCCAATCAGATCAACTCAAATCACTGACTGATCATAAAATAGAGATGGCCAGTAAATGGAGTGACATCTTGTTTATTGAAAATGCACATTTCTCTCGACTGCTTGTCGTCCATTACACGAATTTTATTAAAATGGATCTTTTTTTCTACACTCCGGAAATGATTCGTCCCTCCGTTTGGCTGCAAAAGATCAAAATAATTAAGGATTCCGAGAGTGGATTTCTACAGAATACTGCCAAAAAATCAAAAGAAATGAAGTATGACTATACAACTCAGGACTATTTCGATTGGCGAAACAAATGTTTTGCCCACGTGCACGAAGCCTATCGCAGATCGATGCGGGGGGAATATTATTATGCACTTCATGATCTTGATGCGCTGCGCCAGTTAATGACAATTGGCTGGTATATGGAAAAAGGGGCACAGCCCAACACATATGGAGACTGGGCTAAAATAGAAGGCATTCGGACGAAATTAAGTAAAAAAGAGTTAAACCTGCTGGTCTCTTGGACGGCATCGAGAAATGCCAATGAAATAATGAAAACAATAGTAAAGATAAAACCCTATTTTATTGAACTATGCCGTCATTTCTCTCGTCGATTTTCATTAAGCAATGATGAAGACTTAATTAATTCCGTGTTTCATCGAATTGAGTAAACAAAAATTATATGTTATTCATTTCTTCATAAGTTAAAATATGGCGATAAACAGCCTTTTTCTCTTAAAAGAAAAGAGCTTAGAAAAATCAACTTTTTTCTAAGCTCATTCATTGAAAAGTTTTCAATCGAATTTTTTACTTTCCCATCATAGTGTTCCTAAAAAAGATTGATACCCTGTTCTGACGGATATTGTGTCGGATCATGATCTATATATCCGGATTGCAAAACATAAGATCCATTTGGTTTTTGCCAGCCAGAAACATAAATTTTTCCATGATCATCAAACGACGGTGTCTTTCCATAGTTTCCATTGGGGATAAGGACTTTACAGTCAGATGGAATGTGGTTAAATTTTTGGTTATCTTGATTGTAAATATCCACTCCTTCTGTCAAACCGTATTTTGAACCATCCATGTATGCGTATGACGGTCCATTCTTGTGCTTGTTAAAATCATACAGTGGGCAAATTACTTGATAACCTGGTACGCCATCTTTTGTTGCGAATTTCTGAAAATGATCCGGAGGCAGTCCCATATATTCGAATGTGCCATCTCCATACAGATAGAAATCCGGATAAGCATCATTCGGAATATCATTGTGCAGATCTCGCGCGCTAAATCGTACACCGGCTGGTTCCCAACCTTTTTTAAAAAGAATTTGTCCATAGCGCAGTCGCATATGCCCGCCTCCGATGACTTCAATCTCAAAATCATCACCAGGATTACCCCGATACAAACAATAACAGTCCATGAAATTCACCTAACCTCTCATTTATTTATGTGGTCAAACAAATACTGCTTCATCATTGTCGATCCACATTTTGAGGTGTTGCATGAAATTCATGATTGTGACAAATAATAATTCATTCAATTCAAAAGGTTAAAAACGGTTCATACATTAAATGAACTCGTTATAGGATCATCTATGCATTTCATGTGTCATTTGTCGTTCTAAATAGGAATTAATGGAGGAATAATATTAGGCAATAGGAATTTTGAACACTTTTGTCGAATAGGTTAGGCAAGAAAAGTGTTGCATTTTCGAGCAATTTCTAAAAAAACTTGCATACGAAATGATTAAATTGTAAACCGATTAGGAACATCTGATGTATAGCAAACTGGATGAGCATAGTTAGAGTGCATCCATAGTTCCATTTTGAATTCTCTATTTCCGGGTTTAATGAAAGGAGCCTTATCACAATGAAGAAAGTTAATTTAATCATTCTGATTATCCTAACGGTCAGCCTTACTGCAAATGCCGTCCTTGCTGTCAACTGGTCGAATAGCACGAAAAAAGTCAATGTGCTCACTAAAAAGGTTGATGATGGCACCAGAGAATTAGCATCGATTAAAAAGAAAGCAAAACAAAGTTTGGCAACTAAGAATGCTCTTTCAGAATTATCCAATTGGAAGGTTAAACCGAAACCTATTGGTTCATACAAATATGACCGGAATAAAACGAATGGTGAGATTATGACATTTTATGAAGCCAACGCTATTTATAATTCAAATAAAAAGTATCAGAAAGTCGGCCTTGATGGCGTGCTGGCACCGAATCCTTTCGGAGACAAAATGATTAATCGCGCTACTGTTACCGATGAACGTGCACAAAAATATTTATTGAGCATGATCAATCACCCAAAGGAACGGACAAGACAACGTATCGACTGGCTTTCATATGCTGTGTTTCTTAACAAGTCCGGATTGAAACATCGAAAAGTATACGCTGATCTATTGGCTCGCTGGCAGAATAATTATGACTTTTCACAACTTGCAAATGAACGGAAGACAATTGAAAATCTGCAAAGATAGCGGAATTATACCTTGTACAAATGTATAATTATGAATAGAAGAAATTAATTATATGTAGTTTTGGAAGAACCATCATTTTTTCAGTTCACCTAATTTAGGTTGATTATCATCTCAACCTTATTACTTTTAATTAATTTTCAAAAATGAGGAGTAATTCTAGTGTGCTGTTTTATTCTGATTCCCGTCACCCCCAACTCAATGGACAACAACTTCTATTCCTCATAACAATAGTAATTTTCATTATTTTAATACCCACTCGGATTATGTATAATTAATAAAATAAAAGTTTTGGAAAATGCAAATCCATTTTACTATTACCAATTATCAATAAAGAAGTACAAATGGATAATCAATAAATTAACGACACGTATAAATCACTCGCTTTTGCTGACGAGGATCAAAGTGATAAAACTATTTACATATTAGATTAAATGTGTATAGAAATATTATAAGGGGGCTATTCAATTTATGGAAAAAGAAATTATAAAATTTGGCGGACGATTAACGTATAAGGAGTTTAAAATGTTTAATTATTATCACTCCAAAAAAATTGTTCGAATTGGTTTTTTAACTTTATGGATAACCGTTTTTCTAATTAATTTAACAAGCATGTCATGGATCCCATCACTTATTATTTCTTCAATCATTGCGCTCTTAACGATGACTTTGATAAAAGTTCTTTTGAATTTTCGTATTTCTAAAGAGTTTAGGAGTGATCAAGTATTAAAAAAGGATGCTCAATTTGTCGTTCATGGCAATGGAGTAACTATTTTAAGAGAAAAATCCAAAACTCAATATGATTGGAATGATATTATTTCTTTTCAACAGTATAAAGAGCTATTCTTATTGTACGTTTCAAAAAACAGAGCAATTATTATTCCTAGAAGATATTTTAACTCAGTCCAGGAAAGCCAATTATTTAAACAGTTAATGGCAACAAATCTTTCAAAAAAAATCAATAACAAATGACTTGTTGGTACGTATATCTAGATTCGAATCAATATTTTTAAAATGAAACAGCTGTGCATCTTGTCGCATTTATAATGCGTAAAGTAATGGACAACTTCTTACGATAACTTAATTGTAACACAATGACATCTCTGTCAATCTACATTCCCGTGTGTCATGAAAATCTTTTGGACACCTTAGTAGAAATTTCCGAGAATCCAGTTGTTAATTGTTCGAGAGGATATCCATGACACGAGTAGAATTACATGAACGTTGCAGAAACGAATGCCTAATGGACTGGATTCAATCTAGATTTGTTGACGGATACCGTTCGGACACTGCGTGCTCTATGGATCCTTACGTCCATCATTGAAAATGTCCATTGGACTAAAGGTCCTACGGATCCGCAAATAGTCGATATTTACTTGGGATGTAAGTCCGTTACTAAACCCAGGTAGTACCTCCTTAAATAATGTATAAGTAATGACTGCAATCCATCTCTCGCTCAATGTCATTCATTTTTCATCTAGAGCCACACACGTTTTTAGTCGGTTCAATATCAGTAGAACAAAAAGATGATCCAATTTATTTATAGGATCATCTTCTTATTGCTTACTCTCTTTTTATGAGTGTTTATTAATATAGAAAGTTAGTATTTTGTAAATTCACTTATGTTAGAGGGTTTTGATAATCTCGAAATTTAAAACTACATTATCTAATATTAACGGTTCTTTGCTGCATCATTATGCAGCCACAGCTGCTGCTCCAGCAGCACTAATTAGTATAGTAATTACAACTGCTATTGCAGCTGCTGCTCCAGCATCCATTCCAATTGTTTCTGCATGTTCGTCAACAAATCCATATATATTTTGTATAGCGCCAATCGCTTGATATACAATTCCTGAATTAACATTTGCTTGCCCTTCATTATCTTTTAAGTCATAGATTTGCTGCGTATCCGGTAATGTAATATTAGGAAAAGCAGTACTATTGCTGAATTTATATGTTATTTTAAGTTCCAAACCAGTGTCATAATATGGTTGAGAGATAACAGGAATTTTATCAATAACTGCCGTTAGACTTACGGTTAATACACCATTTGGATCTTTTGGTTGTTCAATTTCAATCTGAATGGAACCATTATTTACAGATGCAGCTAATTCATTTAGAATGCTTTTTGGATTAGTCATATCAATATTTGCTTTTCCACCAATTTGATCCAATCCGTCCATTACATTAAACTCAGATTCAAGAGTATCTCCATTTTTAACTCTAATGCTGACCGCTTCTGATGACTTCGTGGTAATAGTCCCCGAGAAACTAACATCCACCTCCAAAAAAGGGGTTTTTACAACCATATACTCAACTTCGAACTGTAACGCAATTGATGCAAAATAGTCTTTAAGATTGGGTATTGTATTGATAAAATCCTGGGCAGCATCTTTTTGAGCAGCTTCTATTTCTGTCTCTGATGGCTTGATAACGGTGTCAAAGCCCGGATCTCTATCTGAGTATCCATCCATATCTACTTCAACATAACCAAGGGATGAGTTGCCTACCGTAATTGTTCTAAACTGATCAAATCCCCAATTTTGAGGCATTTTAAAGCCTAGATTTCCACTCCATCCCGTTGACATATCTGCAACAAAGCTATAAATAGCAATATTAGATACATGTTGGCATACATTTCTGGTTCCATACACCCCAATTGTATAGGCCGGATCATCAACATATGCTTGTGCAATTCCCTGAAAATACGGAATGATATTATTTGTGATTTCGTCATCAATCGCATCAAAGTCAACAGCAAAATATAAAGTATTGATCCTTGGTATCCCTAATTGCTTAGCTTTATTGACGGCAACTTGCGCATCTGTGATTCCTTGATCAAAATTAAAATATTCTGCATTTGTTCCATTATTTTCGTATATAGCAAATACTTTAAGTCCGGCTTCAAAAATTGCCTCTAATTCATCATTTGTCATTGCTTTAGATTTTTCTCCCCCCACTGTTCCTGTTAAATATCTCCCTACATAATTAAATCCAGCTCTTTTAATCGCTTGTGCTGTCGTTGCAGTTAATATTGTCGCAGTATCACACGCCAAAGCATCGCGATTAGTATCACCAGCGCTTGATAAGAGTCCCTTAATGGTAGTCATATTCGCAATCCCAGTTTTAGGAAGAACCATAAATTTTTGAAAGTTTGACACAGCTGTTGTGACACTTTCTGAGTAAATTCCGTCAAAATCCCCATCATAGAAATTGTTCACACAAAGTGCATACTGTAGAATTTTTACAAATGCCTGTCGTGAATCTCCAGGTTGTAGCGTGGGGCATTTGCTTGTTGTTGAGGGACCAAACGTGCCGTTAGCCACCGATGTCGACAGACCCTCTTCTGCTTGAAGCGCATAAATCAATGCCGTGTTTGTTTGCCGTCCGTAAAGTCCGTCGCATGCTTGAAGGCCAGTATAAGCCAAATAGTCATGGTTAAGATTTTGCTGTAGCGTTCTAATCCGGCTGTTGCCGCCAGATACTAAAACAAAAGCACTCATATTCAATAATGCTTTCATTACTGTACTATTCACTGAAGCATCATCACTTGCAATGCCGGCGTCTGATTTGAAGTTTTGAATTGACGTTGCTGTATCCGTGTCAAACTCACCGGTCCATGAACCCGGGGCAATTCCTTTGCACCATAATGCGCCTTGAAGAATATAGATCTGATTGCCTTCCATCCCAGGAGTTAGGGTGGAAAATAAGTTGCTTGTCTGATCGCCAAAGGTATCTGATGGTTCAGCAATCCCCAGCTCAATTTGCAATGCTCTGGTTAATGCATACACGGTTGTCCAGCCGGTTTTTCCATTCTCAGGTATTGTTTCGTATCCATGTCTTCCGGAATAAGTACTGTTCAGCCACTGTTGTGTCAACAAAACCATTTCATCCATAAAAAATCACCCACTTCATTTTTTTCAAATCTAAGATACCCACTCTCCTCTAGGAACTTAGATTTGTTTTGATCACCTACAATTCAATGTGTCTCTCAGAAACTTGTTTTGTGACGACAATCAATTAAAATTTTGCAAAGGTCGTTTATAACTTGAATCTGATAAACAAAAATTCTTGATCTAAAAAATAGAACTGTTGATATAGCGATGTAACCCCGTGCAAGAGCACTTGAAGTCTGATACTTATAACACACTGATGCCTTCTTCCCACCTGAGATCATCACTGACCACCTTCGCTCTTAAAATCAGTGAATATTTAGGCATAATAAAACCCCTAAAGTTGAATTTTATTCGACCAACTTCAGGGAGCGGTTCAAGCTAATCATGTTCTGTTTCATCATTATAAATTATACTCGCTCATCTTATTTGCTGACTAAACAACAATAAGCGATAGCTAGAAAATTAATGACCAATATTTTTCCGATCGTTTTTAGAGGGCAAAATCTTGTTACCATTTCTTTGCTTTATTTGTAAACCATATCGCCACATGGCTTGTTTGGTTACCAACAAATCTCAAAGAACAAGATGTAGTAAAGCTAATGGAATGGTTACTGCACAATAATGAAGCTTATAAAGATGGAATTAACGTAATAGTAAATTCCAAGGCACTTTTCATTTTAAAATGAAGTCGTCAAGACTTTATTACAGCTAGACTTGATAGTTAAGCTGATTGTTTGGAAAATTGACCTGATCTATTTTTGATGATCTCAGAAACAATGCATTATATGAATGGACGGGGGACACTCATTAGAAAAGCAGTAGGCAATGGGCAATGTTAAATTTCCCCAATACTTTTTTACAACTTTTACAAAATCACTTCATATCCAGATAACCAAACCAATCCGGCATTGATTCAATATCATCTCGTGTAGCCATCAATAAATTCGTAGTTGTCTTCACAAAAGGTATTTTCCTTGACTAAAAAAACAAGCGCCACAGTTCCGTGGTCATAATCGTGATTGTCTTTAGTTTCAAAGATTACATCGACTTTCTCGTCATCATTCACAAGCATACCTTCAATCAAAAAATTTACTTTCTTGTTAAAATGGTTCCATTAATGCTCTTAGTATCGTTTTCACCAAAAAGTTTAAGAGGCACATTATCCCGCAACAATGAGTAGCTCTCTAAATAAGAACATTTGTTCTCTTTTGCTTTATTATAAATAAACTCAGCTCAAATTGCAAAGAGCTGAGTTCGCATAAGCAATCAAATCTTTATTATCTTGGTAATCATTCCAATTTTGAATGATTCTTGAAACTGATTTCTTGGCTATTTATTTCATTTTTATGAACGGTTTGAATCCGGCCTTCTCCGCCTTCTTCACTAGTAATTCAGCATTTTTTCGATTTTTAAACGCACCAATTTGGACTAAGTAAGTTGTCGTATTTATTTCTTCACTTGTTTCATTTTTTCTTGTAGCACCAACAATACTTGCCAAACCTTTGGCATATGCATAAGCAATGTCATTTAAAAATGTAGGATTCTTTAAATAATTTGCGTCGGACTGTGTATCAATGAATAAGGTTTCGGCCAGCATCGCTCGCATTTTTGTTTCACGGAGTACAGCATCATTTGCTTTCTTTTTACCCCGATCAACAAGATTGTATTTTTTCAACACCGGCAAAACTGCATTATGGATCTTTGTACGAGCGATGTCCGTAGCACCACCTGTTGATGATTGATTATAAATATAATCCTCATAACCCGTCCCGCCACCTGCGTTGACATGGATGGAAAAGAAGTAATCAGCATTTTCTTTATTTACCAGCTCCGCACGTCTAGATAACGCTACAAACGTATCCGTTGTTCTCGTCATGTTCACGACTAGATTAATGTAGTCTTTTTCAAGAATCGTGCGAACGGTTTTTGCGAGAGCGAGGGTAATATCTTTTTCTTTGAGTCCATTCCCGACAGCTCCACTGTCCTTACCGCCATGACCTGCATCAAGATGAATGATCATATCATAACCCCCCAGACTTTATAAAAAATGATTAACCAATGTTTGATCTGAATTTGCCAAATGCATCCCTTGCTCTTTGGACAAGTTTACGAACCTTGACATT
>NZ_JAMXWM010000059.1 GCF_024125445.1 Sporolactobacillus shoreicorticis | reverse complement strand
GAACATGCGAAAAGTGTTGCAGAAAGCAACAAATGTATAACCTAAAGTAATAACAGGAAAAGAGCGTGCTCACATAGGCATAAAACCTATGCGGGCACGCTCTATTTATTTACTATCAAAAAAGATGGGCAATTAACTCCCTGCTATTTTAGAAAGATTTTATTTATTCTCAAATGAATAAACAATGCCCCATTTCTTACGGATTTCACTCATTAATTGCATCACATCTAATGTCAATTGAAGGGTCGTATCTTCTTTTTCTCCGTTTACTACAGAGTTCATATATTCATATTCATAAACCATTGCCTCGTCTGTATTTCCGACGGTTACGATCTCTGTTGAAAAATCCGGATAAGTAATGGTTGCTGATTGTGCGCGTGGAAAAGTATCTACAGTTATATAAGCTTTTTCTCCGGTAATGATTCCTCTTTTCGGAAGTTTTGCGAACAGAGTCAGAATAATGGAAGCCATTTCATCTTCAGAATTACGCAGAATAATTTCAGATTGCTCATCGACACCGGTTGTAAACCGTTTGACTGTTGTTAAGATTTCATCGGGTTGTTTGTTAAGAAAAAATCGAGTGAAGGATAGAGCATATACGCCAATATCGAGAAGAGCTCCACCTGCCAATTTTTCACTTAAAAAGCGACTGTTGATATCAGGTACTCTAAGGCTGCCAAAAGATACCTGAATCATTCTCAGTTTACCAATCTTTCCATCTTTAATAAGATCCTTCAACTTTTGATAAAGTGGCATATGATATAGAGTCATCGCTTCAATGACTTTGAGCTGTTTTTCTGCTGCAAGTTGAATCACTTGATTAAGCTGCTCACTATTTACAGTAATCGATTTTTCGCAGAGAATATGTTTTCCATTTTCTAGACATTTAATCATCAGTTCATAATGATTAGAGTGTGGTGTCGCAATGTAGACAATGTCGATTGCAGGATTGCTTAAGAGTTCATCATAATTTCCATATGCTTTTTTTATATGATGATTGTTTGCAAAATTTTGAGCACGTTCGAGTTTTCTGGATGCGACCGCGAAAATAGAGCGTCCTGATTGATGGAGTGTATCCGCAAATTCAGAGGCAATTGTTCCTGTTCCTATAATTGCCCAATTTAAAGCGCTCATCATTGGTTTCCTCCCGAGTTATGCTTTGACAAGAGTCAACAATTGAAAAGAATGAAGGTGGCAGGAGAAGTCTCAAGCCACCGTTAATCATAGAAACTTAATCAGCATTCTTTATGAAGAGGGACAATGCCCAACTTGTCGAAAATCAATGCTTTTTCAGCAATATATGCGTTGTATTCAATTCTTTCAAGCATGTCGTATGCCTTATGAAGTGTTTTATCAGTGATTAGAATTCCATGACTGTTAAGAAGGCAGGCCTTTGGAACGACATCGTCTCCTAGGGATTTAATGTGTTCACGCACAAGGCCTGCCAGCGCTACAGTCGTGGCTGGACGGTAGTCAAGCGTTGGAATCTTGCCTAGTTTTTGTGTTGCTTCTGTAAGGTTCGGCAATTCAATTCCAAGTGTTGCAAAAAATAGTGAGTCCCTGGGATGTGCATGGATCACACAACCAATTTTCTTGCTTTCTTTATAACAAGCCATATGCATGTTAATTTCTCGAGTCAGCTGTCCGTCACCTTCGATAATCTGTTCCTCCATATCGACGACAAGAATATCATAAGGATTAAGGTTGCATAGCTTTTGTTGCGACATTAACGTTGGTGTCATAATGATATGGTCATTGTTCATTCTGACGCTGACATTTCCACCTGCTGCATTTGTTTCAAAACGATCAAACATTGTTTTAACAATGATACATAAATCTTCTCTTTCAGATGCGTATAGCATGATATCCCCTCCGAATAAACTACTTAATTTTTTCAAATGCCACCTGTTCTCTCAGTAAACTCGCCTCTGAAGGAACGAATCCGGAACTTGTAGGCTGCATTGCTTTTGAAGCACTTACAGAGGTCGCAAAAGTTAACATATCTTTGACAGCGAATTTTTTGTAAAGCGCGTAAACGATGCCTCCAACAAAGGCATCACCACAACCGGTGTCATTCACGGTATTTACCTTGGGTGGAGTAACGCGATATATAGAATTGTTATGAAACAAGAGTGAGCCTTCCTTGCCAAGCGAAACGATGATATAATCTATATTAGGTAGATTTGAGTTTTCCATTGCTCCAATTGTGTCATCAATTGAAGTAATGGTTTTTTTTGTTAGTTCTGCAAATTCGAATTGATTCGGTTTTATCAATGTCGGCGTGACTTTGATCGCTTCTTTCAGATACTCACCAGAAGCGTCGATGATTAGTTGAGCTCCGGTTTCTTTTACTCTTTCTAGTATTGAGCGATAGACATTTGCATTTATTAATTTTGATGGATTTCCTGCAAAAACAACTAAGTCATCCGGAGCCAATTTGCTGACCAAATCAGCCGTAAATAGCTTGATTTCTTCAGAAGTAATCGTTGGCCCTGTGTGTGTAATCATGAAGCTGCCTGCATGTGTCTCATCCATAAGGACATAGTTTTGGCGAACAGAACGATTCGGAAGAACAAAGAAATCCGGGATCACTTTTCTTTCGCGAAGAAGCGCATACAATTCATTTTTTCCCTGCTCTCCGATAAAACCTGTCGCTTTGTTCTGCGTTTCAAGACAGGATAGCACAACTGAGACATGCGTCCCTTTACCACCGATGTCATTGTAGCTTTCCAATACATGATTGTTTTTTCCGCGTGTCAATTCATCTTTGACGTGGATAATATGATCAATGGCTGGATTAAGGGTTACTGTGTAGATCAACTGGGGCCACCATCCTTTCTCTGCGCATATTTTTGACGGACTTGTGCGATCTTTTGGTCGTATTTTGCAAAGAGCAGATCATAGGCACAATACCGGACAAGAATACCAATCGCAAGTGCAACAAGCCACATCATGATGTCACCGGTGAAAAAGCCAAGCAGTAATAAAGTAAAGCCGAGAAACACCATGAATATCCAGAAGGCTTTTGCCATTTTCCCCGCGTTCATGACTCAAAACCTTCAGCTTTTATTTCTTCGTTATACCGCTTTGCATTTTCTTTTTTTCGTCCAAAGTAGAAGTATACGAACAGCGAAAGCCAAACAATCGCTAAGAGAATGCCCCACCATTTTCCAGCCATTGCTTCAGAAAAAGCAAATTTGAATTCACCATTTTCCATTGTGCTCCAAGTAAGCATGCTGCCAGAAGGTACTTTAACCGCATGAGTTTCTTGAGCCAAGCGTGTCATATATGGTGCAAAATATGTTGCCAGGTACAAGAATACGGGAGTCGTAATAATCCCATACACAACCATGCGAAGAAGATTTCCACGGGCAAGTAATACGACCGCAACGACAATCGAAAGATTAATGATCCCGCCGAATGGGAGCACTTTATTACCCGGAAGAATTACTGCAAACAATAATTCAACGGGGATGAGCAAAATAGCCGTTACCCAAAGTTCATTTCTTCCTGCCAAGATTGGCCAATCAAGCCCAATAAGAATTTCTCGATTATTGAAATGTTTTCTCATAAAATCTGAAATCGCTTCCGAAATTGGTGATAACGCTTGCATAAAAAGTTTTGAAACCATTGGGAACAGTGTTAGTGCTGTTGCCGCCTGAATCGCAAGCACTAAAGATTTTGATACCCCGTATCCGGCAACAAGACCAAGGAGGAATCCGACAATTGCCCCCATGACATGATTTTCTGCAAAAACACCTAACTTTTCTTTTAATGCATCAGCATCCATTTTCTTGTTGAACAGTGGAATCTTATCCATTAGTTGATTAATTGGGTAGAGCAGGCTGGCGATGATTGTCATATGGTGCGGAACAGTTACACCAGGAATTCCGGTCATTTCTTCAATTTCCTTACCCCAAATATCGCCGATTTTCAGCTCGATAATGATTTGAATGACAACAACAACAAAACCAAGATAGACATTTCCGGAGATATACGCGACCATAATAGCTGTGAAAGCTTTCCCCCATACATTCCACATGTCGACATTGAGCGTTTTCGTCCATTTTAATGCCAACATGACAATGTTAACACCGATCGTGATCGGGAAAATGAGAAAGGCAAGCGGCCATGCCCACGTAATTGATGCGCCGGTGGTCCAACCGCCATCAACTGCTGTTAGTGCGATACCGGTGTTTTTGGCAAAGGCCTGAGCCGCGGGACTTATCGAATCCAGCATAAATCCAACGACTAAATTCATCCCGGCGAATGCGACCCCAAAAATAATTGCCGCGCTGATCGCATCTTTAAATTTCATTCTCGCGCATATTCCTATAATCAGCATAATGATGGGTACGAAAACTGAAGCGCCCAGATTGAGTACATAATTAATGACATTGGATAAAACATCCATTAGTTTCACTTCC
>NZ_JAMXWM010000058.1 GCF_024125445.1 Sporolactobacillus shoreicorticis | reverse complement strand
TTTTAAATCCTCCTCATCCCGTTTTTCTCATTCTATATAAAAGTACCCTATAGGGTAGGCTTTTTCAAAGTGTCTACTCTATAGGGTACAGTTTAAAGACCCTCCGGGGTCTTTTTATTTTGCCTAAAAGGGGGTGATGCCCCGTGAAGGGAGTTTTTTGATGCAACACAATACAGATACATTATGGACAGCAGTACTCGGCGGCGCCTATTCGGCAGCCGCTTTTTTGTTGGGTGGATTGGATAATTTGGTCATGGCATTTGGAGTGATGATGGGTACCGACTACGTGAGCGGTGTCATGGCCGCTTACTACATGCGCACCGTTTCTTCTTACGTTGCATGGCGAGGGATCATGAAAAAATCCGGTATGATCATGGCAGTGGTTGTGGCGCACATGCTCGATATGGCGACGGGATCCGGCACATTTATGAGAAATGCCATGCTGATGTTCTTAATCGGTACCGAAGGCATAAGTTTTACCGAGAATCTGGGGCATATGGGCGTACCTTTGCCCCAGAAAATATCAAACGCTTTCGCTCAACTCAAGGGCGACAGCACGAAAGGAGAGAAGAAACCGTGAAGAAAATCAAATATCTTGTGGCGCTGGTGCTGACCGTAGCACTGGCGTTTTCTTTTGCGCTGCCAATGAGTGCGGCTACACCGGATAAAGATTTTGTCGATGTCAGCCATTGGAATAACGAAGGAGGACTGCCCCTCAGCTTTTATCAGACGATTAAGGCAGGGGGATACAAAGCGGCGGTGGTTAAGGTATCGGATGCGTCCAATTATCTTGATCCAACAGCCAGCGTCAACATCGCCAATGCGCATGCGGCAGGACTGAAGGTACATGCGTACCACTTTGCTCGGTTGACTTCCACGGAGGATGCAAAGGCAGAAGCAGAATGGTTTGCAGCATGCTTGAATAATGTCGGTTTTAAATCCAGCTATGGTATGGCTGTGGCCGATGTGGAACTGGCGACTGCGAGTAAAGCTAATCTGACCAGTTACACCAACACATTCCTTCAGACAATGCGGGATAAAGGCTATCATGTAGATCTTTACACCGGATCAAGTTTTTATAAGTCTCGGCTGGATCCGGATAAGTTGAGCGTAAAAGATCCTTGGCTTGCGCGCTACAATAATGGGTCTGCTGAACCTGCATGGCACAATGGCAAAAAAGGGGCTTGGCAGTGGACATCATCGGAGCAGATCAACGGTCGCAACTTTGATGTTAGCCAGGACTTTGCCGGCAAGTACACAGCCGGTGCAAGCAGCTCTGTGGGACAGATCAAGTCGATCAGTCTTGTAAACTACCTTAAGTCTAAAGGTCAGCCGTGGTCTTATTCCGCCCGTGAAAAGTTGGCTAAGCAGTATGGCATAACTGACTATCGTGGAACTGCAGCGCAGAATCTGGCGCTTGTGGCAAAGCTCAAGGCAGGCATCAAACCGGCCAAACAGCCGGTTATCAAGCAGCGCAATCCTAGCCAGTATCTGTCAAAAAACACAAAGAAAATCTCGACAAAGCGGACGGCCTATCTGTATCGGTCCACGAACTTTTCCGGCAAGTACCGCGTGGCGAAGTTTAAGAGGAACACTGTTTTTACGATCACAGGCAACAAGTTGTCATCCACGGGCCTGCTGCGATTTAAGACAAAGAGTGGCCTCTATATCACGGCAAACAAGGATTATGTCAAGGTCTACTCAGTCGTTAAAAAGGCTACAAAAAAGATAGTCAAGAAGCCGTACATTGTTAAAAAAGGCGATTCGCTGTGGAAGATTGCTCAAGCGAAGAAAACGACAGTGAATAAGTTAAAAAGTATAAACAAGCTGCACTCGGATCTCATTTTTCCGGGGCAGAAATTAAAATATTGAAAGGATGATTATTGTGCAGGATTTAGGCGTACAAGCATTAACTGCAGTTTTGTCCATATTGGTGGCAGGGGTTGGCGTTTTGATCACAGCATTTGTGCCAAAAATCAAATCAGCAGTGGACAAACACCTTGGCACATCGCAGGCAGACATTGCAAACAAGGTGATTGATGGACTGGGTGCTATTGCTCAAACGGTCGTTGCTGACTTTAATCAGCGTGTGGTTGCGGATGCGAAGGCTAAAGGAGTTTTTACGGCAGAACTCGCTTCAAGCGTTAAAGAAGATGCAGTAAAAGCCGTGATTGCTCAAGCACCAGAGTTGATTGAGCTTGGCAAGTCTGCGATCGGCGACATTGAGGCGCTGATTCCACAGTTAATTGAACAGGCAGTTCTTAAAGCAAAATAACATAAGTTTTACCGTCTCGTGCGGATCCACGAGGGTCGGCGGTTGCCGACCGATACATAATAATTCACCACATGGAAGATCAGGTGTACATAAAAAATATACACATAAATTTTACAAAACTCGGAGAACGACAAGCATCATAATTAGAAAAAGAAGTATGAGCGAAATAGTTGCTGATTTACTATTTCTATAATTTATGATTCCGACAACGATTCCGGCAAAAAATAATATTCCCACTGTTATAGTCAGTATTAGAATTGTTCCTAATGAATTATTTATTACTGATAAAATTCCGATTAATATAAATATGGCGATAAAAATTTTCTCAAGATCAATTTTTTTCATAGAATAAATAATCCCCTTCCCAAAATATGGTTTTAGATTTAAAATAAAAGAGTTCGTAAGTCTTAAAAAAAATGGAGGTTTTGTAATGACAAAGAAATTTTTGAAAATTATTGTTACTTTTTCGTTGCTGTTGACGGTGTTTTCATTTTACAACTTTAAAGATGCACATGCAGAAAATTCTGATCCTAGTCAACACATCATAAACAATTATACTTCAGAACCGACAAAAGAGGAAATAGTAGAAAGCGGTTATATAATTGTTGATGGTGAACCAAGTGAAAACAGTCCTTCCCAGTTTCATACGTTAATTGCCATTCCTGTTGGGAGTGACTACGGACACACTTGGAAATACGTAAGCACATATAAGGGCGATTCTAAAACTACTGATAAAATTACAGAATTAGTTAAAAGACTCTCAGTTGCTGTAATTCCTCTTGTTCCTAAGGGCATAAGCACACAGGTGAAGACGTTAATTTCAGTCGTTAGTCAACCACTGTTCGATACTTTTTATAATCCTCCAAAGACCCAGTATTATACAACAAAATACTATTATGATGAGGATTATTACCATGTATATTCCAAAATAGTGTTGAAAGTTTATTCAAATAAAAGTAGAACGAAACTTATTAAAACAAAGACTGCTTATAGTCAAAATATTAAGCGCCATTAATTATCTCCATGCATTTTCTGGCTTTCATGAATATTCTGAGTACTGACACCCCATGTTGAGTTTTTCTTTCATTTTGAATCTTTCACTCGGTAAATTTTATAAGTCTAAGTTGGAAGAATTTTTGTCCTATCTTATTCCCTATTATAAGCAAATGAATTAATCTACAGTTTTTAAGTAGTGAAAAGATTTTCCTTAATCATCATGTTTATATCTTGGTTATCTTCATATGGAGTAAAATATATAACAGCATGAACTTAGCAAGTGTAAATCAGTAAGGTGAAGCGGACAACGCCAAGATAACAAAGCCGTCATAATGCGGCATGTGAGGTTCGACTCCTCACGTGGTTTATTTGATCGCCAAATTACATTTGCTTTAGCAACTACACTACACGGGAGCCTGCGAATGCGCAGGCTCCTTTTTCATACATAAAAAATCCCACGCTCTCACATGGGGATGGGGAAATATTTGGTTACCTCGTTATACCCTCTTAATAAACTATTAAACTTTCATTGGTATTTTATTCCTGTAACAATTTATCACAGTAGCGTGCGTGATTGTGCGTGGTCACGCATAAAAAATGCGTGGTTACGCATGAAGAAATTCGTTGTTACATAATTTTATAGTGACTTATAATGAAAATGTTTTTAAATAATTCAAACAGGCGATGATATAATGCACTTTAAAAAATGGGCTGCAATATTTATTGTATTCACAATTATGGTTTCAGGTAGTACTATGGTATTACCATCTAAGCAAGCGTTTGCAAAGTCGCACTATAAAATCTACAGGAATTTGCACCACCACTATTCGTATACGACGGTAAAACAGCAGGTTGCATTTGCGAATTCTTGGGGGAAGTATGTTTGGTTTAAATATATTATAGGCTTTTTTTGGCCAATAGGATTAGGTGAGGCGATGATTGATACAAGCATTAATTCATACTTAAAATATTTCCAAAAAGCTAAATCTAAAAAAACCGGATTGACGATTGTCTATGATTACTATGTAAATAATATGACACACGCTTCGGATAAATTTTTTATAAAACGTGTAATCTATGAGAAATGAGGTGCTTTATATGTTCTCTAAAACGCAATTGATTATATCTGGGATATATATTATTTTTGCTCTTTTGTTGTATTATGTAGTGAAACCGAGCAATACAATAAACTTAATTGTATTTATTGTATTTGTAATATTTAACGGTTGCTTCTCTGTTTATAATCAATCTAAAAAAGGAAATGCATAAACCAGTATATATAAAAAATATCCATCCACCTCACAT
>NZ_JAMXWM010000057.1 GCF_024125445.1 Sporolactobacillus shoreicorticis | reverse complement strand
TTTGTTGCTTCGTTCCTAACAGCAACTTTTAAATAATAACATGTTTCTATCAGGAAGTCAATATCTTTTTTCATCGCGTTTCAGCGACAAGAAAAATTATAACACAGACTCAATATCTCGTCAATATCTTTTTTCGGTCACCAAAACACGGCAAAAGAAGTTTTATCATCTGGTATATACATAGTCAATACCCTTTGTTCAAAAATAGTAAACATTAAAAAGCTGAGACTTCTGCAGTTTTAGTTACGGCATAGATGCTCAGGTATTCAAAGAAATGGTTGCTTTTATGTTATGCACACTCCCGTAAACGTACAACGAAAAAATATTTAGTTCCGAACCGCTTACCTTATATTATAACCTCTCAAAATATTATGACGTAAATAAAAGTCCCGCTTAGCCGCCCAGCGAGAACTTTATAATAATTAATGCAGCGATACCAGGAAGCCCGAGAAGCCCGCTGACTGCCGACGTTGCTAAATTAATTGGAATATGCATACTAAACGATTCGCCAATAACGTTCAACAGAAAGAGCAGCAACGCGCCAACGACAAGGCGAACCGCTAATTTGCCAATCCATTTTAAAGGATGGAACGAAGCACCTGCAGCCATAATCACAAGAAATAAAATGATAATGCCGACAATCAAATAGATATAATTTGCCAAAAGGCATGCCTCCTCGCCTGATATAATAGAGAAGCTTTAGGTTGTCCCATTGGTTCCCGTTTATAAAAGGTATGAACGCATGTCCATTTTAGAACTTTTATTTATTTATAAAGTGTTTTTGCGCGCGAATTTCTTTTAGTAAGTAAAAATATTTAGCTTCCGCAAGCTTCAGCTGATGCATGACCTCATCAGAAGGATCAATACTGGCATCAATCACTTTTTTCTTTGTCATCCACTCGGTTTTGCATTGTTCGAGCAGACCAAGAAGCGATTCATTTATTTCTTTACGCAATACACCTTTTTTTCGGCCGAACATTGCTAACATCTCCAATAATTCCGTTTAACCTTCTCAATATGCGTCAAGTCGCGAATCCTAATCAGAGCTCCCTTCGCCCTTCCAGCGCTTTAGAAAGTGTCACTTCATCCGCGTATTCCAAGTCGCCGCCCACCGGCAAGCCATGGGCAATACGCGATGTTTTGACACCGATCGGTTTCACTAGCCGAGAGATATACATCGCCGTCGCTTCACCTTCAACCGTTGGATTAGTCGCAAGAATAATTTCCTTCACTTTTTCATCCTCAAGGCGGCGAATCAGTTCGGCCACTTTAATATCCTCCGGACCAATACCGTCCATAGGCGAAATAACACCGTGCAGTACATGGTATAAGCCGTGATAATCACGCATCTTCTCAAGAGCCACTACGTCCTTCGGATCCTGCACCACGCATATGGTGGAATGGTCTCGGGAAGAGTCGTCACAGATCGGACACGGGTCATGATCGCTGATGTTCTGGCACACCGAACAATAGACTAATTTTCGTTTCACATCGACAAGTGCACGGGCAAAGTCCATGACATCTTCTTCATTCATATCAACCGTATAGAACGCGAGGCGCACTGCTGTTTTCGGTCCGATCCCCGGGAGCTTCATAAAACTGTCGATCAATTTCGCAATCGGTTCAGGATACTGCATCACCGATCTCCTTCCGCTCGTTGTCAAGAAAGCTCATAATGAACGGACAGCGAACCCCGTTTACTTAACCGCGGGATTCGCCGTCTCAACAATTGACTTAATTACATTCCAGGAAGATTCAATCCCTGAGTAAACTTGCCGAGCCGTTTTTGCGCCAACTCATCCGCATGTGTCAGTGCGTCGTTAACTGCAGCCACAATTAGATCCTGCAGCATTTCCACATCGTCCGGATCGACGGCCTCCGGATTGATAGTCACATCAACAATCTGTTTTTGTCCGCTTGCCTTGACCGTAACAACGCCGCCTCCGGCTGTTCCTTCTACAATTTCTTCTTTTAATTTATCCTGTGCCTCAGCCATTTGCTTTTGCATTTTCTGTACTTGACGCATCATATTGTTCATATTTCCTCGCATCATATCAATCGCCTCCACTATTCATTAGTCTTTGATATCGAGCAAATCGGGACCAACCAATTTTTTTGCTTCCGCAATAATAGGATCTTCTTCCTCTTTCTTACCACTGTCGCTGTTGTCCGGATTTGATTTCGAACGTTCAATAAAGTCTTTCTTCATTGTTTTCCACGTACCCTCAGGAATAGGATACATGATTTTTTGTTTCTGTGTCACGTCTTGAACAATAGATTGGACCAACCCCAAGATATTGCTCTTGTTTTCCATCACCATTTGGCAATGAAAATCATATTTAAAGGCTTGCACAAAACCTTCCGCGGAGCTGGCTACAGGCTGACTCTCCAGCATCCAAGCATGTGCCGCCACATTTTCCGAACGGATCTTCGCCATCACCTTGGCCCAAACGGAACGCAACTCAATTAAATCCTCTTTTGTCGCATCCTCAAGGACACGATTAATATGCGCGGTTGGAATGCGCAGGCCACTGTTTCTGCGCGGCGCACGCGCATGCTTTGCTTCCTGCTGCGGCTCCTGACGAGACTCAGCCTGAGGTGCAACGGACAATTGATGTACCTGTTGTTCCAACGCCCCGAGCCGCTTCTCAAATGAAGAAGCCCCGGCCGAATCTGTCGCTCCATTGGTTGTCTCTGAATGTTCGCATAATCGAACGACGGCCATCTCAAGCAAAATTCTCGGGTGATTGGTACGCTTCATGTCAAGCAGCGCGCCGTTCAGTTGGTTGATCACTTGAAAAAGTCGTTCGGGAGAAATAGCTTTCGCTTGCTTGCTGAAATCATCGTCGACTCGAGGGCGACTCAGTAAATCCTCAAGCTGCGGAGATGTTTTATATAGCAGAAGATCGCGATAATAAAAGATCATTTGCTCCATTAATCGCAACGGATCCTTGCCCTGTTCCAAAAGCTCGCCGATTTTCCCAATCGCCGCAGCGGCGTTGCTATCCTCAAGTGATTCAATTAATTCACGAACCATTTGGTCGGCAACCATACCCGTCACATCAAGAACATCTTGAACAGTTACCGTCGCTTCACTATAAGCCGCGGTCTGATCCAATACACTCAGCGCGTCGCGCATTCCGCCTTCACTTGCCTTGGCAATCAGCTGGAGCGCTTCGTCCTCCGCATCGATTTTCTGATCTTGAACGACAAAACGCAGCCGCTCAAAAATTTCAGACGAAGGGATTCGGCGAAAATCAAACTGCTGGCAGCGTGAAATAATCGTCAGCGGTATTTTCTGAGGCTCGGTTGTCGCAAGAATGAACACCGCATGCTCCGGCGGCTCTTCCAGCGTTTTAAGTAATGCGTTAAAGGCGCCTGTTGACAGCATATGCACTTCATCAATGATATAAACTTTGTAACGAACTTCACTCGGCGCATATTTTACTTTGTCGCGAATATCACGTATCTCATCCACACCGTTATTTGACGCAGCATCAATTTCGATGACATCGGCAATGCTTCCGCTCGTGATGCCGCGGCAAGCCGCACACTCATTGCATGGTTCGGCAGCCGGTGCATGCTCGCAGTTAATCGCCTTCGCAAAAATTTTAGCGGCACTTGTCTTCCCTGTCCCGCGCGGTCCGGTGAATAGATAAGCGTGAGAAAATTGCTGTTTAGTCAGCGCATTCTGGAGAGTCTGGGCAATGTGCTGCTGCCCGGCCAAATCATGAAAAGTTTGAGGCCGGTAGACTCTGTAAAGCGCCTGATAAGCCATCTTCCTCCCCCTTTCACCGAATACGCTCGGCTTAAATGATATACGTTCATTATAACGGTTACTCTGTTTGAAAGAAACTGCGGCACAAATCTTTCTGAACAAAAAAAGCAAGAGCCGCCGAAAACCAAGCTTCGACAGCCCTTACTTTATTATTTTTAACGCCGTGCACCTTTCGTCGATCAGGACATCATGGGCGTTTCTCAAGCCGCCGGCTCAGCCCAGGCAACCCCGCGGCACACGAAAGGTCTCACTTACTGCTGCTTCCTTCCGGACCTGACAGGGTTCATGAGTTTCCGTTGCGCGGGACCCAAACGTCAACACCACGTACTTGAGGCTGCCCCACAAGGCCGAGACCTCGTGAAAGGAATTCAACCTCGCTACAGCGGATTGCGAGTTACAGGGCACCGCTACCTCCCCATCTAGCACGGCTAATTTTCTAACAAAATTAATGGCGGAGACGAAATGCGTTGTGCCAACGCCAGCTTTTACTATTATATCAACAGTTTTTTGAAAGTCAAATATAAGCTATATCCATATTAACGAGAAGTCAAGATGGTGCCATAAAATCAGCATAGAAAAGAATCCATTTACCTGCTTGATTTGACTCCTACCTAGTGCCGGAAAAAACCAATTGACACACAGTTCATCGAATAATTATTTTTTACTTTTAACTACAAAACTGGGATACCAAAATGCTCCTGCCAGATTAACAACAATAACAGCAGCTACTATACCAATAATATAACTCAACCTCTTATTTCCAAGTAAGTAATATGGAATTAACCATATAAAAATAATCATGACAATAAGATTAGCCAGATAAGAGATCTTAGGATGTTCTTGAAAATACTTTCTAGATTTTTTCAAGTAACAAAGCCTCCTTAATATTTTTTAAATCTAAAACACCCTCACCTTTATTGTATTTAATCTTACCAAATTTTCTTTTTGCTGTCTTAATAGTGAATGTTACATCCGAAAATTTCAGTTAAAAAAATTAAAAGTTCCAAAAATCGCATTTATCAACGATCCTCGGAACTTTTGTAAATTTTTTAAAACTATTATATGACGGAGGCGAGAGGATTTGAACCCCCGCGGCGCCGAACGACGCCCTAACTGATTTCGAGTCAGTCCCCTTCAGCCACTTGGGTACGCCTCCACAGCAAAATAGCATAACGCTGAAATTCTCATAAGTATCTCTTAATCTAAGCACTGCTTGATTAACTGTTACGACGAAAATTAGTTTATCATAAAAAAATGAGCCAGGCAAGAAATCAATAGGATTCACC
>NZ_JAMXWM010000056.1 GCF_024125445.1 Sporolactobacillus shoreicorticis | reverse complement strand
CCGGCCATTTATTCCGCCAATCTTCCGGAAAATACACATGATCCATCACCCAGGTTGCATTGGATAGGATTCTAGCAATCTTGTTTTTACTTTGATGGAACCAGCTGACTTTTGTTTTATTCGATTGATAGTTCTGCCTGAGGATCCGTTCCACACTTCGCGCAAATCCACGACCGCCGTTATTCGATTCGATCCAAGCAAGATTCACCTTGTTTTCAAACAGCTTCTTAGCCAGCAACGGTTCAGTAACCTCCATCGCGTCCTTTGTGAAGACAGCGTCCAGGATATACGCCTCATCATCGAATGTTTCACCAAAAATAAAAGAAGCCAGGTAATCGGCTCCTTCATCAGCGGTATCGGTATAGCTGGCTATGTGCTTGAACACTGGCAGACTGTCCGCTTGATACGTTTTAAAGTTCGAATACAGTTTGCCTTTTATATCAATGGGCTCCTGCTGATAATTCGCTGATGCAATATCGGCACCCATTGTTTTCGTCTTCCGTTCATACTCTTCTCTGGTCAAAATCTCGTCGCAGAGCATAGAGCCGTCATCCTGTAGGGCTTTTAAGTTCACGTGCCTAACTTTATACCCATAATTCGGAAGTTCCGTCAGAGCTCGTCCTGCGAGATCCAGCGTATGCCAGCGAGTCATGATGATGATAATCTTACCACCAGACTCCAGCCGGGAAAGCATCGTATTCGTGAACCATTCCCAGTGGCCATTCAGCACATTGGCGTTATAGGCTTCTACGGCATTTTTAATCAGGTCATCAATGATCAAATAATCAGCACCAAAGCCCGTCGCTGTACCAGTTGGAGACGTTGCGAGATAGTTGCTAAAATGCCCTTCAAGGCTCCACAGATTCATCGCTCCATCGCCTTGCTTGATCCTAATGCCTGGAAATACGTCACTGAAGACGACCTTATCCGGATCCCCCTTAACTTCCTGAATCGTGTTTCGCACGTTCTTTGAAAACGTTGTAGACAGAGTCTCATTGTAGGATCCGGTCATAATCTTCAGGTCTTGATTTTTTCCAAACAGCCACTCGACAAGATTTCCGGCCGTTCGGCTTTTTCCAAAGCGCGGAGGCTCGTTAAGGACCAGCACGTCATCATCGGAATCGGCGAACCGTTGAAGTTCGTCGGCCACCTCAATCAGGTACTTTCGACTGTATTTGTAAAACTCGGGTGATTTTAGGTGGCAGTACTCAAAGAAATCCCTCCTAGCGAGCTCAATCTGAGCGCCTTGTCTGATTTTATTCATGCTTCTCACTTCGTGCAATCTTCCGCAGCTCCTCGGTGGTTAACCCGGCATATGGATTATTAACATCCAGTCCTCCGGAGAGCTCGGTTTCTTTTTTATCACGCCATCTGGCAGGCTTGCGGTTTTTCAACCAAAATATTTGTGCCGTGGTATCCGGAGCAATTTCCTTCACTCTTTCCTCCATCACGACACTTTTATATCGAGAAACTCTCAATTCTACAACTCGAATATCTTCCATAGTCGCTTCAGGATGTTCAAGCTTATAGTGATTTACTGCTTGCGTCTTCTTAGCAAAATATTCTTCTTCCGACATTTTCACAGGCTCATATTTTTTCTCCGTAAACGTATAGCCTAGCGCCCTTTTGAGCAGCGCATTTTCAACTTGGTAGTCAACAACCTCTTTGCCTTTTTTTAAGGCCTCGCAAATCTCGCGATACTTATCTTTCCACCTGTATAATGTTGCAGCACTTATGCCCATGTTACTGGCTATCTGTTCATCAGTAAGTCCGTCACGTGCCCAGCCTTCAACGAGTGATAGTCCTTCTTTAGTTATCCATCGCTCAAATTTCCCCTTAGCCATATTACATGACACCTACCTCCCAATTGAACAAATTAAAAAAGAGCCCTCATCAGGCTCTTAAATCCTTATAAATCGTATCGATAAGTAACACCAGCAGCCTCTCGGGCTTCTTTCGCCGCCGTTCTGATCTTCTCCCGCACATCATGTGGGTTTTTAATTCGCCTCAAAACTAGATTAGGTTTGGATTCATCGGCGCTGATTAATTCAATATCCCCAATATCCAAAACCTTATCTTTAAGCTTTTGCTGAACTGTAATGTCCTTGACTTTAAACAGCTCAATATCATCCCGAGTCTCGGAAACAAGCCCTTGCTTCGTAATCTTCAAACGCTCATTCGTCAACTCATATTTTTCTTTCGGCATTTTCAAAAACCCCGTATTACCGCCTTTAATTCCAAAGAGGTATGTCTCAAAATTCAGGATCGTTTTCTCTTCGCTCATTATTAACGTCTCCTTTTTTATTTTTACTATAGCATTAATTTACCAAAAGGAGACAAACACCTGCATAAAAATTGAGTGCTGGTTAAACACTCATAAAATACCCTTCACTATATTGGGATTTCGTACCACAAGACTTACATGAATTATTGTTGAATTGATTGAATAAGTCTTTTATACTCAGAAGCCTTATTCAGGTTCTGTAAGTTATTGTTAGTTGTCTTATCTAGATACCTTAAGATTTGTTGAAGTTTAACATCTGCAACTCTTGGAATGAATTTCTTTATTAAATCCTTAAATCTCTCAGCGCATGAAGGAAATTGTAGTCTAGATCTTACGTCACTATCATTAAGCAATCCTACAAATTCAGTCATTTGAACTTCATTAAATCGATTTATGAGATTATCGTAATAAATTGAAGCTCCACCAGAAACACCATATCCGTTACCAATCGAGCACATAACCAGTATCTTCACATATTTTCCAACAATGGATAAAGGTATGTCACCTGTATTAGGAATATATGCCGACAATAATTTTGCATGTGGTGGCTCATTATAAAAATTGTTAAAGCCATTGTGTGCCATAAATAAGTTATCAAGAACCGTATCTAAGTCAGCAGCAATTTGTTCTTTTGGTAAATATGATAACCCATGGACGAATTGTAAAAACTCTCGTGCCAACTCTTTTCTCGGGGTATCAGCATTAGCTGAATATATTGCATATTTGACCCCAAGATTTCTTTTAGACTCAATTGAGCAATTATTCCATAATGGAGCAGCTATGAGTTTTAAATTATTTCGAATTTGTACGTCTAATTGTGGATCGGTATACATTCCAAAAACTGCTCTAATAGTTGAGTCAACTAGTTCAACGGGTAATTTTTCTATATTAGCCTTTATAGAAGGTAAGTCCCCACTTGATAGAACATTTTTTCTTAAATTATTTAATAACCTTTTGACATCCAAAACTGGCCCTTGAGGTTCTTTGGCCAGAACCTCTTTAATACAAGTTTGTAGCCAACTCGTTAATTGTAAACCATCCAAATCATTTTGATTCGGATGAGCGGCACTAGCATAATTTCTCATATCGCGAATATAGTCAAGATGTTTGTACCCAATTTCAGTTATTATTCCTGTATCTTTACAACCCTTAATTAGTTCCCACTCATCTAGTTTTTTTAAGTCTTCTTCCGTTTTAAATGAAGCTCTGCGTCTTGGGTCTGAAATTATACTGTTTAAAAAATAGTCCATATCAAATCTGACGACCTTGCTTCGCAGGTTCATTACTGTTTCATTCCAAAGAAAATTTAAAGCCGCATCAAATAAACCGGCTCCGCATGCGGCAATAAATTTAGAAATATACATTGAAGCATTTCTTAATTCTGGATTTATCTTATGTACTACCCTTGGAACATTGTCAAGGACATCCATTCGTTCTTCAGGATTTACTAAAACTTTTTTAGTAGGTAAGCCTAAATTTTCTAGATAACGCTGTAATCCTTTTGAAAAAGCGTCAACTGACTGTCCGACCTCATTGTCACTAATGATCACTTCTTTTTTATCATCTTCCATGAAACGCCACCACCTATTTAGACATATATTTTCTTAACATTATACATCTTTGTTTAGATACCGTGGCATTTATTTCAAAATAGCCTAACCTGTTCTTTCTCAGCACAAACCTTCATTTCCGCCCGCTCAATCAAGTTTTGCACGCTCGTTTTCGCAATATGTAAAAGCTCACCAATCTTGGCCATACTCAATCCTTCGCCAATGTAGAGTCGGTAAACATCCTCTTCCCGCTTCGTCAAACATGCCCCAAGAAAGTTGCTTACCCGCTCGTCATTTTCAAGGTTATCATTCCATTCCTGCGGATAAAGTGTCTTTCCAATTTTATCTAGAACAAACGGGCTATAATAATAAACGCGACTATAATCAGCATCCATGTGCATTCTGCTCGGATCTCGCCCCGTCTCCATCCACCTGATGGCGTATTCCATGTCTCTAATCATCCCGCCGATGATTGGCTTGTCTCCGTCCGGATCAGCGACTTCATAAGCGGCTTTCAAGTCCCGCAGTGTTTGCTTGTATTCATACATCAGCTTACGCATACTCATCCTTCCGCATCTCCTTTTTTCCAACCATACCGAGATCCACCATTTCTGTTTCAGTGCTCCGCCCTTGGCTCTGTGATAGGTCGGATCATTAACGCCCATAAGCTCCTCGACTTGCCACTGCTTCATCTGCTTTGGTTTCTTTGGCGGCTTTGGCTTGTCCGGTTTCATGATGATCCCTCCAATTTCGGGCAAACAAAAAAGGACACCAATCAAGCTCCTAAACGCTCAATCAGTGTCCTGGGTTCTTCCCTCAGACAAAATATTCCATTGCTTATATTATACCGCATTAAATCACATCTTGCCCGCAATTTCTCTGTCTTTCGTGTTGAATTACATCTAACCACTTTCCATCTTTCCAAGCAATCTCTGTGCTCCCGAATTCTTTTGCTCTAACCTTCGTCAGATGACCGTCACACACCAGATACATCGCATTCTCCATCAGATCTATTTCAGCTTTCATTATCTCTGTATTTTTCGACATCGGAATCCCTCCGTATGTTAAACTAGACTTATCGATTGTCGGGAGAGATCCCGATTTTTTATTAACAAAATACGAGGTGGTATATTTTGTCTTCTACGTTAAGTTTTGTTTTCGCTTGCTTTGTATTTGTCTATGCTGCAAGTATTGAGAGTAAATATAAAAAGTTAGAAAAACGCATCAAAGAGCTTGAGAATAAAGGTTCTGAACCACCCGATCAAAACAGTGATTCCTGATAAAAGCCTGCGTGCCTCGTCCTGGCCTCTGCGTTTTTCTGAAACTCTACCCTTCTTTCAAA
>NZ_JAMXWM010000055.1 GCF_024125445.1 Sporolactobacillus shoreicorticis | reverse complement strand
GCCATAGCTGGCTTTAAAGCCGACATTTTTGAGACAAGCCGCAAACCAGTCTGCTTCTGCTTTTGCATCCTCCGTGGAAGTCAACCGAGCAAAGTGATATGCATGAACCTTCAGTGTCCAGATGTGGGCTTCTTGTTTCTTTTGCTCAATGTCGCCGAGCATGGTCAGCATTTTGGAGTTTTGTTCGCGAAGAAACTTGTTTAATTCATCATTTCTGTCATCCCCCTTTTAGGCAAAATAAAAAGACCTTTTTTAAAGGTCTTGACGTAAACAATTTTCAAATTTTGCGAGTAATTTTATTTGTTTCTTTTTTAAATGGTGATTTTTCCCATCCAACACTGTATAATTACTTTGTTAATAAATGGAGGATACAAATGAAAAAAAGATACATATACATGGACATACTAACTATTCTATCTGCTTTATTTGTTGTATATCTTCACACAACATTGAGCGTTTATACTTTTAGATTGGATATGCACTGGTTTGTAGGATTAATCATACAATCTTTATTTATTTGGCCAGTTCCCATTTTTCTAATGATTTCAGGCGCTAATTTATTAAAGTATAGAGAAAGATACGACACCAAAACATTCTTTGCGAAACGATTTATCAAAGTGGGTATACCTTTAATTGTTTGGAGCATCATTTGGCTTATTTATAAACAACATTTTTCAAATATGCCTACCGTACCATTAAAAACAATTATTAAATGGTTTGCCTATAACAATATTCAGAACATCTTTTGGTTTTTTTATACAATCATATGTTTATATATCTGCACACCAATCCTTTCTATTATTTGCAAAAAAGAGAATAAACGAGCTGTTCTTTATTTTATTTTTTTATGTCTTATTCAACAAGGTATCATTCCTATGATATCTTCTTTGATCCATTACCCTATTCCATTTTATAACTCATATACCATAAGTTTTAGTTATTTATCTTTTTATCTTTCTGGATGGTATTTAAACAATTTTTCAATTAAAAAATGTATGAGAAAAATAATTTATATTATGGGATTTTTTAGCGGAATTTGGATATATTACGGAACATATTTAATCAGTTCTCATAACCAACATTTTAATAGAGTATTCTTTTATTATAATTCGCCATTTGTATTCATCCTTTCAATAGCAGTATTTATTTTTTTTAAGAGAATTAATTGGGAAAAATTTATTTCTCCAATATACTCTAAATTAATAATGATGATTTCTTCGACAAGTTTTGGCGTTTATATCATCCATGAATTTTACATTTTTGAACTTGATAAAATGCTAAACTTAGACAATAATTCCTATTTTTTTATGCTTATTTTCCCATTTATCATTTATTTAATAAGTGTCATTACAATACTGCTTTTAAAAAAAATATCTTTTATAAAGAAAGTTGTTCCGTAATCTTAGGAGCCAACAATTGGAGAAGAATAAATTGCTATTTATTCTCCATTTCCATTAACAATAAGATTGACGGTTGGTTTGTGTATTTTTCACATTAAAAAGTCCGGATCAAATTGACCCGGAAACAGGTGTTTTTTTGATGTTTCATGCACTATTTATATCGGTCAGTATCACTAGTTGTTTACTTTAAACGTAATACTCTTGCTCCATGATCGTCTTATAGTCAGCCGCAGTAATCCACTCGGCCGTGACAAATACCTTCATTTGATCGTTTGTGTAAAAACCCTTACAAACAATATCCGCAATAAGAGCGGAGCAGTGCATCAATTAAAACTTACATTTTTGGAAAATGGTCTGCTTCAATCAAAACCACTGCAATGTCATATGAATCGGATCATTTCTTTTTATCTGACAGCATCAGTATTGGCACTACAAGAGACTAATCATCTTAATCAGTTGTCGATAAAAATAAAAGACGCATCAAAGCCCATTTACTAGAGGCCTTAATGCATCAAAATTTAATGAATAAGCTTCCAACTGGACTTGAACCAGCGACCCCTTCTTTACCATGGTAAGGGATTGATAAGATTAGACTATATTCGTTTAGATTTTGTTGGATTTAATTTTTACATCGAATTTGATTCGTACGATATACTAGATTTGCTTAGATTTTGTTAGATTTGATTTGGGCAACAAAATAGGCAACCCCTGTTTTTGATAGGTTGCCTCAATTGGAAATTGGGCAACGTGGGCAACGTTTAATAAATCAGCCGATCGCCCCCATGCCAGTGAGTAGGGAAATAAATAAAAACACCGATCAGTGCTGAGTTTTTGTTTTAAATTTTTTGTATCAATACGCAAATTTTGTGTATAATAAGAGCAGGAAAACAAATCCGCCAGTGCTTCCACACTGACGGGATGGCAATATCCGCACAGAGCGGAACGGTGCTAAGACTAAAATCTATATCATCTGAAAATGATCCACTTCAATCAAAGCCACTCGCAATGGCACATGAAGCGGATCATTTCTTTTTATTTGACAGCATCAGTATTAGCACTGAAAAACTAATCATCAATGTTAATGCTTGGTAGACTGTCATAGGCTCCACCCCCCTTCAGAGGGCGTCACCGCAACCGGTTCATATGCTTCATCTATTGCCTGAATTGATTATATCATATTCTATAAACTTGATAGATTTAACAAAAAAATCCTTCCATTGGGAAGCGGACGGATTTTTTCTGTACTATTGACACCAAGGAAGTATGTCATTGTAAAAATAACATTTAATAAAAAAAATGTTTATTTCTAACAAACAGCATAAATGAAGCTCTTTTGCTAGTATCAAAAGTTATTTTTTTATTGGTGGATATTTTATTTTCTTCATTTCAGATTCAGATAGGTCTGCACCACCAAATTCATGTTTATGGATAGATTTACTGGAAACTTCCATGGCATTGAAAAACACCTTTTTTAGGTCTGCTCGATAAAAATACTCATAAGCAATATTCGGTTTCTCGTCTTTTACATGAATATATCGATGATATTTTCCATCCAATTCCTTACTAAAAACTGAAACATCTTTTGTTTTTCAGAATTAACACTTCCCGTAATTATTAGTATTCTTTTATTTTGTATAAAGCATAATTAAGATTGAAAGTAGCAGGTATACTATATGGACTAAGGTAACCATGCTGAACACCAACGACATTGTAACTACCAGTACCAAAGTAAAAAGCCTGATAAACTAATTTAGAACAGTAGGTCGGACTTTTTTCATATAGGTGAACGTTAATACCATAGGTCAAATGTATATTTTTATTGTCAATATCAGCATTCGTTGAATAGAAGTGGGTATAAGCATAATGCCCAGCGCCATAAGATAAATTTGGATGATTCTTCATTCTATAGACAGCTATCCAACCGTTCCCATACTGATTAGTCCATTTTTTTAATGTAGACATTCTATTATTATCATTTTTAGGTCTGCATTTCGTTCCAGGAGCATCCAAAATGTGTGCTTTACTTGCTGCAATAGCAGCATGTCCTAAAATTCCACTTGAAGATGTAGAGTTTGTTATAAATACATCTCCAGCCTTCATCGCATAGCCACTTTTTGCTAAGGTTTGAAAATTGCTTCCCTGTGCTACAAGTGAATCATTGATGCTTACAGATTAAAGGAACGATATGTTTTTGACGATATAATGGATGTAAAATCAAACTAATCCCTCTCCCCCGTGCAACAGCACGGGAATTATTTTCTATGCTAATCTTTGCTTTTAAAAATGGATATCATCTTTTTAATAAATGATATCAACCAAATGATAATTAGTATTCCAAAAATAAATAAAGAAGGGGCCGAACCCCAAAATGATAAAATATTCATCTTATCAAATCCATCCTTCTTGTTATTCTGAATACCAGCTCTCTCTTAATTGCATCTTTTTAGAAGATTTATACCATTTATATAATTTGACTGCTCCGTGAATTCTATCAAATCGCGTTCCGCCGAGGCTAAAAAGAAAGCTGATCTTAAAGTCAGCATAGGCATTAACATTAGCGCCCTCATGAGTGGCAACAGAATCAGTAACATGCGATGTCGCATCCATATTTCCGCCAAAAACATAGCTTCCTGCAATTGATGAGGATCGCATTTTAATACCATAACTTCCTAAACTATAATGCATTGTGAGCCTTTCATCAAGAAGTCCTGCTCCTTGAATATTATAGGCTGCATGAATGACATACTTCCTAGCTCCATATTCCTTTGTAACATTATACATTTCAGGCATATTGAGTGGAGTTATCATCGCATTGTCATTTTGATTTTCTGCGACATCCTGTGTGCTGACAACAATCTGAGCACCATCATCAACATTTAAGACCTGTACATCGTTTCCTGTATCACTTGAAAATCCATTTTTGCACTCACGCAATGTTTTTGTAAACTTTTCATTCAATGTTTTGTATACACTTGGAGAAGCATTATTTTTTATGTCATTAATTATTAATTTTTTTTGTTCTTCACTTAAATTTTTATACGATTCTGTCTCAACTACTGATTTTATTGTATTTTTTAACTGAACATAGGACGTAATTTTGTTTGGTACACTACGAATAATGTTTTGAGTATTCTCCGTATCTGATTCTGCATTAGCACTTGAAGGCAAGACTACTGAAAATAACACGGCTAATGATAATCCGATTAAAGTAATTGGTTTGCGAAAATGCATTTAACCACTCCTGTAATAATATTTACAAAATTTTAATATAATTAGAATAACATTCTAAACAGCCAAATAATAACGTATTTTTTATGCGTGACCACGCACAATCCCGCATGTTAATCTCTAATTCCGACAGTGTTCGACATTATTTAACAAAATACTTGTCCAATTTACCCATTAAATTAGCAAACTACAAAAATCTCATGTTCACACATTAATCACATTATTAAATGATCGCATCTTCATATCACTCAAATATGTACACCCGGTCACCCGGGCGGTGAATCATTGTGTTATTTCGCCTTAAGCACAGCCTGTTCAATCAGCTGTGGAATCAGTGCCTCAATGTCGCCAATTGCAGACTTGCCAAGTGCGATCAGTTCTGGTGCTTGTGCGATCACAGCTTTAACCGCGTCCTCTTTAACACTGGCAGCGAGGTCAGTTGTAAATACTCCCTTCGCTTTGGCGTCAGCTACAACACGCTGATTAAAGTCAGCGACGACCGTTTGAGCAATGGAACCCAGTCCATCAATCACCTTGTTTGCAATGTCTGCCTGCGATGTGCCAAGGTGTTTGTCCACTGCTGATTTGATTTTTGGCACAAATGCTGTGATCAAAACGCCAACCCCTGCCACCAATATGGACAAAACTGCAGTTAATGCTTGTACGCCTAAATCCTGCACAATAATCATCCTTTCAGTATTTTAATTTCTGCCCCGGGAAAATGAGATCCGAGTGAAGTTTGTTTATGCTTTTTAGCTTATTCACTGTCGTTTTCTTTGCTTGAGTGATCTTCCACAGCGAATCGCCTTTTTTAACAATGTACAGCTTCTTGACTATCTTTTTTGTGGCCTTTTTAACGACTGAGTAGACCTTGACATAATCCTTGTTTGCCGTGATATAGAGGCCGCTCTTTGTCTTAAATCGCAGCAGGCCCGTGGATGACAACTTGTTGCCTGTGATCGTAAAAGCGGTACTTGCCGGAAAAGGTCGTCGCTCGGTACAGATACACCGTCTTTTTC
>NZ_JAMXWM010000054.1 GCF_024125445.1 Sporolactobacillus shoreicorticis | reverse complement strand
CTTGAAAGAAGGGTAGAGTTTCAGAAAAACGCAGAGGTCAGGATGAGGTACGCAGGCTTTTATCAGGAGTCGCTGTTTTGATTTTTTCTTTCTTCTGCTTTGTCCAAAGCCCAATCGGTAACTAAAGCAGCAATCAAAACAATAATTTGTAACATTCGCGAGTGGTAATCGAGTGAAGGAATAACAGAGACAGTAAAGAGGGTCACCATAAAGGGGAGTGTCCAAATTAAAAATCGTTTTCCAGCGAAATACTTCTTTATGGTGGCAAGAGTTTGATTATGGTTAGCCCTTACTTTTTTATTGTAGTGCGCTGCGACACTTTCGACAATCCAAGACAGTACAATCGGGATAATGGCTAGTAGCCGATATGAGTCAGGTAAAACAAGGACAAGTATAACGGCAATAATTATAAAAAGTGTCCTTGTCAAAAAGGTCTCTATCGTAATCAAAAAATCATCTCCTTATAAAAAAATCGGGATTCCCAAATATCCATATGGTCATTTTATCATATGGGTGGATCGAGAATAATCATTTTCCTTGATCTTCAAGCTCTTTGACGCGTTGTTCGAGTTTTTTATATTTGCTTTCGATATCTGCCGCTAATCCTAACGCGCATATGCCAAACATAAAACCCATAATACCAAATGTGGCCAAGTTATTCATCTCCTTACTAAAAAATCGGGATCTCTCCCGACAATCGATAAGTCTAGTTTAACATACGGAGGGATTCCGATGAAACAAAACATAGAGACAATGAAAGCTGAAATAGATCTGATGGAGAATGCGATGTATCTGGTGTGTGACGGTCATCTGACGAAGGTTAGAGCACAAGAATTCGGGAGCACAGAGATTGCTTGGAAAGAAGGAAAGTGGTTAGATGTGATTCAACACGAAAGACAGAGAAATTGCGGGCAAGATGTGATTTAATGCGGTATAATATAAGCAATGGAATATTTTGTCTGAGGGAAGAACCCAGGACACTGATTGAGCGTTTACACGCTTGATTGGTGTCCTTTTTTGTTTGTCAAAGGAGGGTAGCAAATGTCAAGAAAACGGAAAAACGACTCTTATTTTGTTGACCACTACGATGATTGGATTGAGACCTACAAAGTCGGCGCTATCAGAGAAGTGACATTAAATAAGTACTATATGACTGCGAAAACGCTGCGCAGAATCGTTCCTGATTTGAAGATTTCGGAATTAGATAGACTAGTTTACCAAAACATTTTGAATGAATACGCGATAACGCATGAAAAGCAAACAACAATGGATTTCCATCACCAAGTGAAAGCGTGCATTTCGGATCTATTCCATGACGGTTTAATCGAGCGAGATCCGACCTATCGGGCGATTATCAAGGGAAAGCCGGCAAAACCTAAAAAAATGAAATTTTTGCAGGCAGACGAGCTCAAAAAACTGGTGCGGTCGCTCGATTTAGGAACGGAAATCAATATGGATTGGTTTACGCTCGTGGTTGCCAAAACAGGACTGCGATTTGCAGAAGCCTTGGCGCTTACTCCTAAAGACTTTGATTTTAAAAATAATACTTTGTCAATCAGCAAAACGTGGGAATATAAGCTGACATCAGGTCAGTTTGCTCCAACAAAAAATGAGTCATCAGTCCGGACAATTGCGATTGATTGGCAACTCGTAGGACAGTTCGGACCGATTTTAAAAGATATGCCGGCAGACGAGCCAATCTTTATTAAAAAAGATGCAAACGGCCATTACAAGCGCGCTTTTAATTCGACTTACAACAACTTTTTGGCGAGAAAATGCAAAGAGGCTGGGGTAACAGAGATTACATTTCATGGATTGCGGCATACACACGCGTCGGTATTATTAAGTGCCGGAATTACTGTCCAATCAATTTCTAAGCGGCTAGGTCACTCGAACGTGACAACAACACAAGAAGTGTACATGCACATCATCGATGAGCTAGCGCAAAAGGATAATCAAATCATGATCGGGACACTCACGTCGATTGCGTAGGAGGATATTGAATGCTTTCAAACGAGGTTATTGATCAGCTGCTTGGCATATCCGAAAGCTACAAAGCGCCTAAAGCCATGTTTGATAAAATGCTAGACGATAAAAAAAGAGTTGAGTTATTCGACGCATTTTTAAAACATGAATCAAATTTGGATTATGAATGGTTTCAAAATTACTTTGAATCAGAACATGCAGATCGAAAAGTTAAGAAACAGGACTTTACGCCATATTCTATAAGCAGATTAGGAGCTTTAATTTTAGGCGAATCGGATAGCTACTTTGAAGCGGCAGCCGGAACTGGCGGCATGTTGATTCAATCATGGCTGTTAAACAGAAAGAATAAAAAGCGTCATTACCACGTGGAAGAACTGTCGGACAGAGCCGTTCCTTTTTTGATTTTTAATATGGCGATCAGGGGAATTAACGGTGAGGTGTGTCATGGAGATAGCTTGACGAATGATTTTAAAACAATCTATCAAATTGTCAATGAAGGACGGTTTAGCAAAGTAATGTGTTAATCAAAATAGTTCGTAACCGCTTTTGAACGCTGGAAATAAATTAGAGGAGGTGGAGAAATACCGCCTAAAACTCGATGATATCTTTCTGATTCGTTTGTTATTACAACTTAATCTAATAGTAAAAAAATTCTTTTTCAGCTCAATATCGATAATATTAGCAATGTAAAATTCAATATCAAATACAAAAATCCAGCGTTCAAAAGTGGTTATGAGCACACCGGAGGTAAAAAAAATAATGGATAAACCATGGACAGAAGATGATATTGATTATCTTGCCCAGTTTTCGGTAAGTCCAGAAGGTGATTTAATTCGGGATACGGCCGACTTTCTTGGTCGAAGCGAAGTTTCGGCAAGAAATAAACTCTCTCGCATTAGGAAAAACGGACAAGGGGAATACCTTAGCAAACCTTGGACATCAAGAGAAATAAAAATTCTTAAATCATCCTATTTCATTATTTCAAACAAAGAGCTTGCTTATCGTTTGGGACGATCAGCGGATGCAGTAAAAATAAAGGCAAGTAAATTGGGAATAAGCAAGAAAACTAATGTCGCCAAATGGGGTCGCACTATCAGACATCTTGCAATGGAAGGATGCACAAGAAAAGAAATATCTAAGCAAATCGGTATCCCTTACGATTCGATATGTGGTTACATTTGGCTTCACAAAATAGAATGTCGAAATTCGCCTAAAGAACTACAGCAAAAACGCTGGAGGGAACAAGAAGCTGTTAGGTATGCTTACGTGAGAGGAGAGATTAAATGAGCGGTTATGAATCTGTTTTGATGAATCCCCCATACTCTGAAAAATGGTCAGCAAGTGCTACATTTTTAGATGATCCTCGATTTAATCGCTATGGAAAATTAGCGCCGAAATCAAAAGCGGATTTCGCCTTTTTACTACACGGATATTATCACTTAAAAGATTCGGGTACGATGGCGCTTGTCCTGCCACATGGTGTGCTCTTCCGTGGTGCTGCCGAAGGGGCGATACGAAAGAAATTATTGGAGGATGGCAGTATCGATGCTGTTATTGGTATGCCTGCAAACCTTTTCTTCGGAACTTCCATTCCGACAACCGTCATCGTCTTAAAGAAAAACCGTACCACGAGAGATGTCCTATTTATTGATGCCAGTAAAGAATTTACAAAGGGCAAGAACCAAAACAAACTTACTGATGATCACATCAACAAGATTATTGAAACCTATCAAAATCGCGTGGATGTCGATAAATACGCCCATGTGGCCAGCTTTGATGAAATCAAAGAAAATGATTTCAACCTGAACATTCCGCGCTATGTCGACATGTTCGAGGAAGAAGAACCGATTGACATCATTGAGTTAAGTAAAGAAATAGTTACTCTAAATGGAGAAATTGCTCAATCTGAACAAGAATTTTTGAAACTACTCGACGAGCTGAAAGTAACAGATGACTCTAAAGACATAATCGCAGCGACGAAGAGCTGTTTTTGTCAGTGAGGGTGGTGCCCGTGGACGAGAAAAAGAAGCAAAAGAAGCGAATAAAATGGAAACCGGACATATCGAAACGCGAGTGGCGTGAAATGATGGGGCAATTCGAACAGGTGCTTGAGCGTCGTCATGGCGCGTTTCGCAGGAAGGGGCGGTAAGATGGCCGATCTGTTGCCAATAACCGAGTATCGTGATCTTTGCCGTGAGATTGATCTTCTTGATATGCGCATAAATCAACTGGAACAGGAACGTAAGTATTACTGGAAGATGTCTACGCAGCATCGTGGGATGATCGGAGCAGCCAACTACGATGAGGAACGTGTAAGCCATAACTTTACGCTGATGCCTTTTGACCGCGCGGTTGAGCACATCGCCAAAATTGATACTAAATTAAATATATTAAATAATGTAATGGCTGATAAAGAACAAGTTAAAGCGAAAATGGAGCAAAGCATGAGTGAGTTTGAGGGTTTAGACTACTTGGTTGCTTACTGGCGACTTCAAGGGCTGACGCTTGCTGAGATATCGGACAAGTTGGGTTACAGTTACGGATGGATCAAGAAAATAAGTATGCGGAACGGAGAAAAAGCCATAAAGAACGTTCGCCAAAAGTTGTATCCTAAATCAGTAAAGTAAAGTAAATTAAATAAGGAACCAAGAAGGAACTTTTTTGTTGAAAATCTGTGATACTATGGTAACGTGGACGGTGGGTCGGATAGGTCAAGGCTCTTCGGACGAATGGCCAGATGTTGCGCACCTTCGGTGCTAGCTGACTAGTTAAACTAAATTAAATAATAGTCATAACCATTAATGTTTTACTGTATATTATACAGAAAAGAAAAAGAGCAGTGCCGCAAACACTGCTCAAAAAATATCATCGACGTTTACTGCCAGTGCGCCACATTTCTCTAAGAAAACAAATCGCCATACCCACTATGATTGCATTTAAAATGCTCAAACCATTTCCCCCTCTCTATGATGCTAATTTATTATATTGATAGGGGCTATTTATTATACGTTTTTTAAAAACTATTTTTATGCAGGTGTTTGTCTCCTTTTGGTAAATTAATGCTATAGTAAAAATAAAAAAAGGAGACGTTAATAATGAACGAAGAGAAAACGATCCTGAATTTTGAAACATACCTCTTTGGAATTAAAGGCGGTAATACGGGGTTTTTGAAAATGCCGAAAGAAAAATATGAGTTGACGAATGAGCGTTTGAAGATTACGAAGCAAGGGCTTGTTTCCGAGACTCGGGATGATATTGAGTTGTTTAAAGTCAAGGACATTACGGTTCGGCAAAAGCTTAAAGATAAGGTTTTGGATATTGGGGATATTGAATTAATCAGCGCCGATGAATCTAAGCCTAATCTAGTTTTGAGGCGAATTAAAAGCCCACATGATGTGCGGGAGAAGATCAGAACGGCGGCGAAAGAAGCCCGAGAGGCTGCTGGCGTTACTTATCGATACGATTTATAAGAATTTAAGAGCCTGATGAGGGCTCTTTTTAATTTGTCCAATTGTGAGGTAGGTGTCATGTAATATGGCTAAGGGGAAATTTGAGCGATGGTTAACCAAAGAAGGACTATCACTCGTTGAAGGCTGGGCACGTGACGGACTTACTGATGAACAGATAGCCAGTAACATGGGCATAAGTGCTGCAACATTATACAGGTGGAAAGATAAGTATTGCGAGATTTGTGAGGCCTTAAAAAGGGGTAAAGAGGTTGTTGACCGTGAAGTTGAAAATGCACTTCTCAAAAGGGCGCTGGGCTATACATTTACTGAGAAAAAGTATGAGCCAGTTAAAATGTCTGATGAAGAATACTATGCAAAAAAGATGTTGGCCGTAAACCGCTATAAACTTGAACATCCGGAAGCCACTATGGAAGATATTCGAGTTGTGGAATTGGGAGTTTCTCGATATAAGAGTGTTGTGATGGAGGAAAGAGTGAAAGAGGTGGCTCCCGACACGACGGCACAGATCTTCTGGCTGAAGAACAGAAAGCCTGCCAGATGGCGTGATAAAAAAGAAACCGAGCTCTCCGGAGGACTGGATGTTAACAATCCTTATGCAGGCTTAACAACTGAAGAACTGCGGAAGATTGCCCGAAGTGAGAAGCATGAATAAAATCAGACAAGGCGCTCAGATCGAGCTCGCCAGGAGGGATTTCTTTGAGTACTGTCACCTAAAAGCACCTGAATTTTTCAAGTATAGCCGGAAGCATCTGATTGAGGTTGCCGATGAGCTGCAGCGCTTTTCCGAATCCACAGATGATGTACTGGTTTTGAATGAACCGCCAAGGCATGGGAAGTCTCGGACGGCTGGAAATTTTGTCGAGTGGATGCTGGGCAATCATCCAGACCTGAAGATCATGGCCGGATCCTACAATGAGACGCTGTCCACGACGTTCTCGAAGAATGTGCGAAACACGATTCAGGAGATTAAGGCGGATCCGGATAGGGTCGTTTACAGTGAAATCTTCCCCGGTGTCCGCATTAAGCAGGGCGACGGGGCAATGAATCTGTGGAGCTTGGACGGGCATTTCAGTAACTATCTAGCAACGTCTCCAACCGGTACCGCAACCGGATTTGGTGCGGATTATTTTATTGTCGATGACTTGATTAAGAATGCATCAGAAGCGTATAACGCCAACGTGCTTAATGGGCATTGGGATTGGTTCACAAATACAATGATTTCCCGGCTGGAATCCGGAGGTAAAATCATCCTGATCATGACGCGTTGGCATACGCTGGATCTCGCAGGACGGGCGCTGACGGAGCTTCCGGTGAAAGGGTATAGAGTTAGGCACGTGAACTTAAAAGCCCTACAGGATGACGGT
>NZ_JAMXWM010000053.1 GCF_024125445.1 Sporolactobacillus shoreicorticis | reverse complement strand
GATCCAATCCAATGTGGTGGGGGTATTGACAGTTTTGTTCATATCAGTATAAGCGGTCCGGCAATGTGGATTCAGGACCGGGTGTTTTTTTTGTTTTTCTAAAATTAAGAATACCACTTCGTTCATAAAAATGGGTCACCGATCAAAACCAATAGAAACGTTGATCAGCCCAATTTTTGTACGCGTTAATAAAATGAGTGACATCAACGGAAATTCTTCTTATCGGGCTGTCCGCACACACACATTTGAAATTGGTTATTGTGAAGCTTTTTTAAATATTATCCTATGAGAGGACTTTAAATACCATTTTTGTTCAGCACCAAGATGCACAAACTAGTGGCGAAAAGTGGCTATGAAAGCGCATACATTTTTACATCCGACCATAGTACAATTACATTCGTGGGGAGGAAAAGATGATGTATCTAAGTAAAAGAAGTGACACATTACTCAGAGATCTGCTCATACATCCCAGAAGAACGAGTAAGGAACTGCAGAGTATCTATAATCTTTCACGTCGTCAAGTCGATTACAGCATTGAGAAACTTAATCATTGGTTGAAAGAAAAATCTTATCCCCGCATCGAGCATACGTCCTCTGGCCATTTTGTTGCTTCTTCTAAATTGCTGACATTAATGAGCGCAGCAGATGAAGAAAAAACTAATGACTGGTATCTTTTCTCTCAGAAAGAACGCAGTTATATCATTATTTTGATGATTATCACCAAAAACGAATCGTTGTCAATGAGTCACTTTATCTCAGAATTGGGGGTGAGCCGAAACACGGTTTTAAGAGACTTGAAGCTGGCGAGAGACACTATTGCGCCTTATCAGCTTGACTTGGTGTACTCAAGAAAACAAGGATATGAGATTGTTGGCAAGGAATGGGATGCACGCTTTATCCTAATTAAAATCATTAATCATCTGATTAACATCTATGGCGGAGAAAGCTATCTGAAACACTTCATGAATCTGCCACAAGAACAGGTTGCTCATTGGCGGACGAAATTGGAGAAAGTTGAAAGCCGTTTGAATCTTAAGTTCATTGACCTTAAGATGCAGATTCTACCATACGTTCTTGAAGGCGTATTCAAAAGAATTAACCAAGGCTATACCATTGACAAAGAAGCTTTTTTTGTCAGCTATGAAGGCTTGTCTGATACGCGTGAATACAGCGCAGCAGAGTTCTTGATTGAAGACCGGGTAAACCTGCCGAAGCAGGAACGGATGTACATCACCCTTCAGGTACTTACATCAAACATCATACCGTCGCAAGATTTTATGCTTGATGAGATTCCGCAGCTTGAGCAATCTTTAATGAAGTGTCTGAATCTATTTGAAGCGAATGCATGCATTCGCTTGAAAAATAAAGCAATGCTATTAAAAAAGCTTATGATCCATTTTAAACCGGCTTATTATCGAATTAAATATCACTTGACCATTGACCATAGTGGATTGCACCAGATCGATCAAGAATATAAAATCCTTAATTATTTTGTGAAAAAATCGCTTGATCCTTTAAGAAAATTAATAGGGGAACCGATTCCGGATACGGAAGTCTTATTTATTTCGTTATTTATCGGCAGTCATCTGATTAATTATGGTGATCAGCTCGGCGCCAAATTGAAAGCGGCGATTGTGTGTACCAATGGTGTGTCGTTGTCACTTCTAATGGAGAAAACACTTAAGGGCCTGTTTCCGGAAATGATCTTCTACAAGGCCATGTCCGTTCGCGAGTTTTCACAAATGCAGTATCCATGCGATGTTGTTTTCTCGCCGATACCGATTGCTACTAAAGCCAAATTGTTCATTGTTAATGAAGTTATGGGCAATAAGGAAAAAACGAGATTGCGTCATAACGTGATTAAAGAAATTTATCAAGTGGATCAAGATCTGATTGATGTTGAAAAAATGATTGATCTGGTAGAAAAGTATGCGGATATTAAAGAAAAAAGTAAATTACAATCCGCTTTAAATGATCTCTTGATTCATAAAGTAAGTCAGTCCGATATGAGAGAAGATAGGTCTTTAGAAAACAAAGATTTCTATCGAATTGATGAACTTCTGCCCGCTTCTATGATTCAACAAGTGAACCGGGTGGAAAATTGGCAGCAGGCACTGGAATGGTGCGCGAAGCCGCTTCAGGATCGAAAGTTAATTAACGGCAGCTACTTGAATCGGTTAAATACTTTATATAGAAAGCCACTGCGACAGATTATTCTCGGCAAGCATTTGGCACTTCCGCATTCCGAACCGAAATACGGTGTAGAAAAGCTGTCAATGAGTCTGCTTCATATTCGTGAGGGGCTGAAAACTGACGGCCTGCCGACTATCTATTTCGTGGTTATATTGGCGCCGATTGACAAAAAATCACATTTTAATGCACTGCTGGAGCTTACAAAGATTGCGCAATCGACTTCGTTTATTGAAAAAATGAGGCATGCGGGAAGTTGCCGGCAGCTGCATGGGCTCATTAAAGAATTTGGAGAAAACGTATCTGAAAAAATGGCTTAAGATTAATGTCAAACAGAGAGGTGATTGTAGGTGAGTATTCAGCAATTCATCAACAAGGAGCTCATTTTTACCAAGCTGAATTTTAATTCACAGAGGGAATTGTTTCACTATTTATACGACAAGGCAAAGCAAGGAGGATTTGTCACTGATGATTTTCTGTCGCGGTTAACAGAACGGGAGAAAATTTTTCCAACCGGTTTGAAACTGGGTAAAAACAACGTTGCGATCCCCCATACAGACGCGGAATGTGTCACTAAAGAATTCATTGCTATTGCAACTTTAAATACTCCGGTCCTTTTTCGGCTTATGGATAATAATGCAGAGCAGGCAGATGTATCACTCGTATTTATGCTTGGTTTAAATAATCCGCATAATCAGCTGGAAGTACTTCAAGAACTGGTTGGGATGATTCAGGACGGAGCAAAGGTCAATCAGCTGGTTCAATCTTCCTCAAGGGAAGAGATGTATCAAGCGCTGAACGGTGCAGCGTTAAGAAAATAAAAAAAAGGAGATGTGCAGATCGTGACTAAGAAAATACTTGTCGCTTGCGGAGCAGGCATTGCAACTTCTACGGTGGTCGCTAATCGTGTTGAAAATCTTATTAAGGATAACCATGTTGATGCCGAAATCGAACAATGCAAAATCACTGAGGTGAAATCAAAACAAAGTGGGGCAGATCTAATTGTTTCGACGACGATTCTGCCGACCAAGTATGATATACCGGCTGTAATTGCAACCGCTTACATTAGCGGGGTTGGCATGGATAAACTCGATGCAAAAATTTTGAGCTATCTAAACTAAGCGAACTGCGCAGCAGAGGAGGAACAAGCATGACAGCTCTTTACAATGTTGTTCAATACATCCTGAATTTAGGAGCAACGGTTATACTTCCCATTGCCATTTTCATTATTGCCCTTGTTTTTAGAGTAAGTATCAGCAAAGCGTTTCGTTCGGCCATAACAATTGGGATCGGTTTCGTCGGAATCAATCTGGTTATCGGCTTGCTGACAGATAACTTAGGTCCGGCGGCACACGCGATGGTCACAAACTTTGGTTTAAAACTGACGATTCTTGATACCGGATGGCCGTCAGCGGCTGCTGCCTCATGGGCAACACCGGTAGCTGCAGTCCTGATACCGCTTTGCTTGTTACTCAACATTGTATTACTTTTTCTTAAAGTCACTAAGACGCTGGATATTGATATCTGGAACTACTGGCATTTCATCGCAGCGGGAGCGACCGGCTACATCGTGACCGGCGGCAATTGGTGGTTCGCTATTTTGTGTGCTTTCATCTATGAAATTATCGTTCTGATTATTGCTGACCGGGCGGCGCCATATACGCAGAAATTTTATGGCCTTGAAGGCATCACCTGCCCTACAGGTTCAACGGCGGCTTGTTCATTGATCGGTGTTCCGGTTGGATGGTTAATCTCTAAGATTCCTGGAATTAACAAATTAAAAGCAGATCCGGAAAGTATTCAGAAACGGTTTGGCATTTTTGGTGAGCCAATGATTATCGGCCTGTTTATCGGTATTATTATCGGTCTGTTAGGCGGCTATGACCTAGGCAGGGCATTTAAACTTGGTGTTGCGCTTGGCGGTGTCATGTTTCTGATGCCGCGTATGGTGAAAATACTGATGGAAGGCCTCATCCCAATTTCTGATTCTGTACGTGATTATGTGAGTAAGAAGTATCATGGTCGTGAAATTAACCTTGGACTTGATGCCGCCCTGACAATCGGTCATCCGGCAAACATTGCAACCGGTTTGATTCTCGTGCCGATAACTTTGTTCATGGCCGTTATTATACCGGGGAATCAGGTGCTCCCCTTCGGAGACTTGGCAACTATTCCTTTCTATGTATCATTCATTGTCGCATCACGCAAGGGAAACATTATTCACTCGGTTCTCGCTGGTATGGTCGTCATGGCGCTTGCGCTTCTGATGGCGACAAACTTCGGGCCGGTTCATACAGAAATGATGCGGGGTGTATACGATTTTCCAAAAGGTGTCACTCAGGTTTCCTCACTTGATATGGGCGGCAATATACTGAATTGGGCAATATTAAAATTCTCACAAGCTTTTCAGGCGCTTTTCTAATCTGGCTATAAGAAGAAGCGAGGCAAAAAAGGTTAGCGGTAACATAAATTATTCATTTCAGTAGGTGGTTTCTATGAAAGCAGCTGTGTTACATGAACGAAATAAAATTAAATTTGAAGATGTTGTGCTTCCCGAAGTTAAAGCGGATGAAGTCAAAATAAAAGTCATGGCATGCGGGATTTGCGGCTCGGATACACACAAAATGCAAACGCGCTGGAACTATCCGCTTCCGGCAGTCATGGGTCATGAATTTTCTGGTGTAATTGTTGAAAAAGGTGAAAATGTCGGTCATCTGAGTGATGGAGAACGTGTTGTTGCCATCCCATTTATTCCATGCGGACATTGTGAGTACTGTGAGCGAGGCGATTATTCGCTTTGTGAAGCTTATACAATGATCGGTTCGGTACAGTATGGCGGATTTGCTGAATATGCCGTTTTACCGGCAAAAAATGTACTCTCCATTGGAAATCTTGATTTTGAAAACGCTGCCATGATTGAGCCTTCTGCTGTTGCATTGCATTCGGTCTTGAACGCCGCGCCTAAAATCGGCGATCAGGCAGCGGTCTTCGGAATTGGAACGATCGGAATGCTCGTGATTGAATGGCTTAAACTTGCTGGCGTTAAGGATATTATCGCCATTGACATTGCTCCTGAAAAATTGATTGAAGCCAAAAAAATGGGGTGTAATTATACCATCAATTCCAAGAAGGAAGCGATGCAGGAACGAGTAATGGAAATCACTCATGGGAAAGGAGTGGATCTTGTTTTTGAATGTGCCGGTTCCAGATTTACTCAAGAACAATCATTACTTATTCCGAAAAAGAAAGGCAAGGTCGCCTATGTCGGTATCGCCTATTCCGATGTCACCCTGCATGAAAAAGCATTTGAAAATATTTTTCGCCGTGAACTGACAGTTAAAGGCTGCTGGAATTCCTATACGGCGCCATTTCCCGGGAGAGCATGGACAGCGACAATCGCAATGCTTCAGCAAAAAAGACTTAATCTATCTGCCTATATTTCTCACAGATTTTCATTGCAGGAGACGCAACAGGCTTTTGACATGATGATTAATCGTGAACAGCCTTTTAACAAAGTTATGATAATACCAACTATAGAGGTGCATGAATCATGAAGGCAGTTGTAAAGGAAGAACCTGGTTATGATCATATGGAACTGAAAACAATTCCCGAACCGGAAGTTTATGGCGATCATGTGAAAATAGAAGTTGCTTATACAGGAATTTGCGGCTCGGATATTCACACGTTTAAAGGTGAATATAAAAATCCAACGGCACCGGTAACCTTAGGCCATGAATTTTCAGGTAAAGTGGTTGAAATCGGACCTGATGTCACGAGGATCAAGGTTGGTGACCGCGTCACGAGCGAAACGACATTCGAGACTTGCGGTACATGCCGATACTGTGAGGAAAAAGACTACAATTTATGCAGTCATCGAAAGGGAATTGGCACACAGGCAAACGGCAGTTTTGCAAAATATGTTCTTTCACGTGAAGAAAGCTGTCATGTCCTGGATGATAATTTATCCTATAAAGCCGCCGCGCTTAGTGAGCCGCTTTCCTGCGTCGTTCATGCGGCATTAGAGAAAACAACGGTGGATTCTGATGACAAAGTACTGATTTTCGGGCCGGGGCCGATTGGTCTGCTGCTGCTTCAGGTTGTTAAGGCAAAAGGCGCTTACGCAATCATGTCTGGTATTACAAAAGATCACGCACGGCTTGAACTTGCTAAAGAATTGGGTGCGGACGCAATTGTCGATACGATGAAGGACAGTCTGGAAGAACTTGTATCAAGCGTTACAGACGGCTATGGTGTTGATCGCGTATTCGATTGCTCAGGTGCGGTTCCTGCAGTGAATCAAGGGCTTCCGCTTGTTAGAAAGAAAGGCGTCTTTGTGCAAATCGGATTATTTGCTAAAAAGCTGAATCCAATTGATCAAGAATCCATCATTCAACGAGAAATTTCATATGTCGGCTGCCGCTCACAGAAACCCAGTTCATGGCCAATTGCGCTTGATCTACTGACAGAGAAGAAGATCAATGCAGAAAAAATGATTACTAAAGTTTTTCCTCTGGAACAATGGAGAGATGCTTTTGAAGCGGTCATGGCGGGTAATGAAATTAAAGTATTAATCAAATCTTGATTGATAAATGCAGAGAGAGGTCTTGCCTTCCTATGACTATTAAAATACATTGCAGGAGGAACAACGATGAGTGATTTAAAAGTTAAAATCTATGCGGACGGTGCGGATATTAACGATATGATGGCAGCTTACCAGGCTGGATTTGTAAGCGGGTTCACAACGAATCCGAGTTTAATGAAAAAGGCCGGAGTTACAGACTATGTGGCATTTGCCAAGG
>NZ_JAMXWM010000052.1 GCF_024125445.1 Sporolactobacillus shoreicorticis | reverse complement strand
TATAAAAGTACCCTATAGGGTAGGCTTTTTCAAAGTGTCTACTCTATAGGGTACAGTTTAGGATTGGATCGTGGTTTTTTTGTTCCTCCATATTTATACCAAAAACGGATTGTTCTCGGCCTCAGATTCAATTGTTGTCGATGGCCCGTGACCCGGACAGACTACCGTCTCATCGGGAAGCGCCATTAATGTCGTTCGGAGGCTCGTCATCAGCTGATTTGGATCGCCGCCATATTGATCTGTACGCCCAATACTGCCGTGAAAAAGGGCATCACCGCAAAAAACGACCCGATCTGCTTCAAAATAAAAGGAAACGCCGCCGGGAGAATGTCCCGGAGTATGCAAAACGGTGAACGAAAACGGCCCAACCGTTACTTTTTGATGATCTGCCAGCAAATGATCTGCTTCGCGGGCAGTAACTGAACCGGTCACCGGGAAAAAAGCTGATCCGTTCTTGTTTGGATCTCGCAACCAATCCGCTTCGTTCTCATGAAGAGAAACCGGGAGCCTCCAAAGATCGCGTACCGCATCCAGCGCGCCGATATGATCAAAATGGGCATGAGTCAAAAAAACGGAAATTGGAAGCAGACGTTCACGGCTAATCATGAATTTAATTTTCTCAAATTCTTCCCCGGGATCAATGATCAAACAGTCTCTTGTTGTCTGATCAAATACTAGGTAACAATTTGCCTGAATCGGACCAACGGGACATACCATCCATTCCATAAAAACCGACCTTTCCATACCGTTAACACAGATTATTTAGTTCATGGTACCCTGCTTAATTTTCTGCATGCAGAGCCACGCTGCACCAATGACACCTGCATCGTTGCCTAATTGTGCAAGGTTGATGGTGCAAGCGTCAAACACACGCGGCAACGAGAAACGTTTAAAATACTTAGTCAGAGGAACAATAAGCGTATCCTCGGCATGGGACACTCCACCGCCAATAACAATTTTTTCCGGATTAATGGTCACGGCAATTGATCCAAGGGCAAACCCAAGGTAGTAGGCTGCTTTTTCCGCCACTGTTGATGAGAGCGGATCCTTCTTTGCAGCACAGTTAAAGACATCCTCAGCACTAATGTCTCCCTTACTTTCAAAGATATCGCGAAGAATGCTCACTGAATCATTGTAGTCAAGCGCATCTAATGCTAATCTTCGGATACCGGTCGCTGAGGATACTGTCTCAAGACATCCTGTTTTTCCGCAGTTGCATGAAGCGCCGTCAGTCGGCATAACCGTAATATGTCCGATTTCACCCGCCATACCGCTCACACCATGCAGAATCTCGCCATCACAGATAATGCCCCCGCCTACGCCAGTTCCAAGCGTCACGCAAATCAAATTTTTAGCACCTTGTCCGGCTCCAAGCCACATTTCTCCAAGTGCTGCCATATTCGCATCGTTATCAATCACTACAGGAAGTCTGATTGATTGCTCCAGTTCTTCTTTAAGCGGATAATCCTTCCAGCCTATATTGACTGCTTGGTAAATAAAACCGGTGTCCATATTAATAAAGCCCGGAGCACCAACTCCTACACCTCTTACCGTTGAATGCTCTAAATTAAATTGCTGCATTTTTTTAAGAACGCTTTCACTAATGTCGGAAGCAATGTGTCTCCCATTATCAATCGTATTTGTGGCAATCGCCCACTTATCAATCATTTTTCCATGATCATCAATCAAAGCCATTTTAGTGGTTGTTCCGCCTAAATCAATACCAATATTAATCATTCAATCACACCGCCCATCAGAATAAGTTCGTCATTTCATTTTCTCGCAAAAATTGCTGTTTGCCAATACACAACTTGTTAACATTTATAAAAAAATACTGATGAAATCGATTCGGTCTTTGCATGAATCGGACATGTTGTGAATAGAGTAGATTATAGGTCTTGTCCGGAGGTCGTCTGATTATGCGTCTTAAGCGAGTACAGATTCTCACCTTGCTCATCACGGCAGCTGCTGTGTTTTCATTGCTTATTTTCCCATTTCTGCTCTTAGACCGTCCAACGATTACTTATTTTCCTGAACATCCGCGCATCCAATATGTAACAACAGCGACGCACTTGGCGTTCGTACCCGAAAATCAGTTATTACGTTTGCAGACCGCATCTGAAACAAAGGAACGCAACGAACTGATGCAGGATTTTTCTTTATTGTATCGTAATAACCAGCTGGTTGCCATATTAAACCGCTGGCAAAAGAACGTGAGCGAACTGTCTGCGTCTAAAGAATTGGACATGTCGCCAGGATTTTATGTCGGATTAACCGTACATCAGGCCGAACGGCACATCGATCATTCAATTTACGGCAAGGAACAGCTTTCCCAGGACTATCTTATGGCCGTTAAAACAAATGGCACATACCATCTCTATCGAGAGCCGAAAACGACGGATGAAGCAAATCAACTCAGTCAATACACACGTGAACTCGGCGAAAGCAGAAATAAAACGCTTCGCCGTGCAGCTGCACGCTATGGATTTCAGCTGTCGGATTATCGCGTTGTCCCTTTGGACGCACTAACCGGTGAATCGTTCACACATATTTTTCCTTTTGGAAGGGAAAAGGCTGAACGAATCACCGGTCAATTATGGGAAGGATTATACAAAAATTATGTACGCGGCATCCAGCTTGCTCAGGCGCAAAGCGAATCTCCGCTCGGAAGTACCATGCCGCTTCTGTTGATCGCACAGGATCATATGCTAATCGTTTTTGAGACAGCGAATCGCCAAACTGTTCTGTTGAAGCAAAATTTTTCATGAACTTATGATTCAGATTCGTGCCGTTTCTGAAAATGCTTAAAGAAAACTAGATGTCCGACAACCAATAAAGCGCCCTCAATCAGCACCCGCCGACGCCTAATAAGAAATAAGGCAGTAACTGCCCATAAAACAGTCTCAATGATCAATTTTTTCTTTACCACACCTAAGCCCCCCGCTCTTCATTATCCTTGCTTAGTGTGGCTTTCATGCCCGACTTTCATTCCGATTTCTCGCTTGCTTGATAAATGTTTTTCTCAGTAATCATCCAGTCCACATGCTGATCATGCCGCTCAACCGGTATCTCGCCGACTAGCTGGCTTTCAAGCAATAAGGACACCGTAACACCCTCGTAGTCAGATAGAAAACGGTCATAATAACCTCCTCCATAGCCGATTCGATACCCTTGATGATTGAACACAATTCCAGGCACAATAAGTAAATCAAGCGATTTTTTATTAATTGCCTCAGTCATTGATGTATTCGGTTCCATTAATCCGTAAAAACCGGAATCGAGCTGACTGAAGGTCTGCAGGATATAGAAGGACAAGGTGCGACTATTCGGATTGCACTTTGGGACAGCAACACGTTTCGCTTCCGTCCAAGCCTTTGTTATAATTGCCATTGTTTCTATTTCTCGGCCAATTGATAAAGTGATCCCGATCGTCCCTGCTTCTTGCCACAACGATGTTGCAAACAAGCGATTTCTGATCTTTTTACATTTTTCCGTAAATACATATTCATCTAGTTTATCCATCTCATGGAGTATTCGGTTGCGCATTGCTTTTTTTTGTCTGTTCATTCTGTCCTCCATAATTGAGATCTGATGAATTTAAAGCAGTTGTTAAAAACCGCGTTTCTCATTAAAAAACTTTGCTTCGCCAAACATCCAGCGGGGCGAAGTCTTCGTTGCGACGGCCATGGACACCTAGTGTCCGGTTTGCCACAGAACGTCATCTTATTTCCGGACCGCTTATACTATTTCCCTTTAAATTTATATACCTTCTTATAGTATAAACAAAGGTGCAAAGCAAGTCCGCCATACAAAAAGCCGCAAAAAACCCTATAAGGTCTTTCACGGCTCTTTATTTAAAGCTGCTTACTTTGTTTCGCGATAAGTCACATATCTTCTCAGTTTTGGGCTGTATTTCTTCAGCTCAAGACGTTCCGGGTTCGTTTGTTTGTTCTTCGACGTGATGTAATCGCGATCACCGGTTTCGGTATTTTCCAAAATAACCTTAACTCGCATATTTATCCCTCCATTGCACTAATAGTCATCGTGTACAAAAACATACACCTTATCTTAACAAAAAAAAATTAATGCTTCAACCCTTTATTGGCATGCTTCAATAGCAGAATCTCTTTATTTTTTACTTATTTAGAGCCGTTTCGTCTTATTATCCCCAATTATTACTATTTATTTTACAATCTTCTTTCTTTTTCACCGTAATTCTTCCGTAACCATGGGAGATATGTTATAAATAATTATGGTGATTGTCATGTGATCGTTACATCGCATGAACCTCAGACAATGGTGAGGGGGGTAATGAATTGGGGTTTGTCATCTTGATACTCATGATTGTTGGGTTGACCGCACTTGCTGTGTCTTACTATAAGCAGGACAGTATCAAGCAGGTTGAAGGTCAGCTTGAGGAAAATTCCATAACAATGATGCAAGAGCTGTACAAGGTAAAGAAAAAAATTCGTGTGCTCGAAGAAGAAATCATGCTCGGGGACCAAGATCATTCTAAAGGGTGAACGCAGTGACAAAAAATGAAATACGCGGTTTTGCCGCCGGCATCTTGCTGACATGTGCCGTTTTCGCTTTCTTCTACTACCTGATTTTCAATCAGGGTGAGCAGAAACCGATGAAAAACACGGTGAAACAGACGCCGCTGACAGAAGCAACCGTTACTCAATATCTTGCCAGCCATCACCGCAAAGCGATTGATCTTGATGCCTACAATCAATGGCTGAGCGATACCAAGAAAGCAACGGAGCAAGCCAGCAAAGAAAAAACGAAGACAGACAAGAACAGTGACAAAGAAAAAAACGACAAATCTTCTTCGGAATCTAAAAAAACATCGTACAAGCTCCATATTAAAAGCGGCATGACTCCCGGAGATATCTCAAATGAACTCGTGAGCGCCAAGATTCTTAAATCGAATCAAAAGCAGGACTTTGACTCCTATCTTCATAAAAACAAGCTTGAAAAATACGTACAGCTAGGATCTTTTAACGTTTCAAGCGATATGTCCATTCAGAAGCTCGCTCAAGTCATTACGAAAAACCATAGCAATTAATTGAATAAACATCAGGAGACAGGTTGATCGTTCAGTGATCCGACCTGCCTTTTTGCGTACATATACAGAATGATAGGAGTGACCATACATGCACCATGTTGGGTGGAAAAACAGAGCTTTTAACTCTTTTGATTATCGCAGCAATTTCAATAAAGATCTTTTTTTATCGGCTTATGCCTCTCTTTTCAACATCGATAAGTAAACTTTTAATTTTTGATTCTTTTTAATGTCACAACATAATGACTATGTGGTAAAAAATTTATTGACACATGGTCACCATTCTTCAATCCATACTTAGCATAATCATATTCATAATAGCCATCGTCCAAATAGAAATATTGAGTTCCGGATCTGCCATTATCGACTTCATAAATAGTACCTGTTATTAATTTAGTTCTATTTGACAGTGCATTTGGTATATCCAAAATTTGAGGACCATCGAAATAAAGATATAAAGCAATTATAGCGATTACACCAATTAACCTGCCTACATGATCGATCCAAGAATTTTCTGGGGCGTTATCTGGACTTCTTATTAAATAACTGCACAAAACAATAAATTTCCTTGGAAAAGAAAGTTAAAGTAACTTGAATAATCGATTGTACAAAATGTAGAAAGTATTAATGGACATACAATAAAACAGACGAAAATAATTATGGTCAAGTATCGCAATAATCTGTGAGTTTTCCAAAAGTTAATCATAATTCGTCTCTTTATATTTGAAATCCTTGTGAACTTAGTGAAAAGATTTCAGTCATGACACCCGAATATTTATCTTTTAATCACAAAATAAAAAGGCCTGTTCATGAATTTTTCGTCGAAATTAGAAAAATTTTTAAAACATAGCCTATGTATGAGTTTAATAAATTTAATATACCATCCTAGGAGTTCAATGAGTCCATCTGTTTGTTTTCATTAATATATCGGCAATTCCGTATGATACTCATACTTACAGCATTATATGTTCAAAAGGAATTTTCATCCAATAATCTATTTAATCTTGACTTTTGCATTTGAAATTAAAAAAACCTGCAGAAATGTCATCAATCATTCCACAGGATAGTTTTTAATTTTTTATTTATAATTATTAACCACGTAATTTTTGGTTTTACTGATATAATTGATTTGCATAGCTATAGTGGATCTTTTTTGCCAATCTCAGATTCCATAAAATCGGAAAAGTACACAAAAGTTCGATTTATTGCTGATCTCAGAAACAACCGATTATATAAATGGACGAGACACCCATTAGAAAAGCATTTGACAACAAACAATGTAAAATTCCCTCACTATTTTTTGGTAAATTTTACAAAACCAATTCATCAGATAGCCAAACCAATCCGCCATTGATTCAATATTATCCTGTGTAACGATCAATAAAGTCGTAGTCGACTTTATTAACTGCGTCTTCATTAACCAAAAAAACAAGATTTACACGCTCACTATCGGGATAATTGTTTGCTCTCGTTTCAAAAATTACGTTGACTTTCTCGTCATCATCCATAAGCATACCTTCAATCATAACTATTTGATTTTTGTTAAAGTGATAAATTTATCGATCTCTTTAGTATCCTTTTAAAAACTAACTGTCTGCCATAAACTACCCAAATGTTTAATTGTTAATGACTCCCCAGAAATACAAGAACATTTGTTCTGTTTTTGCTTATTATATAAAAACTCTGCTTAAATTGCAATGAGTTGGGTAAGCAAAAAGATAAAAACCAATTTTCTTGTACCTTATTACATACATTTTTATTTGGTTTTTTGTTCTCTATCATCAATTCTATTTACTCCGTTCTATGAACGGTTTGAATCCTGTTTTCTCCGCCTTCTTCACGAGTAAATCTGCTTTTTTTCGATCTTTAAATGCACCAATTTGGACCGAGTAAGTTGTTGTCGTATTTATTTCTTCACTTGTTTCATGTCTACTTGTGGTACCACTGTCCTTACCGCCATGACCTGCATCAAGATGAATGATCATATCATAACCCCCCAAACTTTATAAAAAATGATTAACCAATGTTTGATCTGAATTTGCCAAATGCATCCCTTGCTCTTTGGACAAGTTTACGAACCTTGACATC
>NZ_JAMXWM010000051.1 GCF_024125445.1 Sporolactobacillus shoreicorticis | reverse complement strand
TTGTAAAAAAAGACGACTCGCCTATTCGAAATGGAATGGACGCGCCGTCTTTTCATTCTAATCTTTATTCATTTTTCGGTTCAATTATTTGTTCACCTTTGTACGTGCCGTCTTTGCTGACACGGTGAGAAAGATGATACTCACCGGTTTGCGGATCACGCGACAGCGCTGGAACCTTTAAACCTTGATTTGTTCTTCTTTTCTTCTTACGTGTTGTAGATGTTCTTCTTTTCGGTACAGCCATTGTTCCATTCCTTCTTTCAAAAAATGTATTGTTGATGACCGGATATCATAAACCTTTTTTTATTCGTTTGGCCTCTTTAATCGCCTTTAAAGCTCTGCGATGTGTTTTCTTATTCGGGCTTTTTAATTCTCGTCTTGCGCTCGAAAGTACGCTTTTACTTGGCATGTGTACGACTCCTTTCTGTGAACCACACCAACGGAATGATCTTACAGGCACCGGCAAATAGTAATCATTACGTTTTATAATAATTTAAAAGGCCACAAAAAGCAACCAGAATGAACGCTGATTAATCACAAAAAATTTAACGATTGTTCGCTATTGTCACCGCCCATTTGCGATAGTCGCGCGGTGTCATGCCTGTCTGTCTGTGGAACACTTCTGTAAGACTCCCGGGTTTTTTATAGCCAACGATACCCGCGATCTGTTGAATACTTAAATCAGTAGCCTCAAGAAGTTTTTTCGCTTTGTTTACTCTTTTTTTGATAACATAGTCAAAAATAGTCGACTGATATATTTTTTTAAAGGTATACTTCAATTTTGTTGTTCCCATACAGGCAATTTTCGCAAGCGTTGCTACATGAATCTCATCGGCATAGTGATGGTCAATGTAAGCCGTCACCTGAGCCAAGCGCTCCTGATCCTGCGCAGATATGGGGGTAAACAAGCGGGCAGACGTACTCTGTTTCATTTTCTGCACGATCAGTGAAATGGATTCTGCCACCTTGCTCTCGTAAAATAATCCCGCAGAAATGCCGTCGCCGTAAAAATGCATAATCTGATTAAAAAGAAAGATCAATTCAGGAGCGTTCATGGACTGGTCGAGATTGAGAAACGCATCTTGAGGACTCGCGTATTCATCAGGATAGCGCTGCTGCAAATAATCCTCATAATACTCAGGCATAATTTCAATACTTACGCAGCGCATCGGAACATTTTTATGATAAAGTGCACGAAAAAGTTCACCATTGCCATAGTGGCTCCTGAGGCCGGAACAAAGCAGCCGTCTGCAAGGACTCAACTGTTCCGCGGATACGGATTCGATATAACTGATGCTCAAAAATCGAGGCTGCCTAAACTCCAGTAACCAATCCTCTGTTAATTCAAAGTCCAGAATAGAGACCGCGAACAAATTTTTATACGTATAAACCCAGTATGAGCCTCTCCCTTTTTCCTGATCCAATGTGTAGCAGATTCCTTCTCGTTTATAACAATTATTCTTTTTTTCGTCTCGAAAAAATCCGCTCTGAAAAAGACATGGTTCATACATTTCTTTGATTATATTATCCATGTGATTCTCTCCCCTGCCGTCAGCGGACGAAAAAAGACCGCTAACTGACGAACATCCGCAAATTTTATTGACGTTATTAAGGACTGAACTCTATCATAAATGAGAACCATTTTCATTATATACAGAATAACGTGATGAAACAAGATAAATAAAGAGGTGAAAAGAGCATGAACACGCGTAAAAAAAGTGGGAGTATCTCTTTCTGAGCAACAGCTGATCATGATTTATAATATCAAATACAGTATAATTTCCCAAACGAAATATTGTTGGCGTATAGAAAAATAACTATGGAGGCGACCGTATGTCAAGAACCAAAAATAATCTTTTCCTCGCGACATTTATCAATTATTTAGCCATTTACATCACCATGCCTGTGCTTGTTCCCATTTCTAAAATTGCTTACCTTTCTCCTAGTCAAACCGGTTTAATGGTATCCGTCGGTTCTTTAAGTATGATGCTCGGTGGACCGCTCTGGGGAAAATTATCCGATACACTCGGACGTAAAAAAATCATGATCACCGGAATGCTTGGTGTGGGGATCACGTATGTGCTGTACATTGCACTTTTTGGCTACTCTATGATTCAAGGACAATTTGTCATGACTGCTTTTGTTTTCTTAATTCTCGGACGGATTGTTTTGGGCATCTTTTTGCCTGCCATGCCGTCAGCGGGCAATGCGCTGATGGCGGATATCACCGATCAGGCTTCTCGAGCGAAAGGAATGGCTCTTCTCGGATTTGCGACCGGTTTAGCCATGGTTCTTGGTCCCGTGATCGGAGGGCTGCTGTCGGGACTTGGTTCTCTATTCATTCCTTTCTACATGACCATCGCTATCTCAGTCCTCACCGGTCTTTATTTGATCAAAGCACTCCCCCGGACAGAACCTGTGGGCGTCGCGGGACATGAGAAAATTCGCGGTTCCAAAGTATTCTCCTTTCAGTTAATCAGTTGGCTGCTGCTCGGATGCAGTACCATGCTTGTCATGGTCATGGTGCAGCTCGTCATGCCGCTCTTGCTCCACGATGTGTTCGGTTATTCTAATGTTTCAAGCGCCGGGCAGGCATCCATTTTATTCTTTGTCATGGGCACTGCGCTTATCGTGACGCAGATTCTTCAAATGAAAGTATTGAACTGGCAACCGACACGCTTGATCATCGTCGGCACGATCTTCATGATTGCGGCGCTCCTAATCATGGCATTCACTCATTCCTACCTCCTGTTTGCCGCCAGTTTTATCTTTGTCGGTGCCAGCCTTGCTTTCGGCTTGACCGCTATGTCCGCGGGGTGCTCTCTGTGTGTCTCCAAAGAACATCAGGGGATTGTTTCCGGAATTGTCGCCATGACTCAAGGAATTTCAGGAATTGTCGCCCCTATTCTTGGCACCGTACTTTATGAAATAAATTATGTACTGCCTTTTTACGTGTTTCTCGCGATTATTATCGCTGCCTTCATTACATTTATTATCAGTCGCGCAGCAGATAAAGCAGAGGAACCCGCATTCACTCAATAATAAATGATCAAAAGAGTTTCTAGTGCGAAAAGAGATTGCACGCGTGCAATCTCTTCTTTCTTTTTGTTAGAAAATCAGATGACGGCAAACCAATCCAATAATTACACCAAGAACGACTGACGGCAGGAAGCGTTTCGTCAGGGAAATGCTTATGGCAGCGACGAAACAGCTGATCAAAACAGGGGATGAGAGCATCAGCCTGCCACCTGTCGGTATGAACACCTGTTTGACAAGCAATGCAGTGATAATGGCGATCGGCACATAGTTAAAATACAGACGTAAGGTCGGATTCATGTTTCGATGCGCCATGAAGGCAATGCCGACAATTCTGGATAGGTAGGTAGCAACAGCCAGCGTGCCAATAAGAATCCACTGATTAAGCATGGCTTGTCCTCCTATGAATAAAAAGTCCGACAAGCGGCGCGAGAAGGCCTGTGAGAATAATCGTCAATTCATTGCCCGGTTTGAACCCTTCGAGGCAGAGTGCCAGAATTACCGCCGTCAGAGCGGTACCGATGACCGGCTTCCCTTTCAATCCAGGAACGAGCAGCGCTGCAAAAGTAACCGGAAACGCAAGATCAAGACCCCATTTCTGTGGATCAAGCTGATTGCCGATGAGTGCCCCAAAAAATGAAGCAAAGATCCATGCAATATAAAAAATGGCGGCCACGACCGCAAAGTAGGTTGGATCCGGTCCCACCTTTTTGAATCGGGCACTGGCAAGTACAAACGGTTCATCTGTTACACCAAATGCCAGCAGCCGCGTCCATTTTTTCGCCGGTTCGATTCCTTCGGCAAGTGCCGCGCCATAAAGCAGATTTCGTAAATTAAGCAGGATCACCGTAAGCAGCACACTGGTTAAACCTGCCCCGCCAGCAAGCATCGCTACTGTAACCAGCTGTGCAGATCCGGAGAAGACAAATACAGACATGGCTACCGTTGTGAGCAGACTAAAATTAACCTGCATAGCCAAAACGCCATAGGACATACCATATGCGGCAATAGCTATGGCAAGCGGAAAAGCTTCTACGCACGCCGTTTTTACCGTTGATTTTTTCTGATGAAGCATCTTCATTACCTCGCTTCTCTATTTTTTCCGTGTGAATAAATTCCGAAAATAGTATACTAAAATTAACTTATTGTATATTATAATATAATCGCCCCATCAAGTATATATAAATTTACTTTTTGTCTATTAAAATATACCAAGGAGATGATTTCCTTGAAAAACAACGCTTGGGAAGACGGAGATGCCGGAAAGCGAGTCGGAGCCAATCTGCGCCAGTTACGGACAAGCCGAGGCATGAGTCTTGAGCATTTGGCAAACAAGATCGGTATCAGCAAACTTACTCTAATGAATGTTGAGCGAGGGGACGGCAACCCAACGCTATCCGTCATCTGGAAGATTGCGAACGGACTGAATATCCCGGTCAGTGCGCTTCTGTCCATAGAGTCTGATGTATCAATCGCACGCAAAGAAGACAGCATGAAATTAATGAGCCCCGACAAGGTTTTTGTTGCCGAGCCCCTCTTCCAATCGCATGGCCTCTATGAATTATACCGTGGTTATCTTCAGCCGAATTCTGAGTACCCGTCTTCCGCACATCAATTTGGCGTAAACGAATACGTCACCGTCATGGCCGGGGTATTGGAAGTAGAAGTCGGCGGCAAAATCTATCATTTAAATGAATATGATTCCATTAAGTTTAAAGGTGATTTGGATCACAAATACATGAATCCTTCTTCAACCCTGGCGATCTTACACTTTGTCATCTCCTACCATTCAATGTAACTGTTTCTAAACGGCTCAGCCCCATCATCTCAAATGGATGATGGGGCTTTTAACCGCTCCTTTTCGTACAAATCGTAAACATTCTAAATCATTTTAATTGAGCAGATCAATGAAGACAAGGGAGAGTAGCCCAACGTTTATTCATGTTAAGAAGGTCAATAAAAGCGATCAATCAGGCGATGTACCTTTGCATGTACTAAAAATATAGATTTTGACCTAGCCAAAGGAGAAATCGCACGCTTATTTGAAAAACGAACGATTAACAAAATCTCATTAAGCGATATTTTGAAATCAAGAATGGAATAAACGGTCTCTTCAAAAGCCGGAAAGCCGTGATCAATACGTTTTTCCGGTTTTAATCATTTATAACGTTGGGTGTATCACTTCAAGAAGATGGCTAAATGGTAAAGATTCCGCTTTACAATGAAAATCATTATCGGGTATACTTAGGCTAACAAAGTTTCCCCATAGAAACTTTATGTCTTTCAACTATTAATCTTTCAGGGGAGAATGATATGGAGATCTCAAATTTATCCGTTTATTACGGAAAGCGGCGTGTGCTAAACGACGTTTCGGTATCCATTCGGCCCGGAAAAGTAACTGGGATCATTGGCCCAAACGGAGCAGGAAAATCAACACTGATGAAAGCCGTACTTGGCCTGATCCCGATGTCCTCCGGAACGATTACGATGGACAGCGGCGAAGCCGATCCGAAAAAATGGCGCCTGACCATTGCCTATGTCCCGCAAAGACAATCCATCGATCTAACGTTCCCGATCACCGTTTTTGACATGGTTATGATGGGAACTTACCCATCCCTCGGCTTATTTAAGAGACCGGGAAAAGCAGAAAAAGCCCAAACACAAAAATGGCTGGAAGCGGTCAAATTAGGCGATCTTGGACAGCGGCAGATTGCCGCATTATCCGGCGGTCAGCTTCAACGCGCGATTATCGCCCGCGCGCTTGTTCAAGAAACCGATATCTTTTTCCTTGATGAACCGTTTGCCGGTGTGGACGTTGTCAGTGAGCAAATCATTATGGATTTAGTTCGCGACATGAACCGTCAGGGGAAAACGTTTGTTGTTGTTCATCATGACCTCAGTACGGTCAAAAATTACTTCGATGATGTGGTCTTGCTGCATTCGGATCATATCGTTTACGGCGAAGTAGGAAATGTGTTTACCGGCGAACAGCTCAAGCATTTTTACGGCGCGGAAATCAACTTTTAAAGGAGGTGCAGTCATTGGAATTCTTCTCAGACATCATGAACTATCGTTTTCTTCAGCAGGCGCTCATCACTTCAGTCCTGGTGGGCATCGGATCAGGCGTGATTGGCTCCTTTGTTATTCTGAGAGGTATGTCACTGATGGGCGACGCCATTTCGCATGCCGTACTCCCCGGTGTCGCCATCTCATTCATGCTTGGCATTGATTACTTTATCGGCGCGACCCTCTGCGGTATCTTCGCCGCACTTTGCATGGGCTTTATCAGCAGGAAAAGCCCGATCAAAAGTGACACGTCGATCGGGATTATCCTGAGTTCCTTTTTAGCTCTGGGCATGATTTTAATTACCGTTGTCCAAAGTTCAACCAATCTCTACCATATTTTATTCGGAAATATTCTCGCGGTAACGATGCACGATCTCATCCTTACATTAATCGTCACGCTTCTCGTTATCATTCTGGTGGCACTCTTTTACAAGCAGCTGCTTGTCAGCTCATTTGATGAAACCATTGCTCAGACCTATGGAATCAATACGCAGGTTATTCATTATTTTCTGATGGTGCTCCTGACACTGATGACCGTTGTCTCTCTGCAAACGGTCGGAGTCATTCTGATTGTGGCAATGTTGATTACGCCTGCCGCCACTGCTTACCTGCTGACCGACAAAATGAGCCGCATGATTGTTCTGGCTGCCCTATTCGGTATCATCAGCTCAGTGATCGGCCTTTATTTCAGCTTTACGTACAACTTGGCATCAGGAGCGACGATTGTCGTCAGTGCAACCGTTATGTTTTGTATCGCCTTTGTCTTTTCTAAAAAAAATCAATTTATTTTTAAAAAGGAGCAGTGATTCATTTGCGTCAGTTTAGTCGCAGTCTTGTTCTCGTTCTTGGTATCATCATGATTTTCGCACTTTCCGCTTGTGGAAATTCATCTGGAAACAAAGACAGTAACTTGAAAATTGTGGTCACAAACTCGATTCTTTACGACATGGCCAAGGAAGTCGGCAAGGATCATGTTGACATTCACAGCATCGTACCGATCGGCACAGATCCACACGAGTATGAGCCACTGCCAACCGATGCAAAAAGCGTCTCTAAAGCAGATTTGATTTTCTATAATGGCCTCAATCTCGAAGTAGGCAACGGCTGGTTCAAGAAAATGATTGACAGTGCCGGACGAAGCGGCGATTATAATAAGAACATTTTTGCAGTAAGCAAAGGCGTTACACCCATCCACCTGAAATCGGAAGGGCAGGAAAACCAGCTGGATCCGCACGCCTGGCTAGACATTCAAAACGGAATTAAATACATCCGAAATATGGAGAAGCAAATGGCAAAGAAAGATCCGGACCATGCAGAGGATTATCATAAAAATGCAGATGCCTATGTGGAAAAGCTTGAGGACTTGGATAAAGAAGCGAAAGAAAAAATGGCGGCAATTCCTGACGAGCAAAGTTATCTGATTACAAGCGAAGGTGCCTTTAAATATTTCTCGCGCGCCTATGGCCTGCATCCGGAATATATCTGGGAAATCAATACCGAGGAACAGGGTACCCCCGACCAAATGAAGCGGATTATCGGCATTATCAAGAAGCATAAGGTTCCGCACCTCTTTGTCGAAACCAGTGTAAATCCGAAAAGTATGGAGACTTTATCTAAAGAAACCGGCATTAAGATCTACAGCAAGATCTTTACCGATTCCCTTGCAAAGAAAGGCAAGCCGGGTGACACCTACTACGATATGATCAAATGGAATTTGGATCACATTTCTGAAGGCTTGAGTAAATAATCCTTTCATTAAGCGGCTGCTCTCGAAATGAGTGCAGCTGCTTTTTTTATTCATTGACGCATGTATTTCTTGAATGAATTTTTGTTATCTATTGACAACAATGTTTCCTTGATGCAATATTAACTTAGACCGCTACCTTTCCCTGATCGTTTCATTAAATCAATAAATGGAGGCGTTTGTTTCTATGTTTGATCATCAAATCAAAGAACTGTTTCTGCGTTATGGTCTCGAAAACCACTTCCCCGTTGATCCGTTTCTCATCGCTTCCAAAGAAAAAATTATCGTATTCCATTCTGACTGTGAGTTCTCCGACCGTTTCGGCATGATACGTAAATCAAAGCATCAAGGGATTATTTTTTACCTGGCGAGCAATTGGGATCTGACTCATCAGCGCTTTTTTCTCGCTCATTTGCTTGCCCACTTTTTTCTTCATCTCTCCGATCAGGAGCATGTACACATGCACTGCCATATTACCTATGCAACTGATTTGGGCACAACAAATCGCAAAGAATGTGAAGCTGATGAGTTTGCACGTTGTCTCATGATTCCCGAACATTTTCTAAATAAATGCCTCACAAATAAAAAATCGATAGCATATATCTCCCAACAATTAGATGTTCCGCAAAACCAGGTACACGCAAGGATAAAACAACTAAAATCTGAGCACTCAAGAAATTCATCGAATCATTTATTACCAAAGGATAATGTTGGGTAAATGAATGATTTTATTCAAGTAAGGACTCCGTTAATAATTTGTTGCCTTTCCCAATTCCATCGTCTGGGAAGGAATAAGGCAGCGCAGCCATCACGAGACAGACGGAACGCCCATGAAAACAAATGCCTGAGGCGGAAAGCAACAGTCAAATTTAGCAGTGTCCTAAAAGTAAAAGAAAGGGTAAGTGATTACAGTGTCTTATCGTGAGGATGAACAATCAGTGATTAAAGCTGTCAATCGATATTTTCATCAGATGTCCATCGACGGTATTCATGATCAGAAGGCTGCTGAACGATGTACGGCAGTCAAAAAAGATAAACCGATTTGGAAATGGATTCACCAGCTATATAACAAGCTGTAACCCTGTTTGCCATAAATTGTCCTGATCAATAACTTGCCCAATTGGCAAGCTTTTTTTCATTCTCACAGAAAAAGTCCTCTGGCAACTCAAAAAATAAAAGTTTCTATGGCTATTTGTCCCAATATATGTTAACTTATTATCTATAAAAGTTAACAATAATTAAAGGAGTCAATGAGTATGAATCATACACGATTAAAGAACTTAATTTTATGTGCACTATTTGCGGCGATTACTGCCATTCTCGCGCAAATCACCATTCCACTGCCCATTATTCCGATCAGTGGGCAAACACTCGCTGTCGGATTGACGGCTACGATTCTGGGGAGCCGGTATGGCACAGCGTCGATGATTGTTTACGCTGGACTCGGTGCCATCGGCCTTCCTGTTTTTGCAGGAATGAGCGGCGGATTCGGTGTTATCCTTGGGCCGTCCGGCGGCTACATTATCGGATTCATTCTAAGCGCATTTGTAACCGGACTGATTCTTGAACATACAAAATTCAGCACAACGATGGCGATTGTCGCCAATATCATCGGCATGTTTGTCACTTTAGCGATTGGCACACTTCAGCTGAAATTCATACTTGATCTTTCCTGGACAAAGGCATGGGCTGCCGGAGTTTATCCGTTCCTTATCGTAGGTGTGGTTAAAGCAGTCATCGCCAGTGTGGTCGGCATTCAGGTCCGCCAGCGTCTGACTAAATTTGGATTCTTGAAATCAGGCAAGCAGCAAACAGCAGCTTAAATATGAGTAAAAAAACAGCTCTCCTACGGCGC
>NZ_JAMXWM010000050.1 GCF_024125445.1 Sporolactobacillus shoreicorticis | reverse complement strand
CAAAATCACGCTTGGCTTTTGTTTAATTTTCAAGGAACATTTCAAACAGCAACTCAATTATTATATCATTTTCATCATCTTGTGTCAATAAATAGTTCAAGATATTTCAGTAAATGTTAAAATTGAGTTTCCTTCAAAAAGACAAATTATATTTTAACATGCAACATAATTTATGTCAACGACCAGCTCACATGATCAAAAAATTGATCATAAACAATCTGACAGGATAAGACATAATGTCGCAAAAACAACGTTAATTAATTTATCATGTATGGCAATAATCGTCAATACTTATTTAAACATAATTAAGAAAAACTTGGCAAGACCAATTCTGACGCTGACCAAACTTTAGCTTTTCTTATACTGAATCCGTTAATCTTTTATACTTTGTAAATAAATGTGATGATGACATTCTAAAAAGAGTGAAAAAAAGAACTCCCTTTATACATGAATTTTTTTAGTTCATGCTGCCTTTCGTAAATTTCTATTTTGTAACCATGCGGTTTTTCTAACTACCGCTTAATACTAGCGCTTTGCTTTCTCTTTAGCAGGTAATCCGAACCGGGTTCAATCTTCAAAATGACATGCGCTAAAGCCCCGGCTGTTTTTGATGACCGTTTCTTTCTGGCATTCAGTCCACCACAAGAGGGCAAATAGACGTCAGTTGGGATAACCGACGCCGCGTTCCGATTCATCCCCGGAATTGTTTTGAGCAGACTCACTTCCTCTTGATCGTTTTGCATGAATGGATCGACTTCTTTTTCAAGTTTCTCATTATGCTTTTCTAATTCAAGAAGCAGATGCTGTAGCCAGATCATTTGATGATGATACCGTTGAAATTTTCTGTTCAGGATATTCAAAAGTTGAGCTACTTTCGCTCTCTCAGGTGTGAACCTGTTCCCAAATTAACGAACCAATTTACCCGTTCATGATCGCCTCAAACAGGGCGCGTCCGGAAATACTAAAGACGTTCCTTTGCCATCTGCAACAGCTTTCTCACTGGATAAGACTTAATTCTTCCCTACCTTCGAATTGAATTCATTAACGAACACAAAAACCGGAAGATTCGCCAGTAAGGGCGGCTTGCTTCCGGTTTTATCGGATATGATTAGTTCAGCTAATACTTGATTCTTGTTTCGGTTTGGAAGGAGCATCCACTTCTTTAGCTTGGCACTCAGGACAAACACCGTAAATCTCAAGACGATGATGATCCACCTTAAACCCGGTTACCTGTGCGGCCAGTGCCTCCACTTCATCAAGTACCGGGTAAAAGAAATCAACAATCTTTCCACAGTTGCTGCAGATCACATGGTAGTGACGCTTCGTTGAAAAGTCAAACCTGCTTGACGCATCGCCGTAGGTAAGTTCTTTGACTAATCCGGTTTTTTTAAATACACGTAAATTATTATATACAGTCGCAACACTCATGTTAGGAAATTTGTGCTCAAGCGCTTTATAGATTTCATCCGCCGTAGGATGTGAATCTGAAAAGACCAGATATTCAAGAATCGCATGACGCTGCGGTGTAATACGCACACCGGAGCTCTTTAGCATCTCAATTGCGTGATCTACTTTTGACATATTATCGCTCATCGTCATGCACCTCGCTTTCAAAGATAGTGATTATTAAAATCAATTATCAGATTACAATGGTTACAATTACATTTTTAGTTTACATGGTTAAAGCTTGTCCTGTCAATGTTCAGTACTTTTCCAACATGAATTGTACCGATAAATTTAGAGCGTTCATCTTATATTTTGCCGCATTCTCTCCATTACATGCGTCTAATTGAAAAAACAAAGCAGGCAATAAGACCGACTTCGAGATTAAAAAATATGCTAAAAAATGTACGGAAGTTCATAAAGAGATCCTGATTTCATAGAGAAAAAAATCAGGATACTGATGCACCTGATTTTTTCATTTAACTTTTCTGCTTGAGAATTACTTTACCTCATTAAATGAGCTGATCTTTAATGTATTGATACACTTCTTCCACATGTCCTGCAACTTTAACCTTCGGCCAGACCTTACTGATGGTTCCTTCTTTATTAATAACAAAAGTGGAACGAACGATACCCATTGCTTTTTTCCCAAACATGTTTTTTAACTGCCAGCTTCCATACGCTTCGGCGATTTGATGATCGGGATCAGACAAAAGCGTAAAAGGCAGCGCATGCTTTTCGGCAAACCTCTGATGTTTTTCAATTGGATCAGGACTGATCCCAAGAACGACTGTATTCAATGCTTCAAAGCGACTGTTCTGGTCGCGAAAATCACAGGCCTCCGTTGTGCATCCGGGAGTCATGTCTTTCGGGTAAAAATACAGGATAACATTTTTTCCTTTAAAATCAGATAGTGATACTTCTGTTCCCTTCGTTTCTTGCAGTGTAAAACCAGGTGCTTTCGTTCCTGCTTCCAACATCATGATCAGTCCCTTTCAGTCGATTAGTCTTGAATTTCAATAAAAATTTTTCCAAATTGTGCGGATTCCGCTAAAGAATACAAAGCATCTGTCGTTTTCTTTAAATCACAGGATCAATCGACTACCGGATAAAATACCTGCGCGTCTGATTCGAGAATCGCAGTTGAATCTGTTCGTTTAGGGTACTCCAAATAATCAATAATTTACCTGATTTTAGCTTGATTCTTAACACCTTGCATGCAGATGGGACGGATTTAAATAATCGATTACATTGGCCCCCTCCGGACAGGCTGACGGCTTCCTCATGAATGAAAGCTTTCAATCGTATCATCCGTTCCATTTCAAACATTGAGTTAGTTAAATCATACCCTGAACAGCCGTCAAAGTGAACCCATGCGCTTCTGATACCAGTGCAATCGGGCGGTCATTCATAAAAAATGGTAGAATAAAAAGGTGAAATCGTCTAAATGCAGGTGAATCATATGGACATAAGAAGCATTACACGAAGAATTGAAAATGACGGATCAATTATCGGCGAAGATACGGCGAAAAAATCGGCGGTCATTCTCCCGCTCATCCATAGGGACAATACATGGTCTATATTATTGGAAGTTCGTTCTACCCAATTAAAACGGCAGCCTGGAGATATTTGTTTTCCCGGAGGACGCAGTGAGAAAATTGATGGCTCCATGCGTGCTACTGCCATACGTGAAACATGCGAGGAATTGGGAATCAAAAAAGAATCTATTGACGTCATCGGTCAAATGGGCACATGTATTGCAACATCCGATTTATTCATTTATCCGTTTGTCGGTGTCATTGATTCGTCCGAACCGCTAAAGCCTAATTCCGGTGAGGTTCAGGAACTGTTTACAATCCCGCTCCCATGGCTCATGAAGCAGATTCCTGAAAAACACTCGCTCATTTTTGCCGTAGATAAACATGCAGAATTTCCGTTTGAACGCATTGTTTCAGGAAAAAATTATGCATTTCGCAACATGCAAATTACGGAACCCTTTTACGACTATCAAGGAAAGACGATTTGGGGACTGACCGCACGCATTCTCGAACATTTTGTGTTCCTGATGAACCATCGCATGTTTGATTAATTCTTCGCCAAGGTTCATTGCTTGTCATTTATTTGCTTATATTGAATACTTGAGTGAGCAATGTCACTTTGGTTTGAGGAGCGATCAGTACAATGAATAGAACTACTTCAGAAAAACTCTATGCGGAAGCGCTTGAGCATATTGTCGGCGGCGTCAACAGTCCGTCGCGTTCTTACGCTGCGGTCGGCGGAGGGGCCGCGGTGTTCATGAAAAAAGGAAAAGGCGCCTATTTCTGGGATGAGGACGGCAACCGTTACATAGACTATTTAGCTGCTTACGGACCGATTATTACCGGATTCGCTCATCCGCACATCACCGAGGCAATAAAAAAACAAGCTGAACTCGGCGTGCTGTACGGCACACCGACAACACTGGAAACAGATCTTGCTGTAATGCTGAAAAAAGCGATTCCTTCTTTAGACAAGGTCCGTTTCACCAATTCCGGAACCGAATCGGTAATGACAACCGTCCGTGTGGCCCGTGCCTACACCGGAAGAAAGATTATTTTAAAATTCGCAGGAAGCTACCATGGACACTTTGACCTTGTTCTCGTTGCGGCGGGTTCTGGACCATCAACGCTCGGCTCTCCGGACTCGGCCGGAGTAACAGAAAGTACCGCTCATGAAGTCGTTACGGTGCCCTTCAATAACGTGGACACACTTCAGCAGGCATTCGACAAATGGGGCTCGGATATTGCGGGTGTGCTTGTTGAACCAATTGTCGGCAATTTTGGAATGGTTATGCCCCGACCGGGATTCCTTGAAGCCATTAATGAAATCGCCCATCAAGCCGGTTCGGTCGTGATCTACGATGAAGTGATCACGAACTTCCGATTTATGTACGGCGGCGCGCAAAACTACCTCGGCGTCACCCCGGATCTCACCGCGATGGGCAAGATCATTGGCGGCGGACTGCCGATCGGAGCCTACGGCGGCAAAAAAGAAATTATGGACGAAGTAGCCCCGCTTGGCCCGGCTTATCAGGCAGGAACGATGGCCGGAAACCCACTTTCCATGGCGAGCGGCATCGCTTGCCTGGAAGTGCTGCAAACGCCGGGCATTTATGAAAAAATGGATCATCTCGGAAAAAAGCTGGAAGACGGAATACAGGCAATTAACGAGAAGTACCAACTTTCGATCGCAATTAATCGTATCGGCGGAGCAATGACGCTGTATTTTTCCGATCATGAAGTCACAAACTATGAAGAGGCAAAAGCAACCGACAGCGAAATGTTCGGACGATTCTTCAAATACATGCTGGAAAAGGGGGTCAATCTTGCACCTTCGAAATATGAAGCATGGTTCTTAACGACCGAACACAGTGAAAAAGATATTGACGATACACTGGAAGCTGCTGAGTATGCCTTTTCTCAGCTCGCCAATTCTTAATATATTCATAAGAGGAGAGCGGCCTGAACCGCTCTCCTCTTTTCTTAATCTAGAAGGAGGATAACACCATGCACCTTGGTGCCCGAAGTCTGAAAACCGGCGTTGCCGTAACTATTGCATTAATGACCGCTTTAGCGTTTGGAATGACTCCGCCAATCATGGCCGGTGTCGCCGCAGCCATGACTACACGCCCATCGGTCCAGCGCTCTATTCGGGCGATGGTACAAAACATCTATGGCAACTTTATCGGTGCGATGATTGCAGTTGCTGCGGTCATCATTTTTGGCGACACACCGATTGTCGTCGGTTTGACCGTCGTCTTTGTCATTGCAATCCATCTTAAATTCAGACTCCATCGGACATTGACTTTAACGATGGTCACGGTCATTTTCGTCATGTCGAGCGGTATGAACGACAGCAATGCGTTTTTTCTCGAAGGGATGCGCCGTTTTTCCATGATTTGCATCGGTGTCGTGTCCGCAACACTGGTTAATTTGTTGATCTTCCCGCCCCATTACGAAAAGACACTCTATGAACAAATTCTTGAACAAACCACGCTGCTTTTTAAGTGGACGCGACTGCTCAGTGGCGGGACTTCGGACAACACGAAGATCAAAAGCGAACTGGCGGCGTTCGACAGCAGAAAGCTGAAAATCGAGAATTATTATCACTGGTACAAGGAAGAGCGCGTTTTCAGAAAAAAAACGATGCCGGTAAAGCTGCGGCGCACGGTCATTTTCCGTGAAATGACCACGGCAACACGGCTGCTCCATCAGGCACTAAACGAACTGGATCGCAATGAAAATGCCTTTCGACTCCTGCCGGATCATTTTCGCGAAACACTTCGGATTCAGTTAAGTGGCCTGATGACGTATCATGAACGCGTATTGCTTAAATTTGACGGTAAAATAAGACGAAAACGCCACGAAGAACAAGCTAAAAAAGATTACCAGCATCGCGCTGAGCTTGCTGAATCCTTTTTTTCCTACTTTTCAAAAAATATCAATGATGAATGGCTCGACGTACTCCCTCTTTTATCGACAATCATTGATTACAGTCAGCACATCGAACACCTTGATCTTCTCGTTACCAGCTATCAATCGTTTCATAAGAAATCAAATCAGATTCGGTAATTTTTCGCGTCGTGTGGCCGATTCCCGGAGAATTGTGACGGTGCCTGATCCATTCTCCAATCGGTAATTCTTTCGAAATCGAGTAAAAAGGGAACGCTTAAAGCTGTTTCTTCTTCATAGTTACGGAGTTTAATTTCATATAAAGCCTATGCCGTGTACCTATTCCCGGATTCATTTTAAATTTTCCGGAATTAATTTGAACTTTCCCCGATTCTATGACTTTCCATCTGAAAACGATGTTGGGTTTGTGACTGCACAAAAAGAGCTGCGGATTTTTCTGCGCAGGAACAAGCTTAGCATGAACTAAGTCCAAAGACTTATCTGAAAATACAGCTTCGGCTCATTATCTGCACTCCGCCTTTTCTATATGATTAAGACATGGAAAGGAGGATCACACACATGAAAAAATTTGCCTTGTTTCTGCTCGGAGCCGTCAGCTTGATCGTCCTGCTCAGTCAGCTGGGATCGATGATTGGATTAATTGTCAGTCTGGCTGTCCTCTACTTCGCATTTAAAAAGTTCAATCAAGCTGCTTCTACCGGAGGAAAAGTGCTTTGGGCGGTCGTGGGAATCATTGCCCTGTGCTTCTCAATCGGCAACGTGCCGGCAATCATCGGCGTTGCCGCACTGGCAGGTCTCTACTTTGTGTACAAAGCTTGGAAGAATGAAAGACCAGTAATTGTCGAACCGCGCGATCCATTTGATCACTTCGAAAAAGAATGGAAAGAATTTCGTTGATTTTTTTCTGAACAGATTGTGTCACACATACATCAAATACAAAGGAGCAACGCATAATGAGCAATATATTTACTCGTCTGAAAGACTCAATAGCTGCCGATCTAAATGACATGCTTGATCAAAAGGAGCAAAAAAATCCAATCGCCATGCTAAATCAGCACTTGCGCCGCTGCGAAGCAGAAGTGAAACGTGTACGCCAATTAATTGACCGCCAGTATCTGCTCAAGGATCAATTTATTAAGGAGTATCACGAAGCTGCTGAAATGGCTGAAAAAAGAAAGCATCAGGCAGACATCGCTGAACGCGCCGCAGAAACCGAATTGTATACCTTTGCATTAAAAGAACATGAAGATTACACGCAGAAGTCGAAACAGCTGAAAGATGCTTACGAGACAACCGTCAAACAGCTTGATCATCTGGAACAGAATTATGCGGAAATGAAGCGAAAATTAAAGGACATGTATTTAAAGCGAATGGAACTGATGAGTCGTGAGAACATTGCCAATGCGAATCACCGCATGAACGCAATCATTCAGCCGGAGCGGGCATTCGGACAATCGTTTTCCAAATTTGAAGAAAGCGAAATGTATCTCGAACAGCTCGAACAAAAAGTGAACACCAATTATCACCAGAATACGATTGATGCCCGAATTCGCGAACTTGAGCGCGAACTTGAAAAAAACAAAACCAATTGACGAAACAGTACGTTCTAGCTTGTCCCACATAACGATGCTAAAATAGAAAAAGGTGCGATGAACGCCTTTTTCTTATCTACATAATTCAGCTGAACTGCAGCAAGAAAGGCAGATGATCCAACATGTTTGAGCAACTGAAAAACGATAAATACAGCTGGCTCATTATTATCTGCCTGTTTCTGATTGTGCTCCAAACGCTGTTCGACGGGTGGGGATTTTTATTCCCCTCTGTTCTATTCGGCGCCATGATTTACTATGGACGAAAGAATACGAACACACGAAAAGGAAAAATCCTGTTTTGGATCGGCGTAATCGGACTCGGATTCACCATTTTCAGTCTGCTTGTCTTCAAATTTATTATTATTGCTTTGTTTATCTGTTTCGTCATTGATTTCATACAGAGAAAAAAAAATCCACAGCGAATCATGCCTGACTTCGATCATCCATCTGCTGTTAAAGATAAGGTGACCATTCTCTCAGGACTGCTTAAAAACAAATGGTTCGGCCATCAGGAAACACCCGGCCACGATTACGAATGGCAGGACATAAACATCCAGACGGGTGCGGGGGACACAATCATTGATCTCAGTCACACCATCCTGCCAAAGAAGGAATCGATTATTTTCATTCGCCATCTTGCAGGGCGAGTGCGCATCCTTGTTCCTTACGGTGTTGAAGTTGCCCTGCATTACTCGGTTGTGCTTGGGCAAGTCGATTTTTTCGATCATCATGAAAATCAGCTGATTCATGAATCGAGAATTTTGCGGTCTGATGGCTATGATCAAGCAGAGCAAAAAGTTAAATTGATGGTTTCAGCAGTTGCCGGAAGCCTGGAGGTGCTGCGCGTATGACTGCGATCAAGAGGCAAATCATCGTCGGCATCTGTTTTTCACTTGTCTGCTTAATCCTTTTTTCTTCGTTGTTCTTTTTTGCCTTTCCTCCTTCTAAATGGTCATTGCTCTGGAGTCAGCAGGTGTGGCATCTGCCGTTTGCTTTTATTGTTCCGATTGTGTCGCTTTTTTTCGGAGCCATTGATGGTCTGATTTCAGGCTTGTACTGGCGGCGGCAGCTCGTTATGGTCAGCGATACGCTCGATGGCGCCATTCAGGGAAAAGGAGCAGCAGGCGGGGACAACGTCATTTCCTGCGACATGCAGCCAATTATTGACCGTTCGCAGCAGATCAGTGCAAAAATCAACGAACTGACACAGCTGGCGCAGCATGCAGCAAATGATAAATCAGAAATTGAGGAGAAGGCAATTCGGAAAATAGTCTCTGAAGAACGCAATCGGCTGGCTCGCGAGCTGCATGACTCCGTAAGCCAGCAATTATTTGCTGCATCGATGCTGATGTCGACAATTAATGAGCTGCGCCCCGTATCGGATGATATGGAAAGCCGTCAACTGAAGCTGGTAGAACAGACCATTCATCAGTCCCAGCTCGAGATGAGAGCGCTCTTTCTTCATCTGCGGCCGGTACAGCTTCACGGCAAGGCGCTCAAACAGGGAGTGGAAGAACTGCTTCTCGAACTCAAGCAAAAAGTTCCTCTTAACATCAATGCGACGGTCGAACCGATCAGACTGGAGCGCGGTATCGAAGATCAGCTCTTCCGAATCCTGCAGGAGACGGTGTCAAACACATTGCGGCATGCCAAGGCACAGAATCTGGACGTGCTGCTCATTCGGCGTGAGGGCTTCGTCATTCTGCGCGTCACCGATGACGGAATCGGCTTTAAAACGCAGGCAACCAAACCCGGTTCCTATGGTCTGCAAAACATGAAAGAGCGCACTGCTCAAATTGGCGGCCAGATTAAATTAGTAAGCGTCCCGGACAAGGGAACAAGTTTGGAAATTAAAGTGCCTATAATCGAAAGGGATGAAAACAATGATTAACGTTGTTTTTGTTGATGATCATGAAATGGTGCGTATCGGCGTCTCTGCTTATTTATCGGCACAGCCGGATATTCAGGTGGTCGGGGAGGCCGATAACGGTCGCGATGCCATTGATCTCGTCTTAAAATTGAAACCGGATATTGTCCTAATGGATCTTGTAATGGAAGAAATGGACGGCATTGAAGCAACAAAACAAATTGTGGAAAAATGGCCGCAGGCAAAAATTATCATTGTCACAAGCTTCATTGATGATGATAAAGTTTATCCGGCAATTGAAGCAGGAGCTACCAGTTACTTGCTGAAAACTTCCAAAGCAAGCGATATTGCTCAAGCAATCAGATCAACCTACGATGGTCAATCTGTACTTGAACCCGAAGTTACGGAAAAAGTCATGTCTCGAATGAAAAACAGACAAAACAAAGCACTGCATGACGATCTGACCAACCGAGAGATGGAGGTCTTGCTGCTCATGGCTCGAGGAAAGAGCAATCAGGAAATTGCCGACGAGCTCTTCATCGCTTTGAAAACCGTCAAGGTGCATGTCAGCAATATTCTCAGCAAGCTTGAGGTACAAGACCGTACGCAAGCCGTTATTTACGCGTTTCAGCATAAGCTGTGTCAATAAACTGGGTTTTGCTCATGCGTGAAAGGTCCGTTTTTCGCGTAATTCAGCTAGTTGAATGAATTCCGGTTGGTAAACCGATTAAAAAATTGACCAGCAAAAAATACCCCCGACACCTAA
>NZ_JAMXWM010000005.1 GCF_024125445.1 Sporolactobacillus shoreicorticis | reverse complement strand
TTCCCGGGAGAGCTGTTTTTTCGTTCACACGAGCAGCAAAGTTTCATTTAGAACATTCCCGATTCGCTTCATGCCCTCAACAATTTTCTCTTCAGGCATATTTGAATAGTTCAATCGGAACGCGTTGATTCTCGCATCATTTGGAAAGAACGAATTGCCCGGCACGAAGGCAACCTTGTTGTCCAGGCACTTCTTAAATAAATCTTGGACATCAATGTCCTTAGGAAGCTCCACCCAAATGAACAGTCCGCCTTCGGGAGCACTGTGCTTGAGTTGTTTTGGAAAAAACGCATCAATACATTCCATCATTTTTTCTCGACGCGCGCGGTAGACATCCTTAATTTTTTGAATATGCTCCTCCAGATCAAAAAGATCCATATATTTTGCTGTGATTCTTTGCGCGAAGCTATCCGTATGCAAGTCGGTCGCCTGTTTAAATGCGACGTATTTGCTAAGGATGGATTCATCAGCGCAGAGCCAGCCAAGACGCAGGCCAGGAGTAAATATCTTGGAGAAGGTACTCAGATAGATCACTCTGCCCTCGGTATCAAAATGTTTTACAGGCGGCAGGTCCGCACCAGCAAAGCGAATTGCGCCGTACGGATTGTCTTCCAAAATCACAACATTGTATTGATTCGCCAGTTCGACCAGCTTTATTCGTCTCTCAAGCTTCATCGTCCGTCCGGTCGGATTCTGGAAGTCGGGGATCGTGTAGATGAATTTCGCATTGGGATTCGCTTGGAGTGCACGCTCAAGTTCACCCATTCTCATACCGTCATCGTCCATCGGCACTTCAACAAATCGAGGACTGTACGCCTTAAACGCATTGATCGCCGCGAGATAAGTGGGGCTCTCGCAGATGACAACATCTCCTTTGTCCAGAAACAGCTTACCAGTCAAATCAAGCCCTTGCTGCGATCCCGTGATGACAAGTAACTGATCGGAAGTCGTGTTTATACCAATGGCGCTCATCCGATCGGCAATCGCTTCGCGCAGTGGAAGAAAGCCTTCAGTCGTGCTGTATTGCAATGCTTGTTCACCCGTTTCATCGAGCACCGCCTCACATGCGGCTTTAATCCCGTCCACTGGAAATAGCTCAGGTGCCGGAAGCCCACCTGCAAAGGATATAATCTCAGGCTGCTCGGTTATTTTTAATATTTCTCGTGTTGCTGAATTGGCTACACTTCTCGCGCATTCTGAAAAATTAAGTTTCATTACCAGATCTCCCCTTCTCTTTTTAAACGATTGGACGTACTCCGGTTGCCTCATCCAGTGGCTCATTCTGCACACTTAGCCTCTTTATTGCCTTAATAAGCAGGTTCAGCCCTTCAGTCAATCGTTCCAACGTCTCATAGGTATAATTCAATCGCAGCCAGTGCTCCCCATCGCTTTCTTGAGGGAAAAATACGGTTCCCGGTGTATAAATGATTCCTTGATCCGCGCATAGTGCGAGCAATTTCTTTTGCGATACAGGGTAAGGAATTCGGCACCATAAGTAAAAACCGCCCTCAGGACGTTTAAAATGAACGAGCCCGTTTTCTTTACCCAGCACGTTAATCGCAGTATCCCTTTTCTTTTTGTAGATGGGCAAAATCTTTTTGAGCTGGGATTCATAAAGTCCTTTTCTGAGATATCGGTAAATCAAAATCTGACTATCCGTATTCACATGCAAATCAGTAATCTGCTTGAGCAGCATAAATTTTTTCATGACCGGCTCCGGAGCCACGACCCAACCGATTCTTAAGCCCGGAAAGAGAACCTTCGATAAGGTACTGAGATAGATCACATAACCATATGGATCCAGCGCTTTGAGCGGCGGCAATTTTTCTCTGCCAAACGTAATATCCCCATATGGATCATCCTCCAGAATGGGCACTTGAAATTGATAAGCAAGCTTAAGCAAGCCTTTTCTTCGTTCCATGCTCATCGTGATCCCTGTCGGATTATGGAAGTTGGGGATTGTATAGATAAATTTAGGCTTATATCGCGCCAACTGTGCCTCAAGAATGTCTAGCCGAATACCTCCCTCATCCATAGGAATGCCAATAATTCTTGCGCCTGTTGCTCTAAAGCATTGAATGGCCTGTAAAAAGGTGGGTTCTTCAACAATAACCGCGTCACCGGGAGACAAGAAGGTTCGCGCCGCGTAATCAATGCCCTGCATCGATCCGGTCAAGATCATGGTTTCTCTTGCAGTAACGGATAAGTTACGAAAACGCATCAATTGGGCAATGCTTTCGCGCAGCGGATAGTAGCCTTCAACAGAGCATAAATTCAAGTGATCACTGTCGATCGGCCGCTCATTTTGAATTTCTCGAAGCTCATCGACCGGATACAAACGCGGGTCGCCGATACCGGCAGCAAGAGAAATCATATTGCCCTGATTGCCAATGTACATGATCTCACTCACCGTATCGCTGACATTAGCGGTTTTTTTATCGAAGAGCGGGTACCAGGACATCGGGAAAATGGGTGGGTCCGATTCATTCGTTGCAGGAAGCTTGCGTTCTGTGACCACAGTTCCCTGCCCAACCCTGGACATCGCAAGTCCCAATGATTTGAGTTCTTCATAGGCCTTGATGACGGTTGTTCGACTGACATGATGGTCGTCCGCCATCTTTCGCTCAGGCGGTAAGACAAAGCCTTCTGGAAGAATCCCCGACAGTATTTGTTCCTTAATTCGATTAGCCATTTGCAAATAGACAGGCATTGCCTCTTCCCGGTTAATTTCCAGTCTCATAGCTGCCTCCTTCTCTATTCGTATGAAGATTGATTATCCTTATCATATCCATACCAATGTCTGCTGAAAAGATCCAATTGGATCTATCAATGTAAATCCAATTTCAAAATTGATGAGAACGACATCTTTTGACAACTCGGCTGAATTTTACTTTGTTACTATTTTGGGTTACAAAAATCACGCAGATTAATAGTCTGCGTGATGCGTTTTTCCTTATTAAATGGTATTTTAAACGATTCGATGAGCTGCTTTTCTGTAGATCTTGAAATTCTGTTTTCTATAAAACCGTTCCGCTGTTTCATTGTCCGACCAGTAATTAAGATCAATCTCTTTTATTCCTTTGTTTTTTGCAAATTGGCAGATGTCATTCATCAAAAAAGTTCCACAGCCTTTTCTGCGTGCCGCCTGCATAATGCTGAACTGATGAATTTCCAGCACCGTCCGAGCCTTTTTAAACGGATTTTCTTTTCGATTCAAAACCTGAATCCAAGCATAACCTGTAATTTGGTCTTCATCTTCAATTACTAAGAACGTTGAATCGGGATCACTGGCAATGACCCTTTCAAACCATTGACGAATCTCAGCAAAGCAGTAAGGCTTGAAGTACTCAGGGTAAAGTGCCGCATGCAATGCCTGAACCGGTTCATTCAATTTCGCGATCAGTGCGGCATCCATCGTCTGTTTGATTTCCATAAGCCGGCCTTCTTTTCAGTTTTCTACAGCTACTTGATTGACTTGATGCTCACTTCGACCTGTTTTCAAAATCGCAAGCACATCATTTAAGCTGATTTCAACCATGTTCTGAACGGCAAGGTTGGTGTAAAAACCGATGTGTGGTGTAATGAGCACGTTGGGCATCGCGCGAAGTGCCTTGAGCTGCTCGCTTGGGATATCCTTGCCGCGAAGATCCTGATTGAAGAAATGCTCTTCACCGTTTAATGTATCCAGCGCAGCTCCGGCAATCTCTTTATTCTGAAGCGCCGTGATCAATGCATCCGTATCAACGACCGGGCCCCGCGATGCGTTCACAAGGAACGCGTCGCGCTTCATCAATGCAAGCGCTTCGGCATCAATCAGATGGGTGGTTGCCTCCATTAGCGGAACATGCAAAGTGACCACATCCGCCGTCTTCAAAATTTCTTCTTTTGCCACATAGGTGAGTATCTCGCGCAAATCATCCCGCTCCACAATGTCGTTAGCGATCACCGTTGCGCCGAGCGCTTTAAACAGACGGGCAACCGTACCGCCGATTCGTCCGGCACCAATAACACCGACAGTCAGTGAACGGATTTCACGCGCCATCAAACCTGACCAGCGAAAGTCCTGTTGCCTGCCGCGTTCATCGAAAAGCGGCAGATTACGAATCAGCCGCATCGTCTGCGTCACTGCCAGTTCGGCAACAGAATTCGGTGAATAGGCCGGAACATTGGTTACTGCTAGGCCATGTGCCGTCGCTTGTTCGATATCGATCATATCAAAGCCGGCGGTTCGCGATGTAAGCTGCTTCAAACCGAACTTTTCCAACGTTTCATAAATCACTGGATCACTGATGCGATTGCGCTGCTGAATGACAATGCCGTCGTAACCCATGGCCTTCCGCACTGTCTCCGCATCAAGTTCCAGATTATTAATGTCTACTTGAACACCGATTTTCTTTTCCCACTCCCTAATCGCCGCTTCCTCATCATCTCGAACAGTGAACATAATAATCTTCATCGCCGCAGGCTCCCTTGTTCTTCTTTAAGCGATGCCGCATAGGCTGCAATCCGCCTCATTGCTTTCCTCAGCTGCTCCATGCTTGCCGCATAGCTGATTCGAATGTAGCCCTCTCCTCCGGGACCGAATGAGCCGCCGGGAATGGCAGCAACTTTAGCTTTATGCGCCAGATCCGTACAGAAATCAAGACTTTTCTGAATCATGTTTTCCGGAATTTTGGCGAACAGATAAAACGCGCCCTCTGGTTTCACGCAAGCAAATCCGGCCTTGCACATTTCTTCATAAACGAAATCACGCCGCCTCTCATATTCCACGCGCATATTTGCACCGTCGTCCATTCCGTTTTCAAAGGCTTCTTGAGCTGCATCCTGTGCCATCGTTGTCGTTGAAGTAATCGTGAATTGATGAATTTTACTCAGTTCCGTTGTAATCGCGGCCGGCGCGCAAATGAAGCCGATCCGCCAACCGGTCATCGCATGCGATTTGGATACGCCGTTAAGCAAGATCGTTTGCTCCGGCAGGTATTCAGCCATCGAGACATGGTGTTCACCATAGGTCAGTTCACTGTATATCTCATCACTAATGACAAAAAGATCATGTTTTTCCAAAATCGCGGCCAGCGCCTTCACATCTTCTCTGCGATAGGTCACGCCGGTTGGGTTGGTCGGAAAATTGAAGACAATCGCCTTAACCGACTCCCCGTGCTTTGCAAGTGTTTCTTCGAGTAATTCAGGCGAAAGGACAAAACCATTCGACGAGGTATCCATGAATACCGGTTCCGCCTTAGCCAAAATCGTATCCGGAATGTATAGAGGAAAAATCGGTGTCGGAATCAGCACCTTGTCGCCGGGATTCAAAATCGATGTGAGCACGGTGTAAATCGCTTCCGTCGCGCCCGCGGTCACGAGAATTTCGTGATCCGGATTGTAAAATAAATTGTATTTTTTCTTAAGAAAATTGCTGATCGCTTTCCTAAGGGCTAGTGTGCCGGCGGACGGCGCATAGTGACTGCAATTGTTGTCAATGCTGCGCTTCCCAGCTTCTTTAATGTGCTCAGGTGTGTTAAAATCCGGTTCGCCAAGTGTCAGTTTAATGATATCCGGAATGTCTGAAATGTCCTGATCGAATTTCAAAATGTCCGAAGGTTTGAGCAAGCTCAGCTCCGTTTTCATCTTGCCAACTAATGAATGTGCCATCGTTAAATTACCTGCCCTCTTTAAATTATTTTGGAAAAAAATCACCCACGGCTTCAATAACCGTGGGTGATCAGAATTTCTCGCGATATTAAAAACCACACGGATTATTGATTCTCAATCCATGTGGTTATTTTTCCAAGTCAAATCGTACCGCCTTGGCTTCCGCATGGATGCAACCTTCTGCTGAAGTGTTTGCACCCAGTTGAAGCGAATGCAAACACTAACGAAAGAAACCAAAGTAGTAATAAAAGTTATTCAATTGGAGTTTGCCTGTTTGTTTCATGATCAAGGACTCCTTTTGAACTGGTGATTACATTTATATCAGATTTTTTAAAAAGTGTCAACTTTATTTTGTACCGACTCAAAACATTTAATGCCGCATTTGTTTACTGAATTCCTATTGACCAAGCCTCTTTTAAAAATTGCCTCAACATGGGATTGATTTGAAAAAAGGCATCAAAAAGAATCATTTTCAAAAATAAAGAAATACTAGCAACAAAAAGGTTGTCGAGGTGTTTCCATGTTTGTTTTAGCAACTGTCTATAGTCGTTTCAGTGATAAAGCCATAGCATTGAATCAAGAAAAATTTGATATCTGGTATCAACATGCTTTTTTAAATTGGCGCTGGTGGCTCGGTGTTATTTTCATCATTGCTCCTATTCTCATTTGGTTCAGATGCCGAAATAAAAAAAGTGCTGATCGCTTGCAATACGCAGGTTTATTTGTCGCGCTTACCTCTTCCTATCTGGATTATGTCGGCATCTTTTTAGGGCTATGGAGATATGACTATGAGGTGATTCCTTTTACCGCTAATTATTTCCCCACCAGTTTCACGATTTTACCCATATCAATCATGCTTTTATTACAAACCAATCCGCACGCGAACCCTTTTATTAAAGCAGCGATTTTCTCTTTATTCTCACTCGCCGCACTTCTATTTATCCAATGGATCGGTCTCTACCAGCCGCTCCATTGGAACTATCTATACTCCATGATCATTCAATTCTTTTTATATCTGTTCGCCCATTTTATTTGTACACGAAGACATTTTGAGCCGCTGGGATAATTAGTGCTGTGCCCGCCTACAAGTCCATGAGATAAAATGCTGTCCGGTATGCATCTTCATGTCCGCCGGTAAATTCATTTCAATGCAACGAAAGTGGCCTCAATTGAATATGTAAGTATTCAGTGCCTTCTTATTTTTCTGCTGTGACCAATGTGCTTAACCAACAATACATGGTGAATCCTTCAAGTCTCTATTCTCCGGCGCGAGTACCGTACTTTTATTATATTTTACAAAAAATAGCTTCATTCTCATACACCATGTTACCATTTGAGGAAGTAATTCGGCCAAATAATCAGTCTGCAGGGAGGGCACCTATGAATCGGAAACACAGAAAATATCTTATTTTGTTGCCAGTCTGTTTAATTTTTTTAATTCCCTTGATCTTTTTTGTATCAAAAACAGCTAATGATCAGGAAAAGAATCGATTGTCTGAGAATGTCCGCTTTACAAGACATTACTATAATGGAGAACGTTTATTGCTTTATCCGCAAGTTTATGGAATAAGCAAAAAAGCCGCTGACAAAATTAATGCTGTATTAGAAAAAGCCGCTCAAAGTTCTTACAAGACAGCCTATAATTTAAAAAAAGCGGAACAGATTTGTAAAAAGAAGAACAAAAAATGCAACTACTCATACAATACTTCCTTTAGATTCATGTACCATAAAAACGGTAAACTAAGTCTGCTCTATAACGACTATCTCTATACCGGCGGACCAGGTGGGGCCCTATATGTGACCGCTTTTAATTTTGATCTTTCGACAGGCAAACAATATGAAATTAAGGACATCATTAAAACATCTTATAAAAAAGTACAAAAATACGCGTTTGACTATATGAGGACACATGAACCCTATTCTCACTATGTAACTCAATTAAGTGACGTTCCGGTTAATAAGGACACTCAATTTATGTTTTATGACGATTCAATATTTCTCGTATTTCAAGATGATGTCATTAAACCATACCCTGAGGGCGCCCCTGACGGTGATCCATTTATTAAAATTCCAAAATCTGTCTATGAATAAATGAAACCATTTCTATCTCCAATGTTGGATGATATTTTTCATCAAAAACGCTCCGGGTTATCAATTTTTATTATCGTATTTCAATAATCGAGCTTGAACCCTTTTATACTCAGGAATTCGAGCTTTTTTCATGTTTTTTTGGAGAAATGCCATATCACTCCGTTCTTTAAACGCCTGACTCTGCTCATGAACAATCACTTTTTGCTCAGATGATACGGCAGGCTTCCGGGTGAAGAGGTTCATCATGAACAGAACTTAAAGGAGGTTGCTCTTTTGCTCTTTCTTCGTCACCTTCTTGCCGAACAGATCTCTTGTCTGATCGTAGGCATTGCCTTTCCGGCCACTTCCACTGCGCGCCGTTTGTAGAAAGTCGGCCGCCCCGCTTATTTATCCACTAAGTAAAAAAACACCTTATAACAGTGCTTATATACTGCTTTATTCGCAAAAAAAAACATATTGCCATATTGAAGGTCCATTATCTATATTTTTAACTTCAAAGTTACCAAATGGAAAATTATGTAGCCCTATGCAGCAAATCCTATTTACGGAGAATGTGCAAAACATAAGGTTAATCAATCAAAAACACATTAAATAACCTAACTCTTCCATTAACCATTGTTTGTACAACATCCTTTTCCCAGAAAGGTGGTAAATTTTACTGTCATGATAAGCTTGCGCGTTGAAGCGCATCGGCTGCACGTCTGCACCTTGCCGCGTGGCGTTGATCAGCTCGCCATACAGCGACGCAATGTGCAGGTCTTCGTTCACTTGTCGGTATTCATTGGTCAGCTTCTGATCAAGGTCTTGAACGTCAAGCACCGTTTGCGCGCGCTTTTTATCAGCAGCATCCAGCGCCTGATCCACTTCCTGATTGGAGAAGACGTTGATTGGGAGCAAATCGGAAATGTTATAATGGATTTCCTATGAACATAAAAAAAGCATTCAACGACCGATTTCGATCATCAAATGTTTTTAAGATCATGCACAAAATCCAATTTGACAAAATACGTAAAGTCAACAACTAATTGGATTGGAAAAATGTTATCAGCTTAAAAATTCTAGTATTGTTTTATAAAAATAATTACAAGCCTCATCTTCTGAATTAAATTTCTTTAACTGTGATTTTAAACCACGCTCACTATAATATACTTCCCAAACATTATTTTCTTTATTGTTATTTAAACAAAATGCTTCGTTAGGCAAACCTCCATTTAATTTGTATAAATCTACAGGAATATTAGCAGCAGTTAACAATTTTTGTAATTCATCTTTTTTCATAATCATGTTCCTATCCTTCCAATTATTCCTTTATCTATTAAATTTTTCACTGATTGATTGAGCTCATATTGAGTGCCAAGACCTAATTCATCAAACCATGGAGTAATTTTTCCAACTTGCACTTCTATTGGTTTTTTAATTACATAAACATTATATGGTTTTAAATAAGTTTCAGGAGCTAACGAACGCATTTCATAGGGAACTCCATACGGTGAAACAAATGTTCCAGCCTCGTAACCAAATCTATCAATAATTGTACCAGGCTCTATTGTTTTAGTTTTGGAACTTCCAAGTACACCCTGATTAGGTGGCCAAATAATTTCACCCTTAGAATTATAATAATTAGGATTTGACTTGACATGTTCATAATTTTTCGTATTAATAATTGGTTTGGGGTAATTAGTTTTTATACGCCTTTCTCTATCCCAGCTCTTCCACTGTTCTCTTGTCATTGTTCGTTCACTAGAAGCGGGTTTATAACCTTTAGTTGCGGAACTTGTTAAACCTTCAATTGTATTTTTGACCAATTGATTTGCCTTGGCAACATCCGATTCACTTTTCGCCATACGATGTGTCTTCGCTATATCTTCGGAACCGTTGCTCACTTTTGCAAAGTCATTGGATCCTCCGGCCATTGCCGGTTCCCGTTTGCTTGAGTTGACCGCCTCTCTTGCATTGTGCACAATCTTAGTCACATGCTCTTTAAACGCCTGACTCTGCTCATGCACGATCGCTTTTTGCGCAGGTGAGGTGGCGAGCTTCCGGGTGAAGAGGTTCATCATGAACACGCCTTGCAGGAGGCTGTTTCTTTGCTCGTCCTTGGTCAGCTGTTTGCCGAACAGATCTCGACCGGTAGCGGCTTGGGTGATGCCATTTGCGGCGGACAGCGCGTTGATTCCTTTTTCACTCTGGCTGAGGACTTTGAGCGTTCGGTTTGCTTGGTCGTAGGCATTCAGCGCCTTCCCGGTCGCTTCCATACTGCGCGCCGTTTTGTAGAGAGCCGCGCCGCCCTTGGCAATCCGTCCACCCCAGCCGATGATCGGGATGAACGTCGAAGCGGCCATAGCTCCGGCGGTGATGCGTTCGCCGGCGCTCAGTTTTCGCCCGGTCTCCGGATCAATACCTTCGACCGCTCTAAGATAATCATAATAGCCGGAGAGCTCACCGGCAAATGTGGCAACAGCGGAACCCACCTTTTCGTACCAAGGCCGATTGACTTCCGCTTCTCTCTGCTTCTCCATCTCACGAACCGTTTCCTGCTGCTGCTTATAGTGGAGGTAGTTTTGTGTCTCCTTTTCCATCTCATCTTGAACCTGAACAATTTTACTGTCATGATAAGCTTGCGCGTTGAAGTGCATCGGCTGCACGTCTGCACCTTGCCGCGTGGCGTTGATCAGCTCGCCATACAGCGACGCAATGTACGGCAGGTCTTCGTTCACTTGTCGGTATTCGTTGGTCAGGTTCTGATCAAGGTCTTGAACGTCAAGCACCGTTTGCGCCCGCTTTTTATCGGCGGCATCCAGCGCCTGATCCACTTCCTGATTGGAGAAGACGTTGATCGGGACAAGATCGGAAATGCTGCTCAGGATTTTGGAAATGTCTGCGCGCTGCTCGCGTACCCTTTCCTTAGACCGCGCATACCCCATGGACAGATCTTCATTCAGAAAAGGTACCTGAATCTGCGTGTCTCCGCCTAATTTCTTATCGACAATCGTGCCGGCCACGCCCTGAAAATAGGCAATCTTCTTATCAATCAGACGCAGCCAGGCATCAATCACATTCACTTGCGCGGCATAGAACTGTTTGATCGCTTTGGCGCCGTTTCCCTGAAAGTCAGGGCCAAGTCCCTCGATTTGCCCGAACGCGTGACGCAGCGTCTGAAATTGACCGCGCAGCGTTTGATAGTGTCCAGCATGTGCTTTAGCGGCCGTGATCAGAGCCTCAGCTTCATACGTTTGTGTATCGGTGGCTGAACCGGAACCGCCGCTTAGATTTGCTCTCATTTAATCGCCTCATCCTGTCGTTGCAGAAGCGCAACGTTCGCCTGCGTATCGGCAATGTTTTTTTGTACACCGGCGAGGTAGGCGGATAAAAGCTGTTCCATCATCTGCTCGCCCTCCTGATAGGCGGCGGTCGCGGCGAGACGATTCCGTCCGCAGGAGACGGATTTGATTGGCGTCACCCCTTGGCGCGCCTGCTCTGCCGCCGCAATGCGTCCTTCTGTGACATGCGTCTTGAGTTCAATTTGACCCATTAGAACAACCGCCCTTTAATTTTAGATAACTGGTGTTCCAAAGCATCTGCTGCCTTCTCACCTTTATGAACGAGTGCGCCGGCCTCATGCGCCATCGCGCTCGTTCCGGCGAGAAAATCGCGCTTCAGCTGCAGCTCATGGATTTTCGCCTCGATGCGCTGCTGATAACCGTCCACACGTGTCGTGAGCTTCTCCCGCATGTTGTCCTGCGCAGCATCGCGTTTCTTTTGGAACGCGCGCGCCTTGGATCCGCTCCAATTGGCGCCAAGTTCCGGTTTCGTCAGGGTTTGCAGCACATGCATTCCTGCCGCCTGTTCTTGGCCGAGTTTGCGATTCGCTCGCTTCAACCGCTCAATTTGATCCTCAACCGCCGCCGACTGATGGGCCAGTGTACGGAAAATCGCGTTTAGTGTTGCCGATGCGCCCATGCGACGCGCCTCCTTTCTTGACTTTGAACCCTGGATTCACAGGGTACATAGGTGCCTCATTAAGTAACGCAAAATAAGCGTAAATTTTCCGTTTATATGCGTCATGGTGCTTGTTTCACAGGTAAATAAGGGTAATTTTTCCGCTTATGCCTTGCAAAACCCGCTATTTTCACGTTTTTTCGATTCGATAAGCGGAATTTCTCCGTCTATTTACGCTATTTTTTCGTTCATTTTCTAATTAAGCGGAATGTTTCCGTTTATTTCAGATTGGGCGCTTACCTGATCGCTCAATCGAATCCTATGACCTTATCGTGGCAAAACGAGAAACGTTCCTTACCTATATGAAAAAACCGGACTCTTCCTCGAGCCCGGTCCTTTTGCTTGCCTTGCGTTAGGCGTTAATCTGTCCGGCAATCTGGCTGTCGGTATCCTCAAGGATCGTCGCGCTCTTCGCTAACTGATGATTCACGTCTTCCAGAAGCTGCTGCATCTGTTGAAACGATGGGCGAAGCCGTTCATATTGATCCTTGAACGCGCGGCTGGACGCCCCTTCCCAAACCTGAGCCAGCTGATTAATCATTCCATCGAGCCTGCCGATCAGTTCGCCTGTGTTTGATGATTCCTGACCGTATTTCGCTGCGTAGCTGCGCAACTCTTCCGGAGTTAATCGAATTTGTCCTGCCATGAGTAAAAAACCTCCTTGTTTTGTCGCATGCTTTAGGCACGCATGGTGAACCTTCACCGAATCGAACGAAAAGAGCCTTCATGAATCGTCATTCGTCAATTATATGGAACCGCCTTAAGGCGGTTTTCCGCTTCGTCAGATTATGCTTGAAAGAAAAATGAAGAAAATCTTGAGGTGTTTCGTGTAATGGATCTCACCGGAGCTGTTTTTCTTGCTTGACCCTATCATACAAAATGTGACGGTTTCTTGAACACGGCCAAAACTCCTGAATTAGCAGTGAATTTTCATCAAGCAAAGCGTATTCGACCCATTTCGATAAAAAACACCGTGTCTTTTTTACTAGTCAAGAAAAAAATGTTTTATAATGATGCGCTATTTTGACCATCACTGAACATCCTATTAGACAGATTATCATTCTTATTGTTCATTTAAGACCATACTGAAAAACTCTATGAATTTCCTTTTGAATATTTATACCGATGTACTTTGAAAATGACATAGTCTGCAAAAAACAGACCTAAGCTGTGAAAATCATAGTTGCTATTGCTTATAAACAGAAAAGATTTTGCTTGTTCTTTTTTATCATTATTTTAAGATCGCGATCGACCTGCCATGTTAGCACGAGGCTGTCCCAAAAGATGCGCCAGAAAGAAGCGCAAAAGGCAAATTTTCCTCTGTACTTAATTTTCGAAGTATTTACGTGGTTATCTTCAAAAAGATACCTGCATTGCGGGGGTTGGGATTTTCTGATCTCATCAATCTGTTTCCAGATTTTATTAGTCTGTTTGATTCTCTAGCAATCACAGACGGATCGTCAGAAATTCAAGCGGCATTTTTAATTGAATACTCACAACGGTAAATCAAATATTTTCTGCCATTTAACAGTTTGATAGCCAATTTCATTGTAAAATCTATGTGCGCCCGTTCTGCTTTCTCCTGAGCGTACCCTGATCCTTGGATAATTATGTTCACGCGCCCATTGCGCACACTTCTCCATCAGCTTGCGGCCAATCCCCTGCTTTCTGAACTGACTGTCGACAACCAGGCCGCCGATCTCCGCGCAGATCCCTTCCAATGTATATCTGCCGAAAATATGTACCCAACCGCAAAGCTTCTTTTCGGAGTTCTCATAGACGAAAACCGCATGATCTGAATCGTTCATTATGTGCTGCAGGCGCTCGCCAATCTCCTGCTCAGTCGCCTCATAACCGAGTTGGCCGCATAGTTTGGCCAGTTTCCCTGCATCTTCACTTTTTGCCAATCGAATCATTTTCAATCGCTCCTCAATCCTTGACTTTTGTTCCTTGGTGAAAGTCCATCTGCCATTTCTGATTTTTATAAATCCAGATCGAACTGCGTAATGTCCGAGCTTTGCTCTCAACATTCAGTGCTTGGTAGGTTGCTAAAACAGCGTTGTCATCTAAACGCCGTATTTGGAAATCACTTATGCGCATCGTTACTTTTCCGATCCCAAACTCATTCAAGTAATCCGTTCTGTGCCAGACCGTTCCCGAACTGCCGAATTCAAAGAAGTCATCAGATAGTAGCTCAGACAGTCGATCCGCCGAACGGCGAACCTCATCTGACAGCAGACTTAATTCCAGCTTGCGTATATGCTCCTGCAATTCAGTTTTTTTCAATGACCTTCCTCTTCCCGCTGTTTACTCAGACGCTCGTCGTACATTTTAAATTTCCGCTCAATCACTTCAAGCGCTTGACTTAATTCGGCCTTTTCCTGCAGAATCCTTTTTTGATGGTCACGCAAAATGCTTTTTCGTTCGGGGATCGTCTCATCCCCACGTTCCATTAGGTCTGCATAATATTTGAGACTGTTTATCGGCATCCCGGTCTTCTTCACTTTAAGTAAAAAGGTGATCCATTCCAGATTCTTCTCACTATATTTTCTGTACCCGTGTTCATCACGAGCAATATTTTTAAGCAAATTCTCTTTTTCATAGTAGCGCAGTGTGTACTTAGACAAACCGGTCATTCTGCTGATTTCATCAATTGAATACGAACGGTTCAAATCATCACCAACTTTCCTCTTGCATTAGAGTATACTCTAAGATTTATACTCAATCCATTGTTAAAGGAGGCTTTCAAGTGACTAACAAACTCTATTTACACACCTTCATTTATTTCATGGCAAGTATCAGCATCGGAATCAGCATTTACGAAATGATTCCGCTCTATGCTTTCATTGCTGATTCATTTGGCACTGATCATGCGGTATGGGCAGGCAGCATTTTTTCACTTGGTTATGCGATCGGATTTCTGATGGTCGGTTGGTTGATGAGCAAAATTCCCCATAAACCGCTGCTGCTCACCGCGCTCGGCATGCTCATCCTTAATACTTTACTCATTGGCTTTACGCATTCCTTCTCTGCGTTGATTGTCATTCGTTTTTTCCAAGGCATCTTCGCAAGCGTCTTTGCACCGATTGTGTTCTCTATCATTATCCGATCCTTTCCAAAGAATCGCATTCCGCTTGCAAACAGCGCAGTCACCTCGGGATTCGTCATTGCGGGTGTCATTGGTCAACTTTTTGCCTCATTCTTGTTTCAATTCGGCGGATGGTTTTTCATCTATGGCGTTCAAGCGCTCATTTACTTCCTTATTGTTTTGCTGCTTTCTTTCACCGTACCAGGCACAACTCGTCTGTCAGAAATTCGCACTTCATTTCGTTCTGATTTGGCACAGATCGTTCGGAACAAGAGGCTGTGGCTGTGCTTCATTATAACGTTTACATTACTTTTTGCATTTGTCGGTATGTATACCGCGATGGGAACTTATTTTGCAGACGGTCATGCTGGGCGAGCAAATTTTTTGATGACATTTCGCAGTTTCGGATTAATTGGTATCCTTTTCGCTATTTTCCTGAGTACAAAAACAAGGACATGGTCGTTATCGCGTTTGCTGTCGCTCGGTCTCGCATGCGCATCTTTCGGTATTTTTCTCATGGCATTCGTTCAGTCGCTTGTGTTACTTACTTTTTTCAGTATTGTTTTTGCTTTTGGTATTGCTCTGACACTTCCAATGGTTGTTTCCATAATTGGCAGAGTTGGCGGAAGCCAAGCAAGCACGGCCATCACACTCTATACATTCATTCTTTTCATCGGTGCAACGATCGGGCCGCTTGTGATCAGTCCGTTGCTGGGACAAGCTCACTCATACACTATTCCTTTTTTAGTGATTGCTGGTGTGCTGCTTGTAAGCTTAATCTGTTCGTTCATTCTCGCAATCGATCACAAAAATGAATATTAATGAAGGTTAATAAATTTAGAAAGGGAGGTTTTACGACAGGTCATACCGGATAAGCAAATTTTCTGATGAAATTCCACAGTTTCGATTTAACTAGCATTCTTTTCACTATTTTCCGGTTCCTTCACTCTCAATAAATCAAAGCAACACCCGAACATAATGGGTGTTGTTTTTTTATAATCAGTCTACTGATCGGGTAGATCGTTGTCACAATGTTTGTCCATTGTCTACAGTAATCACTTGCCCTGTGAGTGACTTTTGCACAAGGGCGCAACAAATAGCTTCGGCAATATCTTCAGGAGTGGATATTCTTTTTAAAAGAATTCGCCCTGCCATGGCTTTCATTTTCTCTTCATTACCTTTCCACCATCTTGTATCCACGGCACCAGGTACAATACTATTGATTCTAACTTTCGGGGCTAGTGAAAATGCCAATGACTTGGTTAATCCATGAACCGCCGATTTTGTCACCGCATAGGGAACCGAGGATCCTAGTCCAGTAATACCGGCCACACTCCCGACGTTAACAATTGCAGCATCTGTGCTCTTCTTTAAATAAGGAACCGCTTCTTTAATGCAGTGAAACGTTCCTTTAACATTCACATCCCAAAGTTTATCCCAAACTTCGTCAGTTGCGCCCTCAAAATCATCCATGGCTAGTTGATGTGTAATCCCGGCATTGTTTACGAGATAATCGAGTTTCCCGAACTTTTCAATGCACGCATGAACCATTCCTTTAACCTGCATCTCATCGCTGATATCTGCCTGATACAAGAGTCCTTTATTGGTTAACTGATTGTACGTTTCTCGTGCACGTCCAGCAGTATTGGGTTTTAAAAGAAAATTGCTTCCTTTAAGAGTGCTTTCAATTCCTCCCTTTATGTCAAAACTGGGATTGAATGTTGACTTCCTACCGAATGTTGAGTTACTCCCATGTCTCATTAAAATATGCTCAGTATATACTTTGTCATCAAGATTATAATCATCAGCTATATCAAATACTTTCTGAAGCTGAGAATCAGGATTTTCTTTAGGTTCGCTAACTTTTTTACTTATGCTGTTAACTTCCTGACTGGTTGCCGCATTCTTATTGCTAGCGCTCCCACATCATCGGTCAGTTGGGAAACTTTCTCAGATTCTCCTGCCAGCGAAAGCTTTAACTTGCGCCGTTTTATGTTTTCATTTGTTTGCTGAATGAGGTGGTTTACGTCGTCTTTAAACGCTTTGGCCTGTTCGTCCACAGCGATTTTCGTTTCATTAGAAACAAGTTTGCCGCGGCTGACGGCATGCATCATCATGATCCCTTGCAGGAGACTGTTTTTACGTTGCTCTTCGGTCAATGGGTTTGCCAAACATGTCCCTGCCGGTTGAGGCCTCAATGACACCATTTCCAGCGAGGAGTGCATCGATACCCTTTTCGCTTGTGCTAAGCACTTTCAAGGTTCGGCTTGCTTGATCATATGCTTTTAATGATTGTCCCGCCGTTTCAAAACCTTTCGCCGTTTTATAAAGGGCCTCGCCGCCTTTGGCAATTCTGCCGCCCCAGCCAATAATCGGAATGAAGGTCGAAACCGCTAGGGCTCCGGCTTCCACACGTTCGAACCGCTCTAAGATAATCATAATAGCCGGAGAGCTCGCCCGCAAATGTGGCCACCGCAGACCCTGCCTTTTCATACCACGGTCGGTTCACTTCTGCTTTCCTTTGTTTCTCCATCTCTCGCACAGTTTCCTGCTGTTACTTATACTGCAAATAGCTTTGCGTCGTCTTCTTCATCTCATTCTGAACGTGATAGATCTCACTGTCATGATACGCTTGGGCATTGAAATGCATCGGCTGAATATCGGCACCTGCCTGGTGGCGTTGACTAGTTCTCCGTAAAGGGCAGTGATATACGGTAAATCTTCGTTAATCTGCTGGTATTCATTGGTTAAGCCTTGATCGAGATCCTGAACATCGAGCACCATTTTGGCTCGCTTTTCTTCAGCTGCATCGAGCGCTTGATCAACCTCATGAGTTGAGAACACGTTCATGGACACAAAGCGAAGAGACTGCAATAGCCTAGAGCGTGATATAATCAATGCATTGGTTCAGTTTACCTACCCGTTTGTAAAAAGGAGCAGATATATATTATGAACGAAACGATCAGAACTCTTTTGAATCACCGAAGTATTCGCAGTTTTACCGACGAACGGATTCCCCAAGAACGAGTCGATTTGCTCATCAGCGCCGCGCAGCACGCAGCAACAAGCAATTTTTTTCAGCAATATTCAATCATTGACGTGACCGACCCGGAAAAGAAAAAGACATTAGCCAAAATCGGCAACCAGTATTACATCGCGGAAGCGGATCGCCTTTTTGTACTTGTCATCGACATGCACCGCAACGCAAAAATTGCTGAAGCAAAGGAGCAGCCGACCGATGTTTTGAGTTCAACTGATTTCTTTTTCAGAGCATTCAGCGACACGGTCATCGCGGCACAAAATATCGTTGCTGCCGCTGAAAGTCTGGGCCTTGGCACCGTATACCTCGGCAGCATCCTGAATGATCCTCAAGCCGTGATCGATCTTTTAAAATTGCCAAAGTTTACCTTTCCAGCCTTCGGTATCGCCGTTGGCTACCCAAATCAATCGCCGCAGCTTAAGCCGCGTCTGCCAAAGGAAGCCGTCTATTTTGAAAATGAGTACCGGTCTGCGGAACAATCACTTGAAACTTTGAAGAATTATGACCATGACGTGAATCAATACTATGATCTGCGCGACGCCAATCGACGTGTCGACACCTTTACGAACCAAATTGCCAAAGCCGTTTCCGGAAAACAGTCGGAAGCAAAGAAAAAAATGTTGGAGACATTAAGAAGTCAGGGCCTTGTTCAGTATTGATTCAAGAAAGGGGTAACTATATGAGTTCAAAACCCGTCTACAAAACATGGATACGAAAACGGCTGTTAATCATATTTCTAGTCATTAGTGTTTGTTTGCTTGCGGTCGCGTTTACTCCCATAAACATGTATCTTCGAATTTTTTCAGGGCTGCTTGCGCTTCCGTTTTGCTACATTACCTTTATTGTTTCCCGTACGTCCTATCAGTTTTCGCCAATAGGAAACAATTTTCAATCAATGATCCATGATTTAATCATTGATCAATTAAAATGGGACGGAGACGGAAAGCTGCTTGATATCGGTACGGGAAGCGGCTCCCTGATCATCAAGGGGGCGAAGGCATTCCCCAAAGGACAATTTGTAGGAATTGATTATTGGGGCAGCAACTGGGAATATTCGCAAAAGTTATGTGAGCGTAACGCTGAAATCGAGGGCGTTTCAGATCGCGTTTCATTCATTAAAGCGAGTGCATCGAAGCTTCCGTTTTTAGATAATACGTTCCATGCAATGGTTAGCTGCTTGACGTTTCACGAAGTTAAGGATGAAAAAAATAAAATAAAGCTTTTAAAAGAGGCTTTTAGAGTATTAGATTCAGATGGTGTCTTCGTGTTAATGGATCTATTTATGGACAATAAAACATACGGAAATTACAGCGACTTTTTACCCGAAGTAAAAAAATTTGGAGTTTCCGAACTTGAGGCGATTCAGCTCAGTGATTTGATAAAATTGCCTCACGTCCTTCGAAGTAAAAAATCTTTGGGGAATGCAGTGCTTTTAATTGGGAGAAAAGGATCATCTTAATAATCACCGAACTAATAAATACTTTAGAAAGAGGCGCATGCAGATGTCGTTTGCGAAAACACCCGCCCCACCTTATTACGCAGTCATTTTCACCTCGAAGCGAACTGAGATTGAGGAAAAAGAATATGGCATTACCGCCGATCAAATGGTCACTCTCGCAAGTAAGCAGCAGGGCTTCCTTAGCGTGGAAAGTGCGCGTGACGAACAGGGTATCGGTATCACTGTCTCCTATTGGTCTTCACTCGATGCAATCAAGCAATGGAAAAGGAACGCCGAACACCAAATGGCTCAGAAAAAAGGCAAAGGTGACTGGTACGAATCATTCATCACACGAATTAGCAAGGTTGAGAAAGACTATTCATTTACCCGCTGATTAAAAACGCGCGCAGATTATACAAGGAGATGTTTTATTGATGTCTGAATGGAACACCCATTATCTGGATTTAAGTGAAGAAACACGTCAAGAATTATTGCTCTATCTTGGAAAACATGAGGATACCTATGAACGACGCTGGACACGGATGAGCGACAAAAAGCGCAGTTTTTCTTGGCATTGGCCGGCATTTTTCGTCTTTACTTACTGGGCCGCTCACCGAAAAATGTACATGATCGCTTACGGGTATTTAGTGATCTCGACGATTCTCGAACTGATTTTCAAAGATTTACCTAATAGTTTCGCTTGGAGCTTCAGTCTCGTAGTTGCTATTATCTGCGCGCTGTACAGCAACCATCTATGCTTCCTGTATTCCCTTAAAGAAATCCGAACATTAAAAGCGCAGATCCCTGACCGCGACGAACGTATCCATCATTTGAGAACTTGTCCCGGCTACAGCTGGCCGGCATTTTGGCTTTTCTTTGTGATTGATTTCGGTGTAACTATTATCCTGAACTTCATATAATTATTGATCAATCGATTTACTCGTGGTTTTTTCGCAACGAGCCTTTGGCGATCTGCGAACACAAGCAAATTGCTAACGATTCGTGCCAGCATTTACGTTGACTGCGTAGGCAACCGCTGCCCGCATGTTCATTGCTTTTTCTCGTCATACAAAACGAAGGGATCTCATTGTCCCTAACACTAGGCGTTCGTAAATTTTATTTTCTCATTTTTCCCAGTTTCTCCCTATCAGCATCGCAAGCTCACGCAGACGGTCATACTGCCATTTGCGCTCTTTTTCGACCGCTTCCGTTTCACCGCCCGAAGCATAAAATGCGCTTTTTGTCGCATAGGTCGATGCATGAATCGCGTGGTCAACGCTTCGCGCAATCGATGCAGCTTGGCCCGCCGCCTGCGCGGAAGCAATGGCGGCTTCTTCGGTTGCTTCGCGCGCCGCTGCATCTGCCGCAATTTCGGCTTTTCGCACTTTATCAGCCCTGATCCTTCCTCTTGCCCATAACCTAGTTGCCGCAATCGCTTGCCACGGCCGATCATCTTGGGGACGTTCCCGTTCAAAATATCGAATAACATGATCAGAACAGACAGCCGCCCACAAGGCAGCTATCTGTTGATTCACCAATTTAAGTTTTTCCTCGATCTCTTTCTTAATGGATTCGAAATCCACGAAGTTCATTGACACATCATTTCATCCTCTTCATAAAGGTCACGGTCTGTTTCAGTTTTTTAAGTATTGTTACCCATTTTTCCCTTACTAGTATATGCAACCGCATCCAGCTGCAGCAACGCAGGCAAGTGCAGATCAGGCAGCTCAATAGAGACCGATCCATTTCATTTTTTCAATCAGCTTATTGCGGCTGTCTGTGCAAGTCCTCGTCCGGAGCCGTTCTAAACCAATTTGTAAAATGAACGACAAAATCACTGCTTTTTGGTGCGCACAGGAACGGACCAGCATATATTTTTTTATCCGTATCAAAGGGGCAGACTCGCACCGTTCGCCACTCTTCCTCGCCTGCTCTCGCTCGCAGAATTAATGCATGATTGAAAAATGAGGCACGCACGGTGACTACCCCCTTATTTTTCCAGTCAGGGACCGGGGCTAAAGACCAGTCTGAATTCTTGTTGGTGACTACCGCACCTAAATGAGGGACACCATCGTTCATCTCAATGCCGCTTTTGACCCATTGATGATCATTCAGCCAAATCATCACTCCGGCCTGATCATAGAGATTATTGAACGTATTGAGAGAAAACGACACTTCAATGGCTTCCGACGGATACCATTCTTTTAACAAAGCATGTCCGTCTTGATGCCGGAAATTGTAAAATGTATGCGCCCAATAATCGCTTCCCTGTCTGGCTTTTACAGTTAATATACCTCGTTCAATCGTGACATGTTCCGGCTCATTGCTCCACGAACCCTCTCGCCAGTTCACTGACGTTCTTTTCATTGATCTGAACACTCCTCTGTGAAAAAATCAGGCAAAAAGCGCCCGATTCTTTTTTATTTAGAGATAATCTTTCTGTACTCCCGGCCATGTACCTATCCGGATACATTTCTCTGAAAACTTTAAGAAGAATCGCTTCACGCTCATGGCAAGTTATACAGATGAACGGTACGTTTTTCTTATTCCCATTCCGAATAATCTTCTTTATTTAACTGATTTTTTATGTCCATCGCTCGTATCATTTTATTAAATAATTAGCGAAAGCCAGCTAGAAGTTCTTTATTGATATGGACTCCGATCCTTTATATAAACTTCCGAAAACCTAAGCAAAATCCTTTGTCCGGCTGATCTTGGTATTTTAGCTGTCCTATTTGATTCAATAATGTCCAATACTGCCCATTTTCCGTGCTTTACGTGAGGCAACACTGAACAGTCGATACCAAGAGTACATGACCAGACAAAATATTTATTCCGATGAATCAACCATCTGCGCCAGTGCGTTGACTGTCTTGCCTTGTGTTTTCTTTCTTAATGAATTCGTATTGAAAACATCAAACAGTATACTGACAAAATCACTACACTTTTTCATAGTCTGCAAATAAACGAAAACGATTGTGCGGCTGCAAAAAATTAAGCGCCATTATTTGAATAATCCTTGAGTAACCGACAGATCATTTAGCCGTTGATTCTTCCTTTCAATTATTCGTCAAAAAGGATAAACTCGCGATACTTTCGCGCAATCACGTCGAGGATCACCTCTAAACCAATAAGTGAATGAATCGATTGATAATGCTCTTTACTCGGCAGTGGGGTGGCTTCGTAGAAAAATGAGTAATCGGCATTTTCACTCAAAAAATTGCTGCCGAATCGAGTAATCGTTGCCATCGGTATATTCCTCATTTTGAGTATGCGAACCGTATCCTTGATCCCCGGTGTTTCGCCACTGAATGAAGTAAATAGAATCAAATCCTCTTTCGTCAAGATCGAGCTGCTCATTGCCAAATTGGTCTCTCCGGAAATAACCATGTTTGCCCGTTTTGCCAGCATCAAATCCTTAGAAAATTCCTTCGTAAAGTTATTCTGGGAAAAACCGGTAGCGTACAAAAAAACCATCCGCGCGTCTTTTAATTTCTGCAAAAATGGTTGGAAATTCGTTTGTTCCACATAGCGAAACATCCAATCCAAATCCTGTTTTAACAGCTGTGTTAAGTCGGAGGGCTCTTGATTAGAAATCGTCATGGATTCTCGAATGACGTACTTTAAATCTGAAAATCCATGGTAGCCCAGCTTTTTAGCCAAACGAAGCACCGAGCTTTTAGAACTAAGCATCGCCTTGCCTAATTCAACAATATTCATATTAATCACGTCTTGTGGCCGATTCATCATAAATTTAACCATTTCTTTTTCAGAATCGGTCAGTTGATCATAATGCATCTTTACGCTTAACTCGAATTCCATACTGTTCCGCCTTGTGAAATCACTATTTTCAAATAAAGCAAAGAGATGACTTTTAATCACATAAATGACTCATTTGATTTTTTCATGCTTCAGCTTGCTGAAATGAATGCAGTTCTGTTCTTGTTCCCTCTCAGTATAACCCCAAAAAAAGACCGGTAAGAAAAGATTTCCCACCGGTTATGGATGCAGTTCATCCATCAATAAGGTAAATAACCGCTTCATACGGGCGAAGCGTTAAGTCGTCCAGTTTTTTCTTTGTATCATGATAGTTTGACAGCAGCAATTTTCCTGAAGATCTACTCAATTCTTCGGGCAACCTATAGTTCACTTTATGTTCCGAAAAAGAACAAATCACAACTAATTTTTGTTTTCCGAGCATGCGCATATAACCATAGACATCGGAATCCGTGGGATTAATGAGTGCATAGGTCCCGTCAACCACCACCGGCAGTTCCTTACGCAGACGAATCAGTTGCTTATAGTGATAGTAGACGGAGTCCTTATCTTCCAGACAGCTTTCCACATTGATCGTTCCATTATCCGGACTGAAATCGATCCACGGTGTTCCGGTCGTAAATCCGGATTTCTCACTCCCGTTCCAAGGCATCGGTGTCCGCGCGTTATCCCGAGACTTTAAAAAAATTGATTTTTTTATATAGGAATCCGGAAGCCCTTTCGCTTCAAAGTCATTCTTTACACCAATGGTTTCAATGTCCTTATAGTGATCAAGGGAATCAAAGCGAACATTGCGCATGCCTAGTTCCTCTCCTTGAAAAATATAGGGGGTGCCCTTCATCATATGAAGAAGTGTACCCAGCATTTTCGCCGATTCCGCGCGATACTTTGTGTCATTGCCAAAACGGGTGACTGCGCGCGGCTGGTCATGGTTGCTCCAATAAAGCGAGTTCCATCCGCGGCCCTCCAGCTTACTCTGCCATTCTGTCATCACGTCTCGCAAATCACTCAGCTTAAAACGAACATCGGAAAATTTTCCATACGGTCCATAATCCAAGTGCATGTGATCAAAATGAAAGACCATGTTTAATTCTTCGCGATCCGGGTGCGTATATAAAATGGCCTGATCACTATTTGTATTCGCCGTTTCACCTACGGTCATGATGTTGTATTTGCTTAACACTTCCTGATACATTTCATGGAGAAATTCATGAACACGCGGTCCATTGGATGCGCCAATATAATAAGATTTGCTATAAACCGCGTCATCCGGTGCATCCGGCCAATCCTGGCGTTTGCTGATCAGGCTAATGACATCCATCCGAAAACCGTCAATGCCCAGTTCAAACCAAAATTTCATCATATCATAAATGGTTTTACGAACCTTCGGATTCTCCCAGTTTAAATCAGGTTGCTCTTTTGCAAACAAATGAAGATAATATTGGCCGCGGCTTTCCACATAGGTCCAAGCGGGGCCGCCAAAGGTGGAGCCCCAATTCGTTGGCGCGCTTCCATCTTCTTTCGGATCTTTCCAAATGTAAAAATCAGAATACTCGTTATCTCGCGACTCAGATGATTTTTTAAACCATTCATGCCGGTCACTCGTGTGATTCACGACTAAATCCATAATAATCTTAATACCCAGTTGATGTGCTTCGTTCAAAAGTCGTTTGAAATCGTCCATCGTTCCATATTCAGGATTAATTTTAAAGTAGTCTGAAATGTCGTATCCGTTATCGACCAACGGCGACTGATAGATCGGATTCAGCCAAATGACATCAATCCCCAAGTCAGCTAAATAAGAGAGTTTTTCACTAATTCCGTTTAAATCGCCGATTCCGCTTCCCGTTGTGTCTTTAAAACTTTGCGGATAGATTTGATAAACGACGCTTTTCTTCCACCAGTCTTTTTCCATTGCTTCCTCCTTACTCATCATCTTCAGACATGTTGGTTGCAAGGTCATTCACATAAGTGAGTTGCTCTTTAGCTTCATTGAGTGCCGCGCGGATCTGATCCGCAGTTAAATAGGCGGAATCAGGATTCAAAACCAGAGCCATAATAATCGGTAAATTCATCCCCGTAATTACATGGACATGTGGACGAGTGATATATCTTGAAAAAGCTTGATTAACCGATCCGCCGAGTAGATCAGTAAAAATGATAACCTCGTCTTCCTCTTTTACCTCTTTGAACAGTTCGTCAATTTCTTCCTGAATTGGTGTGTTTTTCAGATAGGCAGACAGCGCGTAAACATTGCCTTGCCCGCCGGTTATATAATTGAGGGTATCCTTGACTCCCTCTGCCATTTTATGATGACTGGCAATGATAAATTTTCGCATGTGCGTACGTTTTCCTTTCTCTAACAGAATGAAACAAATGGCCTCACTCATCGTTTTTAAACACCTAAAATACCAAAGAACGAGCAAACAAGCGCTAACCCGATAACCATGAAAATAATTTGCGTTACGCTGAATTTCTTTGAAGCAAGCAGTTTATAGACGACAAAGGTCAGCACCGCCGGAAGTAATGCCGGCATAATTTTGTCCAGAATTTCTGTTTGAATCGGCAAGGACACCTTACCGGTTTTAAACGCAATTGGAATCGTCATTTTCACAACGGAAGGAATCAACGCGCCGATGACCGTCAGACCCATGATTGACGCCGCTTCTGTGAATACGTTTAGCTTGTCTCCTAGAGCTGTGATTAACTTCAATCCGGATGTGTGACCCAAATCGAATAATTCCACACGGAAAAAGAAGAAAAACACATTTAAGAGCAGCCAGATAATGGCACCAGTCGGGTTTCCTTGCAGCCCCATATACCCGGCAATCGATCCCATAATCGTCGGATAAAGCACCCAAACCAGTGTGTCACCGATGCCTGCCAGCGGTCCCATCATCCCCGTTTTAAATGCCTGGACGGCATCCTTTGACTTAATACCGTCCTTTTCTTCCATCGCCACCGATGCGCCTAAAAGTAAATTGGCCATCCATGTTGTCGTATTGAAATAGTTAAAATGATTATTTAATGAAGCTTTATAGTCTTCATCTTTTTTATGGATTTTTCGTAATACCTTGCTTAACCCATACACGACTGCAGGCGCCTGCTGATTTTCATAGTTAAAGGTGTTGCAGGCCATAAACATGTAGCGGATGGCTGCTTTTCGAACGTCTTTTTTCGTTACCGCATCGCTTGTCTTCTCACTCATCAAAGTCATCCCCTTCATCCAGTGCATCCGTACTTGCGGCCCCGGCTGTCGCCGCTGCCGGTGTCTTTTTCATATTTTGCGTAAAGTAGTAATAAGCAAAAGCGAAGCCCAGAATTGCAATGCCCAAGATTGGTAATTTAAGATACGCAGAAACCACAAAGCCGATTAAGAGCATGGTCAAATATTTTTTAACAGGCATGAACTGAAGTAATAGGGCAATACCAACGACCGGCAGCATCGATCCGGCAATGGATAAACCGTCGGTAAACCATTTCGGCACGACATCGAGAATCAGCCGAACGAGCTTATCGCCAAATAACACACAAAGTGCGGTCGGCAGCGCGGTCGTTAAGCCAAAGATTAGCGGCCCAAGCCAAAAAATACGCTCCATTTTCTTAAATTTTCCTAAATTTAACGCTTTTTGAGCCGCATGCGAAACATATGAATTCAACAATTTCCCTAAAACATCTAATTGAATGCCCAGCATGCCGACAGGTACGCCCACTGCTAAAGCAACAGCCTTTGCATGTTCCACATCGTGAGTCGTACGAATCGCCACATAAATGCCTACAAGCGTTGCAAGGCCATAGTTTGGTACGGATGAGCCGCCGATATTGGCTACCCCTAAAGCCATCAATTGGAAGGTTCCGGCAATAATCATTGCCGTGGTCATATCTCCCATAATAATGCCGGCAATCATCCCAATAATGGCCGGAAACCACGTTGTAATGACAAACCCTTGCTGGTCAAGAACCATCCAGAAGGCAAGCGCGATGATGAGTATTCCCTGAATAATTTCCATCTTTTCTCCTCTTCCCGGTCTTATTTCAATTCTCATAAAACGCATTCATAACGAATGAATCATTTAATATAGGTTTCTAATGGTTCCTCTGCTTCTCCAGGTACAAAATGGAACGTAACCGGAATTCCTTTTTTCTGTAGGACTTTTAAATCAGAAACTTCCTTTTCATTTACAGAAACCATTTTCTTCAGCGTTTTTTTGCCTTCACCATCAAAGATGATGCCTACGTTAACTTTTGGTATGTGAACGCCTCCATCGGCGAGTTTCAATAATGTTTCCGGTTCACGAACAATTAATAAAACATTGTGGCTGTCGTATTTCCCGCTCTTGAAGTTGGTGATAGCCGTAGGCGTGTCAATGATCGACATCCCCGTTCCTGCGGGCTTACTCATACGCATCGCTGCTTTTTGCGTCTCATCTTTGCTCACTTCATCATCAACGACCATCAGCCGTTTCGCTTTTGTGTGCGCCGCCCACTGTGTAACGACAATGCCGTGAATCAGACGCTGATCAATTCGTGCCAATACTAATCCCATTTTCAAGTCCCCTTTTTGAATGCGTTTTCTTTTGATACATAGAGATTATCATCATGTGAAAGCGCAAACAATAGATTCCAAAGGTATCGGGAAACGTATAGGGACAACGAGAAAAGCGTCAATCGAATGGGAAATTTCCCGAATCTTGGTTAAAGGTTGCTTTGCGAGTATAAATCCAGAATCAAAAAAAGCTCGGTAGTCAAAGTCCGATTATCGATCGAATTTCAACCATCGAGCAAGTGGCTTAAAAGGTAGCCAATTTAGGTGACATTATAGGGCATTTGATCTAAACATGTCTCTTTGGGTATCGGTTGGTGGTTCACAGTGTCGGCCTTCATTAATCGCCAGACATGATCTTTTCCAGTGGCTTTCTCAAGCCCCATGCAGTGGCCTTTTGTCCAAAAAATAAATCGTTACTTATGCCTTAAACAAACATTTATATGAAATTCATGTTTCCTTTTTTCTTTGCATAAACCTTAAATAGGTAGAAGTAGAGGGCCATGCTGATTATTGAAAAAAGCAGCAACATGCTGAAAACACCTATTGGAGGTACCCATGCCGATATAAAAACGGCGAGCGGCGCGAGAAAACGGCCAATTGTAAATTGCAGATTGGATGCGCCCATATATTGCGCACGCGCATCGGTTGGTGCGTAATGACTGACGAAGCTCTCTGTCACGGGTGAGCGTACGATCTCACCGAGTGTGAACACAACCGGAATCACAAACAACAGATACCAAAGGTTTGAATTCAACCCCACAGCGAACGTTCCAACGCCGGAAAGAAGACATGAAAGCAGCATGATGTCGCTCGCTCCAATTTTTTAACCGACGGCTGATCGGCAGAATGAGCAAAACAAACATGAGACCATTCAGTCCGAGCAGCCAGCCGAATACCTCTGAGCTTGATAGCATGAAACGCCAGTCATCCCAACTGATGAGCGGCTGCGCAGGAACGTAATTGATGACATAAACCGCTAAGTACAGGTCGAGCTGCATGATGGTGAAAATCGCAAACACTACTGCAAGAATATAGAGACCGAACACCTTGTCCGAAGCAATCAGTTTCATGCTGCCCCAAAGCGACCGGAACACCAGTTCAATAAGTTTCACGTTCCTCTTTTCACTTTTTTTCGGAGGCTTCGTTTCGTGAATCATAAAAAACATGGCCAGCAGATAGATAAAAATGATTAAGGCGCATGTCCATAAAAGCGCGCTTTGGTATTTGAAAAACAAAACTGCGCCAAGCGCCAGCGCGGCAAACATTACGGTTTGAACAGCCGCGCCAAGCAGCATAATCGGACGCCGGCCGACTCGATCCGCGAGTCCTCCGCTTCACCGAGTAAGCGAATTTGTAAATTATGATCCCATTTCTCGCATTTGCGTCCAAGCAAATGCATGTCATATCGGCCGGGTAAATTAAGAATAGAAGAATTCGTGGAGAAAATAGAGACTTATATTTTATGATAATTTATACTATTAGTATAAAAATTGAGGTATAGCCTCGTTAATTCAGATGTCACGCAATCCGAACATATATTCGATTATTTGTAAAATGGCTCACTCCATTATGGATATGAGTCATTTTTTGTTAAAAAAACAAAACCGTTCCTGTGTTTTCTCAGTCTAATAGATACAGAGCAAACAGAAAATTGGTGAACTTAATGTTTTCACACCCTTTAAGTGCCGCAAAAAAACGCGAAGAGCAATTTACAAAACTGCTGACCTCTTGTCATAGCGAACTCTACCGTACAGCCTGGCGCTATCTGAAAAATGAACAAGACGCGCTGGACGCATTGCAGGAAGTGGTTTGCCGCACCTACACACATTTTCACAAGATCAAAAAAACGAACTACGCGCGCACATGGATGATTCGTATCATGATCAATTATTGTTTGGATGAACTGCGGCGGCGAAAGCGTTTCATTCCCGTTGATTCCATTCCCGATCAAACCGGCGATGTTCGTGATCCGGCAGCTAGTCTTGATTTCGAAATATTGGTCCATCAGCTGTCAGTCAATGATCAAATCATTATCATTCTAAAATATAATCATCAATACACGTTGTCGGAAATCGCCGAAGGTCTTGATCTTCCGCTTGGGACAGTCAAAACAAGATTGAACCATGGGTTGACCCAGTTGCGGAGATATCTGGCCGGAGAGGAGAAACGTAATGCGCATATTAGAAAATGAATTGGAAAAAATGACAGAGCAGTTCAACCAGACATCGGATTCACCCAAGTCATTGGATGCCGCCCTCTCTGGCATCAGCAAAGCAAAACGAAGAATCAAAAAAAGGCGACGAATCATGCAAATCGTGAGCGCAGCAGCTGCGATTCTTCTACTCTTTTTATCGTTGGTTAAAATATCGCCCGCGTTCGCCAGCTATGTCTCCCATGTACCCGGCATGAAAGCGATCGTTAAGCTTCTGAACGGTGATCACGGACTCGAAGACGCGGTTGATCATCATGGCTTGCAAAAGCTCAATTTATCGCAAACAAAGAACGGAACAACAGTCACCATCAATAGCATGATTGCCGATTCACATCAAGTGATCTTTTTCTACACAATCAAGCAATCGGAGAAAAAAATTCAGCCCGAGTTGAAAAACTTCGATATTAAGAACAAATACAAACGTTCCGTCATGGGAGCAACTGAGTTTAACTATGGACTGATTGGAAAAACGAAGAAGCAACTAACGATCAGGCAATCAACTTTTCATGACCGGATCTCAATGTCGTTGAATGAAAAGAAATTAACCGATCCGCTCTATCTGTCGCTTACGTTTAAAATGGGAACTTGGATATTCAAAATTCCTTACAATATAACAAAGTATGAGAAGATGAAAATCAGCTATCCCTTAAATCGAACTGTTTCGCTGGAAGATCAAAAGCTGACGATCCAATCGGTCACCGTCTATCCGACACGAATTGCCGTCCATATTACCTACGATCCGAAAAACACCAAGCAAATCACACACTTAGATGATTTGCAGCTCAGTGACAAACAAGGGCGTGGTTGGACTCCGCCACAAGGATTCACCGCTACCGGCTCAAATGAAAATGATCAAACTTTTTACCTGCAAAGCAATTATTATGCGCATCCGCGCTCATTGTACCTAAGTCTGACCCGAGCGCGCGTCATCGATAAACGTGATCGTTATCTCACAGTCGATTTACAAAAGAAGAAATTGATTGGAAATCCCGTCGCTGATCGTATGACGCTCAAGTCCATTCGTACCGACAGTGAGCATAAATCGGATCTCATCTTAAAATTTGCTGTACACATACCGAAAATCGACCATCGTTCAGGATACGGAATTTTCGACTCAACGTTTACCGATCAAAGTGGCAAGCATTATCAAACGCGCTCAGAAGGATCGGCTGCCCTAAATTCAAGCATTCACGAGGAAATGCTGAGCATCCCGAATCGTCATTATAAAGAACCAATCAAATTGAAGATCATCGACTATCCCGAGCGCGTTCACGGCAATGTTCGGATGAAAATTAAATAAAAATCAGATCATACAAAATGCCCATTCTAAGGTGGGCGTTTTCATCTTTATTGGTACTCGAGCGGGTTCTTCATTTGCTGTTTCTCAGCTTTTTCCAAGCTTGACGTACTTCCCCAATTTTACGAGTTTTGTAACGCAGTCTCTGAAAGATTATGTTTGCTAAGAAATTGGTCGAGTATTTCATTAAATCGATCGGCATATTCCCAAAATAACAGATGATTGCCAAACGAATGCACTTCACTATTGGGGAGCTCTTTTTGTATATAAGGCTTGGCGGTATCTGCACGCGCCGATGAAGTAACTATTAACGAGGGCACTGCTTCATCAACCGTTTTTGCCGCTGCTTTTTTGTCTGTTAGCCAGCCATCGACATAAAGAGCATCGGCAATTTGATGCGGGAGACGCAGGCTCGGCGCTGTAAATCGACTTTTTTCCTCATCAGTAATCGCGTGGTCGAATAATAGATTTTCAGCAAATGAATCAATAAACTGACGATAATGTTCTGCAGAATCCAGAGAATGATTATGGACAGCGATGAGGTCTTCAAGTGTTCCGGCTACCCACTCATCAGAATCCGAGCTAAGAGTCCGCGGAGATACATCAATGGTAACAGCGGCTGAAATATTTTGAACGCCAAATTGCTCTACATAGGACCACAGCGTCAGACCGCCAAATGACCAACCGATCAATACGGCATCCTTTAGTTCAAGGTGATTGATTAGTTTTCCGAGATCCGCTCCTTGCACATCGTACGTATTTCTGTTTACACTGATCGTTGATTTCCCATGATTTCGCGGATCTACTGCAATCACGCGATAATGAGTGGAGAAGTAAGCAATCTGCTTTTCAAATACATCAATGCTGAATGTCCAACCCGGAATAAACACAAGCGGTCTTCCGCTCCCCACGTCACGATAGTGCAACTCAATACCTGGTTCTACTTCAAAATAACGTTCTGCCAAATTCATTCACCCTTTCTCGTTTTTTAATCATTTGCATTTTCTCAAGTTGGGTTTTGGCTCTTTATCCAATTATTCAGACAAACAAAAAAGAGATTTCCCATGTACAGAAAACCTCTTTGCAAGGTCCGCTGTTGAGGCCAGACCCTTTACCCTCTCTGGATAAACAAGTATATAGCCAAGTATTTAGATGTGATTTTAATGTATTATAGCATTATTTACATCTATGTCAATTGAAAAAATGACGTTCCCATGATCCTTTCGTTCCGTCTCATCGAAAAAAAGTGCACAAAATGAGGAACAGCATCAATGCTGTCCCTTATGCCTATTGCTAATCTGATTCATATCAACGATACTTGTCATGGATCGGGTGAAACAAATCCTCATCTGCGCTCCTGACAAGCGAAAAATGGTCGTCATTATCATATCCGTGCAACACTCGATTATGATGATTGATGATCTGCTCGGCTGACAAATCGGATGAATCCGAGGTACCGTGTGCATCGCCAACCAGCGTCGCATCGAATCCGTTGACCGTAGCCATTCGAACGGCTGTGTCAATACAATATTCGGTCTTGCATCCTGCAATCACTAGATGCTCAACACCGCGCTCTTGAAGATAGTTCAACAATGGTGTGTGATAAAAAGAGCTCGTCGCACTTTTATTAAATATCGTCGCGCCTTCCGGTATATGAATCGCCGGATGAATCTGGAATCCTTCTCCGTTCCCATCGGATACACTCGTATCGCGAATAAAGATTACGGTTATTTTGGCTTGTAGCGCTTTTTCAATCACAAAATTAATCTTTTGAAGCAGTTCTTCTTTATTGGGAACACCGGGTTCCTGAGCATCGCCATCGATTAACGCCTGCTGCGAATCAATGACAAGTAAGGCTTGGTTCACACGCAACGCCCCTTTCATTTTTTCCATTGTAACATGCCTGGTGCTCTTAACCAATATTATTCAGTTGTTTCATGTATTTACAGTAGCCAAGTTTATGAAAATGGTACCAGTCATCAGCCTCCGCTTTATTCTTAATGCCCAACGCCACTAAGACTTCTTTTGAAAATTCTAACGCGGCAGTGCCATTAGCGGTGATCCTGTTGCCATCTCGGACAGCTTGTTGATTGATGTACTCTTTTTCGCCGCTATAATTTTTCCCCGCAGCTTTCTTCAATTCCTCTAACTGATTGCTTGTATGCTTGCCTTCATTGAGAAATCCGTTCATTCCCAAAAATACCGTAGCATCACAAATAGCACCTAAGACAGCATTATTTTCTAATGCTTTTTTTATGAGCGGTATGACTTTTTTACTCGATTCCTTTCGCCATGAGTTTCCTCCGATAAGAATTAACCCATTGAAATGATTATCTACTGAATCGATAGCATAATCGGGTAGCGTAGTGAATCCGCCAATCGAATGAACCGGTTCCTTTATCAAGGATACGGTTTTAACACAGTAATTGTTTGATTCCTCATTTGAACTTCTCATAATTTCAGAGGCAAGATAGGCACCTTCCCAGTCAGCGTACTCTTCCAAAAGTACAAATAATATCCTCTTCTCCATCTCTACTCACTCTTTTCTGCTCGTCTTACCTGCGTGAAGTATATTAATCAAGAACGTATGTTCCCATAGTTAAAAGTATATCAGATTTATGTCCACTTCACAACTGCAATTGATCTCATATCCTTTTAAATTTCTTTTTTCATTGATTTTAAAAGAAACAGATATAAAGCCGTAATAAAGAGAACTGCTTTTGATAACAGTCCATTTATCTTCCGCACCATCCTTTAATCAAGTTGTCCGTTCTCTGAAATTGTGACCATTGCCATGTTCCGGAGCTGCACATCATAATATCCATAAATCAGCAGCATGAAATCGTCCGAGTCATCGGTCTCTCCATAAAATGGTTCAACATCACGCATCACCTTCTGTACTCATATTCCGGATACTGAGCAGAATGCAAAGTTCTGCCGATAACACATCTTGGCGCTCAACACTTATCGAGATCAATGTAAATTCTACCCCGACCGGCAGATTTGGCACGCCGCTCACGATACAAACGATTCAGCAAACGGCTGACCGTCTCCGGCGCCACCCCAATATACGCGGCCATATCCTGCTCAGTCATTAGATTCGGGATGAGTACCCAACCGTTCGATACGCGCATACCCGACTGTTGTGCCAATCGTTTAAGCAGGGAAACGAGCTGCACAAGTGCCGGTTCTAGAACCGAATCAGAGTATCGATTGATTAGTTCCTGACTTTTCATCGCCAAAAAGGCGGTAAACTGCTGCTGAATCACCGGATATCGGTGCAAGAGCTGTTGCATGACGGTTTGTTTGATCGAAAAAAGAGTCGTTGGTGCCAATGCTTCTGCACTGGCGGGATAAACGGCTGCATGATCTGCGAGTCCGACATGCGGGAACAAATCTCCTTGTGAAAACAGACTTACAATCCATTTTTTTCCTAATTTATTCTGATGAAAGGCACGGACAAGACCGTTTACAACAAAGAAATAGTGGGTCAGTACATCGTCCTGTAAAAAAATAATTTCTTTTTCTTGAAAAGTTCTGAACGTTCCGCTGCTTTTGATCTGATTCATTGCTTCTTGGGAAAGCCCTTGAAACCATCCGGTTGCCTTCAACTCAGTCAATTGTACCCCTCCTTTCCTAAAGATCGTTTCTGTATTTACAGCAACTTGATCTGAATCATGTTCGCTTTTTCTATTTATCTATAGTATAGATGATAGAATTTCTCAATTAAAGCAAAGGTATAGTCACTCATTTTTTATACATTAGGGAGCGATGATTCATGCAACTGTTTACGTGCGAAAATCGAACAACACTTAAGGAACGTCTTTATCAGGATGACTGCCAGACCGTCATGCACTTGTCTTTGCAAAAAGGACAGGAAATTCCCGAACATCATGGCGGTGACGCAGAAGTGACTGTGGTTCCCGTACGCGGTTCAATCATATTCACAGCATCCGGACAATCGGAACATCTTGTACCCGGCAAGCTTGTGCACCTGAATGCAAAGGAGCTTCATTCGGTACGAGCTGAAGAAGACAGCGATGTCATCTTGGTCAAATCGGCATGTGGCGACATCGTGCGCGGATGCTAAGAAACAACGTATGGGGAGATGATCTCTGTGAACACTCAGCCGAAAGAGAACAAGTATACACGTGTGGATAAGGAGACCTGTATTTCCTGCGGAGCATGCGAAGCAGCCGCACCAGATATCTTCAACTATGATGATCAAGGGCTTGCCTTTTCAATCATCGATGGAAATAAAGGGATTAAACCAATTCCTGATGAACTGCTCATGGATCTCGAAGATGCCTATGACGGATGTCCGACTGAATCAATCCTTGTATCTGACCATCCCTTTGACGAGCTCATTCAATCGGAGAATAATAAATAACGAAGATTGATTTAAAAGAAGGCATCACATTGACCATTCAGATAAAACAGATTTATGAACCCGTGCAGGATTCCGACGGTTTACGCATTCTCGTCGATCGTATGTGGCCGCGCGGGATATCAAAGGAACGTGCCCGGCTTGATGACTGGATGAAATCTGTCACACCAAGTCCTGAGCTGCGAAAATGGTTCAACCATGAACCAGCGAAATTCGCGCGTTTTCAAGAAGCTTATCAAAAGGAACTATCCGAGGATGAGGAGAAACAGCACGGTGTCGAGAAATTAATAAAACTGAGCCGCACTCAGACGGTAACCCTGCTTTATGCGGCAAAAAGTCCGACGTGCAATCACGCGTTGGTGCTGGTTGTTTTTATTAAAAGCAAGGAGAATCGCCATGACAATTAACGTGATCGGCATACTCGGCGCGTGAATCCTGATGGCCTGACGGCAAATGCTTACCGCCGTCTTGGAAGGTGCAAAAGAACAAGGATGCATCATTCAATGCATCGATCTGAATACCGATACTTTAGATCAAATCAAATTCGGGGGCGACGATGAGCTAGTCGCAGCCCTACGCGAAGCCGAATGCCTTGTTCTCGCCTCGCCAACCTATTGGGGCAATGTTTCTGGATCAATGAAACTGTTTCTGGACAATCTCCGTTCCGAATTGGTCCATTATTCTTCAAAAGGTGACCTGCTTCCCGGCAGCTATCAAGGCAAAGGGTATGTGCTGATCACAAGCTGTACGGCGAAAAAATGGACCAATCGACTCAGCGGCATCACCGATCAAACGTTTAAAGCCATGGACCTGCCGCTCAGCACCGCAGGGATGCATCGTCTCTTTGAAGCGGTCTGCGCCGACACATATGGCGTTCATACTTTGCCGCCTGCCAAATATGAAGCATGTAAAAAGATCGGCGCGCAAATTCCAAAACAAATGCAGAGAGGGGGATTTACATTGAAACGCTACATTCAGCTGTTTTTCATGCTTGCTGTGACCATACTGATCGTCATGGGTATCCAGCAAGGACTCAGTGCCCTGCACATCATTCAGCTGCATCAATTCTGGATCAATTATCTCTCGTTTGTTGTGCTGAGTTACCTGTTCCTATCCATAATGCTTCGTTATTTTGCCGTATTAAAACACCGACGTTCTTAACAACTGCAAAGGGCTGTTCTGCACATGATCGCCAGGGCAGGCTGTCTTATTGTTCCATTTTTTGCTCGCATCGCTGATCTACAATCCAGAACACCACACCGACCAGCATCATCAGTGTCATGAGTAGCGTGTAAAGAAGGATTGCTCCGTTTAGACCGATCCAATGCGCTACGATACCGAGGCCAAGGATCGGCAGACTGACGCCGAGATAGGTCAGCACATAGAACGAAGCAATGATATCCCCGCGTGATTCATCGGGTGAAATATGGTTGGTCAGCGCAAGACTTCCGGCAAAAGCAGGACCGTGACCAAAACCGACCAATACGGTAGTCAGGAACAAAAAGATCAGTGATTTTGTTTCCAATACGACAGCCAGTGATGCAAGACCGGCGGTCATCACGATAAAGCCGATAATCGACAGCTTTTGAAGTGCGATGCGTTTAAGAACAATTTGGCTGATCGTTGAAATACTGAGTACAAGGGCAACAATCGCGCCGGCCACCGCCAAGTTTGAGCTCCCTACTAGTTGATTCGTGTAGCTCGGAATGATCGACAGCATCAGGCTCATGATCGACCAGGCAATGAACGAGGTCATTCCGGAGAGATAGAAACGACCAATAATGGCACGCGGAACGGCCGGCCGATGCACACGAATAGCGGTGGAATGCTTTACCTTTTCGCTCATGTAAAACAAGCCGATGAAACATGGAATTGCCAGAAGCATATGCAAAAAATAAGCGAGCTGCATGGGAAAAGGGGCGTATTCACCCAGAACACCGGACAGGATGGGACCAAGTGCGTTACCCACAGTCACAGCCATTGAACCGACAAACGCTGCCTTAATCCGATTTTGTTTTACGTCCAGATCGGTTAATGCGGCGACTGCGACTCCATTCATCATACCAACCGATATGCCTTGAAAAATCCGCGAAATAAACAGCATTGTGAAATTTGTAGACAGGATAAATAATATTGAGCCGACTATAATGAAAAAAACTCCGGGAATCAGCAGCTTTTTTCGTCCCAATTGATCGGACATCTGGCCGGAAATAATAATCGTTGGGATGACGACAACTGCGTAAATCGCGAAAAGCAGCGTCACCATTCCCGGTGACAGATGCCACTGAACGCGATAAAGAGCGAGCAGTGGCGAAGGTATATTTGTTCCAAGAAGAGTGACGCACAGACTGTAAGCGACAAGCCAAAATGCGACCGAGCGTTTCGAAAAGAGTGCACTCAATTTTCCGCTCACTGAATCTCGTGACCGAACAGGCCGCGCGACATTGACCTGAAGAACATCAGCCAGATTATTAAGTTGGCTGATCACCCTTTCAAGAACCGTAGACTCGGATTTCAGCAGGATTTTCATTTTAGATGTATGCATTTCTTTATAAGTGCCGACTGTCATCGCATCGATATTCAAGCCGGATTGACTAAAAAGCTGGGAAACCTGTGCTAAGATGCCCGGCTGATTTTTAACAATGACTGAAATCTGTTGGGTCTTCATCTTCTTCCCCCTTTTTGACTTCCTACATTTTATGGTATCATTCGATTATCCATATAGAAAATATCCGTTTTGTTTGTTTATCATACTTTGTAGGTATACATAGGGAGGGACATCAATGGATATCCGCCAGCTTCGTTACTTTCTCGCTATTGCCCAGGAAGGACAGATCACGCGTGCCGCCAAGAAACTGAATATCGAGCAGCCGCCTCTGAGCCGGCAATTAAAACAGATTGAAGAAGAACTTGGTGTCATCCTGTTTGATCGTCAAGGAAAAGGTATGGCACTTACCGAGGCCGGTTCCGTTTTTCGCGTCAAAGCTGAAGCAATTCTTCAGCAATTGGATGAAACCATTACCGAGATTAAAGAACTCGATCTGGGCATTCAAGGCACACTGAAAATTGGTTCGGTTTTCTCCTGTGTTTCCCTGCTGCCGGAGAAAATCGCCTATTTTCGCGAACGCTACCCGCAGGTCACTTTTAAAATTTTAGAAGGCGATCATGTCGTCTTGGGGGATTACTTGGAGAATCGAAACATTGAACTGGTCGTCACAAGATTGCCTTTTGAATCCAATCAGGATCCAATCAAATACGAAACGCTAAGACTTCCCTCCGACCCGTTTGTCATGATTGTCCCTACAAGCGGGAACCTGCATGGAAAATCCACCTTTTTATTAAAGGACCTGGCCACAACCCCGCTTATCGCACTCAAGAGCGACAAAACAGTGCAGCTCAATAAGAAAATTGTCAATGAATGCCGCCGATTAGGCTTTGAACCGAATATTGTTTGCGAGTGTTCGAGTGTCTCGATTACGATTGCCTTAGTGACCGGCGGAATCGGTGTAACAATCCTTCCCAAGTCCGTGCTTTCCGCCTTTTCTGTCGCGGACATTAAAATGTTTGAACTTCCCGACATTACCATTCAGTCGGATGTCGGTATTATATGGCTGAGAGACCGCTACCTGACAAAAAAGGCGCGTCGATTTATTGACCTATTTAAAGACACAAAGTAAGAAAATGATCCTGAGAAATATATTCCGTCAAAGACACAGGGGAGTGAAACAGATCCCCAAAAACGATTATAGCCAAAGTTTAATTGAATCATTATTTCTGTTTTTCGTTTGGATCAATACGTACTTTAAATCCTTTTAGATTCACCTCGTCTCCTAAATAAAAAACGTTCTGCCTCTTCTTGATGAAGGCAGAACGTGTTCGATCATTTTTAAGAAATCAATAACTACTCAGAGCCGGAAGTAATTGATTTGCTTCCGGACTGCCAATTCCTGTAACCAGATCATAGCCTGATGCTGCAAGATAACCGCCATTGCTTCCTGAAATAATATCATGAAAGTCCGTTGTGTAACCCACGCTTCCGGATTGTCCCGCCGTTGCATATATTGCGTTTAATGCCTGCGTGCTGGACAACGGCTGCGTACGCAATTGATTTGACAATGCAATCATGGCACCCCACGCTGGTGCGCTGAAACTGGTTCCGCCAACTTGAAACCATCCTGATTGCCCTTGATCCGGGGTACTTGTGTAAACATAGACACCGGTGTTTGGATCCGCATCAAAAGCTATATCTGGTATCCCACGCTTTGTACCAACAATACTTGCCCAATTGGATTGAAAAGAAGGTCTGCTTTCATAAGAGCTCGTAGCGCCACCTGAACCCGACCAGGCACTTTCACCATTATAATTACCTGAAATGTCTGTACTTAGAGATGTTCCGCCAACTGAGACAATATAAGGAGAAGAAGCCGGCCACGAACTTCCCGAGCCGTTGTCACCGGAAGATGCCAGATAGGTTATCCCTGAATGATTAAAATGTGTGTTATAAGACGTTTCTCCTGAAAATTCCGAGCCTCCCCAACTATTCGAGACTATGGTCGCTCCATGGCTCGTTGCATAATCCTCAGCCTTTAATAGATTGGCAGTTGACGCAGACTTTGCCGCAACGACCATGATTTTAGCATCCGGTGCAAGGGCATGCGCCCATTCGACATCTAAGGCCGTTTCAAGTGCCCACCCTCCATCTGTCTTAGGCTTCCCACTTGGATAATCAACTTCAATGTTTGCATCAGGAAGACTGAATTGCTGATCAAAGGTATCAAGATCAGCTTGTATAGTCGGACTTCCATATGCCTCGATCAACGCAATTGTTTGCCCCGCTCCTGTTTGCCCCAGATGATCAATACCATATGCCTTTTTGATCTGTGTCGGTGAATAGACATTAGCCACTGCTTTTGGTTTAATCCCTTTAGAAATTGGTTTGTAGTGAATTGGGTTATGCGCCTTCCACCCTTTAGGCGGTGCAGCAAGGCTTTCTGACTTTGCACTGGCAAATGCATACGTGGCAAAAAAGGCAACAAACACAATGAGAACAGCGATAATGTTGCGAGTCGTTCGTTTGACTAGTTTATTCATAGATTTTCCCCCTGATTCATAGATTGTCTCTATACTAACAACTTGTTATTTATTTTTTTGTCAGATTTTGTTGGAAAATGAGTGAATAAAATGATGCAATATTGCATAATATTTTTCGATAGCAGGGGCGTATAATAGTCTAATAGATTGAACCATCTTCATTCCTTATGGAGGCGTTCTCGATGAAAAAAGCGTTGATTAAGTGCAGCTTGATCATGTGTCTCTTAACGTTAACTCTTTCTTTGACTGCTCTCCCGCAAGACAAGTCCGATCTGCCATTCGAAGATGTCCTATCGCCAAAATAAACTGGCAGATCAAAAAACAACCAAGCCGTCTGGTCACGATGGCCTGGTTGTTTTTGTTGCTTGGTTTGTAATTAATCTGCCGTGTTTATCCTATCGTTCAGGTAATTATATTTCTTATAAACGATAATTTGTCTATAAAAATCGAGGTGCAGCAGATCAAAAAAAACGTATGCTTTTTGATATAATGCCGCGATCTGATCATTTGAATCATTCAGCCTTTCCATACATTCTGCTTTTTGGTAGTACAGTTGACCTAACAGGGCCATGTGATCGAGACGAATCGAAAGCATGATGGCATGATCAATATGCTGAATGCTTAATACATACTCCTCGCGTTGAAAAAGCAGTTTGCTGAAATTATATAATGCCTTAATTTTTAGCTTAACAAATTTTTCCTCAAAAGAATCATACTGAATGATTTCTTTATAAAGGCGAGCACCTTCTCTGATCTTATTCTGTTCTGCAAAGATATTAGCAATAGAATTTTTTATGAAATAATCCAGATGGAGATAAATCACGGACGGTGTTTTATCCAATAATAACAACTTAAGCTCTGTGATACAGGTAAGGCCGTCAACCTTGTTCAATCGATACATCGCTAACCAATAGTGCCACGACAAAATTTTACTGTAATCACCGTATCCTGAACAATCATCTTGCTCATGAACAATACAGTTCAAAATTGCGTCATACTTCTTTCGCTTGCTCAGTTCAAAGAGCCTGTCCACAATTGTTTTCTTATTAGCAAAATCATCATAGATCAGCACTTTAAAAAAATAAGAGACAGGGACTTTTAATTTCGATGAAAATAATTGCAGCAAATCAATACTTGGATAAACTTCCCCATGTTCAATTCTGCTGATTTCAGATTGATGGCAAATGTCTTTTGATAGCTCATTTTGTGTCATTCCACGTTTTTTTCTCCATCTTTTGATTTCTTTCCCCAATCGATATTTATCCAAGCTGCTCACCTCTTTCGCACAATATTTCTTTACGGGATTCATTACTTTGAGCGTTTGATTGGCAAGTGAATTGCTGCATCGGTCAACTGCTCCCAACTTAGGAGCTCTAGTGTTCTTTCCACAGCGACTCTGCATTTTCCTTCCGCATAACCCTGTTATAATGGTTATAAACCGATTCGAAAGGAATCTTTGTTATGATCTTTAGACAAGTCCGTAAAGAGGATTTAGAGCCGCTCGTCATCCTTGAAAATAAAGCATTCACACCCGAAGAAGCAGCGACGAAGCAGGCATTCATCAATCGAATTGAGACAATACCCGACACCTTTATCATTGCAGAGGAAAAAAATCAAATTATTGGTTACGTGAATGGTCCGGTCCTATCTGCTCCCTTTATCACCGACGACCTTTTTGATCAAACGATGCCGAATCCGGTAAGCGGCAGTTATCAAAGCATTCTGGGTATTGTCGTCGCTCCTGATTATCAAAAAAAGGGTATTGCAGGTATGCTTCTCCGTGCCTTCGAAAAACAGGCACGCGCGAAAAATCGATTGACCGTCACGCTCACCTGTCGAGAATCACTTATTCCCTTCTATCAAAAGAATGGCTATGTCAATCACGGCATTGCAGAGTCCCAGCATGGAGGTATTGAGTGGTTTAATATGGATAAAATGCTGTAAACAGCAGATTTGTTCATTACTCTTTTGTAAAAAGCGGGCAGACCTGTGTCTACCCGCTCCTTCATTAATTTTTTCATTTTTCCGGTTTAAACGTCTTGCAATCTGTTTCCTCGACGTTTGAGGCCTGCTTGCCTTTATGACTAACGACATAAATAGCGTTCGCAGAACAATGGTTTCCTTCATCCCAAAACGTACAATTGTTTACCTCACAGAGCACATCTTTAGCCAAAGTCGCTCACCTCCTCAGGAACTAGTATGAGCAAGCTCCGGGGGATCAATACGACAACGAATCGGTTTCATTCACTGTTTGTTAAGGCACCATTACATGTTCAGGCTATGATGTTCCCGGTTCTGACTGCTCACTTGGCTATGATCAATATTCTGATGCTTAAGTGTCGGGAACACCGTTCTATCGAAGACACCAACCAACGAGCCCTGAAACAGGAGCGCGAAAATAGTGCCGACATTGATGGCATAAAGTTGGTGCAAATCGATCCAGCAAAAAAGGATGATCACAACCGGTGGTGAGAACGTAACAAGCTGAGCGACCGTCGCGTTGCCTTTAAAAAATTTAAAACGGATAATCTGCATCAAATCATCACATGGATGAAGCATCAGATTCACACGTTGATAAATTGAAATCGCCAGTGAGATAAAGCATACACCAACGATGTCCAATACCACACGCACAATAAGCGGCAGTTCATTAATCCCTACAGCAACGAGATAAGTACTGATAATCCCAATTAAATAGCTGAACGGAATCATGAAAATTATATTGCCGATAATGCGATGCCAGTCGACTTTACCAATAATCAGGGCATTGATGATTATGACCAGAACACCTGAGGCAAACAAAATTAAACTCAGTGGAATGCTTGTCAGCGCTGTAAAATTAACAGCCGACGCTGTCCAAAGTGCGCTTCCCAAATTCAGTGAAACGGTCAGCGCATTTCCAAATGCATTAAAAAAAATTGAAATCATGAAATACAGCAAATTCTCATTATGACTATGAGTGCGAGCGGGCAGTACATGCTTAGCGTACACGAACATTTCCTTCCTTTTCGTTCATTCTTTTTTAACTGATGAATACATAAAACACCGGTGAAGAATATTCAGTAAGACAGCACATTCTTCATTCAATTCGTTTCATTTTAACTCTTACTCAATATATATTCAATGAAAAATTAATGTCGAAATGTCCTCAAATCAAATAAAGTTCTGCCCATCATTTTCTTCTGTTCTTGTTCACGCCTCACCAATGGAAACAGCTTGTTCTTCTTGAACAAAAAGCGCCCGATTTTTACTCCCGCAGAATACGGTGGCTTTCACGTTGCATACAGGACATACTTTCACAGAATGTGATGGCTTTCGTGTCGCATACAGGACGTATGCGTATTTAGCGAAAGCTCCTTTACAGTTAGCGAAAGTTCTTTCGCTCCAAATACGGCGTTGATCGACTTCTTTTGTTGCATCATTTTCATTAAGAGTTCTGGTCCTTAATAAAATAAGCGGAATTTTTCCGTCTATTTATCCGATTTGACGCTTAACCTGCTCGTCCAACCAATAAGTGCAGATTGGTAATCAGCATCATATGAAGTTTATCGTCGTACCGACAAGCCAAAACACAAAAAAGGCTGCCGCTTATTTTTTGCGGCAGCCTTTTCATTACAGGTATACTTAATTATCAGAAATCGTCAACTTGTCATCCGGATAGATGAGATCCGAGGACAGATTGTTTGTTTTCATTAATTGCTCCACTGTTGTACCGTGTTTTTTGGCAATTGACCACAGCGAGTCACCTGACTTAATCGTATATTGCTCAGACGGATCCTGCAGGTTGATTTTCTGTCCCGGATAAAGCAGTGTATCCTCAAGTTTATTTATTTGTTGAATCTTCTGTACGGAAATTCCGCTCCTATTCGATATTGCCCACAAAGTATCCCCTGTCTGCACAATGTAAACACCGTTGTTAATTGTTGGCGATGAGCTTGTCTCATTTGAAACAGAACTTGAGTCATCCGTCTTAGGTGCAGTCGCCTGTGACGTTTGACTGTTATTTGCAGATGCCTGGTCATCACTTTGTGTTGATTTTGTCTGATCGGCTGTTGATGGTTGATTGCTCTGTACCTTATTTATCCTGTCGGTTGCTGATGACTGACTGCTTTCTGTTGCATTCGTCTGATCAGTTGTTGAAGATTGATCGGTCGACGCACCGGTTTGTGTTTGGCCGTTTGATGAATTCTGAGTTGTTGAAGACGATTGAGACACAGCTGATTCTTGTGTCGATTTTTGCGACTGCGCGGTCTGTTGCGTATTTGTTGTGATTCTTCGAGCAGTTACAAAACGCGGTTCCCAGTAACTTGAAGCGCCTCCGCCGAAAATTTGCGTTTCGCGAACGCCTGTTTTTTCCGTTTCCGCACTAATCATTCGATTATTGCCAACGTAAATCCCGACATGAGAAATACCTGAACCTGATGTGTTAAAAAAGACAAGATCGCCGGGTTGAAGATCAGAACGGTTAACCGCAGTACCATAACCGGCTTGAGCGGCCGAGCTATGAGGCAGTTGAATGCCTAAACGTGAAAACACGCGCATTGTAAATCCCGAACAGTCATTCTGTCCCCAAGAATAAGTGGAACCCATTCCCTGTTGCGCCAATGAAACCACCGATGATGCCGACGCCGCATCTGCCTGATGCACCCCGAGACCTGTTACCGTCAGTCCACCGATTAATGCAAGTGATACTATACTTTTTTTCATCATAATTCCCTCCATTGTGTGCTCCCAAAATTTCTCTTTTTCAGTCATTGTTCTATGTAACGTCTGCCAACACATCTCATCATAGGCCTCTGAGGTTGCATTCCAATAACATCCTATTGACAGCATCAATACATTCTGATGACAAAAAGTATCAATAATTTCATATTCAGACTATATATTAGTATCACTAGCATCTGAAAACAGTTATGGAATAATATGGGTAGAACATAAAGGCTCAAGAAGGTCATACTTGTCAATGTATCAGTCATAGCTTATAAGAAACGGCTGTTAAAAAATTGGGCTGTGAAGCATAGCATCACGCATATTAGGGAAGATACATTAAATAGAGTCAAAAATAGAGATAAGCGGATTCTGATGATCAGTAAAAGAGATGTAGATTCCGCTGCTAATCAGTCATTGAGCGGTTATCAATCTAACACGTGCGAGAAGGGGGTATTCACATGCTGCATGAACTTTCTGCATTAAATCCGGTGCTGCTGGCTTTGCTTGCCGGACTTTTCACGTGGGGCTGCACTGCAGCTGGTGCATCACTTGTTTTTTTCTTCAAGGATTTAGACCAGAAAATGGCGAACGTTATGTTTGGTTTTGCTGCAGGCGTCATGATTGCTGCCAGCTTTTGGTCGCTTTTGGCACCGGCCATTGAGATTAGTGCCGGTATGGGGAGATTCTCGTTTGTCCCTGCTCTTATCGGTTTTTTGCTAGGCGGCGCCTTTTTAAGACTCGTCGATCGTCTCATTCCTCACTTGCATTTCGGTTTTCCAATCGCACAAAAAGAAGGCCCGAAGACCAAGCTGCGTAAAATCATACTGCTTGTTCTTTCGATTACCATTCATAATATCCCGGAAGGTGCCGCTGTCGGGGTTGCTTTTGGTGCCATGGTTACTGGAGATACAGAATTGATGATCGCGGCACTTGCCCTTGCGTTCGGTATCGGTATTCAAAATTTTCCGGAAGGTGCCGCCGTATCTATTCCTTTACGTGGTGAAGGTCTTTCAAGACGCAAAAGCTTCTGGTATGGGCAGTTGTCTGCAGCTGTTGAACCGATTTTTGCTGTCATCGGCGCTTATCTAGTTGTTCATGTCTCCCCTATGCTTCCCTATGCCCTTGCGTTTGCGGCAGGAGCGATGATCTTCGTTGTTGTTGAAGAACTCATTCCGGAGTCGCAACGCACAGGTTCAACCGATTTAGCCACTGCTGCAACCATGTTTGGTTTTGCCGTAATGATGGTACTTGATGTCGCGCTCGGATAATTGACACTCAATGGCGAATCAACCGGTTAAACAAATGTTTGTTTTAAAACCTGAATGGAGCGCTTGCCACGAATTTTCTTAGTTTACTATGCTGGCAATCCGCTCGGCCGCCTCGGTCGCGGTCAAATCGCTGACATCAATTTTTACAGTATTCATTTCTTTATAGCATTGCATTCGAACAATACTCGCTTCGATTGAATCGGCCGTTCTCATTCCCTTCCGAACATCCTGCATGATACGGGATCTGAGCACATCTTCGGAACAGATAAGTGAGATTTTGTGTAGCTCATAGTCACCATGGAGGCGGCTCAAAATCTCTTCAATAATTTGTTCTTGGTGCATAACCCAGCAAAAAATAATGTAGCGAAAACCGGAATTGGAAAGATAGGCATTTAAAAGATAGGTGATGTTGCTGATCACCATTCTTTTATTTTCTTCTGTGAACGCCCATGGGTTCATCTTCCAGCACCAGTCTCCATCCAAGTAAACACTGGGCATGAGTCGGTCGGCTAATTTCTCAGATATGGTACTTTTGCCGACGCCCATTATGCCGTTGACCATAATCAATTTTTTCATCTTCCCTGCTCCTTTTGAGGATGAACTCTATTGCCAGTGAGACGGGCGATTGAACATGGAAGGCAGTTTGGTCGATGCACTACCCTTCGCCGAGTTCAGCTGCGCCTGCGTCAAAAAAATACTGCCGGTCAAATCAGCGCCGCGTAAATTGGTATCTCGCAGATCAGCGCCAATAAAATCGGCAGCCGTTAAGTCTGTTTCACTCAGGTCGGCAGCAATTAAGTAGGCGCCTCTAAAATTTGCCCCCACAAGATCCGCGTCGTTCAGCTTCTTCCCAATAAGATCGGCGCCTCGGTAATTTTTCCGCTTTCCCCGACCCGGCACATCATGTCGTTGCGTTTCCTGCCACACAAGTTCGCTCGTTCTCAAAAAAAGATCATTTAATTTCTCATGCTGTGATTGAAGATCCAGATCTATAATGGAATCCGCACTCAATTGCGTCAACTGCTCGATTTCGTTCAATGCCTGGGAAAGTTCGCTGTGAATTGATCGTGGCGCAATGCAGGACAGCGCCATCTGAAGATACCAAAGCAATTCATGAAGCATAATCATTTTTGGGAACACTGTAAACATTTTGCTCGCCACTTCCGCACGCACACGCCAGTCCACTCCATGAAAAGTAACTTGAGAAACCTTTTGTCCCGCTCCAAAGCATTCAAAAGCTGTGCAGCCTTTAAATCCTTTTTCCCTCAATCCGCTATGAATGCGACAGTGAAAATCTGATCGCAGATTTGGGCATGGTTTCCCCGCCTGTTTATTAAAGGCAAAATCCTCTGAATCTGAAAAGGGCAGCGCCACGCAGCAGAGACCGAAGCATTTCTCGCATTCCGGCCGAAGTTTCTTTCGAATCGCCTGAGTATTTCGCGGCTCACGCACAATCAGCACTTCCGTTCCTATCAATTAGTACAAGTATACACGATTCATCGTCCATTTGTTCATCAATCATGAGCAGAAAAAAAGATCCTCTCCAACTCTGGACGGATGAAATGGTCCACTTATTGGACTAAACTTTAATTAGCGAATATGAGGGGCTGTTCAGATGAGACACTGTGCATTCAAGAAATTTGGAAAAGGACAAGAAACGATCTTGTTTTTTCCCGCCGCCGGTTTTTCCGGAATGGAAGGCAAAGTCATTGCCGATTTTTTTCAAGAGGATTATCAAGTATACCTCTGCGACACACCTGGATATGGGAGAAGTACCGGATTTGACCACACGATTAAACCAAAAGATCTTGCCGATTGGATGATTGATTTTCTTAATAAAGAAAAAAAAGAAGCGGTTCATTTGATCGGGCATTCGGCCGGCGGCTTTGTCTGTCTCTGCGCTGCCTATTATTACCCGAGTCGGATAAAAAGTCTCATTTTGCTGGATACCTGCCACTTTAATTTGCCACGCTGCCTTCAGAAATGGGCAAGGCGGCCATCCTTATGCCTTTGTTTAGTCTGCTGTCCCATATTTTCAAGAAAAAAGTATACAGTTTTGCCGGGCATCATATTCTTCCGGCTATAGAGGACTCGGAGACAAGCACCACAGAAGCCGACTTCTCAGCTTTTTGCAAGTGGATGCGGCTTGATCCCTCAAACCAATATGTTGCCAAGTCCTTTTATCATGCCCTGCTCCCTTTAAAACAAGAAGCGCTTCCTTTCCATCTTTGCCATTATCAAACGAACGTGAAAAAGATGCTCGCTCAAACGCGGCTTCCTGTCTGTCTCTGCTACGCCTCTTATGAAGGCATTGATCAAAAAAGAGCGCATTTTGAGCAGAAAAACAGTGCATCGGCCGCCGCTCAATCAAACATTGACATTATAAAGGTTCCCGGCGCGCATTATGTACTGTGGGCAAAGGAATCACCGCTGTCGAAGATCGCCAAATTCATTAAGTCCGTTTCATTTATAAGTTCTTGATCCTATTAAAAACCTGCTATAATGACTATGCAAAGACCTCGAAACGTCTTGCACAATCAAAATTCTCTCTGTGAGGTATCCATGAAAACACTCTATGTATCGGATCTTGACGGTACACTGCTGAACAGTCAATCTAAGCTTTCCGAGTACAGTACGAAAACACTGAATCGGTTGACCGAGGACGGAACGGCCTTTACCTATGCAACGGCACGATCACTTATTTCAGCTTCCGTTGTTACAAAAAATCTGAGAACACCGATCCCGGTCATTATCTATAACGGCGCATCCATCGTCGACACGCGCTCCGGCAGGAGGCTCGACTCTGCCTCATTCAATAAGCAGGGTATACGCGAGGTCGCAGAGTGGCTAACGGAACGGCAAACCTATCCTCTCGTTTACGCCTTTATTGACGGCGTAGAACATGTAAGTTGGCTCAAAGGTTACGAAAATGACGGAATGCTTCATTACTTACACTCCAGAAAAGGTGACCCGCGATTGCGCTCTGTTACCAACATTCATGACCTGTATGCAGGAGATGTCTTTTACTTTACATGTATCGGTGATCAAGATCCCATGACTGAGATTCATCAACGGTTCAGCCGAAACGGCAGATATCAATGTATTGTTCAGCAGGAACTTTACCGTCAGGAATACTGGTGCGAACTAATGCCCGCGCAGGCAACGAAGGCCAATGCCATTGTCCGATTGAAAAAAATCATGGGCTTTGATCGCATCGTGTCCTTCGGCGACAGAGTGAATGATCTGTCGATGTTCTCAATATCGGATGAGGCCTATGCTGTCGAAAATGCGGTGGATGAGTTAAAAGAACGGGCAACCGGAATCATTAAGTCAAACGACGATGATGGTGTCGCCCGGTGGCTGGATCGGCACGTTCATTCAAATGATTGAATGCTTTTTCCAATCGTTTCAGCCAGTCCCCGCGGATTCTCCCATGCCATTGAATGCCCGGCATTTTCTACGATTTCAATGGATACACCGTGTTCCTTGAGTACCTGCGTGTCCGAGTCCGGCAATGACCGTTCACCAAAGATAAAAGTTTTGGGACAATCGAGTGCGTATAAAAGTTCTCTCCATGAAGGCTGTTGTCCTTCCGCGGCAGATTTAGAGATTAAATAAGCTGCCTTGGGCGACCATAGAGATAAGCATGCCGCCCACATTTGATTCCCGCTCTCCCGACTCTCCTCAACGAGTCTTCTAAATCCATTCGTCAAAAAATCATTTTGGTCAAAGTCCGCAATATATTTGCTGGCCGATCCTTCATCGCTTTTATCCAGATTTGCTTCGCTCAAAATGATTCGCTCGACATGTTCTCCGCATTGATCTGCTAAAGACAGAGCCACCGCGCCTCCTAAGCTATGCCCGAATAGGATAAACGACTTAAGTCCTAACGATTCAACAAAATCTTTAAGATACGCTGCATGGTCTTTAACTGTGTAAGTGAAGTCATTCGGCTTGTCACTATAGCCCGCGCCCAAAAGATCAACTAGCACGCAGCGATGATTTTTCAGTGACGCCTGAGCTGCCACTTGCGGATAATCAAAAGAACCTGCGCAACCAAGTCCATGAATAAACAGGATTGGTCGCTCTGGGCCTGGAAAATCGTTATAGCGAAGGACGGCATTCGCCTTTTTCACAAAATATTCGTTCATGAAATCACCCCTCTAATGTCAAAATTGCTAAAGCTTGTCTCCCTAAAAAAAACGGCTATAGCCAAAGTCCAATAATTTTTGCTTTTCATTTGGATCGATACGCACTTTAATTCTTTTTGGAAGTTCACATCTTTTCATAAAACAATCATAGCACATGTGTTCGCCATCGGCAAAAAACAACATTAGCTATTGATCCAAATTGATAATGAATAATCGAATTTTCTTGGGACTTCCTCTATAAACCTTCCACTTGAGAACCAAACCGTGCTCTCCATTTATTTCTGCGTATACTTCGTCTCAGTCACCTTCAGATTTTCCTGCTTTCATGCCCGGCTCAAATTTTCGGTTCTGATCAAGTGGCTTTTCTTTAGCCGTCAAAACTTCAGGATGCAAACAAAATACCGCAGTCGTGCTCCCCATAGACGAACGGTACTTTTTAACATGGTTTCGCGACAATGCTCGATTGTAGTAGCCGGGAACATACTTATCCAGCAATTTTTGCATGGCTTCCGTCGCTTCATTCCAATCCGTTAAATGCGTTACCTTGCCGAAAACGATAACACTCATATAAGCCGTATCCGTATGTGCGGGTACAGGATGGGCCATCGTCCCGTACTCTTCACAAACCGTAAAGCAAATGTTCGCATTCGTTTTCATTAAATCTGCCTTTTTGCCCGCATCCGCTCCATGAAAATAAATTTTATCGTTGTACCAAACAAAATTGAGTGGCACCACATAGGGATAGTCCTTATCCGACAAACCCAAGAATCCAATCCGTGCGTGTATCAGAAATTGATTGATTTTCCCCTGATCCTTGCATTCCAGCATTGATTTACGTAACGGTCTCATAATCTTTTCCGCCTTTTCTTTTATTTAGTGTTTATAATGTATTATAAGAATAATTGTATTGTTTAAAAGGCACAAATCATCAGATTTCAGCCAGTACAGAAGTGGGGAAAACACCATGGAAATTATTCCGAAACTCGATGAACGGTCAAAGGATTCATTGTATATTCAGTTGTATGGTTACTTCAAACAAGAGATTGAGGAAGCTGTCCTAAAAAAAGAAACACGTCTTCCTTCCATCCGCTATCTCGCTGATCGTTTAAAAGTAAGCAAAACAACGGTACAAATGGCTTATCAGCAGCTGGTTGCAGAGGGTTATATTGAGAGCAGATCGCGCAGCGGTTATTTTGTGGCAGAGCTGGACAGCACATTTGGTGAAGCATCGGTTACTGATTATCCGCCTCGCACGCATGAGGAACCCTCACTTCAGAAAAAAGGTTCGATTTCTTTCGACTTTTTTATGTCGGATATTGATACCACACATTTTCCACTGGATGCATGGCAGAAATGCGAGCGCAAACTGCTGAATCAAGGGCGGGATTTGCTTAAATATGGCGACTACCAAGGAGAGATGCGGCTGCGGAGAGCGTTGTCCGACTATCTGCATCGCTCTCGCGGTGTCCGTTGCACTCCTGAGCAGGTGGTGATTGCAGCTGGTACACAATCCATTTTGACCATTCTCTATCAGCTCATGAACTGGCGTTTTCATCGATTGGCAATGGAAGTGCCGGGTTATCAAGGCGTCCGCCGATCATTGCAGAAAACGAGCATTCAACTGGTACCTGTTTCTGTTGAAGAAGACGGACTGTCCGTAGATGAACTGAGCAGAATTCAAGCAGATGCGGCCTATATCACACCTTCACATCAATATCCGCTCGGCATGGTAATGCCGATTGCCAAACGAATGAGGCTGCTTTCATGGGCTTATGCGCATAACGGCTGGATTATTGAGGATGACTATGACGGCGAATTTCGTTACAGAGGAAAACCGATCCCTTCTTTGCAAGGGATTGATGAACACAATCGTGTTATTTATGTCGGGACCTTTTCGAAATCCCTTATGCCCGCAATTCGAGTGAGCTATATGGTCCTGCCTCCTGTTCTGCTTGAGACCTATCATCAGCTTGAATGGAGGCAAACTGCTTCGCGCCTGCATCAGCAAACTCTGGCACTTTTTATTGAGAACGGGCAATGGGAGCAGCACATTCGCAAAATGCGGACACTCTATAAGAAAAAACAGGGAGTACTTTTAGAAACAATTAAGGCTGAAATGGGAGATCATGTTCATATTGGCGGACAGGACGCGGGACTGCACATTGTCCTTCATGTAAAAAGCAGTAATTCGTCGGAAACACTGATTAAGCAAGCAAAGAAGGCGAGCATAAACGTGTATGAACCCGCCTCATCTCTTAAGAATATAAAAAATGCAGTAATTTTACTCGGGTTCGGAGGACTGTCACCGGAAGAAATTAAACAGGGAATAAAGCTTTTGCACAAAACCTGGCTGCCCTATTACTCATAATCCGATCCGCATCGTAAAATGAATGACCTTGTTTCTTTATTTGATAAGAAGTTAATGAACATGAAGTGATCTTTATTGGAGATTCATACGCACACCAGTATGACGGGTAAAAAGCCATAAATTTTATCTGGAGTGCTCATTAAACAGTTCCGAAATCGCCATAAATGCTTTCGGTGTTTTGTCTTGCGCGGCTTCAATCTTTGAGAGCCGGACATTGGTTTCAATTTGGGCTGTTTCCAAATTGCCGATGCGGTGATTCATGACCGACTGCTGCGCACTCAAATTATCCAAACGTTTGTCCACTGCGTCAAAACGCTGATCCATTGAGTCTAAGCACTTGTCCACCCCCTCCTTAAAATCCAGCATAATTTTTCTCGTGTCCGTGAGCGTCTCAAACAATTGATGAAATTCACTTTCCTTATTGGGCATTTTATCGCCTCCTTTCACGTGATTGTTTTCATTATACAATGGTTTTGGTCTAATCAAAAATATTTTCGGAATATTCCATAAATTTATAGACTAGGTGAAACTGCGGTCGAAAAAATCAAGGCTGCATACCTATAGATTAGGATTAATTATTAGTACTGCACGCCGGATAAGCCCGTCACTTGGGAACAAATACGGAACAATGTACAATTGAGACCGGAGGCGAGAATATGCATACGTTGAAGAAAAACCATACAGCTTTTATGGCAGCTGTTTTATCTGGCTCTGTTCTTAATCCACTAAACTCATCAATGATTGCACTCGCGCTGCATAGCATTCAGCGAGACTATCATCTCACATTTGCAACGGTATCCTGGCTCGTCTCCGCTTTTTATCTGGTCAGTGCTGTCGGTCAACCCGTTGCCGGAAAAGCGGGTGATCTCATCGAGCGTAGAAAGCTGTTCATCAGTGGCCTGTTGCTTTCCGCAGTTGCTTGCTTTTTTGCTCCGTTGGCACCAACTTTTCTCATGCTGCTCTTGATGCGTCTGCTTCAAGCAGTCGGCAACAGCACCATTTATCCATCTAGTGTCGCGCTGGTGCACCAGTCCGTCAGACAAGAGCGTCAAGGTTCAGCGCTTGCTGCTCTGGCAATCTGCGCATCGGTCATGACTGCGTTTGGGCCGACGGTCGGCAGCTTTTTAATCGTCTGGGGCGGCTGGCCAAGTATTTTTTACGTGAACTTTCCTTTTATCGTTATCAGTCTCATTCTTGGTCTGATTGTCTTTCCCAAAAACATCAAGAATCCTTCTTTTCATCTGAAAAACTTACTGAAACAATTGGATATTCCAGGAATCATCCTTTTTTCGGTCAGTATTGTCTGCTTGCTTTGGTTTTTACTTACGGTCAAAGAACATGCGAATGCTCGAGCAATCCTTGTGGGTCTGGTCGCATTTGTTCTTTTTATCCGGAGAGAAGGCAAAATCCGTGATCCCTTTATTAATTTACATCTACTGAAAACGAATCATCGGCTGACCTTAGTCTACCTGCTGTTTATTTTGTTGAACGTCACCAACTACTGTCTTTTTTATGGCATGCCGGCCTTTTTCCAAAGCGGCATGCACTTAGGTATCCGTTTAAGCGGAGCCATGATGCTGACCATGTCAATGGCCAGTGTCGCGGCATCACTGATCACCGGGCAGCGAATCGATCATTCGGGACCTGTCGCACCGCTCAAACTGGGCGCTCTGCTGACTACGAGCGGATCACTGCTGCTCATGATTGTCGCTTTTGACCGCTCACTCCTTCTCATCGGTCTTTTCCTGCTCTTAATCGGTTGCGGCTACGGCATCGGTAATGTTGCCTTGCAAACCATGATGCTACGCGAGTCGCCTGATAAGATGATCGGTACGAGTGCCGGTCTGTTTCAAACTTGTCGGTTCGTCGGTTCCATTGGCGCTTCAGCCGTGCTCGGCGTCATCTTTGCCAAAACGATTACATCAGTGGATTTCCTGATTCTGACCTGGGTACTCGGTGCGGTCAGCATCTCTGCATTTTTTATCAGTGTGCTTTCTTTCCGAGCAGACCGCGCAGCTTAAACCAATAGCGCAACACAGAGCTCAATTCAGCAATCGGGCGACATCACGAACCTTCCATTTTTTATGCAAATTCTCCCTCGTGTAAATTTTTTCAGGACTCGCGGATACTTCATCATAGGTGCCATCCTTATGTGTACCGACAACAAGTGTGGCATGATATCTGCTGTAAAAAACAATATCTCCGATTTTTGGCTTCGATGCCCGGCGAACAAGCATTCCATTGGCTTTTGCATAATCATACACATTGCGTACCCGACGATAAAAGTATGGTGTCGCAGGCGTATTGGTTCCATTTTGAGTCTGATAGTGATTGGGGTGCTGCGCGTAATCATTTTTGAGGAGCTGATCAAGTGAGATGCCCGCATCCGCATAAGCAATCCGCGGAACATCGATACAGACAATAAATCCCATCTTTCCGCCTATATTTCCATGACCACCTTTAAGCGGATCGTAGAGGACACCTGCGAGGCGTTTCGCTCCGGAAACAATATCCTGTTTATTGGATTTTCCGTTGTTGTTCGCATCCGTATCTTTTAAATTCACGTTTCCATCACCGTCTGTATCCGCATCAAATTCATTGCTGATGTGATCACGGTCCATATCGCCGGCAAAGATCTTTTGATCATGAAAACCGTGAAACTGATAGAGAAAATAACCGACCATTAGAAAAATAACAAAAAGTGCCGCAACAGATATAATCAAAATGTGAATCTTGCTCACCGTATCGCCCCTCACATGATTTTTTTGGATCGTATACATGAAACAAAAGCCAATCTATTTTTTAAAGAAAAATTTTCCTGTAAAATGCAATCATTTTGTCTATTTATTCGTCTACTATTTATAAGAACGCGGGGTGGGGACAAACGGTGGCAAACAAAAAAATGATCTCCGACTGGTTTTATCTTTATTGCGATGATCTGAAACACGATCTGATTTATTTTAACCATTGCGGAAACGGCAGAGATCTTAAACTGGAGCAAGAGTAAAATACGTTCCATCTGCCACCATGCTCGAACCGTATTGCAGAAGAGGTTGAAGGAGGCTAATTATGAATAAGCTTGATCACTTATTGAGACAGATGCCGAAGCTGACTATTTCGGATAAACGCAAACAAATAATGTACCAATCCGTCATCAACCATTGGTAAAAGAAAGGTGAAAAAGCACTGCGCCCTGCCTGGCACAGAACCTTAACCGTATTGATAAACAGCGTTGCCATTCTTGCACTTGTTTTCCTGATCGCAATCACTGCATTTAATATCCGGGCGGATCACGACAGCAGAAGTGTCAACAATGCTCATCCAAGCATCCCTAAGCAGCAGTCACATAAAAAACAAAGTAAAGTCGTGTCAAGGTGCCGATTGATCCGATTTAATGTCACGCTAAGGCTTCCAAATGAAAAAATCGTTACGGAAAGGCATCCGGGAAAGTGGAACGATCTGTTCATCCAGTTTACCGCTGCAGATATTCCAAAGGGCAGCTCCAATTCCGATGTGCACGCCTACACGATCAGTAATCATTCGTCGATTGTCAGTGATGAAACAATAGCTACTTCAGCAGGAAAAGCAGATCTGAGTCTCAGTAAACGCGAGCAACCGGCGGCCGCCCATTCTTCGGCTGCTGCTTATGAATTTTGGGTGATCATTTACGGACAGGAGCACGCCTATGCCATTGAGGCGGTATTTAGTGGCCGCCAATCAGCCGCTAAGAACTCGCTCTTAAACCTCTTGCAGAATTGGCATGTACCGAAGGACGGATTGAAGTAAACGAGTCGCCTGTTCATTTGAGTTTTCATTTTGTTCTGAATCCCGTTAAAATTGATATTCTGCTGTTTCTCAACATAAAAATACATAAAAAAAGAAGAGCCACCGCAAGGGAAGACTCTTCTCTAACTATTTTTCTCACACGCGCACTTCAGCAAAAAATTCATGATACAGTGCCTGGACAGCTTTCCTCTCAACAGCTTCCTTTACACTGAACATCATACTCGTTTCGGAGGAGCCCTGATTAATCATTTCAATGTTAATCTTTGCATCAGCGAGCGCCCGCGATGCTCTCGCCATTGTCCCAACCTTTTGACGCATTCCCTCACCAACCAGCATGATAAGGGCAAGATCATGCTCAACCCGAACCTCATCTGCATCAAGATCGGCCATAATCCTTTGCATAATCTTTTTTTCAACCTTTTCTTCCATTTGATTCTGCCGGACAATAACCGTCATATCGTCAATGCCTGATGGAATATGTTCAAAGGATAGGCCGAATTCCTCTAAAATCAATAGAATTTTCCGTCCGAATCCAATTTCTCTATTCATTAAATATTTTCCTACATAAATGCTGCAAAATTTATCATCGCTGGCAATCCCTACAACGGGACCGTCTGTATTCTTCCTTGCACTCACAATTCTTGTTCCCGGCGCCTCCGGGTTATTCGTGTTTTTCACATTGACCGGAATACCCGCGCGAAATGCCGGGATAAGCGCTTCGTCATGAAAAACAGAAAAGCCTCCATAAGAAAGTTCACGCATTTCACGGTAGGTCAGTTCGCGAATTTCCTTTGGATGATGCACAATATTCGGATTCACTGCATGCACCGCATCAACATCTGTGAAATTCTCATAAAGTTCGGCTTTAACCCCATTTGCCAGAATCGATCCGGTAATATCCGAACCACTGCGGGAAAAAGTTACGACATCACCGTTTGTGTTGTAACCGAAAAATCCTGGAAAAACGGTAATGCCCGGTCTGTTTCTTAACTCATAGAGCCGTTCATACGATTGAGACAGTACTCGAGCATTACCCGGATCATTGCTCACTAGAAGTCCGGCTTCCTTAGGTGAAACATAATGCGCATCCAAACCTTTATGTTTCAGGGCTGCCGCGATCAGTTTGGCGTTATTGTCCTCACCACTCGCCTTCACTGCTTCAATGAACGATGCGGGATTCGATTTGTCACCGCTCAGCAAGGTTAGAAGATCATCCGATATTTTTCTAATCACTTCATTTGAAAGATGCAGTTCTTGAGCGATGCTTTCATATCTGCTCAGTATCGCTTCAACCAACTGATGTGCATCCTGTCCTTTAAGATATTTTTCTGCACAGCCGATTAATAAATCGGTGACCTTAATATCATCCGAATAACGTTTTCCCGGTGCCGAAACAACCACGATTTTCCGCTCAGGATCAGCTGCGATAATATGATAGACTTTCTCAACTTGTGCTCCGGAAGCGAGTGAGCTTCCGCCAAATTTAACGACCTTCATTTTTCCGGCAACCCCTAATTTTAGTAAATGTCTGAAAATGTACCCCTAGTATTACTTATTTTAGAAAAAGAATCAAACCTTTTTTCATACTTTTTTAAAATTCACTTTCAATTTCCGAACGACCCGCCAATGCTTGGGCTGCTTCAAACGGCTATCGTAACACGACGGATGCTTTGAATTCCTGAAAAAGTTTATCATTGTCTGCGGATAAACGTTTCAATCCGATCCATTCCTTCGCTGATTTTCTCCATGGATGTAGCGTAGGAGATGCGGATGTATCCGGAAGCATTGCTGCCGAAGTTATCTCCAGGTACCACAGCAACATGCTGCTCGTCCAAAAGTCGGTCGCAGAATTCCTTCGCTGAAAGACCTGTATCCTTGATGTTTGCAAAAAGGTAAAACGCACCCATTGGTTTAATGCAGGAAATTTTATCCATCGTGTTTATTCGTTCATAGATATAATTACGCCTTCTTTCATATTCTTTAACCATCATTTCCCGATACTCCGCACCATTCGTAAAGGCCTCAATCGCCGCATACTGGGCAGAGGAATTAACACAGCTCCAGACATCCTCAGTAATTTTAGTCATTTCATCAATTAAATCAGCAGGTCCGGTGGCAAAACCTACTCGGAACCCGGTCATCGCATGCGTTTTCGAACAGCTGTCGACAATGAGTGTTCGCTTCTTCATACCAGGAAAAGAGGCAATGCTCGTATAGTCCTGACCATCGAAAAGGATGTGGCGGTACACCTCGTCGCTGATAACAAAAAGGTCTTGCTTCTTAGCAATTTCTGCGATCTCACGGAGCAAATCCCTATTCATCACGCTACCGGTCGGATTGCTTGGAGAATTAAGCAGAATCACTTTCGATTTTGGTGTGATTGCTCGACGCAAGTCATCCGCCGACATAACAAATTCATTTGCTTCCGATACATCGATACAAACCGGAGTGCCTCCGCAAAGAACAATTTGCTGACCATAATTGGTCCAGTACGGCGAGCTGAAGATGACCTCATCACCAGGATTCAGAAGTGAGGTCAGGCCGAGAAATAGCGCACCCATACCACCAGTTGTCACAAGGCAGTTTTCTATATCATAGGAAACGCCGATTGTCGCTTCTAAATAACGTACATAGACCTCTCTAAGCTTGGTCATGCCTGCTCCCGGTGCGTATTTTGTTTCACCCGCATCAAGAGATCGTTTCGCTGCCTCAATAATGTTTGGAGCAGAAAGAAAATCCGGTTCGCCGACTGCAAACGAAATCACATCGTTGATCTGTGCCGCACGCACCATCATCTCTCGAATCGGCGAAGACTGAATCGCCGCCACTTTATTTGAATACTTCAAAGTTATATCCTCCTCTAAGATGTACCTATTTATTTTGATAAAGTAAAAATAGCATAGAAACGTGTTCTGTAAAATAAAAAATTCCAGTAATGACATGAAATCCGCTGACAATTATTTGTTTCAGTTCAATCTTGTGTTAATTATTCCTTAAGCTATTATTATTATAATAAACTGATATTTGATTTGAGCCTTTATGTCGCTTCGCTTTTGCGCACCTCTTCAATCGGAGTGATCTAAAAAGCTTTCAAGTATACAAAAAATAATTTTTCTGCCATTATCTCATTCCTTGAGAATGGACGAACAAAAATAGGTGGGGAGTGAGACCATGAAAAAATACCGCTGGCTCATGTGGCGGAAAGTATTAATTTTCTTCATTGTTGCCGGGATTATTGTCACAGCGATTTGGGCGGGAGGACAGGTTGCTCAGAATATCGCTATGACAGCATTTAACCTGATTTTTCAATTGTTCTTTGCTGTCCTCTTTATGATCATTCAGTTTGTTGCTCTCTTTTGGTTCCTTGCAAGAGGCCGAACCTATTGGATCATGCCCGGCGAGACCGGATCAAACTGGAATGACTACCGAGGCAATCCGGAAATTGTCGAAAATGCCAAACGCATTGTTACCTTGCTCAGAGGGGTAAAAGATTTTAAAAAAATGGGCGGTCAGGCAATCCGCGGAATGCTGCTTTGCGGGCCACCGGGAACCGGAAAATCTTATCTCGCTCAGGTGATTGCAAATGAAGCTCAGGTTCCTTTCGCCTATGCTTCGGCGCCAAGCTTTCAAAATATGTTCTTCGGTATTGGCAACCTTAAAGTGATGAACCTCTATAAAAAAGCTCGCAAGCTCGCAAAAGCTTATGGTGCCTGCATCATTTTCATCGATGAAATTGACGCAATCGGCATGTCGCGGCAAGCAAACGGAGGCGGAGGAGGACTTGGCGCGATGTTCGGCATGGGCGGTTCCGGTCTGCTCAACGAACTTCTGCTGCAAATGGACCCACCGAATATTGATCATTCACGGTTTGCCAAACTGTTTCGCGCGCTGGGACTCCGGCACAAAAAGGCAGAACGCCGAGCTGTTCTGACCATCGGCGCAACCAACCTGCCGGATGTGCTGGATTCCGCTTTACTTCGCCCCGGCCGATTTGACCGCAAATTGTGGGTTTATCCGCCTGACTATGACGGCCGCGTCGATGTATTTGACTACTACCTCAAGAAAGTCAATCGCGACAGCACCCTGACTCCGCAAAAAGCGGCATTAGACACCATTGGCTACAGTCCGGCACAAATCAAACATATTGTGAACGAAGCGATTGTCCTTGCGCATCAGCGCGGCGCAAAAAGTGCCAACTATGATGATTTCAGAGCGGCCATGGAAACCTATGAGTGGGGGCTGAAACAGCCGCTCCGCTCAATGAATGACGATGAGAAACGAAACGTTGCCTATCACGAGGCGGGCCATGCGGTTGCCCAGTACTTACTGAAGCCTCATGAGCGCGTTTGGAAAGTCACTATCATTCGTCGCGGCAGCGCGCTCGGTTTAGCGGCTACAAAACCGACTCATGAGCGTTACAATCAAAGTGACAGCGAAATGCTGGCCGAGATTCAAGTGTGCCTGGCCTCGCGTGCTTCCGAAGAACTCTTTTTAGGGAAAAAATTAAACGGGGTTACCTCCGATCTGCAGCAGGCAACCCAGCTTGCTGGCGCCTATCTTGGAGCGGTAGGGATGGGCGATGAACTGTTCAGCTGGCTCTCAGTCGGCTCCCAGCAGGATGCGCTCAAGCAGCTGCGTCCAAAAATCAACAAACTGCTGAATGATCAGATGAGTCAAGTGAAGTTATTAATTGAAGACCACACTGAATTCGTTCATGCCATTTCCAGAGAACTATTAACACGCGGCGACCTCACCGGTGAAGAAATTAATGCCCTCTATGTTAATCTATATGGTCACGAACGACCTGCGGCACCTGAAATCAAAGCATTAGTAGAAACATCCGACGACACGAAAAAGCCGATTAATGAGAAAGAATAAACATCAAACACCGACGATTTCTCTCATTTAGGAGAACTCGTCGGCGTTTTTTATTTTAATTCAGATTGGAGGTTGTTCATTGATCCAGTTCCCTTTTCTTTCTCAGAAGCTGCTGAAATTCCTTTTCCAGTTCTTCTGACGGCTCGATACTTAAGCGGCCGATTACCGCTGCTATTTTCGTTTCGAGCACAAGGCGTTTGTCTTGCTCGGTGTCATGCCTTTTTCTAGGTTTGTTCTTTTTGAATTGACTGTAGCTTCCTTCAAACACCCGAATCTGTTGCTTGCGGATTTCCACTATGCGCGTGGCAATATTTTCAATAAAACGACGATCATGTGAAACGAAGATGACGCTTCCTTCATACTCTTTAAGCAGCGATTCCAACGCGGTAACCGTTCCCATGTCGAGGTAATTTGTCGGTTCATCAAGAATCAATGTATTCATATCGCTTAGAAAGAGCTTGGTCAGTGCCACTTTTACTCGCTCGCCGCCGCTCAATACTCCGACCGGCTTGTAAACATCGTCCTTGAAAAAATGCATTCTCGCGAGCACCGTTCGAATCAGTGTTTCTTCCTGTTTTGATGTCGAGCGGACGTTCTCGATGATCGGTTTCTCTTCGTCCAGGATATTGAGATTTTGACTGAAGTAGGCAATCCTCATAGATGGAGACAGCGTGATCCCCGGTTCCTGATTGATTATTTTCTTGAGCAATGTCGACTTCCCGCTGCCATTGGGACCAATTATGGCCAGTTTGTCGCCGCCCCGAACGAGAAAACGAGTTTTCTTCCAAAGAATACGGTCGCCAATCATCCCCGACACATCCTCCATGCGAAGAATAATTCGATTCTTGAACGTCTCTACATTGGGCAAGTTCATCTTAAGCAGCTGCGTTTCCTTAACCTTTTCTACCTTTTCCAGTTTTTCCAATCGTGTTTCAATTGCGTTCGCTGTTGTCTGCAATTTTTTTTGCTTTTTAGCGAAATAAGGCTTTGCTCCTGTAATCCTTGCTTCGGAGCCACTCAAATTTTTTGGCTTTTTCGTCGCCCGTTCCGCCTTTTCCTCTTTTAATTTCAACGCTTCTTCGAGCTGTCGCTTCTTTTTCTCATAATTCTCGTATGCATGTCGCTGCTCGGCATGCATCGCTTCTTTTTGCTTTTCGTATGAGCTGTAATTGCCGGTATATAGACTCAGCTTGCCATCTTCAATTTCCCATATTGTCGTGCACAACGCATCTAGAAAGGCACGATCATGCGAAACGATCACCAGAGCGCCTTGCCACGTCTTCAGTTTCTTTTCCAGCCATTCAATGTGATCCGTATCCAAATTCGTTGTCGGCTCATCCGCGAGCAACAGCTCTGGATTGCGTAGCAGCGCCTTTTGAATGTACTCCTGAGTGACTTCCCCGCCGCTTTTGGTCGTATCCGTCCGCTTTAACTGCGGCAACAGTTCACATGACACGTGTCGAATGACCGTTCCCTTTTCAGGTACGATTTCCTCTGCTAAGATATTGAGCAATGTTGTTTTCCCGCATCCGTTTCGTCCAACAAGTCCAATCCGATCCTTTTGTTGGATGCGCAGCTGATCAATATCGAGTAACAAACGGTCCTTAACGTAGTGTTTTATGCTGTGAGCTTCTAACAAGATCATCCAATCATCCCCATCTTTCCGTAATCAGAGGGACACAAAAAAGCCCTCTATCCACAATCAGAATAGGAGGCTGCACATATAGGCGAACACCAAAAAGACACTAGGATCTTTTCAAGCCGACTACGAATCACCAATCCTATTCCGAACTCCGTTTGAAGGCATAGTCGCAGTACGGTTTCCCTGCCGCTCATGACCTTCAATTGGCGGTTTCAAAAAATAGGATTAGTTTTTCATCGGCCCTTGGTTCACCCCTTCCGTTCATTCGATTACATTCAATGTAATCAAATTAAGCGCTGTTGTCAAACGGCAGAACATCCAATTAAAAAGCGATAGTCGCTGCTTCAATACTTTTTTCTTGAAAATGGATCGTTGGTTTTGTCGCTGTTCCAGACATACTCAATACCGTGAGCAATATCCGAAGCCTGTTCAGAGCCATATTGGTCGGCAATGAAGCCCAGCGTCATATCAATACCTGCAGAAATGCCAGAGGATGTATAATATTTTCCATCGGTAACCCACCGCGCGTGCTCTATCCAGTGTACCGCCGAGTTCACACTTTTCACCCAATCGAAAGCTATTTTATTGGAAGTCGCTTTCCGGCCATTGAGCAGCTCTGTCCGTGCTAAAAGGGCGGAACCGGTGCACACGGTTAAGCAATGGGCTGCTTGTTCAGCCGCATACTTCAATTTTCCTATAAAATCTTCATCCTGAACGAGCGGCCGTGTTCCTTGTCCGCCCGGGATCAGAAGAATTCCCGCTGCATTCGCTTGATCCATCGATTCGGTCATTATTGGCGTCTTCTGCCTGCTGGTCACTAAACCGCCACCCATTGATACAAAATGGAGCGCATAACCGCTGACCCTCCCAAGAACCTCAACCGGACCAAAAGCGTCCAGCGTTTCAAAATCAGGAAAAAGCAAAATGTTTATATCCATGCAGACTCCCCCCGTTCTTCCTTTTAACAGACATGAGTGGTAAAACAACGATTATAAAGGATAATCGTGATTAATGATATCGATCAGGCGTCCCGACTTTTCTGATGAAACAATTTCAGACAGTCTTGCCGCTGCTATGATCGGCGCCCATTGAAAAATGTCACACTCAGACCATCCACTTTGTTCGCAATAAAAATGCACATACATTTCTGCTAACTCAGTTGAAAATTGACAACATAAAAGATAGGTCCGATAGACATCGGCACGCATATCTCCTGAGCTGGCGTCCACCCAATCGATAACCCTATTTTTGTGGTCACCAACAATTATATTAAATGGATGATAATCCCCATGGCAAAGTCTATTTGCAAATGAGATTGAATCTAACTTTTGTAGTAAAGCAGTCTTAAGCCTTTCATCCAGATGATGTGCTGAACGAATTTGACGGCGTAGCTTTTTAGACATTGGTTCAAGATCATCTGCAATAATCTGATGAATGTTTTGTTGTACATCAACAAATACACTTATATACTCTTTTGCGTGCTTCACATCGTTCTTGATAAGTACGCCTAAAAGTCTTCCTTTGATATACTCCATTATAATTGTCTGTTTCCCATTGATTTTCGTGACATCGATTACTTTAGGAACAGAGAGTCCGCACGAGTAAGCATATCCTTGCTTATTTGCTTCATACGATGATTCCGTATTGGGCAAATAATCATTAAAAAGTTTATAAATCTTATTCTCGTGAAGGTAAATTTTCGCTGTATTTCCAATAGCTATAGGAGTTCCTAGTTCCACTGACTTGATCCCCCCAACCCTACAGATCGACACTTCGTTCGGCAGCGGATCAATCGAAAAATCACCGAAGCGGTACATCCAACCGGCAGTTGCCCAATTCGAGTGAATAACGCAGATCCTGATTGCCGCGTACGGTCATTCCAAAGTCTGTCGCGTACACAACCAGTCCCAACTGATGTCCGGCGGCTAATCGATGGAAGGTCGGCTGCAAATCTACATCAATACTATAAAATTGATCCGGTTTTAATTCGTCAACCTTCCAGGCATTTTCTCGATTCTGCAGGTTGATATGCCCCTTTGAAATCATTTTGAACGGTGTGGCAAACTTGGCCAAGGTAAATTCACGAAGCTGATCCTCACGCCAACGATAACCCAGACCTATTTTTCTCATAGGAATTGGCGTTGGAGATACGTTGAATCGTTTTGCTTCTCCGTAATCGACCAGCTGGAAGCTCAGCATACCAAAGGAATGGTTCGAGGACGCCTGAACATGAACGCGCACCCGTCCGTCAATGATCATGTCCTTATCTACAGGAACCGTTTTGAACAGCAGGCGATTTGCGCTCAAATCATTTGGTTCCTCAGCCAAGATATCGCGTTGCCATTGGTCAAGATGCTCCGCATAGCGCTTAAAGTGATCGAACGGAAGACTGTCTTTGAAGGTCACCACTTTGTAACCAGTTGAAGCAATGTCTAACTTTCCTTCAGAAAAGTGATAGGTTTCCCTCGCCATGCTCGGCTCAGACCAATCTTGATAGACCGTCCATGTCTCAGGAATCACATTGTCCTGCACAATCACGTTGGGTAAAAGCTCCTTCGCCCCGTTTTGGACACCGTAGAGTTCATGACTGATCCACAGGTTGATCATGTCTGTGTAATCAATCGAACGAAAAGCATTAATGTAGATGTGCTGCCCTTGGTGCAGAATGATTTTCTTCGTCACCGGCACGTCCCGCAGCGCCTGCCAAAGCTGTTCCACCTGACCCGGTTTCACATTCCAATCATTCAAACCGTGAACCATCAGCACGTCGCATTTAATGTTCTTCACCTTTTTAAGATAGTTGCGCGCGTCCCAGAACGTATTATAGTTGCCGGATTCACGCTCCATGTCGCGTGCCATCTTCTTCATCTGCATGTCAAAGTAATCTTTGATGTGCAAATGATAATCGGCAGCGGCCTTCATCCGGCTCATCGTTTCAATCGCCAGAACATCGGCATCTTCACCTGGATAACCATCCGGGGCGATCATTAGCCCGCCTTCGCGGTAATAGCCATACCATGAAGAGATCGCCGCTTCGGAAATGATCGTCTTTAATCCCTCAACTCCGGTTGTGGCGGCAGCAGTCGCTAAGGTTCCCAGATATGAGCGGCCAGTCATCGCCACAGAACCATTGCACCACCATGCGGTGATCGCGATGTGATCTGTTCGATTCGTATACGCGCACCGTTTGCCATTGAGCCATTCAATGACATTAATTGTGGCTTCTGTTTGCTGCGGATTGCCGCAGGTCTGAATCCCGTCCGAGTCTAGAGTGCCAATGCCCGCGGAATATACAGCCGCAAACCCTCGCGCCAGGAAATAATCGTTCAATGTATAGGAATATTCGCGGCTGAACGTCTCCGCTGCGTATTTTGTTTCTCCATTGATCGAGCGAGGATCAGGCAGCTCCATTTTTTCATCATGATACGCGATGTCTTTATAGCTGAGATTATTCGGCTGCTTTTCGGTCAAGGGGACATTAACTTTATGCATTGCTTTAGCTCCGGCTTCATCATTCGTATCCTGATTGTAAGGACTGGCCGTAAAAAGTGCCGGAACCTTCAATCCATTTTCCGTATCCGCCGGACGTATGATTTCAACCTTTAACAGATCCCTGTTGCCGTCATGATCCGAATCAACAGAAGACTCGACATAAACGACCTCACAAATCAGCTTGGATGTATCAAACACAGCTTGGGATTTACCATTGAAAAAAAGCGGCTTCTGCCGCGCGGACAGGTCATAAAACGGAACAAAATAGCCCTGATTCGTCAGCAAATCGAGAAATGTCTGCCCATCCTTGGTGTGCGTGGTCAGCAATAAATACCAGGCGTCCAATACCTGTGCCCTGGTCCATGCTCCGACGGCCTCAAGCATCGGCAGCTGCATCTCTTTCATCGCGGCAAGCGGTTCATCCATCGAAAAATCGTCCCCCGGCAAAAAACCGCACAGCTGCAGCACGACTAAATAGAAGACTTCTGCCGTAATCGGTTCGCCAGCATTCAAGTAGTCTTTGAGATCAGTATCGGGAGTCGCTAAATAGTTTCGCAGTTTCGTATCAAATCCATGTTCGCCCTGCACGTTTACACATGCTTTTCTGAGCAGCAAACGATAGGCTGCTGCCGATGTCGATGCCTCGTTAACTTCATTATCCATAAAATGAATCTGCTGTAATTCATCGATCACAGTCTGGTGATCGGCGCTTATCCGTGCAAATTGATTGTTTTTCATCAACAAAACTCCTCAGTAAGTAACTGCAATCATTATAGCACTCACTGAGGATGTATTTGATCTATTGAAACGGCAGCTATGAATCGTTCTACTGAATATTAATCCCTCTCCAGTTCAGTAATTGTCGGTTCATCATAGGAAACAATATCGATTATGTGATTTAAGCAAGGGATTTGATAGTGAGTAAACTGTTCGTCGGGAACTAATTCCTCAGCGATCGTTCCGCGTTTAACAAAATCCAAATATCTGGACTTGGAATAAATACGGAATATCTTTCCTTTGAATTGTTCATAGTCATCTATTACAGTAAATGATTCGTTAATAACGGAGTAGGATACATAGGTGTCAAAATACAGTTGCAAAATGGGCTGATGCGTATCAGCCTCAATAGCGAAAGTTTCAATCTGCTGATCGCCAAGGTCAGCCAATCCTTTTTTATCGTTAACCATGCATCGATCAATGCGTACACACAGTGCATTTTCTTCGGGTTCAAACAATTGATTTAAATAGATGTAACCCTCAATACCCATCAAATATCGATAATCCATTAACTACAACTCCTCGTCAGCAAAAGTATGTTTCATTCACTATAAAGCAAAGACAAACTTTTTAGTCGAATACATGAATCAATGTGCAGAAGCTGTTTCATGATTTCTCCAAATCGCATCACCTATTTTTGACGATTTTCAAACGATCTCCAGATAACTTGTATCATCCAATAATTTTACAGATATATGATGCTGTAGGGAGCTCATCGAAGTGCGTGCTGCTCATAAGCCCCGTTGGTCGGAATGTGACCAAATTCTAATCAAAGAGATGATCTGTATAAACCCGGATAACCGAACAGAAAGGATGATTGAAGCATGGAATCTAATGGAAGAACGCTGCGGTGCCAATCTGCAAACGTTATCTTATTTAATAATTTTAAGTATTTGGTACAGTCCAGCTTTCAAAACGCTCATAACCTCCACCGACATCCTTTGGAAAATGTGCATCAGATCCGAAAACAAGCGGAATATGTTTTTGAACGATTTTAATCATGCATTCATCAGAAGGGTAAGGCTCGCCACACCATTCTTTAAACATACCGGACGTGTTGTAATCGAGCATATATTCACCAATAAGTACCTCATTCAGAAAGCTATCAATAAGCCGTTCTGTTTCCGCAGAAAAGCCGGTATCTTCTTTTGTAAAATAATTTTTAAACTTTCGGCATAATGTCATATGACCAATTCGCTTTGGTTTATAAATGCCGAGATCTGCTTTTACCATATGACGCATCATCTCGAAATACGCCTCTTGGGCAAATTGAAAGCTGCCATAAAAGGCTGCGATTCCTTGCAGATAGTCTTCTGCGCTATAGTCAATGGCCCGATAACCTCCGCTTCCTTGAAGAAAATGCAGGGAAAGGATACTGTTGTCACTGTATTGACCATATTCATTTAAAAAGGCTCGCGTCCAATCTTCGTAATCACTGAGATAATCGATTTCAAAGCCAACATGAATATTCAGATGAGAACGATACTTCTGTTTTAAACGATTCATTTTCTTTAGGTAGGGCTCTACATCATGAATCGCTATACCCGCTGTATCAATTGCTCTTTGGGCACCAGCGCACCGAGCTAAGAAATCAGGCGGAAGCGGCGCGTGTTCCGTAATCGAATAATCGGTCATTCCCTGCTTTATTGCCGATCGGATGAATAGTTCTGTATCCTCGCCCGATCCATGTGGACAAAATTCACTGTGTGTATGCCCATCCCATTTCATAGCTGTCTTTCCCCTAACTCGGTCTAAAATTTTGGTGGTTGTTATTGATGCAGTGTCACGACATCCTCTTGACGAATAAAGAGCGTGACATCTTTTGATTCATCCAATTCTGCTTGTCCTTGATTTATCCGGTCAACCCAAAGTGTCCCATGCTGTGTTTGAACCGTGCAACGAACCACATTTCCAAGAATATGCCGCTCTATGATTTGTCCCACCACTGAAACAGCATGAGCCTGAGGTGTGAAGTCAATGGCCTCCGGACGCAAAACATACGTACTTCCATCCTTGTCCAGAGAGCCAAATAGTTGCTCAACCTGCATTTTATTTAGTTTGTTGTAATTACCGATAAAACCGGCAACAAATTCATTTTGCGGATGGAAATAAACCTCGCTTGGTGTACCTTCTTGAGCAATTTTTCCCTTGTGCATGACAAAGATACGATCGGATATCGTCATCGCTTCTTCCTGATCATGCGTAACAAAAATCATCGTGATGCCCAGCTTTCTTTGCAAGCGGCATAGTTCGAGCCGCAATTGCCTGCGGATCTGCGCATCGAGTGCACTGAGCGGTTCATCAAGAAGAAGAACCTTAGGCTCAACAACAATAGATCGTGCAAGAGCGACACGCTGCTGCTGCCCACCCGATAATTCACTCGGGTACGACTTAGCCTTATCTTCAAGTCCTACTAATTCTAAGATTTGAGCGACCTTCTTGTTCACCGCATCCTTCTTGACCCTTTTCATAGCTAGACCGAACGCTACGTTATCGGCTACAGTAAGGTTGGGAAACAGGGCGTAGGACTGGAAAACCATTCCTACTTCCCTTTTTTTAGGTGCGAGCTTCGTTATGTCCTGTCCATCGATCATAACTTTTCCGCTTTTAATTGAGTTAAGGCCGGAAATTCCCCGCAACAAGGTCGATTTCCCGCAACCGCTTGGACCGAGAAGCGAAATTAATTGACCCTTTTCAATCGATAGATTAAGATCCGTAAGAATCATTTTTCCGCCAAGCTCCAGATTCAAGTTTTCAATGGTTAAGTAGCTCATTTGCCGGGCTCCTTTTTACATTAGAATTTAAAGCAGCTTCATCGTGAGGTACAATGATACGTTTTCGGTTAATATTGGTCACTTTCACAATCAGCGCACTGACCATGATCAGCAGAATTAAGTAGGTCATGACCACGCTGCTCGACAGATGGCCATTAACTTTCATCACACGAAGCATATAAATACGAATGGTTTCAAAATCGCCGCCAAGAATCATATTCGTCAATTGAAATTCACCAAAAAATGCGGAAAAGGTCAGCAGGCTTCCGACCATGATGCCGATCTTGATGTTGGGGAGCAGAATGCGAATGAATGCGTAAACCTTTGAAGCGCCCAGCACTTCCGCTGCCTCCATTAAACGCGCGCCATCAATCTCCTGCAAACTACTGCGCACGCTTTGATACATAAAGGGCAGCGAATAAATAAAGAGTCCGCCGGATAAAACAGCAAACAGCGGAACAAAACCATTTGTATACGTCCGCATCAGACCCGTAGCCAGCACAACTCCGGGAATAGCATACGGCAACAGGACGGTTGGTTTAAAAAAACGATCATATTTAGGCAGATAGATCGCAACAAGTGCAATACTCGGGACGAGAATCACAAGTACGGCACCAAGTGTGACCACAGTCAACAGCAATGAACGTAAAATAGCTGCAATAAACTGGGGATCTTTATAGAGCTGGAGATACCATTTGAATGTATATCCTGAAGGGAAAATGGATTTACCCCATTCAGTGGCAAATGAATAGACGAGCGTAATCAAAATCGGCAGGCACATAAAGGCAACAAATAGGCTGATAATGAGCCGGTTCACATTTCTCATTTAAGATCCCTCCTAAAGAGACGCAGTAAATACTGATTCGCAATCAGAACAGCAATCATCAGTATCGAAAACAGAACGGCCATCGCACTGCCAATCTGAGGCTGGGCAAAAATATCACCGGATACCGAACTGGCAATGCGTGTGGTGACCAAGCTAACTGTGCCCCCAACCAAGGCATAGGCCGTTTCATAGGTCCCCATTCCATTCGCAAACAGAATAATGAACGTCCCAAGAACACTGGGCAAAATATGAGGGATGCCAATACGCGCCCAAAAGGAAAAACGGCTGGCTCCGAGCAATGAAGCTGCCTCAGCCCAACGCTGATCCATCCCTTTAAATGCAGGATACAAAAATAACACACCAAGAGGCACTTGAAAATAGACATACGTTAATGCAAGACCCTGCCATGAATACAAATTAAAAAAGCTCTGTAAAGAAATGCCCATATGCTGCAAAACCAACGTCACAAATCCTGCGTTGCCCAGCAAAATAATATAAGCAAAGGCAAGCGGTACACCGGCAAAGTTTGCCGTCATGTTAATAAATAAAATGATCCGTTCCTGTGCTTTCTCATTCATCCGGGCAAGTGCCGCAGCCACGAACAGTGCTAGAACAAGACCTGCAAGTGCAGAATAGATTGAAATAAAGAAGCTGTTGCGAAACGCGTCATAATAGAACGGCTGACTCAGGATCTGCATGAAATTCGCAAACGAGAATCCAGCACCGCTTTGATCACCGAAACTTTGCCGAATCATAATGACAAGCGGTACCGTAAGAAATAAAAGCAATACGGCCGCAAGCGGCAAAAGACAAGCTTGAGCTTGTCTCTTCCAATGCTGCTGCAAATTTCTTCACTCCTTTACTAAATAGATTCTGAAGATGTGCGCAATCCGGGAAATTCAAGACGTTCCATATCCCGTGTGGATTCAATGTTCATTAGATGACAAGCAAGCGGCGCGACCATCAGTTCCGGTATTTGTTCCTCAACAATTTGCGGAACTACTTTGTCTGATATTATGAACAGTGGTACTTGGCGAACACCGGTACGTGTTCCTCCGTGATGCCCGAATTCATCCATACCATGGTCGCTCGTGACGATGACTTGATAGCCTGCCCGTATCCATGCGGGCAGACATTCGGCAAGGATCAAATCCGCCTTATCAACAGCTGCGCGATATTCCTTGGAATCTGCCGTGAACTTGTGGCCCGTATCATCTATATTCATTGAATGAATGTAAAGAAAGTCAGGCTGGTAGTTTTCAAGCAGATAGTTTGCTTCTGCGAAAACATGCGAATCAGGATATTGGTCTTCAAAATAGAAGATCCCATGCTGAATCGGCAGTTCGCTGTTATGCTGAATACGATCCTTTTGAAAAGAAAACGGTGCGTGTTGATAAAGTTCACTCACCCAGTAATAGGCAGCTGCCGCGGTTACTCCCCCCGCTTCACGAACACGATGGAACAAGCTTTCCTGTCCGGACAAACGGACACTTAAATTGGAGACAATCCCACTCTTATACGGTGGGGTACCGGTCAAAAGAACTTGATACATCGGACGTGAATTACTCGGCAATTCGGAAAGTACCTGATACCGAGCCGCTTGACCTTTCTCAACGAGATGGCCCAAGAAACCAAGTTCCTCTACCGCCGTATCGTAACGACAGCCATCAAGTGTGATCATGACCAGCTTATTGCTTTGCATTGGCAAGAACCTCCTGCTGCCATAACTGCGGTAAGGTTTCCGCTGTCTTTGTCCATGTCGCAACATCTTGAAGTGGAACAACATTCTTGTATTCATCTTCAGGAAGCAGCTTATCCTTAATGGATGCAGGAAGTTTTACATCGGATCGGATCGGCTTTGCGTACCCCTTAGCCAAGTTCGCTTGTCCTTCATCAGAAAGAATGTATTCACGCGCGAGCTTTGCGGCATTCGGATGTGCAGCATTCTTATTAATTATTGATGAATAACCGAACATCAGTGACTTATCTTCAGGAATGCTAACCGCAAAACGGCTCTTGTAAATTTGATCGCGATAGCCTAGGCCGAGGAAGTCCCAAATAACGGCAACATCTACTTCACCTTTTTCCAAGTTCGGAATTGATGAATCAATTGTAGACAAACGGCCTTGTTTTGCAATTTTTTTGAAAAAATCAATACCCGGCTGAATGTCGCTTGCGCTTCCACCGTTTGCCAAAGCTGCCGCTAGTACCGTCATCTGTGACATTGCGCCCTTCGTCACATCACCAATCGATATCTTATAATCTCCATTCAACAGATCATCCCATGTCTTCGGAGGATTTTTCACATTTTTCGTATCCGTTAAGAAAGCGAGTGTTCCTGTATAACTGGCAGCGTAATAGCCGTCTTTATCCTTCGCCCATGATGGAATGCTTTTCCAAGTTGTCGTTTTATATGGAATCGTCAATTTTTTATCTTTTGCAAGTACTCCAAAATTCAGACCGACATCACCAATATCTGCTGAACTGTCTGACTTTGGTGTTTGAAACTTGGCCAATTCTTCAGCACTGGACATGTCTGTATCCGTATGCTTAATGCCGTACTTTTTGGTGATGTCATCCCATGTATCTTTCCAATTTGCCCATGCATCAGGCATACCGACGCTGGAAATCTTTCCTTCTTTCTTCGCCGCTTTTGTAATAGAAGAAAGAGATTGGTTATTATCCGTTGAAGCAGTTCCTGAAGATCCGCAAGCCGCTAAACTGGATACAAGCAGAACACTCGCCGTGCATCCGACAACACATTTACGCAGTTTTTTAAAGGAATTCTGATTAATCATTACCATGCTCCTTTTGTTTATTTATTTGTTTTATTTGTATTAGCACTTTAATCATACATACAAAATGTAAACAAACATCGTTACACAGATTAAAATGATGTAAATATCAAAGACAAGCATGGAAAATGATGTAATAATAAAAAACAGGTAGGAGATGAACATGATGAACTCGTCATTTGATTACAGAAAAGCGTTTATTTTAAATACCTTGGCAGCTTCCAAACGTGTCAGTGTCACTAAGCTTGCCGAAACACTTGCTGTAACCCCTGAAACCATACGCCGTGACTTATCTGCATTAGAAAAACAAAAACAGCTGCTCCGTGTACATGGAGGCGCGATCTGCTATGAAAAACAAGTTACTGAACCCCTATTCGTCAGGAAAACAAACATTAAGAAAAAAGAAAAACGGCGAATCGGTACGTTCGCCGCTAAATTAATAAAGAATGGAGACACCGTCGTCCTCGATTCGGGAACAACAACATTAGCATTATGTGAATGTCTTCAACAGGTTTTTGATGTCACCTTTTTGACTCATTCACTAGCCGCCGCCTGGTGTCTAAATAAAAAAATTGAGCAGAAACAGCTGATTGATTGCCAATTGATCGTTTTAGGCGGTGCTGTCTATCCCGAACAACGGTCAATTAAAGGGACATTAACCGAGCGTATGCTCTCATCATTTAAAGTTAATAAAGCATTTATCTCCTGTGGCGGTTTAAACGAGCAGGTAATCAGCGACTATGACTTAGAAGAATGTCAGATTTCGTCAATGATGATCGACGCGGCGGATGAGAGCTATTTACTTACCGATGCCACAAAGCTGAGGAAACAAAACTTCTGCACCATAAAACCTACCTCGAGCATCGATCACATTATCTGCGATGCCGAACCCGATGAAGGATGGAGAGCACTGTGTGAGGAAGAACGTATTTTTTGGCACCGTGTGTAAGTCAGATTATTCATTTCTAAACTGCATCGGATGAACCCTTGCCCCTTCGTATACTGCCTATTTTTTCTCGACCTGATAGCGAAGAACCGTCTTGACTTTTTCAGGCGCAGTTCGCCGCGGATCTGAAAGATAGATCTCACGATGTGTTTGGGTCGTTCTCAGATAGCCCTGTTCGCTGCAGAATTCAGCCATCCGTTCAAAACTGGCCGGCTCATCATCATAGCTTCCCTTATGAAGCATTTGGCAGCAGAGTCCTTCATCCATTGCAGAGAATCTCACTTTGTCTAAAAGAGGATTAGGCTTTTTCTTTTTTGTTTCAGACAAAAATCGCTCAAATAATTCATTGGTGAGAAAATCAGGCTGACGAATCATCAAAGTGTATTTAAAATTACTTTTTACGGTTGTCGGCACGGTTTTATCTACCAAATCCCAGATACCTTCAAGCGGAAAAACAATATATTCATAATAACCTTCAGGGACCAGCTTGCTCTTATAGGACATTTTAACCGCATAACTCAAACTGTAGAGAGCGGCTGTCGCCTGAGAAAATCGCTCACCATTAGGATCGCCGCTCCCCTCAATCATGGCAAAACGAATCTCAGGAACGCGTACAATAACCGGTTTTTGTTTGGGCAGATATAATTCTTTAAAATCTTTCTTATAGTCTACTTTATTCATGGGCTTCTCCCAGTTCATTTAGTGAGATGTACACATGTATTTCGGCATGATTCATATCGCTGTCCCCCTGATATTCCTCAAAGTCACAGCTGTATTTTCTGTCTAAATCCATAGACCAAAGCTCCGCCCAAAAGGCTCCGACAGCAGTTTGAACATTCCCACGCACAATGAACTTGGCGTATCTTCCCGCAGGAATGGTATGAACCTTAATGTTTTCAGTGAGTCCTTTTGTTTCTTCCACTTCACAGCACACCATGACATCGTATGTTCCATTCACGTCACTCTCATAATTTGTATAAAGACCTATTGTATTCTCATTTTTTTTCGTGGATATCGTTTGATAAACGCCGTCCCCAAGAAAATTTTCCCATAGCGCTCCGATGTCTCGCCCCATATTCGCATCATCATTACTTGTCCGGATTTTCAGACCGGCTACCGTTTTTTCTTCTAACTGCACAACTTCATAACTCATCATCTATACCTCGTTTCATTCAATAATGCACTCAGTATAGCAGTGTTAATATGACAGCTGTCTGTCATATTATAGATACCGATTTAAACCTTCTTTGAATCTTGTTTTTATGAATTTACGAATATGTTTTGGCTCTAAGACCTCGGCATGGCGGCCATAGGATAAGATGTAGCCATACACCCATTCACTTTCAGGAAAAGTCACGGTAACTGTAAAATTTCCATCTTCATGTTTTCGAATGCATGTCGGATCGAATTCATCATAGATTCTGTAAGCAACCGCTTCGTCAAATTCAATTTTGAGTGTGACCTTAGGGACTTGATCCGATTTGAACTTGCTCCAAATATCATTTGGAACTTCCCTTTCAAAGATTTGACCCAGCGTATTGAGATTTTTCATTCGCGTTATTTTAAACAGCCTAAAATCTTGTTTCAGCTGACAATAACCATACAGATACCAATTCTGTCCTTTAAAAATGATCTTTAGCGGTTCTGCTTTTCGCTGCGTTTTTTCACTATAGGAACTGAAGTAATCAAAAGTCACTAATTGGTGTTTTAAAATAGCAGCCTTTAATTCAGTAAATTTTCGCTGTTCATCATCACTGCTGCCCCATTGAGAAAAATCAATAGCAATCCAATTCGCGCTTTGCTTGTTAAAAAATGCGCTTAATTTATTCAGCACTCTATCTGTATTTGGAACGTTCAAGGCGCTTAGGCTCTGAAGGCTCATCAATACTTCATTCTGCTCCTGTTCGCTAAGCAATGATTTATTGAGCACAAAATTTTCGAGAAGCCGAATCCCGCCGCCCTTTCCTCGATCCGTATAAATCGGTATCCCGGACGCCGATAAAAGTTCAAGGTCACGATGGATTGTTCGAACAGATACCTCAAATTCAGAAGCCAGCTCCTTAGCTGTAACCTTCTTTTTATCAAGCAAACGATACACGATCGCAAACAGCCTGTTGATTTGCATGGCAATACCCCACGATTATTATATGTAAGCTGTCCATCCAACAGTTTTAATCAATAGAAAGGACCATTGAAATGGATTACTGCATCATTATCCTTAATTTTTCCTCAGTAGCTGTTTCCGGAACAGGTGTGTAAATACTCAGTCTCAAGTCATCGTTCCCCTGCACATCTAAAGAGGCTAGATTAAATTCCATTTTACCTGCTTTTGAATGCCGGAATTCAATTAATACCTCGGGTGCGGTATTCACGTCACTCTGCTGCCAAAGCGTTTGAAATTCAGGATAGACTAGATTCATATTGTCAATAAACTGTTTATACCAGTCGTCCTCGACATACCGCCCATAGTAAACACGAAAGATGGCCAGAAATCCTCTGACAAAATGTTCCCAATTTACAGCCAGCGATTTTAATTCCTTACGAGAAAAGAGCAAACGAATGAGGTTGCGCTGCTCAAACGGAATCTTTTCAAAATCGAGAAACACATAGGCAGCCGCACGATTCCAACCGACAATCTGGCAATAGCGATCTGTGACAACGGCGGGGCAATAATTCAATGATTCTAGAATTGCCCTTATGGATGGGGTCATTTTTGTTTGCACCGCTTTTGTCTGCGAAAGTTTGGCATTCACATTCAACGACAGATTGTAAAGATAAGTCCGCTCGTCTTCGGTCAATTGCAATGCGGAAGATATAGCATCGAGCACACTTGATGATACTTTAATATTCCTTCCCTGTTCCAGCCATGTATACCAGGTTGTGCTCACGTTGGCTAACTGAGCGACTTCCTCTCTCCTGAGCCCCGGCGTCCGGCGTCTGATCCCTCTTGGAAAGCCTACAGACTCCGGTGAAATTAATGCACGCTTCTTTTTTAAAAAACTTGAAAGCGCCTCATGCCTTGACTTCTCACTCATCTTTTATCCTCTTTTATCTTATTCTATTATTAATTATACCAGTATAAACAGCAACTTGTAATAGGATAAATAAGGAGTGAAAATGTAAGCAACAATCAAATTCGAGGGGGAATCTCAATGGAACGCGTTGTTGTTACCGGAATGGGCGTCATTTCACCACTAGGCAATGATGTGGCTACGTTTTGGAATCATTTAATTAACGGAAAATCAGGAATTCGAAAAATCGATACATTTGATACCGAACAATATAAAACAAAGATTGCCGGTCTTGTTAAGAACTTCAACGCAGCCGCGGTGATTGGCAGAAAAGACGCGAGAAGACTGGATCCCTTTTGCCATTATGCATTGGCCGCCGCTGCTCAGGCTTGGGACGATGCTAAACTTGAATTCGATAGGATTGATCCTGACCGTGTCGGTGTTTATGTCGGTTCAGGGATTGGCGGCATTCAAACGTTGCTTAATAACGCTGAAAAGCTGCGCGAGCGTGGCCCGCGACGAGTCAGCCCGATGCTTGTGCCTACAATGATCGCCAATATGGCGGCTGCCAAAATAAGCATCAAGTGGCATGCGTCGGGCCCGTCCATGGCTCCTGTAACCGCCTGCGCGATCGGCAATACATCCATCGGTGAAGCATTTAAATTGATTCGCAGTGGTGAAGCAGATGTCATGTTCGCCGGTGGAACTGAAGCCGCGGTCAACGAGCTCTCGCTGGCAGGGTTTGAGAATGCGACCGCACTCTCCGCAAGAAACGATGAACCGGAAAAAGCGAGCAGACCTTTTGACGCAAACCGAGATGGATTCGTCATGGCTGAGGGTGCAGGAATCATTATTTTAGAGTCACTCACCCATGCTTTAAAAAGAAACGCACCCATTTACGCTGAGATGATTGGGTATGGAGCAAGTTCAGATGCTTATAATATGGTAGCCCCTGACCCTGAAGGAAAAGGTGCATATTTGGCAATGAAAAACGCCCTTAACGATGCCAAACTATCGGCGGATGCAATCGATGTGATTAGCGCGCATGCAACCAGTACAAAACCGGGAGATTTGTCTGAGACATCGGCTATTAAACGTTTGTTCGGAAAAAAATCCTACGCTATTCCGATCATAGCGAACAAATCGATGACCGGACATATGCTTGGCGCAACCGGTGGTGTTGAAGCTGTAGCGCTTGTTAAAAGCCTTCAAGAAGAGATCATTCCTCCAACTATTAATTTGGAGACGGCGGATTCTGAGTGTGATCTGGATTACACAGCAAATGTCGCACGCAAACAACACCTCAACATTGGACTCTCTAACTCTTTTGGCTTCGGAGGACACAATGCGGTGCTGGTCATAAAAAAATATACCGCCGCGCGTGAATGAACCACTGATACCACGATTTTCCCAAATTTGATGCTGGACAACCCGATTCGAAAAAATCATAATTGTTGGTAATCAATGCTCTGCCACTGGATGCATGAAGACTGGAGGCTGTCAAACAGATGGAACAAATTAAGGATAAGGTTGTTGTCATTACCGGCGCTTCAAGCGGAATTGGCGAAGCCACTGCCCGAAAGCTTGCTCAAGAAGGAGCCAAGCTCGTTCTCGGCGCGCGCAGGACAGAAAAACTAGAAGCATTAGTTTCTGAAATCATCGGCAATGGCGGAGACGCCTGTTATCAAAAAACAGATGTTACAAATAAGGAAAACGTTCAATCACTGATTGATCTTGCTATTGAAAAATATGGCCGAATTGACGTGCTCTACAACAACGCCGGCCTGATGCCGCTGTCCCCGCTTCGCGATTTGAAGGTTGATGAGTGGGAACGGATGATTGATGTCAACATCAAAGGCGTGCTTTATGGCATTGCGGCCGCGCTTCCCATAATGCGTCGTCAAAAGTCAGGACACATCATCAATACCGATTCAGTTGCCGGTTTCGCTGTCAATCCGGGCGGATGGGCCGTTTACAGCGGTACGAAATTTGCCGTTCGGGCGATTGCCGAAGGCTTGCGGCTGGAGGAATCTCCGTACAGCGGTATTCGCGTCACCGACATTTCCCCCGGTGCCGTTCAGACGGAACTTCCTACGACAATTACCGACCCGGAACTCAAGAAACAAGTCGAGGAAAAGGAAAAATTCAACGGCATTAAGCCGGATGCGATTGCCAATGCGGTTGCCTATGCAATCAGCCAGCCGAGCGATGTATCGATCAACGAAGTGATCATACGCCCGACCGCGCAGAGAAATTGATTGAATGCAGAGTCATGCAAACAAAATCGAACATCAAAAGAATCGGAGAGGTATCCTTTATGGATTTCCTTCGATTCTTTTTTCAATGCTCGGCATTTCCAACATCATGATTATCTAAAGGTAAACGTCCGTTTTATATTCTTCCGGTTTAATATCGCTTTGATCAATTGTCTACCTGATGCCGCCGGCCATAAAATGATCTTTTGGGGACATCGCACGCATAAATTCCGTTCTTCAAGAAGCGAAAACACAGAGTTATCCGGTATACGGCTTGATCTGGATCATGGTATCTTACCTGCTCCCCGTCTATGATTAACAGAGGAACACCGGTGTTTTTCTCAATTCGGTCGCGTCAAACTTGCTTCATCGGCAGTGATACAGGATGAATCTAGAAAACCTTGAACTGGAGGAATGGACGATGGAAAGTACGATGTTTTGCTACCAATGTCAGGAAACAGCAAGAGGCAGGGGATGTACGTTAGTCGGTGTCTGCGGGAAAAAGCCTGAAGTAGCTGCCGCACAAGATTTACTCGTATACGCCACAAAAGGACTCTCTGCGGTAATCACGCGGCTGCGTGCTGAAGGCAAGACAATTCCCTCCGATATCAACCATTTAATCACAGAAAATCTTTTTACAACCATTACAAACGCTAACTTTGATGAACAAGCCATCCGTTCACAAGTCACGGCAACTTTGACAGTAAAAACGAAGCTGATTGACCAATTAGCAGATAAGAAGAATCTCCCGGATGCGGCGCTCTGGACGTCTTCCGATTATCAAAGTGTTAATCAAACGCATTTAGGCGTTCTCTCGACAAAAAATGAAGACATCCGCAGCTTACGCGAACTGATTACCTATGGCCTGAAAGGACTCTCCGCCTATATCAAACACGCGAACGTACTGCAAAAGGGCAGCGAGAAAATTAATGAATTTATACAATACGCATTGGCAGCAACTTTGAACGACCGTCTAGACGCAAAAGCGCTCACAAGTCTGCTACTTGAAACCGGACATTTTGGATTAAAGGGCATGGCTCTGCTCGATCAGGCAAATACGGATGCTTACGGACATCCAGAAATAACGGAAGTTAATCTTGGCGTGAGACATCATCCGGGAATTTTAATTTCAGGACATGATTTGCGCGATATTGAGATGCTGCTTGAGCAAACGCAGGAAACAGGTGTCGATGTCTACACACACTCTGAAATGCTTCCCGCGCATTATTACCCCGCATTTAAGAAGTATCCGAATTTTGTGGGAAACTATGGAAACGCATGGTGGAAACAGAAGGAAGAATTTGAACGTTTCAATGGCCCGATACTCATGACAACGAATTGTATCGTTCCGCCAAAAGCCAGCTATAAGGATCGATTATACACAACAGGTGCCGCAGGTTATCCGGGATGCACACATATAGCCGGAAAAATTGGCGAGCAAAAAGACTTCAGCAAACTGATCGCACACGCTAAAAAATGTTCGCCGCCTACTGAGATTGAAACCGGAAGAATTGTTGGCGGTTTTGCCCACGAGCAAGTCTTTGCACTCGCAGATAAAATTGTCGCTGCGGTCAAGTCCGGCCACATTAAAAAATTCGTTGTCATGGCCGGATGCGACGGGCGCACCAGATCACGAAACTACTATACCGACTTTGCCAAAGCACTACCTAAAGACACCGTGATCTTAACGGCAGGTTGTGCAAAATATAAATACAATAAACTCAACTTAGGCTCCATTGACGGCATTCCGCGCGTACTTGACGCCGGTCAATGCAGCGACTCCTATTCTTTGGCTCTGATTGCCCTTAAGCTAAAAGAGATTTTCAATTTAAATGACATCAATGACCTGCCAATCGTTTTTAATATTGCTTGGTATGAGCAAAAAGCAGTCATTGTACTCTTGGCCCTGCTGTACCTTGGCATTAAGAACATTCATCTCGGACCTACCCTGCCCGCTTTTCTCTCACCGGCCGTCGCCGACCTGCTAGCCGAACAATTCGGGATCACCGGTATAGGATCTGTTCAGGATGACTTGGAATTGTTAGTCAACTAATCAGCTTCGTTAAATAAAACCGCGATCCGCTTTATTGGATCGCGGCTTTTTATACGCCCGAACTTCGTTTACACATCAGCGTCCTGCTTCACTTGTTTGCCGCTTCAGAAAACCAAGCTGCATGCATGTTATCCATGTCACTAGGAATGTGCAGTCACCGCTGCCTGCCTGCTTCATGCGTTCCTAAGTAGATTTTATTAAACGGAGATTATCTCAACCGCTCAAGGTGCAGCGTCACCGGTTGATTGTTTCCCATCGTTGCACGATACAAACGGATCGTTCCAGTAGTCGGTTCGGAAGCATCCGAATGAACCTCAAAGTCTTTATTCAATGCCAGCGTCCAAACAGCTTGATCGTTTCTCTTTAGTACTACGGCCAGTGTGCCATACTGAACAATACGGTTCCACTCAAATAGTTCGTTTGCGCCATCTTCAGTCACCAAAATGCCTTTCGTACCGCTGATCACCAATGCGCTTCCACCCTGCCATTGTCCATGAATTTCCGCACCTACATAATAGTAGGATCTGCCTCCTCCGCGATCTCCATACGTACCGATGAACTGCTGAATTTTATCATCTGCATCCGTGTACGTCAGCGCGGCAATATCATTCGCTAACCACTTTACTTTATATCGGCCCTTTAAATCCTGTGGAAGAACTTTTTTGGGGCGGCAAAAAATACCATAGTAGCTCCGATAATAAACGGTCGCTCCAATCGCCGGATTTTCTTTAACAACGAACACATGCTTCCGATCCGGCGATATGCTGGTGATGTTGGTGACGTTCCGATCACTTTCAACAAGCAGAATTCCATTCACAATAAGAAACAAAATGGCCGCTCCGGAAAGCATCCATATCATTCTTCGTGTGAGTGCAAGTAAAAGCAAAAGAGACAGGGTTATGAAAAAAAAGCACAGACTATTGATGATGAAGAAGAGCTGATGATCAATATATTCGACTTGAAAAAAACGATGCATGAATAAATAGCCAATCTGCAAACAAAAAAAACCGATAGCAAGCAATAATGAGCACCAGCCCAAGACCGTCGTCCATTTATTCCTGTTCACTCTCATCCGGCTGCACCTCCTCAGAAAAAGCCCATGTTCTTCCATTATCTTTTGAAGTGAATTTTCCTTTCACTTTTCCGCCCTCATAGTCACCGTTTGGACCTTGATTCACAAAAACGGTTAAATGATTCCCATCTTTTGTCGGAATTTCCGCTGAAACAAAGATCTTCAAGTATTTATTGGGGAGCGTGAATACCGCCCTTGACCAGGACTTTCCTCCATCTTCTGTCACGTAAAGCTGCGGATGCTCCGGATTAATCGTTCCAAAGGACAAGAAGCCGATGGATTCATTAACAAAGCCGCCATCCGAAATTAACGCTGTAACCCCTGTAGAAGCAGTTTCCTTCCAGCTGCGCCCTCCGTCCTGTGTTAAAAAAACTCTTGAGATTTCCTGAGCCATCGTTCGATCGCCGGATAAAATAACATAGCCAAAGCGCTCATTCAGAAAACCTACTTTTCTAAAACGCAGGGAAGCAAAAGAGGTCGTTACTGTGGAATGGTGCCACGTTTTCCCTTGATCAAGGGAATAGGTGAGTGCAGTGCTTTTATTTTCCGAATCTGTACCGTCCAAATGCAGGAATGCCGCCCGATGTTTGGTAAGCAGATAACTGCCGTCAATTAATTCCCGTTTGTTTCCGCTATAGTCTCCGCCAAATAACTGATCCTGATCAACCGGAACCTTGACCCAGCTCTTCCCATGATCGTAAGTTATGTTCAACGCTTCTTTTTGTAACGAGTAGCTTATGGTGTCATTTGTGAAGGGGCTCAGCCGCTCAGACTGCGCGTGTCTAGGCTTGTTCTGTGCGCCAATGAACTGACTTTGACTGCGTGCCGGTATGAGGCGAATAAGATTTTCATAGTTAAATAGTGTCATAATCAGAGCGATTAGCATAAACCCGCATATGCTAAGCAATATTGGTTTCAAAGAAAGGACTCCTTCTATTGAATGTGGAAAAATTCCGGAGATTTTCTTCAACAATACCAAAGGCGCTCTTATTATTCAAATTCAAGGAGAAAATCATACTCTCCTCCGCTGCCTCTCGTGACGCATTTTTATTGACATCGCCAAAAGTTGTAACTATAATGATTACATCGTGTAGAAAGACTTCTATTGAAAATCTTTTATTATCTATTTGTTGTAACAAAAACAGTTATAAATAATCTTTTTAAATTGGAGGGATTTTTTATGAAATTGTTAGTGACCGGAGCCAGCGGAAAACTTGGTTCAAAGGTTGTTGCAACACTCTTGAGAACGGTCCCGGCAAACCAAATTGCTGTCAGCGTCCGTAACCCAGAGAAAGCAGACCATCTTCACACTCAAGGTGTGGATGTTCGTTACGGGGATTTTGACAAACCAGAAAGCTTGGATCGCGCTTTCGCAGGCATTGACCGGCTGCTGATCATTTCGACAACCGGCGACACTGAAACCCGCACTCGTCAACATGCAAATGCCGTATCAGCGGCAGAGCGTGCCGGCGTAAAATTTATTGCCTACACGAGCATTGTCAATGCTCAGAAAAGCACCAATGCGCTCGCACCAACCCATCAGGCAACAGAACAGGCCATTTTAAAAACCGGCATTCCATACGCCTTTCTGCGCAACAACTGGTATTTGGAAAATGAACTGTCGTCGATTCAGGGTGTGCTCGCCGGCGCCCCTTGGATAACCTCCGCAGGAGACGGCAAAGTCGGCTGGGCATTGCAGCAGGATTATGCGGATGCCGCAGTGGCAGTACTCACCGGCAGTGGCCATGAAAACACAATCTATGAGCTGTCGGGAAAACTGCGGACTCAAGAAGAACTGGCATCTGCGCTTGGTGACGTCATTGGCAAGAACATTTCGGTGCGGCACGTCGATGACAAGACCTACACGAAGCTCACGGAACAAGCCGGAGTGCCCGAATTTCTTTTACCCATGCTTGAAGGTATTCAAAAGGACATCCGCGAAGGCAGTCTTGAAGTAACAAGCAATGATTTTGAAAAGCTTCTCGGTCGTCCGCTTGTGCCGATCAAACAGGCCCTTACAACACTGATTCAAGAGCATTCACAAACAAAATAAATGCGTAGTTATACCGGCCGGTCTTTCTAAATGCTGAAAGACCGGCTTTTTTATGCGAAAATTGTCATCGTTTTCAGGAGCCGTGAATTTCATAAGTCAATTGATCCGACACGTTAGGCCGGCTAATCTGAATAGAGACATCCACTCGCTTCGTATCTTTAGGTACTTCAAATTGTGTCACATGCGAAAAATCCACCCCCGCTATATTGTGAAATAGTGCCGGCTGCTTCCAGTGAACAAGATAGGAATGAGATGCATGTGTAGCCGCACTGTCGTCCATGAACTTTTCTTCAGATCGATTGTCCGGCAAAGCAGATGGTGTGTAGGATTTGTTTCCAACGGAAAGCTGATGCAGGACAAATGCCGATGTGTTGGCCCATGTCTGCACGGCATCATTCGATATTTGATCGAATTCCTGCCGATACTGTATGGAGATCGCCGTCGGCTTCATGTTTGCGGGACTGTAGTCAATCCGCTCACTCCCCACAAAGGCAAAGGTTCGTTGTCCTTCATGAATGAGATTCAAGCTGACCCGCATGAATTTTACTCGTTGCGGTACTTTTGATTGCACCGCTTGAGACAATGCCTGAGCGTAATCCCTTTTTGAAAGTTTCTGCGAATCACTTGAGGTAACTTTCAGATACGTCATTGAGTGAGCAACAATCTCGCCTTTCAACTGTTCGAGGTGCCGCCGTTCTACATCGGACAGATGCGCAACCGCAAAATCCGATAGGCCGTATGTTTCCAAATTCACGGCGCTCCGACTCTAATTATCTGCGTTCAATGCTTGGTGTTTTGTCTGCAACGTTTCAGGATTTACAATAACGGAAGATTGATAAAGCTGATCGAGGAACGTATAGCAAGTATAAATGAGCAGCAAAACGATAATCGCTGTACAGGTCATTAATATTCTTTTATTAATCAGGTAACTCTCCCTTCAAGAACGGCTGATGTTTAAGTATAATAATACCAGCAATACGTAAAAAATCGAATGGATTGGGGATCTTTTCTGTGGGATTCAATCAAATAATCATAGGGTTTGTTTTTATCTTTTTCCATTTCACCATCAGTTCGATTGATATCCTGCCTGATTTCATTGGCTACCTCTTTATCTTTTACGGAACGCGCAGCTTATTATCTCATTTTCATAATGATCGGTTCATCAATGTAAAATGGTCGAGTCTGCTACTCATCGTTCTATCCGCTCTTGATCTCTTTATTCATCATTCTGCGGTTCTAAATGGCGTTATTGATAACAATCAGCTAAGCGGCAGGCTGTTTTCATTTATCTCGTTTATCGTCACAGCTACCCTGCTTGCTTTCAGTATTTATCATTTGTGCAAAGGCATTGAACTTGAAGCCCGGCGTATCGAAAATGCCGAGCTCACTTCAAAAGCAACGTGGACCTACAAGTTCTTTTTTTCCTACCAACTCGTAACAGTCATTTTCCATACAACAGCTCTTTTCATTGCAAAAAGATCACTGGAACTCAATCTTACCGGAACGACGGGAACGATACTCTTTATCGCACTCTTTTTTTCATGATTTCTGCTGCCGCTCAAATATTCCTTCTGTTAAATAATGCGAAGAAAGTGCTTGCAGAAACAATTGAAAACAAATCATGAGTATTAACTGAGTATATAAAATACTCAATGCAATCTTTTGTGTGAAACAGTGGCAATTTGCCTTATAATTGATACGCAATAGTAAGCGCTTACCACATTTTTTAAAGGAAGGCGGACTTAGTTATGGTGATCACGGAAATTATTAAAAATGAGAATCCGCATTGTCCTTTGACTGACGAAGAAGTAGCACAAAAATTGTTAATTTCTCGAGTGGCAGTCACGAAATTAAGAAAAAAGTTTCAGATTGCTGATTCACGAGCAAGAAAGAGAATGTACATGATTAACGACCTCAAAGCAATTCTTAACGAGAATAGCAGCCTCTCAGATCGACAGATTGCTAAACGTCTTCAGAAGCTGGGCTACGACACCACCCGTTACCTTGTCGCTCAGTTAAAAAAGAAAGTGCAACCAAAGAGCAAGATAGCTGCAATTTCTTCAAAGAATTCTGCGAATATTGAAGAAAACAATGTTTTTCACAGCTTGATCGGCCATGATGGCAGCTTAAAACTATGTGTCGACCAAGCAAAGGCAGCCCTGCTCTATCCACCGCATGGACTGCATACGTTATTAATTGGAAATTCAGGTGTTGGAAAAAGCTATTTAGCAGAAAAAATGTATCAATTCGCGCTAACAACCGATAATTTCAATGATGATGCTCCTTTTCTCGCTTTCAACTGTGCTGATTATGCCGATAATCCTCAACTGCTTTTGGGACAATTGTTTGGTTATCAAAAAGGAGCTTTTACAGGTGCTGTATCTGACAAAAAAGGAGTCGTCGAGCTTTGCAATGGCGGCATTCTGTTCTTAGATGAAATACACCGTCTTCCTGAAGAAGGGCAAGAAATTCTTTTTCAATTGCTCGATAAAGGTCACTTTAGACGAATGGGCGCAGCTGGCGATACAAGAACAAGTCGAATTATGCTGATCGGCGCGACAACAGAGAAGCCTGAGAATTCACTGCTGCTGACGTTCAGGCGACGAATCCCAATGTCAATCACAATTCCTTCATATACAGAACGCCCGATTCAAGAGCGAGAAGAACTCGTCCACTCCTTTTTCCAAAGAGAAGGTTTGCGTCTGAAAAGAAATCTAATCATCAGTCAAGATGTCTTTAATACATTTGTATCCTACAGCTACCCCGGAAATGTCGGTCAATTGAAAAATGACATCAAAGTATGTTGTGCTAAGGCACTGCTTCAGGCTGTTACACATCACGCCGACAGTGTACGTATAACTTTTCAACATATGACTGAACAGATCCGTAATGATGTACTTAATGGACAGATTGCTTTTGAAGAAAATTCGTGCGGCTCCGATTTGCAAATTCAATATAACAATCAAATGAAACCAAATGACGTAGCCTCCTCTCAGCAAGAAGATATCTATCAATATATTGAAAATATGCATATGAATTTGAAGTATGAAGGTTATGATGATGACCGAATTATTAAGCTATTGGGCGGCTTAGTCGAAAAGAAGCTTGCCTACATTGCACGGTCGACCAGAAGCAATCGCCCACAAATCAGTTCTCAAACCATTGCAGACATTGTTGGTAAACGATTTATGACTTTAGCTGATTATTGTTTTGAGCAAGCAAAAAAGAAACTGCCGTTATTGCGTCAAAGCGTCATCTATCCACTCGCATCACATATGAAATCAGCATATGAACGAATTATTGCTGGAAAACGCGTGAAGTACCCGGATTTTGATAAAGTGAAAAAGGAACATGAGAAAGAGTATTTCATTGCTAAAGAGCTTACACAAACATTAGCAAAAAAATTGGAAATTACTATTCCTGACGATGAAGCTGGTTTTATCGCCATTTATTTATGTCATTTTCAAATATCTTATCAAAAAAAACATGAAAAAAACATCGGAGTTGTCATTCTCAGTCATGGTCACGTCGCTTCAGGAATGGCGGAAGTCGTCAATCAGTTACTAGGAATTAAGCAGGCAATCGGTGTCGATATGGCACTGAGCGACTCGCCGAACTTTATGCTGGAGAAAACAATTATTGCAGTGAAAAAAGCCAACCAAGGCAAGGGCTGCATTCTTTTGGCCGATATGGGTTCATTGTTAAGCTTCGGTCCAATCATTCAAAGCCGCACGCAAATTCCGGTAAAAGTAATCGGTAGAGTCGATACGCTGATGGCAATGGAATGCGTACGAAAATCAATGATTCCTGAATACACATTGGAAAATTTATTATTGGATACTAAATTACAAAAAAATACAGAATCAGTATCCCTCTTACCACAGACAGCTGACAATCAAAAACAACCAGCTATTCTGACCCTCTGTTTAACAGGAAAACGCTCTGCGATTAAAATTAAAGATTATTTGCACTCCTTAAATTTTCCTGAGTTGAATGCAGTGCATGTTATTCCAGTTGGTCTCGTATCATGCAGTGGTATTGAAGCAATAGTCAAACACTATCAAATATCTTATTACGTGGCTGCAATTGTCGGTACCGTTAATCCACAGCTTGCAGATGTCGCCTTTTTATCTATGGAAGAACTAATGAGGCCCGCCGGAAAATTAAAATTGAAGCGACTTTTGCATATCGCATTACCAAATAATAATCAACTGCATGAAGTCATCGATGAACGTTTCATTCTTTTTGATTCGGATTCCATGACCAAAGAAGCAGTGATTGATCGGATGGTAGCAACCTTATTAAAAAACAAACGTGTATCGGAAGGATTCTCGCTCAGTGTTTATAAACGGGAAACTTATGGGGACACCCTTTTAAAAGGGGGAATTGCCATTCCTCACGGAAATCCGTCATTCGTTACAAAACCGACCATCGTTGTTACAAAATTAGACCACGATATTTCTTGGACGAATAATCAAACCTGTCATTTGGTCTTTTTGCTTGCATTGAATGAAGATTCAAGACCTTATTTTGAGCAGTTATATTCACTTATATCGGATCAAAGTAAGATGGAGAAGCTGCAGATATTAAATGATCGAGAAACTATAAAGCAACTGCTTTTAAATTAAAACAGGTTACAGAATTTAAAAGATCAAAACATTATTCGCCAACCGCAACAAAATAAAAGAGCATGCGCAATTTAAAGCAGCAAATAAAGCGATTACATTATTTGCCGCTGGGTTGGCATGCTTTTTGCTTATTAAAAAGTAAAGGAGGAACAAAAAATGAATGTAACTGATTATCCTGAAATCACAGTCATATTAAGAGGCTACTCTCAAGACCAAGCGGAGACAGTGATGAGCATACTTACATCAACTAAAAGACACTATGCAGTTGAAGTCACCATGAATACAGTCGGTGCAACTGAGATAATCCGCCACGGTGCAGCATCTTTCGGCGACAAGCTTCTTATTGGAGCAGGAACAGTGATGACCGTTCAAGATGCTAAACAAGCAATCGATGCTGGAGCCAGATTTGTGCTGTCACCGACATTATTGCCGAAGGAGGTCCTCTCACTCTGCAAATCAAACGGCCTAACTACAATTACCGGAGCTTACTCACCAAGCGAGGTTGTTGAAGCGTTTGACCGAGGAACAGACATCGTCAAAATTTTTCCCGCACATCTTAACGGACCAGGTTATTTCCAAGACATTCAAGCCCCGCTTGGCAAAAAGCCATTAATGGCAGTAGGTGGTATTAACAAACAGAATGCTCGTTCCTTTTTAAACGCTGGAGCCACTTACCTGGGTATCGGATCAGGCATTTTTGAAAAGAAAGATATCCTTTCAAAAAATACAGAGCACCTAAGCAAACAGCTTCTGGCATTTGAGAAAGAGTTAGAAGGTGAAAAACAATGAGGAAAGGCATGATCATTTCAAAACAGTGTGTTTTTAAAGGGGTTGATTGCAAGGATAAATCCGAAGCATTATCCTTTTTGGCTGATAAGCTTTACGTCGAAGGATTTGTTAATGAGAAGTACAAGGAAGCAATTCTTACACGGGAGCAAAACTATCCGACGGGGCTTCCCGGCAGTGAATGGAACATCGCTATCCCACATGCAGATTTTCATTTAGTTAACCGTACAACAATCGCCGCGGCAATTCTAAAACAACCGGTACTCTTCCATTCAATGGATAATATAAAAAAAGATATCCCGGTTCAAATTATCTTAATGCTGGCAATCAAGGAACCACACGGACAAATTCAAATGCTGCAAAACGTGATTCAATTCATTCGCAACCACGAACTTCTAAAGAAAATTGTTGATGAGTACACAGAGCAACAAATTGTGGCTGTTCTTCAAATGCAGCTAAATCAAAAAATGGGGGCTTAAAAAATGAAAAGAATATTGGTCGCTTGTGGTAACGGTATTGCAACATCAACGGTTGTGGCAACAAAAATCAGAGAGGCAGCGAGTGAACGGAATCTACCGGTAACGGTAAATCAGTGCAAATTGATGGAGGTTGAATCCATGGCTTCCGATTATGATCTGGTGGTCACATCCGGACAATTCGGCGGCACCGTCACTGTTCCGGTCGTTACGGCCATTTCGTTGTTAACCGGCATTGGTGAAGACGAAACGATTGAAGAAATTATGAATTTTGTCAAACAATGACGAGGAGGGAATCCTATGTTTATCTTTGATTTTTTCATTAAAGCAGGACCGATTGTAATGATTCCTGTTATTATCACAATTATTGGCTTGGTTTTTCGATTGCCCCTGACGAAAGCGTTTAAATCAGGGCTGATTATCGGAATTGGCTTTGCCGGAATCAACTTGGTCATCGGATTATTAACGTCAAATCTTGGACCCGCCGCCAAAGCCATGGTCAAAAATTTTGGTATTAAACTGGATGTACTTGATGTCGGCTGGGGATCAATTGCAGCCGTCACCTGGTCATCGCCAATCATTCCTATCTTAATTGGAACCATTTTTGTGGCGAACATCATTTTGTTAATCCTTAAAGCCACAAATACGCTGGATGTAGATATTTGGAATTATCACCATATGGCCATTGTCGGCGTCATGACTTATTTTGTAACCGAGAACATTCTTGTGAGCATATTAGCGGCTGCATCAATGGCCATAATCACCTTTAAACTTTCAGACTGGTCTCAGCCACTGGTCAGCAAGTATTTCGGCATACCTGGAGTGTCCTTGCCGACAGTTTCGGCGATGTCTTCTTTGATTATCGCAGTACCGCTCAATTGGCTGATCGATAAAATACCCGGTGTAAATAAAATCAACCTTGATATGAAAAATGCCAAGAAGTACCTTGGTTTCTTTGGTGAGCCAATGATCATGGGTTTATTACTCGGCTGCGCAATCGGAGCATTGGCAAAATATGATTTAACACGAATCTTTCAAGTTGGTGTGAACATGGCAGCGGTCATGGTCTTGATTCCAAAAATGGTTGCATTGTTTATGGAGGGGTTAATGCCGATCTCTGAAGCCGCGAAAAAGCTGACAAGCAAAAAATTCAAGGGACGGAAATTCTTTATTGGACTTGATGCGGCGGTTGTTGTCGGCAATCCTGAAGTCATCACGACAGCACTGATCCTAATTCCTCTAACCATTCTTTTAGCTATTGTGCTTCCCGGAAACCGTTTGCTGCCTTTTGCAGATCTGGCTGTTATTCCATTCCGTGTAGCACTTGTTGTCGCACTGACCAATGGAAATTTGTTTAAAAATATTATCATTGGTCTCGGAACGATGTCAGCAATCCTGCTTGCCGGAACTGCGACATCGCCCGTCCTTACTGCTTTGGCAAAAACAGTCGGCATCAACGTCGCGGGCGGCGGCCTGATCTCGTCCTTTGCATCGACAAGCTTGACTGCCAGCTTTCTAGTATTCAAGGTTTTCACGAGCAATTTATGGATTACACTGCCCGTTTTCATTGTTATCTTTGCCGTCGTGTGGATTTATATGGATGTTATTCGCCCGAAAAAGACGCATCAATCAGGAGATGAAGTTTCACTATGAAAATAAAAGATATTAAAGTCTATCAAGTCAAGCCGCGCTGGATTTTTGTACGACTATTTACAGATGAAGGCATTGAGGGCTGGGGGGAACTCATTTCAGGAACAAAAACCGATACGGTTGTCGCCGGAGCTTACGAAATGGGAAAACGTATTATCGGCCGCAATCCCTTTGAAATTGAGCGACTCTGGCAAGAAATTCATCGTTCGTTTTTCAGAGGTGGTCCGATCAACAGCACAATTCTTTCGGGAATCGAAATGGCCCTTTGGGATATTAAGGGTAAAGCTTTTAATTGTCCGGTCTACGAACTTCTAGGCGGAGCCGCACGTGATCGGATTATGGTTTATTCATGGATCGGTGGTGACCGGCCTTCCGACGTTGCTGCACAAGCAAAAGAACGACGAGAGCTTGGATTCAAAGCAATTAAAATGAACGCAACCTCTGAACTGCATTATATCGACTCATTCAAAAAAGTTCAGGAAGTTCTCGATCGAGTGGGATCTATTCGAGAAGCAGTCGGCGATGATTTGGAAATCGGTGTTGATTTTCACGGACGTGTTCATCGCCCGATGGCAAAGGTTCTCGCCAAGCAGTTGGAAGAATACCATCCGATGTTTTTGGAAGAAGTCGTCCTGCCCGAAAATCCGGAATCATTCCGCGAGGTTGCCAACCACACATCGATTCCGCTGGCGACAGGCGAACGGCTAAATACACGTTGGCAATTTAAGCAATTGTTCGATCAGAAAGCAGTCGATATTATTCAACCGGATCTGGCTCTTGCAGGAGGCATACTCGAATCACGCAAGATTGCTGCAATGGCCGAAGCCTACGATATGGCTGTTGCGCCTCATGCACCGTACGGACCGATATCACTTGCCGCCACGCTTCAGATGGATGCATGCACGCCAAATGTCTTTATTCAGGAACAGAGCCTTGGTATTCATTATAATAGAGGATTTGACCTGCTGGATTTTGTCAAGAATAAAGAGATTTTCCAGTACAAAGACAGCTATGTTGAACTGCCTAAAGGACCGGGTCTCGGTCTTGACCTTGATGTAGATAAGATTGAACAAATTTCTCAGGAAGGTCTATACTGGACCAATCCAAAATGGAAAAACTATGATGGCACCATTGCAGAATGGTGATAGCGATCAGCATTAGAAAAATAAAATCTACAATGTCTAAAAGTAAACCGAAGTGAGCTAATTCTGCTCACTTCGGTTTACTAATGTCATGTTGCTATATGATCCACCTATGAAATTCCCTCTGATGCCTTGATCATTCCCATCTTGGTGGAAAAAGTAATTCTCAATTGTCTTGTATACTATTCATCTGCCACAGCGTCATTGATTTGCTGCTGATCATAAGCCTGTAAGGTTAGAAACATAATGACGTACAGCACGAGCGGAATCCACACGTAGTTCACATTAATCATTGACAGCGTCGCCGCGTTTTGCGCGTGATTGGAGACATATCCGGACAGGTGGAACAGTCCGGCAGTAATCATGCCGCCGATTCCAAGTCCCATGTTGACACCGAAATCATCGGTTGAGGCGAGAATTCCTTCAGCCTGTACACCCATGGCCGCGCCGTAGCGAATCGTGTCGGCAATCATAATGGAAACAAGACCGATAATGATTCCATGGCCGACAGAATTAATAAAGGTCCCGGCAAACAAGGTCGCCAAAGAATGCGCATAAACGCCGACTGTCAGGATTGCCTGACCGACAAAAGCAGTCAGCATACCGATCAGCATCGTTTGCTTCTTACCAAGCTGTTTCACCAATTGTATAATCAGAATAACACCAATCAGGGCCGCCAAAGTAAAGCCATTTGCCAGCGGAACTAAATCCTCCCGACCGAGCGTATATTTGAAATAGTAAATCGTGGTTTGATTTTTCAATGCAGTGACCAGCCAATACAGGAAAATCACAACAGAAATGACCAGCCACGGCCGATTCCTGCGCAGCATGCGCATCACAACCTTAAACGGCTGGTGCGTAGCTTCAGGCTTGCTGACCCGCTCATGAACATTGAAAAATGTATTGAGAATCAACAGCAATGAAATCAAACCAAACGCGCAAATGGTGAACAGAAATCCCTTTTGCTGATCGCCCCGTCCGAAGAAGGCGACAAACGGCAATGTGAAGACTGCAACAATAATTTGGACCGAACTGCCGAAGAACTGCCGAATCACGCCAAGCAAAGTCAACTCCTGATCATTTTCCGACAATGACGGCAAAATAGACGTAATCGGCAGATTGACCGCGGTGTAAAAGAACCCTAATCCCAAGTAGGTCACGTAGGCCCATACCAGTTTGCCTGACTGCGAGAAATCGGGCGTCATAAATGTCAGAACGGCAAAAATAACATAGGGCAGAGCATACCAGAGAAAGAACGGCCGGCTTTTGCCCCACCGAGAGTGCGTATGGTCGATCATCACCCCAATGATAAAACTTTCTACAACATCAGCAATGCGCGCAACAATGAACAGAATCGCTACCGCACCGGGATTTAATCCATAAACATCCGTATAAAAGAACAACAGGTACGTGGTTAACATTTGAAAGACCAGATTGTCGGCCGCATCACTTAATCCGTAGCTGATGCGTTCCGGCCAATCCGTTTGCCATTTTCGTTCCATAAGCCATCTTCTTTCCAAAGATAAAGACAAACTTGGCTTGGATAAGTTTTGACACCAGCCAGGTCTTAGCTTTTCTTATACGAAGCTTCCGCTAAATTCCTTATCTTCTATGCTTTCTTTTTGTAGAACAAGAAGGCGCCAAATGGATCGGCGCCACCTGATACCTTTCATTTTATTGTATGTGCTTGATAAGCCGATGGTAAATTTCATCGCCTATAACATCATTGGTCCACATCCAGACGATGTGTCCCAATGCTTCGGAAATATGTTCTTCCATCGGCTGATCCTTCGCCGCCGGAACGGTTTTCATTGCCGGCATAATACCTAAGTGAAAAGCTGACCAAATAGTTAGACCAAATACCGATCCTCCGCCTGCTTTGATTTTCGGCTCATATTGAGCGAGCACCTGATAAAGTACAGCGAACGACGCAGAAAAACCGAAGTGGACTAAATAACTGACCCACGGCATGTCTTGTTCCGAATATCGATAGGCAGCGTGTGTGGCAGATTCAGAAACGCCCATTTGCTGCAGTAATTTCTGAGGTGGATTCGTTGCATCACGTTCCGGTGTTCGCGGAGGCAGAACATTCTCCCATCCAAACTTAACGAGCCCGGAAACGAGTCCGGCGACAAGGCCGGCTTTGACGGCAGCATTTAACTTGCTAGACTTTTTCTTTTTTAAAGCCATGTCTCCAGCTCCTTCACTGTTGCTTACTTATTGTTAGTCTATGAACTAGTATAATCAAATCTCTCATTTATGTGGTGCATAATGCTCATTAGGACATCGTGTCGTTCAAGTTCGTTATTTTTTAACTTTGCAACAGATAGCTGCAAAATAAATAGATTCCAATCGCGCAATTTATATTGCTTACATAAAATAAGGGCCTGACTATGATAATTGACCGTATAACGATCCATCAAATGACCGGCGGCATACCGGCAGTACCTTAACACCCGACAAAATATAGACGCAGTGTTTGTCATTCATGGATATGGCAGCTCAAAAAAGAGCAATTAGGATTGGTTTATCGTGTTAGTGAAATTGGCTTAAAAACCTTTGTGGTTGACTTACGCGGACATGGTGAAAACTCACATATGTTAACGATAAATACATTGAACGATATCAATGAATTGACTAAGTCATTAAGCGGTTATGGAAAGGTTACAGCCATCGGGCATCCTTTAGGGGCAGGTTTGCTTAATCAGTCCAACCGATGCTGCGATTGGCATTTCACCTGCTGCTAATCATCAGTTTGGCACGGAACAAACATTTCTGTTTCATAAAGCATTCTAGTCCTTCATTAAGTAACGAGCAAAATAAGCGGAATTTTTCCGGTTATTTCTCAGATTGGGCACTTACCTGATCGTACAGCCCGAATCTTATGACCTTATCGTCGTACCAACAAGCCAAAACGCTATACTTTTCTTGTAAGAAAACCGAGCGCTGTGTGATCTCGCTGACACCTGGTTCCGCAGGCGTTTCGCTCCTCCGCTTTGATTCTCAGCCAAGACTTGGTCTATTGGTTTGAAAACGTGGCGAAATAATAAACTTTCCTATCTTGTAAAAAAAGGCGACCCGAAATCGATCGGATCGCCCTTTTTATTCGCTTTATTCTTCAGATTACGGACTAACATTCAAGCGATTCGCCGCTTCGGAAACCCATCCGGCATGCGCATCATCCGTATCAAACGGAATACTGCAATCACCACTGAGAAGAATGCCTTGACGCCCATTTTCTTCAAGCAGACGTTTTGTTTCTGCCTGAATTTCTTCTTTTGTACCTTTGTAAAAGACGCCGTTCTCCGTATTTTCAAAGCCGCCCATTACTGCTCGGCCACCGAACAGTTTCTTTCCTTCTTTAAGAGAAACGCCTTCAACGTAAGACGCCCAGTGGAAGGCTTTGACCGGATAGTCTTTGTAATCACCGAGACGATTCCGTTTGCCCTCAAAACCGCAGATGTGAATCATATTGTAATCGTGAACCTCTTGAACCGCCTTTAGCAGCTTAACCTCGTTTGGCTGCACAAATTGTTGCCACGTATGAGTACTGATTACCGAATCCTGCGGCTGCTGCACGCACAAGTAGATACCGTCAATCCCTGATTCTTTAATCAATTTGCTGCTCAAAACAATTAAGTCGTCGGCAAGAACAGCAAAGGCATTGGCAACTGCCAGGGGGTCTTCCTTTAAAAAGCGATAAATCTTTTTGGTATCCTGTTCAAGGATTTCAAAACGCAGACGCAGCTGATACCATGGCGAAAAAATATTATAGAAGCTGCCGATTTCACCGTTATAGTGATCCACAATTGCCTTAATCGCCGCAACCTGACGCGTGATCCATGGATCATTCACGTCAATACGCTGAATCTTCTTCAGGTCTTCCGGCACTTCAAACGTGTTATCGACGACACTCGGATGCAGGAAGAATCCGTCGCTCATAATCTTTGTGAAATCAGGATGGTAGCGATTATAGAAACGTTGCTGACGAGAAACGACGTCATCAATCACAGCCTGATCTCGGTAGCCAAGTACCTGCATTTTCTCATCAGACAGATAGTGATGCCAAAATCCGGCCAGCACTTGTTCCGTCCGCTTATTATCTAATGTATCGAGTAAAATCTGATGTTTGTTTTCTGCCACAACAGCCACTCCCTGTAGTTTGCCTTATGCGAGACGCCAGCCGCCATTGACATGCAGACTCTGGCCTGTAATATAGCTTGAATCGTCCGAAATAAGGAAGACGATCGGCTTGGCGACTTCTGACGCTTGAGCCGCACATTGCATCGGCACTTTTTTACGGTACTTTTCGATGTTTTGCAGAAGCCGCTCATGCGTCATTTCCGTATCGGTAATCCCTGGAACAATCGCATTCACGCGCACATTTTTGGGTGCGCCCTCCAAAGCCAACGTCTTTGTCAAACTGGTTACCGCTCCTTTTGACGCGGCATAGGCATCGTAATTTAAGATTCCGTCAAAAGCATCGACAGATGTCACATTTACGATGCTGCCAAATCCTTGATTAATCAGCTTCGGTAGCAAGGCCAGAGTTGGATATAGCGTTCCATAGAAGTTGACGTCCATAATGTCCTTCCATGATTGATCATCATAGTCTGATAAATCCGTCGTGTAGAAAATACCTGCCGAATTCACTAACCCGTCAATGCGTCCGGTTTTGGCATAGATTTTATCAAACACTCGTTGGACAGCCGCTTTATCGGTCAATTCCAGTTGATAGATTTCGCTCTGAACACCTTCACGGCGTGTCTCGGCTTGTACCTTAGCGAGACGCTCAGCATTTCGTCCAATCAAATGCACGTTGTACCCTTGATCAGTTAGTGCAACCGCCGTCGCGCGACCAATCCCGCTGCTCGCTCCGGTAACAATCACATGTCGTTCATTGCTTGCCATGCTACGATCCATCTCCTTCTTTATTCAACTTAAATCACACGTTCGCCAAGATGTCCGTTAAGAACTTCTTCGTTCGTTCTTCAGAAGGGTTCTCAAATATCTTTCTTGGTTCTCCTTGCTCGACGATATAGCCGTCGGCCATAAAAATCACACGGTTGGAAACATCGCGGGCAAAACTCATCTGATGCGTGACCACAACCATTGTCGTTCCGGAATTTGCCAAATCTTTCATAACCTTCAGCACTTCCCCGACAAGTTCCGGGTCCAAAGCCGAAGTCGGCTCGTCAAAGAAAATAACCTCGGGATTCAGCGCAATCGCCCGGGCAATCCCGACGCGCTGCTGCTGTCCGCCGGAAAGCTGCGACGGATAGTGATCTTTACGATCTGTCAATCCAACACGTTCCAATGCTTTCAACGCAATATTCTCCGCCTCATTTTTCTTTACTCTGCGCGCAACGATTAAGCCTTCCGTGATGTTCTGCAAGGCTGTTTTGTTATTAAAAAGATTATAGTTTTGAAAAACAAACCCGACGTTGCGTCGAATGGTGTTGATTTCTTTGCCATTTAATTTTTGAAAGTCGTTGTCGACTCCGGCAAACGTGATACGTCCACCGTTCGCCTCTTCCAATGTGGTTATCGTCCGTAAAAGTGTTGTTTTTCCGGAACCGCTTGGTCCAATAATTGAAATGACATCGCCCTTGTTCACATTGATGCTGATCCCTTTGAGAATGTCATTACCTGCGTAGCTTTTCTTTAAGCCTTCAATCGTGAGCATGTTTGATCCTCCCACTTTCTGCTCGCTCTACTTTTGCTCTAGTTTGGGCTGCTTGATACTAAAAGGGAACCAGTTGAAACCGGTCCTGTTTTTTATTGGTCTTCGATATTTACTGAAATACCGTTCAAACAGATAGAATATGATTTCCGCACCGTAGCAGATAATCAGATAGTAAACCCACACAACCAAGTAGGCTTCCAGAAAATTATAATTAAAAGCCGCCTCCGTTTTCGCAATTGCAGTAATATCTTTAACCGACATGATAAAAGCCAAGGATGAATTCTTAATCAGATACAATGTTGCGTTGGCAATATTCGGCAAGGCTGAGATCAATGCCTGAGGCAGAATAATCCGCCAAAATGTCTGTCGTGGCTGCATGCCAACCATCAGACCCGCTTCCATCTGCCCTTTATCGACTGTCTGCAAAGCTGAGCGGAATACCTCCGTCAGCGTCGCAATACTGTTGAATGTAAAGACAATGTACGCATAATAAATCGGATTAATGCTGAATGCCGCCTTGCCGATGATCATATTTAGAAGACTCGGAAACGCGCTGTATACGATCAGAATCTGTGCAATAATCGGTGTTCCTCGAACCAGAGAAACATAAAATTGAACCAATCTTTGCAAACCTTTAACTCGATAGATTCTAATTAATGCAAATAAGACACCGATCGGCAAGGAGATCAGTAACGCGACCAAGACGATCTGCAGGGTAACGGGAACACCTTGAATGGCTGTTTGGGCAACTTTTACCATAAAATCTGTATTTAATGACATTTAGGCGTCCCCCTTAAACGGCAATGGTTTTTCGTTTTGCTTGATAGGATTTCTCAACCAGAGACAGGCCTTTGTCAATCGCCAGTGAAATAACCCAATAGATTAATGCTAGAGCGCAATACGTCTGCCAAGCAAATCCGCCCGAATTATTGGCGACAATCATTTGTGCCTTGGCAACCATGTCGACAACCCCGATAGTGAACGTCAATGCCCCTTCTTTAAGAAGATTAACGACCGAATTGGCAAAGTTTGGCAGCGCTACGACAAAAGCCTGCGGCAAAATAATTCGGTAAAAGGTTTGAAACGGCGTCATACCGACCATCAGTCCGGCCTCCATCTGCCCTTTCGCAATCGACTCATACGCTGATCGCATAATCTCCGATACCGGAGCGGAAAACAGGACGGTTAATGCAATAATGACAAAGTACATACGGTTCCAGCCGTCAATATTCGTATGAAACCAGCCGTTAAACACCATCGGCATGCCGTAATACACGACGAAAATCATGATGATCGCCGGCGTTGCCCGAATCACACTCACATATACACCGGCAAGCAATCGCAGGACAATTGATTCGCTTAATCGTGTCGCAGCAAGCAGCAAACCAAGCAGACTGCCTAAGACAATTGATGATAAAGAGACAATTAAGGTGATGTTAATGGCCGGCAGCAACTGACCTAAAAAATTGATGATTAATTTGATATTGTCCATTTACATGTCCTCAACTTTTTCGATTACTTAAATGGGTGATTGAGCAGTTTGAAATTATCCTGACCAAAGTATTTTTCTGAGAGCTCTGATGCTTTTCCGGAATCAATAATTTTCTTAATTGCTTTGTCATAGGCTGCAGCAAATTCTTTTTGATCCTTGTTAAACAGCGGATAGGTCTTGATGCCGCCTAACGTAACGTAGGTCAGCTTGTCTTTCAAATCAGCATTGGCGCCGTCTTTCTTTTCCACATTAGCTTCAAACATTGGCCGAATCGCAAAAAATGCATCATAACGACCTTCACTGACCCACTTCAAAGCATCGGAAACAACGAATGTATCGGCACTGCCTAAATCAATTTTAGGACTGTTCTTCTTGTTATAGTCCGCAATGACCGCATATTGTCCATTTTGTGGCGCAATTGGAACCAATTTTCCTTTATTCTGAGCCAGTTTCGCTAAGCCGCCGTATTTATCCTTATCTTTTGTCCGAACCACAAAGCCGGAATCACTTACTCCGAAGTAGTTCTTTGGAAACAGATACGTTTTCGCACGATCATCCGTGTAGAAAATGTTCTTAACACCCACTTGATATTTACCGCTCTTAACACCAATTAACACATCATCATCACTTGTGCCCACATACTCGAATTTATATTGAGGCAGTTGCTTATCAATTTCACGCATGATGGCAACGTCATAGCCATCGCCTTGCTTCTTGTCATTTTGATACGTGATCGGAAAATTGGTTGTTGCGTAGGCCACTTTAATCACTTTTGGTTTGTCTGCACTTGCTTTATCGGAAGATGCCGATTTGTTCGAACCGAGATTACCTAAAAAATAAATACCTCCAGCGACGATGACAACTGCCGCAATAACACCAATAATAATTTTGTCTAATTTCTTCATGTTGTTCCTCCTCATTTAAATGCGAATTTTATTTGGTCAAACACAAGTGTTTGTTGTTTTAATTGATCACCGGCACCGTCAAAATTAAGTTGAATGATGTGGTTTTCTAACCCCTGCTCAAAAATCAACTGTCGATCCTCAACGTGAACTTTGTATCCGGAATCCGTCTTTTCCGGATTATTTTCCAGTAGCTGTCCCCAAACACCGGCAGTCTTATACGGATCGGGTACATGGAATACAGCTTGTCTCACTAGTAAATCACCGGCAGGATGGGACATGATAAGCCCTTGATCCTTAAGTTTCTGCTCTCGCGTTTCATCGCTGCCTTGCCATTGAATAAAAAACGGATAAGGCAGACCGTCAATTGTGCCGTCGATAAAGAAAATCGACCAGGTAATCAGACGCCCCTGCTCATCAAGCCGCTTGCCAACCTCAATGTCACCGGCATTTATCCCTGCTTCCTTCAAGCGTGCATGCGTCGCTTCGATGTCTGATGTACGAATTGCAATTGTATTGGTGCGCTGCACCTTTTGTTCATAGTCCTGAACCGCATCATACACAGCGGAAGCTCCTGCACGTGGAAAGCTCTTGGCACGCGCCTCATCATACACAGAGATCAGTTCAATATAATTCAAACCAAAATAACCTAATGCATTTTCGGTTCCCCATTTTTCATGGCGTCCGCCTCGGGCAAACACGATGCCGCGTTCACCGAAGAATTGGGCTGCTCGGTCGACATCCTGAACATTGATCATCGTATGGTCCCAGTTTAAAACAGCCATGTTTATTCCCCTTTTCCTAATTCAGTTGTCCGTTTAATTGCCGCAAGCACTGCGTTTTGAACGCCTGCCGCGAAATCACTTGCATCCAGTTCATGCTGAGCCGTGATGCCTACGCCGCCGGCCGAGTTATTGATATCCAGCAATTCATAAGGGTGTTTGCCGGTAATCTCCAGCATTTTCGCCGCACCTTGCAGATTTTCCAGCGCAATTTGGTTGGCTTGCGCACGTGACAATCCGCCAAGCACACCGGCATTGGTCAGTGCGAGATAAAAGTTGTAAATGTAGTTCGGCCCGCACACCGCGTAGCCTGTATAGATATCAATTTGTTCTTCGGGAATGTAATCCACTTTTCCGAAACTCTTCAGAAATTCGTCAGCGTCCTCTTGATTTGCCGTCGCATTCAGCGCGGCACCGGTAACCCCGAATCCGGTATCCGTCAGTGTGTTGGGAATAATACGAACGATCGGATAATCAGCAGCTTCCAGCGCATCTTGCAATTGTTTGATCGTGACACCGGCAATAATTGAGATCAGTGGTTTCTTTTGACCGCTCGCCCCGATCTGCCTAGCAAGCTCCGCCCACTTGTCCTGAGGACGGACGCCCAATAAGATAATGTCCGCGTTTACTAATGCCTCAGTCTGAAATTCCGTGTCTGCGGTCACATGATACGTATCCTTTAAATAACGCACTCGTTCCGGACTAATGTCCACAACCTTCGTTGTATCCGCTGAAATCGCCTGATTTTTTAATGCAGCGCGGATAATCGCCTCTACCATTTGTCCGCCGCCTATGGCATACAAGGATTTTGTCATATTCCTTTTCCCCCATCATTAATTTATTTAAAATTCATTATTAAATTGAATAACATCCATGACGATCTTCTCTTGTAGTCCGCTCAACAGCGCTCTTTCTGCAAAGTTGATCTTCTCTAAACAAAAAGTAATCATCTCTTTTAGTCTTTATAAAACAAGCAAGTGTCATCAAAACAGCTCATTTTAATTTTAACATTATGAGTATTTAAAATTATTAAATTTCGATTACCATTTTATGCGTTGGTATAAAAAATCGTCTTAAAGCTGATTGGGCTTAAAGACGACGCATTATAATCCATCCTTTGTAATCGAAACTATTTTTTCACTCGCAAGGAGGGTAACGGTTAAGTGAAACTAGCTTCAGTCGATTCAACCTCAATGGATAAACGCCGTACAAAATTTAAATTCATATACATGGGTTCATCGCAACACATCGACATCATTTGCGCTGATTTCACTTTACGTTCGCCTCCAAATTGAAACAGGATAAACAGAAAAAACTATATAACCAATGGTAATAGTATGTTTTGAAGTTGTCAATTCATTTTTCTTTGGCAACTTTTACAAAACCGAAGAATCTCATGGTGAATATTTTAAAAATAAAGGGCTTGATGAGGAAACATTTCTTCGAGATTCGTCATCCTTGCTTTTCAACGCGTAAGCACCTAAACCTGCCGATTTTCTTGAGTATATGGAAAAGGCCGATCATCTCGCACATGAGACGACCGGCCTGAACCAAATAGGTAGGTCATTCTTATTCATTTTTCTTTACAAGCTCAGCCCGACCAATGATGTTGCTCCGCGTATTGCTCATAAATGCTCCAAATACCGTGAACGGTTTGGCATTTGTCTCTTATCATACAAGCATCAGCCACATGCTACTTGTTCGTTGTTGACGGGCCGATTGGATCATCTTTCACTGCGTGACGTACTCCTTCTTGTTTCAAACGCAGAATTTCCGGATCATAAAGCATGAGCGGAATTGGTTCCTCAACGACTTCACTAAATCTTAAACCATACCAAATTGCCGGAGAGGTCGTAATGTTTTGCAGGAAAATACGCCCGCCGATCAGAAAGCGATTGAACCGATTCATTTTTGGATCAGTTGCCAAATCCATCAGTTGTTCCGCTGTGACCACAAATTTAAAGTCGCCGACACGGCGATTCTTGAGCGTTGTGTATTTCGGATATTGCGTGTCGATAATCTTTTGATCAATTAAATCGTTGATGATCTGCCGGATATAGACATTCACATGCTGCGAATTTTTAAAGCCCAAGTAGAGTTGAACATTAATAATATTACGCGTTCCCAGCATATCGACGGTGTACTGACTCTTATACGGTGCATTCGTTTCATTAACGGTGACAAACCAATAGACCTTGGCCCGTTTCGGCCGTTTGTCCAAAATGGAGTACAGCACTTTTCGTTTGATGCTGTAGTGCGGCCCGACTTTGGCCAGATAGACTAAATTGGTTGCATATAGAGGCTCCGCATCATCCTTACTGAGCTGAATCAACTGCTTTCGATAGTCCATCAGCGAAACGTGTTCACTTGTGCGTTCATAATTTTCACGCTGCTTATTGCCAAAATACCAAACAACCATAACTGAAAGAATCAAAAAAGTAATAAGGAGTGTTAAATAGCCGCCATGGGTGAACTTGACGAGACTGGCGAGCAAAAATAGTGCCTCGATCGCACCAAAGAATACAGCCATGAAAAAGGCAGCAGTCTGATTGAAACGATCTTTTACAAAAGCAAACAAAAGGATCGTTGTCATTAACATCGTTATTGTGATTGATAGACCATAAGCCGCTTCCATATGATGCGATGTTTGAAACAGCCAGACAATAAAAAGTGTAATCACACATAAGAACCAGTTTACGGCTGGAATATAGATTTGACTACGCACAGTGCTTGGGTGTTTAATCACCATGCGCGGCAAAAATTTCAAACCAATCGCTTCATTAACTAATGTGTAACTTCCTGTAATCAATGCTTGGGAGGCAATGATAGCTGCCAACGTTGCAAGGACAATCGCTACCAAACGGAGCTGATTCGGGAGCATTTCATAAAATGGATTCACGTCAAGCAAATTTCGATAGGCCGGATTCTGGTAATGGCCGATCACCCATCCGCCTTGACCCATATAGCTCAGCATCAGCGTCAGCGATACAAAAGGCCAGCTTCCATAAATATTTTTTCTGCCCACATGACCCATATCCGAATAAAGAGCTTCCGCCCCGGTGGTCGCCAAAAAGACACTGCCGAGAATAAAAATACCCGCTTTATTTGCCGGACTGAAGAGAAATTGTACAGCATAGTACGGCGATATTGCTTTTAAGATTTCCAAATGGCTCAGCATATTCATAAAACCTATGACGCCAATGAATACAAACCATAGCAGCATGATCGGACCAAAAGAACGGCCGATTACCGCTGTTCCGAAGTGTTGAATTAAAAAAAGGCTCAACAAGATCGCCGACACAATAAGGACGACAACGAGTTGATGATCACTGAACTCAAGCGGACCAATACGCTGCCCCTTTAAACCTTCAATCGCTGAAGTTACAGACACAGCCGGGGTTAACGTTCCATCCGCTAAGAGCGCAGCACCACCTATAAGAGCGGGAAAAATCAGCCAACGGCCACGGTTACGAATTAATGCATATAATGCAAAAATACCACCTTCATGATTATTATCTGCGCGCATCGCAACAAGAACGTATTTTACGGTTGTAATGATCATCAGCGTCCAGAAAATCAATGAGACTGAGCCGATAATATACTCGGGTACAGCGTCATGCATTGCTCCGGCATCTGAAATAATCGCATTCATCACATACAGCGGCGAGGTACCTATATCACCATAGACAATCCCCAAAGTAACCAGCATTCCACCAAGTGACAAGCGCCGGTTCATTTCATTATCCATAACTGCATTTGATCTCCTTTAAAATTTTTTTGTAAAATAACGATCATTTAAGTAAAAATTGGATAACAAAAAGACCATAGAGGATCAACTCTATGGTCGAATTTTTATTCCGATCATTCGTTCACACATCCTCTCTCTTAACGCTTACGGGGTTAGCTGTCGGATTCGGACCATGAGAGTAGCCCGTCCTTACTTGAAGGATTCACCCCAAGTGATGCGCGGCATCACAAAGTTGGTTCCCCCGCTCCTAACGGATTCAGCGAATAAGAATGATTCAATTTTCGAAGTAATTATACGCTTGATCATTCACTATGTAAAGAAGAGCTGTGTCTGCTATGTACCTCTTTTAAAGAGATAACTAGCTATTTCACAAAGAAATTTTTCCACTGATAGAACAAATAGTAAATGGATACTTGTGGTGCTTAGCTGTTTCGCATTAGAAATATTTTCGACTTATGGACTATTTTGATCCTTAGCAATAGGCATCATTATTGGTCTCATTCCTTTATTGTGTGTGCTGAACATGGTTTTTTCAAAAAAGAATTGGAAATCAAAATGATCAGATCACCTTTTTCCATCTCATGATCAATTATTTGAAGAAGATCGTTCCAAAAAGTTCATAATCCTAATTTTTCGTTTCGCTCGTGCTATAATGACCAAGGAATAGAAGATCTTAATCGTTTGAATTGATGAGTGAGGTGCAGCCAGCCATGCAGACACGAAGAATACTCCTTTCCCGCACGGTGAATACGAGAGACTTAGGTGGTTATCCAACAAATGACGGCCAAATTACAGCATTTGGAAAAATCATCCGCAGTGATCTGCCGCAAGCATTCAGCCATGAAGATCTTGCGTTATTAAAAAACTTAGGCATTACAGCAGCACTCGATTTTCGCTCAAAGCCGGAAACGGAGCGAGTGCCAAGTGCCTTCGAGCAAGCCTCTGATTTTAATTATTTCCATTGTCCGTTTGCGTTTGGCAATCGCAATCCGTCATCAAAGGCAGAAGTACCCTTGTTGTACGCGGAGATGCTTGCTGATTTTCCGGCAATCAAGCACATTCTCGGCATCATCGCTCGACAGAAAGGGTCCGTTTTTATCCACTGCTACGTGGGTAAAGACCGCACCGGTGTTGTTGCCGCTTTGCTTCTACTCATCGCCGGCACCGAAACCAGCGACATTCTTGCCGACTATCAAATCTCCTATACTTATTTACGGTTCAGAATACGCGAATTACTGCATGAACATCCGGAACTTCCGGATTTCACCGGCCGATCCGACATGGCATATATGGAGAAGACGCTAGACAATTTTTATAAGACCTATGGCAATGTCCGAGACTATCTTCAGAAAGTCGGATTGCAGTCGGAAGAGATTTCAGCACTGAGAAATAAGTTGCTCTAAAGCTTGCTCCGTCTTGAATGAAAATACATTCAGTCCTCAACGAATAAGTCACAAAAGCGGTCAGGATTAACCAGATCAAATTGGGTAACTTCATTCTACCGAATTTGGATCCGGATTCTTTTTCATACGCGAGGTTTGCGCCGTTTTTAATGTTTTGCATTTTAATTGTTAACTATTCCCCTCCATTCACATAAATTTTGTCACGGTCAGGTGTGAGATACATTATTCCATATGCATAACTAATTGAATAATTATAAGACTTTTTTGGTTTAAAGCAGGGCAATTCTATAAATTGAATGACCTGTTTGTCCTTTACAAAAACGAGTAGATAAACATCGTCTTGGAAGGCAAGATCACTCGGATCTTTAAACTTAAATCCTAATTCCTTATTTATATATTCTTGGGATGTGTAGGGGCCAAACAAATAGGCTCGGTCCCATTTAAAGGTCGTATAGGAATTAATGTCAATGCTCTTTTTATGTTCGACAAGAGAGGAAACCTTTTTTTCTAATTCAGTATTATGTTGGGCGCCACTGCACGCGGTAAGCAACATTAGCTGCAAAATTAAGGCACACACAGCAATCCATTTCTTCAAATGAGTACCTCTTTTCCTTATTCATTGGAGGTAATACAAATTTTATTAACATAACCAAAGAGAAGAAACTCTAGAATTAGTATATTATAAAAGTTATAGCAAACGAACGAAGTTAACCAATAAGTTGAAAATTTTTAAAATAAAATGAGCAAGTCTCCGGTAATCATACTTAACAAGGTTAATTGGTTAAATCGACTTTTATACCGTTAACGATTCTTGTCGCAGCAAAGCTGAAATAAAAGTACGCGTACCTCTTGCTCATTTAATAATAGATTTTCTTTATTTAACGATGCAACGTTTTTAGTAGTTCGTTATACGCCCCAAGAGTTTATTTTCATGCTATGATCCGTAACACGTCGCGCTAATCCTTCCCGCCCCGGTTATCCGGATCTGCTAGGAAAGTCTTAATAACTAATAATCCCCACCATCTGAGCAGGCGGGGATTATTTGACCTTATGTAACAAAAGATCAACCAGATGATGACCTATTTGCTGCGTTTACTCGACCAATAAACCGGCATGCTCTTTAGGCAGCAAAATTTCATGAAGAACGACATCGTTCAAATGCGGCAGCCGGCTTCGCTCCAATTCCGTCAAACCATATTTTTCAGGATGCGCGTAGACTTCCTTAAATTTAAGAATACGGCAGTCATAGCTTCCATCTGACAGCTTTTCGTTTAGAATGTAAATTGGAAGCATCTTCAAATTAGTGATGCGGGTCTCTGTCGCCCCATTTACTCCAAATCTTCCTTTAACAATATCGAATTTGGTCATGTAAGCGATCTTGGAGTTTCTGCTCTCCGGGTGATAGCTGACAAAATCTCCATAACCATAAACGACTAAGCCATTCGGATAATCAAGAGACTTGTTCAATGGTGAGACATGCTCCATGGGTTGACTGACATGCGGATGATTACCTAATATAACGTCCACCCCGCTTGCGAGAATGCTTCGCGCCACATGGACGACATTGCGATGCGGATACATTTCAAACTCCCATCCCCAATGGCAACAGGCGATGATCATATCCGCTTTCCTTTCTTTGGCACGAGCGACATGCTTTTTCACCATTGACAGGTCGCATTCCTCATCGTTAAAACGAACTTCATTAACTAAATAAGATTTCCCATCCGGAAATTTGTTTCCATTTACATCAAAGGTGTAAGAAAGCATGGCTATTTTAATCCCACTTTTCTCAATAACCAGAACATCCTCCTGTTCCGTCAAATTATTATTGGTTCCGGAGTGATAGGCGCCGGATTGCTTCAGTACATTTAAAGTAGTTAACACGCCCTGTTCACCCCAGTCAAGCGCATGATTGTTCGCTGTGCTGAAATAGTTGATGCCTCCTTCTTCGCGAAACTTCCGAAACATTGCCTCACCGGTATTCATCCTTGCCGGCTGCCCTTTCTCCTGAGTTCTTCCAATCGGACGATTCTTGTCCACAGTCGATTCAAGGTTGGCACAGACTACATCTGCGGAATCGTAGAAATCCTGTATTCCGTCAAACAAATGCGGTGTATGCTCAGGAGTCAGCACATCGACAGCAAGAAGATCACCGGCAGACGTTAAGGAAACTCGGCTTTCCACACGGAAATCATGCAGTGTAAAGTCCAGACTTTGACTCCTGAAGTAGTCTTCTAATTCAGATCCTTTTTCCGCGACTTCCAATTGATTGAACCAATAACGGTACAACCATTTCAACTTTTCAAACTTGCTGCCTGCAATATCATACTCACCAACTTGTGGCTGTGGATAATGGAATTGGTCATAAAAGATATAGCTGCAAAACAGTACCACTGCCCTCATGATCTCCCGTTTATCTATGTCGCGATTCAGTTTCGGATCAAGATTTTCAATGCTTGACTTTTCTTTCCGGCTCTCCTCAAGAGCCGCTTTCAGTGTTTCTGCGATTACTTTTTTATCGAGATTTTCAAGTCGTTTAAGCAGATATTCCACAATTTTCTTTTCTTTAAGATTACCAGCATCAGGCAGTTTCCAGGTTCCATTATAGAAAGGCTCCAATGCCCTTTTAATTTTCTCTTCATCCATCTCCGTTAGCTCGTTAATTAAATTTTCCATAAATTTTATATTTTCAGTATTCATCATTGATTTTCCTTTCCAAATTTTACAGGTTCCATGTGCTTTTTAAAGTGTGGAAAAGTACGCGCCAAAATAGCTCCCGAAGCCACGCGTAACATGAAATGATCCCTTACTATTCCAGTGAATCACTTATTGCTTGCAATCCGGCAACCAATTTTTTTGACATCCCGATCGAAAGAATCAATGTCACCGTCATAACCGCGCCAAGCACAGACAGGATCATCCAACCAAGAGCATAAGCGCCCGTAGCATCGTAGATCGCGCCAAGCATGAGCGCACCAATCGCCACACCCAGCATTTCAATCGCTGTGACATAGCCTACTAAGGTGCCAAGACTTCTTTTTCCAAATTCATTAATCACCATCAAAGGGGGCGCGACCGTACCCAAACAGGTACCAAATCCGAAAAAGAGAGCGAATAAATACGGCGCGATCATCGTATGGCCAAACAGCAATGAGACGGTTGCAAGAATCGTGGTTATGCTGCCGACCATTGTTGCGGTAGTCAATCCAAAGCGATCATACAAAGCACCAAGAGCTATTTTCGCAATGATTAGCACGAGCATTTGCATGGAAACAATATTGGTCGCAAACGCCGTCGTATGACCGGCATCGATAAAGTTTGCCGACATATTCATGATGACTCCTCCGTTGATCAACCCCATTAAGAGGAACCCGATCATGAGCATCCAAAATGCGTTGCTGCGAACCGCCACGCTCTGATCAACACCCGTAACCGTTTGATCCGTTCGCTTTTGATCGGCGCCCTTCTCTTCCTCATCACTTGCTCCATACGACTTCAGACCGGTATCCGACGGATTGTTTCTGAATATCGTCGCTGTCAGCGGCATACTGCACAAAAATGTGATGACGGCTAAAATCAGAAAGGTAGGCCGCCAGCCATGTGCCGCGATCATAGCGGATACAATCTGGCTCATGACTGCGCCGCCGACACCGCTGCCGCTAAGCGCGATGGAAATGGCAAGTCCACGTTTGTGATCAAACCAGTTCGCGACAAGAATCGAAATTAATAAGCGCGTTCCCGACACAACGCTGAATCCGATCACCAAAGAAAGCAGATACATCTGCCACAGTTGCGTGACAAATGCCCAACAGACCATTACTATGACTGTGATCAAAACACAAAAGACACCGATAGAGCGAGCACTGTGTTTGTCGACAAGTTTTCCCACAACGAGTGAAGCAAGCACACCAACTAGCGCGGCAATGCTTGAGTTGGCATTGAATTGCGCTCTTGCAATGCCTAAATCTTGTGTGATGGGCACCAGAAAAAGGTTGAAGCAATTGACGAAAACTGCATAACAAGTTGCCATGATCAGAAATCCACCGACAACGATCAGCCAGCCGGGGAAAAATTTTTTTGAATGCATAGTCCTACCTCCAACAAGTTAAATTACCGTGGCTAACAACATCCGCCGGTGAATCATTTATAAAAACCATTCTCACCTGCTCCAAACATGTGAGTGAGGTGATCAAGCCGTCTCATTTTTAGCGATGCTCATTCCTTATGACTCCATCGAAAATCATATTTAACGCCTCATCAATTGCTTCTCTTGGTTTCAAGCGATTCTCTAGAAGAAATTCATAATCCATAAACATCGTGCTGGTTTTTTCAATCAGCTTTGATAATAGTGCCAGATTAATGTCGGGCTTAAAGATCCCCTCGTCAATGCCCCGCTCTAATAATGTCTGCGTTACATCCAACTTGAACTGCCTTAATTCTTCAATGGATGCCCATTCTTCGGGGTAAAAGTGTCTCGCTTCTTCCAATACGGCGATCGGAAGCCGGTATTGGTGACTGGCATAAACAATGTCATGAATTTTTTGAGGAATAGAGTGGTTTGTGCTCAGTGTTTCTTCCGTACTCTGCTTGTCACTTTCAATATAAGTCGCAAAATAAGCGTGAATGATTTCGTTTTTACTGTGAAAATGTTGATAAATCGTTTTCTTGCTCATCTTAAGTTCTGAAGCAATTTCATCGATCGTAAATTTCTTCAACCCATGTTTGGCGATAAGCTGTGCCGCCGTATCGACAATATTTTTCTTCATCGTATGACCTCACTTTTTTATGTTTCGTAATGAACACGTACCAGGATAATCATAAAATCGGGCAAAATAATTAAAAAACCAATTTAGTATTTATAGTTTCCACATTGTTAGAGTTATTATGCTATTATTTTTTATAGTTGTCAATCTATTCTAAATATAATAGAAATAAATTTATGGTTTCAATAGCTTCTGATCATCCGGATAAAATCATTCCAGTCCCGATCCGCCGATTATAAACTAAAGCTAGAACGATGACTCTTGAATAGCGACATCGATTATGCAACGAATGAGCTAAGAAACATCTTAACTTTCGTGCTGCAAGAACGTTTGTGAAAAATTCAAACCATTGATAATCTTGAATCGAATCCTCTGAATAATCAAACACGAAAATATAGCTGAGGTCTATTGTGAAGAATACCTTGATAAGAAAGAAGAACTCTTTCAAGAGCAGTATCGGTTGAAAATGAACGATAATCTTCTATCCACGATTGAAGCGTCAAAATTTACGTTTCAAACAATTTAGGGAATTAACGAATCTCTCACAGGAGTTTAGTCAGGAATCTGAAGCTCCTGTTTAATCAATGTAAGTAAGGTTTGACTTAAAGATGCCAGCGATGGGTCCTTCGAAGAAAGGAACCATAAGTAGGTGCGCAACACCTCAGAATCCGCCTCCATCGGAATCACCTTGACACGCCGATCATCGTGAAAGCTGTTAACAAGCGAGTAGTAGGGTCCAAATGTAATCGCCATGTTTTCATAGACAGACTCGATGATCGCATTCATTGTGTTCGTTTCGAATAACACACGAACCGATTGACGCGTTTTGTTTTCAATATGGCTGACATGGTTCAAAAGATAACTGTCTTGATAAAGAGCAAATGGGTAATGAACGACCTGTGCATAGGTCAATTGTTTGAATTGAGCCAGCGGCGATTGCTCACTCACCGCGAAAAAATAACCGTCATCCGTCAGCTTTGCCAAATCAAACGGCAGATGATAGTTGGGCAAAGCATCTGAAAAACCGAGTAAGGCAAAATCAAACTTACCTTCACGCAGCTGTTTGATTAAGTTTTGTGTATTCAGCTCAATCATTTGAATCTCTATGAATGGAAATTCATGTTGAAGCAATCCAAGCAAATGAACGAAACGGTCAATGATACCGGGAATCGCGCCGATTTTGATTTTTAACTTGACCTGATGGTGGTGATCCGCGGTATAGTCATAAATCTCTTGTTTCTTTTCGAGGATGATGTGCGCGATTCGAATAATATATTGACCGTCCGTTGTCGGAAAAGTGTTCTTTCGCGAACGTCGGAATAGTGTTGTTCCCAACTCTAATTCGAGTTTGGACACCGCTTGACTGACCGCTGAAGCTGTCAGATGCAGCCTGTTTGCCACTTTGGAAAACTGCCGTTCCTGAGCCAGTACGGTTAGAATTTTCAACTGTTCAAAGTTCATTTTTTATCCCTCAATCATTAAGTTATACTTAATCAAAAAGTAATTAAGATTAATTTTACTTAACAAAATCGGCCATGTAAACTATTTAGTAAGAGTACTGATTCAGATTCAAGGGAGCGATTAAAAATATGTGTACAAGCCTGACGCTTCAAACCAAGGACGGTCATCATTTATTTGGCAGAACAATGGATTTTGCGATGGATTTGAACCAGCGTGTGATCATAACACCTCGGCGTTATAAATGGGACAATATAACGCAAGAGACGATCACAGCAAAACTGGGAGTCGTTGGCATGGGAACCGATCAGCAAGGCAAGGTCACATTTGCCGATGGATTGAATGAATCGGGCTTGGCCTGTGCCACCCTTTATTTGCCGGGCTTTGCTTCCTACAACAAGGAGGCGGCTAGCGACAAAACAAATCTCCCTCCCCAGGATTTTGTGCTTTGGTGTCTGACACAATTCAATTCGGTCCAAGCGGTTAAAGAGGCCATGACTCGCGTTGCCTTTTTAGATGTTCCGCTGCCTGCATTAGGCGTCACCCCTCCTTTGCATTGGATCTTATCGGATAAATCCGGTGCATGCATTGTCATTGAAGCGACCGGTAAGGGGGTACAAATCTATGACAATCCGGTTGGCGTGATGACAAACAGCCCTGAATTTGACTGGCATCTGCAAAACTTAAGACAATATATCGGACTTCAATCGCAGCAGTTTGCTCCCACTCAGTGGATTGATTTAAAATTAAGCGCCTTTAGCCAAGGATCGGGTTCATTCGGACTGCCGGGCGACTTTACACCGCCCTCTCGATTTGTTCGGGCAGCCTTCTTAAAGCAGAATCTTACAGGTATCGACAATGAAGCGAATGGGATTACCGGTCTGCTTCATGTATTATCAAATTGTTCGCTCCCTAAAGGAGTGGTTGTCACTCCCGATAATGCCGAAGATTATACACTCTACACTTCGGCTATGTGTCTCGAATCGGGCACCTATTATTATCAAAGCTATGATTGTCAGCAAATTTCGGCGGTTCATTTGTTTAATGAGAATCTGGATTCGGACGAAGTTAAAGTCTATCCCTATCACCGTGTTCCGTCCATTCATGACGAAAACTAAAAGCAACGTGAACCAGTTTCTAGGAATTCTTTTTATTAGAAATATCTCGACTTCAGGTAAAAGAATCAGACCAAGCAGCCGACGTGTGTCCAACAATCGGCACGCAAAACCATATTCCACAATCAAGTGCATTTCAGAGGCAACCGATTCAAAAACAACTTTTTTAATGATTTTGGTACTAATGTCAAAAGGGATGTTTCCGATAATACAGTAACGTCCCGCCTTTGGAAAATGAAAAGCAAGATCATTAATAAATTAAGAAAAACTTTACATGAAACTGCCTGTATAACAAAAAAAAGAGCGAAACATTGAATGAATTGATGCTTTGCTCTTTTCACACAAATGTGAGTAAATCATATATTGACTTATGTTTCGCACTTAAATATAATGAATTCAGACAAATGGGTCTTGAATGGTATAAACCGTTCAGGGCCTCTTCTCTTTCTTAGGAGGAAGTATATGACAAAAGCAATGATTGGAATCGTGCCCCTTTGGGATCATGCAAAAGACAGCTTGTGGATGGTGCCGGGATACATGGACGGTATCCGGCAGGCCGGAGCCATCCCTGTCATGTTGCCCCTTACAGATGATCCGGCCATCATCAGAGAAATTTCAGAACATTTCGAAGGATTTCTTTTTACGGGAGGACATGATGTTTCGCCGAATTTATATGGAGAGCGGGAAAGCGTAAAATGCGGTGAAACTTGCCCACGGCGCGACCTTATGGAAACCATGCTGTTTCGTGAGGTATTGGATGCAGATAAACCCGCCTTTGGCATATGCCGAGGGATTCAGCTTTTTAACGCTGTGCTGGGGGGAACGCTGTATCAGGACATACCTTCCGAATTGCCTTCCGGCATTTGCCACAGCCAGAAACCGCCTTATGACAGACCAGCGCATACGGTGAGTATCAAGGGCCCTTTGCGGGATTTGCTTGGCAAAGATGAAGTCTCAGTTAACAGTTACCATCATCAGGGAATCAAGCGAATTGCGCCCCAGCTCACTCCAACAGCCGATGCCCAGGACGGCTTAGTGGAAGCCGTGTATATGCCGGAAAGAAGATTCGTTCAGGCGGTGCAATGGCATCCTGAGTTTGCGTTTTCAAGCATCGACAGCCAAAAACTGTTTTCTGCTTTTGTAAACGCCTGTATTTAGGTTGGAAAACTCTCAAAGCTTAACGAAGCGAGAGATACAAAGACCTATTGTAATAAAGCTCTTTAAATAAGATTTGTATAAAGGACTGCACCCGAAACACGGATCAAATCCGTAATTCGGTTTTTTTTAATTTTGCTCTAAAAATCAGATCGCTATATTTTATGGCAGAACCAGCACCGTTACATGAGCGGTAACTGTAAGATCTCTTGCGGAGTTCTCGCCTCCACAAGGGACTTTTTTGTTCCTCTCGTGTTTCATTCAGATAAACGCGACAAATAGCTCCCAATCCCACTCTTTTCACTGAATATACTTCATCGGATCGACAGCGCCGTTATGCGGCGGCGGATTCCATTGCCCGTCATATAATTCGAAGTGCAGATGTGAGCCAAACGATTCGCCCGTATTGCCCATCTTGCCAATGACTTGACCTTTAGTGACGCGTGCACCTGTTGCGACTTGATAACTGCTTAAGTGTGCGTAAACGGTCGTAAATAATTTTCCATTGAACTTATGTGATATCATCACTGTGTTTCCATAACTAGGCGATTGATACGCTCGAAAAACAACACCGTCCGCAGCGGCTTTCACCGGTGTTCCCTCGCTATTGGCAATATCAATCCCCGGATGAAAGTTGTTGTCAAAGGACCGTTTGCCGAATCCGGACGAGATATAGCCTTGCGCCGGCTTTATGAACGCTGCGTCACTGTCGGAAAGGTTTTCATCGTTTATGGTGTGCATTTGCGCTTTGGCGACTTCTCTTCTTTCGTCCTCATCCATTTCTTTTTCCTTTATTTTCTCGGCTTCTTTTTTCAACAACGCTAATTGGCTGCGCTGCTCCTCTTCCTTTTTAAGCAGCTCGGTTCTCAAATCCTTTAATTCTTCTAAGCCGTTCTTCAACTGACTTTGTTCTTTGATCAGAGCCTGCTGGTTTGCGGACCGGTTCGCCTTGTCGTTCTTTTGATCGTTCAGCATGTTCCGATCGTTTTCAGAGATTGTTTTTAACGCGAACAACCGATCAATGAAATTTCCAAAATTCTCCGAACCGAGCAAAACATCAAGATAATTCGCAGATCCTTCATTGACATACATGATTCGAATCCGCTCTTTCATTAACTTATCCCTGCTGTCGATCTGCTTGTCCAGCCGCTCGATTTCTTCCTTCATCCACTTCGATTTTTCGCGGTTTTCAGCGAGCTGATCCCGTTTAGCGTCCAACGCTGCCTTGATTTTTTTCACTTGATGATCCAAACTTTTAAGCTGTTTGATGACCACGTCTTGTTGCTGCTGATTCTCGGAAAACCGTTGATTTTGTGCTGCGTGTGCTTCAGGCGCGATGTAGCCCATAATCAAAGAAACCATCAGCCCGAGCGCCAGTGCTTTATGTATGTACTTCCGATCCATGATCCCTTTCCCCTCTAGTATTTTCTCTATATTTGATCGCTTCGGCCAATTGTCTCGGCGGAATCTTTATAAGCCTATCATAACAACTCATTGTGACACGCCAAGACATGATTCGATAACAATTTAATGACAAAATAATAACGCCTTTCTCATGGACAGTATTAAGCTATAATAAAATCATACTAGTAACGGAGGAAAAACCATTGGCTCGTGAAGATTTGGATAAGCTCATCAGCGCATATATAGAGGATCGGGAATCAGTCTATCATACTTGGTTTATGAATAACGAAGATCGTCTCAAGGCCTTCCGCACAATCAAAAAGGGACTTAAAAGGGTTATTAGTGAATTCGAGAAGCGTACCTTTGGCAACGATTTCAAAGGATCCAGTCTAGAGACCGTTGTTTCGGCGATATCGGAGCAAAAACAGATTTTCCAAGGCGCGGCACATCCGTTTTTCTGGAAACCAAAACTGCGTATCCCGGACATTTATGAGAATTCAGATAACCAGCTAGCTTTCGGAAGATTTCTTAATGCTTGTCTGCATGCAAAAAATGAAAAACAGATTTTTGATGAGATCGTGAAGCTCGACCAATTAAAGATTAAGGGCTTGGGTCCCGCAGTTGCCAATATCATTTACTTTCTTCATCCCACTCTATTTCCGCCTTTCAATACGGCAATCGTTCGCGGATTCAATACATTATTTCATAAAAGGCTTAAGCTCGGTTCCTGGACAGCTTATCTTGAAATGAGAGAGGAAATCCTGGCAACAAATCAACAGTCAGGCTTATCTAAAGACTTAGGCGCTTTTGCCGGTTTACTGTTTGAGATTGGCACAGGCCGACTTGTCCTACCCGAAAATAGTGACGGAATTCTGGTTGCGGAAAATGAAAAACGGTTAAAAGCATTGAAAAAAAGGCATGGCCAAGTTCTTGATGATCAAATTGAAGAAAATGCACATAGTGAAATGCAATACCATTTAGCAAGATTAGGATGGTCACTGGGGTATCATGTGTGGATCGCCCAAAACGATCATAAGCGCGAATATAACGGCAAAAAGCTAGGTGAATACTCGCTTCCCGCACTGCCGCTCACTGATCTGAGTAAAAGTGTTTTTGACACCGTATCCCTGATTGATGTGCTCTGGCTGAATCAGGATGATCAAATTATCAGCGGATTTGAAGTGGAGAAGAGCACCTCCATTTACTCAGGCATTCTCCGACTCTATGATTTATCACTGTCTGTTGGTCAAGCATGCAGACTTTTTCTTGTTGCTCCCGACAAACGCGAAAAAGAAATCAAAGCGCAATTAATGCGCCCATCTTTTGTTAAAGAGGAATCCTTAAAATCCGTTATGTCTTATCTATTATTTTCAGACTTACAATGTGATTGCGACGCCATGTGTAAATTCGGCACAGACATCAGCATCCTTAATCCGATTGCAAAATCGGTTTGATTTTTACTGGGTTTATATCATTGATCTCGCAGCCGACGCTCAATAAAATCAGTGACTTGATCATCCGAAACTCGATGCAAAAGCAAGTCGCTTTTGGAAAATAGTCTTGAAATATACTTTGATATGGGTATTGATTAATCTTATGATTTAGAACGATGGCAATTTATTTCTCGATTAATTTTAAGAAGATGTTGTTATAAAAGTATGGTGAGCTACAAATATTGTGTGGATTTCCGGTAGAATTTCTACCCTAAATCCTCCCAAATGTAATCTATAATGAGTTATTTATGAAAGTAAAGGACATCGGCCATTTTCATGATCAATTTTTCACTCTCCAATCGACGATTATTTTTAAAGTGAGAGTCAGAACTTTTCTTGATCCGTTGCACTGAGACTCACCTCTTTTGAATCGGCGCAAACACATCACACCGCAGTTCTCCTGCTGATCAGAACCATTCCCAATATGACTACGGCGCCGCCGACCCATTGCTCCCAGCTCGCGTGCTCACCGAGTACAACAACCGATAAAAGTAAAGCGGTAAAAGGCATGACTCCGGAAAAAGCAGCGGCTGTAGAAGCCTGACATCGTTTGATGCCCGCATACCAAAAGATAAACGCGATTACCGTAACAAACAGACCATACCAAACAAGCGCCATCCACTCTTTCCATCCGATCACTAACAGTGAGGTCCATGGCGATTCAAAAAGCGACGGAATCAGGCAAAGCACACATGCCACAGCGGAAACAATCGTTGTCTGAACCATAGGATGAATGGATGATCGTTCAGAAGATTGCGTTCGAACAGCCGTCGTGCGAGAAAATGTATTAAACAACGATTCGCTGAACATGGCCAAAAGTACCAATAAGTTACCAAGCATATGATCCATGGAAAATTTTTCTCCGGGAATCAGCACACCTTGAATCAACAAAATACCGACAACCGTACAGAAAATACCGATCATTTTCCCCTTATGTACCCTTTCTTTTAAAAGGATTCGAGCAATCAGTACAGTCAGCGCAGGAGTTGCGCCGGTTAACAATCCGGCTTCTCCGGCACTTGTATACAGCAGACCGGTTAAAAGAAAGAAGCGGAACAAAAAAACGCCAAAAACCGCTTGAACGCATAAAAGCAGCCATTCACCGGCCGATAAACGGCCAAGTGTCGCGATTACTTTTTTCCAGCACAGCGGTAAGAGACAGAAAAGCGCAATAAGCAAACTCACTGAAGTAATAGTAAATGTGCCTAGTTTCTCATTGAGCAATTGCGCCGAAATCACCGATGTTCCGGCCAGTGCAAACGCAACCAAAAAATAGACCATGCCTCGCAGTCGTTCCAAAATGATCAGCCTCCTAAAATAACCATGATTACTGACTCAATCGATGATATAATCATAATAAACAAACTGGCATGGCTAAAGGATCAGTTAAACTCGATTTGTTGGGGTCCAGTTAGGAGGTCCTATGTGGGGCATTGAGTTGAATCGGCAAAGCGAGCTTTCCTTGAGACGACAGATTTACAAAGCAATGACTGATCGCATGCTAAGCGGTCACGTGAAGGCAGGTGAAAAACTGCCCTCCACGCGAGAACTGGCTCACGCCTTATCCGTATCACGAAATACCGTAAACGAAGCCTATGATCTGCTCATTGCCGAAGGCTTCGTAATCAGTCATCAGGGAGCCGCTACCCGGGTCGCCGACGGATTGCACATAGAAAGAGACAGTCAGGTGAAACAGCCGGATCAAAAGACAAAGCCACAATCATTTATTGTCAATTTTCAAACTGGGCGGCCGGATCTAAACGCGTTTCCCCGCTATCTTTGGCAAAGAATGGCGCAAAAAGTGTTCCATGAATTTAAACCGGAGCAGCTTGGGTATACGGGAACTCAAGGATTACCCGAACTGAGAAGCGAAATTGCCGCATGGCTCTACCGAAGCAAGGGACTGCTTGTGAACACCAATGATCTTTTCATAACGGCCGGATCAACGCACGCGCTCCACATCATTGCCGACTTAGTCTGCCAAAAAGGGAAGCAGTTTTTGATTGAAGATCCTTGTCACAGTGGGATTTATCATATTCTTCAAAATAAGGGCTGCCCGATTGCCCCTGTGCCGGTCGATGCGAACGGTTTACAAACAGATGGCTTAGAAGGGACAAATGCATGCGCGATCTATGTGACGCCTTCGCATCAATTTCCACTCGGCGGCATTCTGCCAGCCGGACGCCGGGCTGAATTGATTCGGTTCGCCGGAAAAAGCGGAACCTATATTGTTGAGGATGATTATGACAGCGAATTTCGTTATCTCGGTGAACCGATTACACCGCTTTATGCCATGAATCCTGATCGTGTGATCCATGTCGGCACCTTCAGTAAATCTCTCTTTCCGGCTATTCGAATTGGGTACGCAGTTCTTCCGCCTACACTTCATCAACGCTGGCGCGATTTGCGCAAATATACGGATGTCCAAAATTCATTTTTTGATCAAGCCGTTTTAGCCGAATTTTTACACACAAGAAAGTTTGACAGGCATTTGCGTCAGATGCGCAAACGGTATGACCAGCGCAGACAGACGCTTCTCGCATCGTTAACCGCCTTTTTCGGCCGCCAATGGCGACCTTGGGGCGACGCATCCGGGCTGCATCTTGCAGCAGAATTCCCCGGCCTGCGTTTTGATGATTCGTTCATCAATACATGCAGGCAAAAGGGAATTTACTTAACTTCTGTCGCGAACCATTGTATTAGGGACAAGAAACGTCATATGAATAAACTGCTGCTTGGATATGGGCACCTGGAACAAGATGAGATTCACAGAGGCATTTCACTATTGCATGATCTGGTCACAAAAACGATCATACGAAAGGGCTGATCAATGCCGGGCAGAAATAAGATCGTTACGCTGCCGATCGTAGTAAAAGGTCGCGAAAATGTCTAAGTTGTTTCAATTTAATTAAGAATGTCCTTCCTTACCTGACAAGTCAGTCTACCCATATTACGGTAGGGTTTTACTTTCTTCAAAAACCATCCTTTTCGCTTAAAAAAGCTACTTCACTTTCGACAGCCTGTTGAAAAGAGTATACAGAATGAAAGCCCTGATTTCGAAGCTTTGAATCATCCCAAATACGGCTGACTGAAAATGTATGATACGCGTATCCATCTATTCCCTGTTCAGACAATTGAGCTGCATTTAGCCCCTTTGGAATAGAAACATAGTTCGTTTGCCTGCCTGTGACTTCATCCATCATGTTTTTTAATTGCATCCATGTTACATCGAATCCTTTCAACAAATAAGTGCCCACAATTTTTTTTGCACCAAGAAAAGTCATGGCCCGACCGATATCCCGCGTATCAATAAAAGAGGTTACCGCCTCTCCCTTCCCGATAATTGGAAAATGACCGGACTGATTCAATTTAAAGAACCTTGCAAAGGAAGAACGCTCACCACGAACACCGATCGTACCTGCCGGACGGACAATCGTTGTCAGCATCCCCGTCCTTTTCCCGATCTCTTTGACAATTCTCTCACGTTTTTGCTGAATCGTTTGTATGGAGTAGTGCATGATTGGCTCGTAGTTCTCATCAATCACCCCCTCCTTTTCAAAGCCATAAATAATGATGGAACTCAGCTGAACAAAGTGTCTCACATCGGTAGCCGCTGCTGATTCTGCCAACCGTTTTGTTAAAACGATTTCCACGGTTGGTTCAGTATTCGTTGCCTGCACGCCTTGTGAAGCTGTGCAATTATATGCTATGTCTTTTCCTTTCATTGCTAAATTGATCTGGGAGGGATTGCTGTAGTCGATGTTCACAACATTTACACCTAACTGTTCTAAAAAATTTGTGTCGCTCTTAAAACGAACAACGGCGGTTACCTCATGCCCCGCATGGTGAAGCTGTTCAACTACATGACTGCCGATAAATCCGTTGCCGCCGAATACGATCGCCTTCATCGTTTATCACCTCATTTTTATTTATTAACTATTATAAATGAAGTAATATAGATCATGTAGTACTGATTTATTTTTTAGGTACTATCTTAAACTAAAGTAATGGGGGCTAACCTGTGACTCTTGAACAATCCGAATATCCATGTCCGATTGAGCGAACGATTCAGACAATTGGCGGAAAATGGACCTTCTTAATTTTACGAAACATGTTTCAGGGGGAAAATCGCTTCAATCAGCTGCAAAGAAATTTAGATGGTATCAGCCCTCGGACCCTTTCACTGCGTTTAAAAGAACTGGAACAGGCAAACATCATCATACGCAATGTTTTTCCGGAAACGCCACCGCGTGTCGAATACCACTTAACGGAAAAGGGAGAAGAGCTGCGTCCGATCTTCGTGACAATGAAAACTTGGGGCAACAAATGGGAGATTATGAAACCGTGAACAGAGATTGATCTTGCACCCGTTAGGCGACAAAAAAGAAATTGCCTATGTCTCCACTATGAGTTTTCGGGGACGGAACTGGAAGCGAATTATCTGCTGCAGAAACTGATCCAAATCAATAATATTGAGTCCTCCTTCATTGGAACCTTAGACTGCTACGAATATGAAATTAAGAATGCGCCTTCATCTACTTATTTTGACTGTCAAACCATATTTTTCATTCTTACTCCGGATCTCGCCGTTAAACCAAACTACTTTTTGCCTGAAGGAGACTATTTATCATTAACGTACCGAGGTGATTACATAAAAACCAAACAGCTGGCTCACAAACTAACCGATTTTGCGGAAAAAAACGATCTCGAAATCGTCTCAAACCTTTTTGAGCTGTGCCTGCTCGGATGCTATGAGACAGATATTATCGATGAATACTTAACGGAACTTCAGGTTCAAGTAAAACCAAAACATTGCTAAATGGAATCGTGTCACATTTTTGATCCGATAGGCAATTTCGTTCTCTCCATTTGCAAGCAGTTTCCTAAGTAATACCCATTCTTTCTCGGTCATTTCTTTGCTAAGATTCGTAATCACATATTCTTTTTTTGTGGAAGTCTTTTCAGTTAAGCATGGTTGTATTCACCCTTTCTGCTGAAGGATATTGATCGCTCCATAAAGGTTCCCGCTCCAGGTTCCCCGCGTCACTCACACTCATACTCTTATCTTTTTCATCATTTCACCCATGCAGTGGAATATAGAGTGACAGCAAAATATAAAAAACTACTTCGTCAATACACCTCATTCGCTGCTTTCCGATATATGTGTCAACGTGAATACCCATTTAGAAATCAATGATGCAGAGATGCTGCTGCATCAAGATTGACTCATTGGGACATATCACGGATTTTCAGACGATGCGAAAATAATTTATAATAACTGAAAGCAAGAAGAAAGTACCTACTTTGAAAAGCGGGTGAATTCATGTTGTCCGATCAACTTTTTTTCCATATTCATTATTGCAACCATCGATCATTTGATGATAAGGAACATGTACCGCGAAGGATCAGTCGCACGCTTTCCCACCATGAACTGATTCTTTTTACCGGCGGCTCTGGAGCCGTCACGATTGACAGGCGACATTATTCAATTAAAAAGGGCCTGCTTTGCTACATCAGTCCCGGACTTCATCATACGTTCGCGGCTGAAGCGGGTCCCGGCGGTTTTTTATCGGTTCATTTCAGCTACGCAGAGGTGGAACGGAGTCAAACTCAATGGAAGATCCATGAAGGTAAGAAAAAATTGATGAAAAAAACGGGGAAAAAATTAACCGATTACTACGAGGTAGAAGCATTGTTTCGACGTTTGACCACTTGTTGGGACAAAAAAAGGCCCGGGTATCCCTTTGCAGCGCGAACACTTTTTCAACAACTGCTTACAGCAATTGCCGAGAATATCAGGAAACAAAATAGGAACGATGCAAGTGCGCTGAAGGTGGAGCATATTGTCGACCATATGCAAAGAAACTTGTCTAAACATGTTACCTTAGAGAAACTATCCGAAATTGTCCAATGGTCACCCACTTATCTTACAAGAGTCTTTAAAGAAAGCACGGGTTACTCAGTTATTTCCTATTTCAACAAGATGAAAATTGACAAAGCGAAGGAACTGATCCTTGACGGAAATCATAAGATCAAGGAAGTCGCCCATCTGCTTGGATTTGCCGATGAATTTTATTTCAGCCGATTATTTAAAAAATCTGAGGGCATAAGCCCAAGCGAATATTACAGCAGAAATGTCCATGGATAACAGAATCAGCTATGGATTGGCCGCTAATCTGCATTTAAACTGTTGGGTGTAATTATTCATCCTATACTCGGAGGCGCGGATCATGCCGATTTGGAAAAGAAATTTAATCGTATGCTGGTTTGGTATGTTTGCTACAGGAATTGGAATGAGCCAGATCGCACCGATACTGCCGCTATACATTAGACATCTAGGGGTTGATCATGAAGCAGCAATTGCTCAATTATCCGGCATTGCTTTCGGCAGTACCTTTATTTTGTCAGCGATCTTCTCGCCCATTTGGGGATCGGTGGCAGACAAATTCGGTCGAAAACCAATGCTGCTTCGAGCCAGTCTGGGTATGGCGATTGTAATCGGCTTCATGGGATTTGCCCCTAATGTTGCGGTGCTGATTGGGCTGCGCCTTCTGCAGGGTGTGATTACCGGTTACAGTACAGCCTGCACGACACTGATCGCAACCCAAACGGATCAGGAACATGCCGGGTGGGCGCTGGGCACCTTGTCAACTGCCAACATAGCCGGTTCGCTTCTTGGACCGCTCATCGGCGGATTTCTTAGTGAGCATTTTGGATTGCAAAATGTGTTTTTTATGACCGGTGCACTGATGATGGTTTCCTTTTTTACCACGCTTTTCTTTGTCAAGGAATCGTTCCAGCGAACAGATAAAAAAGTGCGTCACGCCAAAGACATCTGGAATCAAATTCCGGAAAAAGGGTTAACCGTTACCCTGTTTGTGACCGCATTTATCTTAACTATCGCTTTATATTCCGTTGAACCGATTGTGACGGTGTTCATGAGCCATTTAACAAACAGCAGCCATCTTGCACTGCTGTCCGGGCTGGCTTTTTCAGCTTCTGGACTTGCGAATATTATCGCCGCACCGTGCTTAGGAAAGCTGTCCGACCGGATTGGCGCACATAAGATCATGGTGATTGCGCTTTTTACGGCCGGCCTGCTTTTTATCCCGCAAGCTTTTGTCACTGAACCATGGCAACTGATCACGCTTCGCTTCCTGTTCGGTCTGACTGCCGGCGGGTTAATGCCTTCCGTGAATATTATGATTCGAAAAATCACTCCGGCTGCACTGACCGGTCGGGTATTTGGTTTTAGTATGTCCGCGATGTATTTAGGTGTTTTCGGTGGATCTGTTTTTGGTGGCCAGATTGCCGCTTGGTTAAGTATTCGTGCGGTCTTTTTTGTCACTGCTGCACTGCTGCTCGTGAATGGCTTGTGGGTTTATTGGCGCGTCTACCGACAAATCGCCGCGCAGCCCAGTCAAGCACAGCATATAGGATAAGGAGCGATGAAAATGGATAAAAATAAGACAGCTTTAGTGGTTATTGACCTGCAGAATGGGATTGTGAACAGCTCACGCATGCCATATACAAGTGCACAAGTTGTTGAAAAGACAACAAGACTGGTGAACGCGTTTACGAAAAATGGGGCCTTTGTTGCACTTGTCCGGGTCTCTTCTTTTGATGGGAAGGATTGGTTTGTTCCGCAAACCGATTCTAACCGATCCACATCGGGATTTTCTGATGGATGGGATCATTATGTACCTGAGCTGAATGCTTTCCAAAAAACTTATCGAATAACCAAACGGCAATGGGGCGCTTTTTATGGAACAGATCTGGATCTGCAGCTGCGTCGCCGCGGCATTGATACCGTGGTACTCTGCGGCATTTCAACCGGTATTGGCGTTGATACGACAGCGCGGGAAGCGTACGCGCACGGTTATCAGCAAATCTTCGTTGAAGATGCAATGACTGCGTCGACTAAGGAAGAACATGATCACTGCATCACACACATTTTCCCGCGAATCGGCAAAATACGAACAACTGAAGAAGTACTGGCGCTCCTGCAATAACTAAGGTTTAAACTTCACATCATCGAAGCATACAAAAAGAGTGAGAGATCTGACCAGATCGCTTCACTCTTTTTTTCTTAATCAATTTTATTAGAAAAACTGTACTTCGCCTTGACCACCGAAAAACCGTCGAGTAAAATAAGCGGAGATTTTTCGGTTATGTCTTAAAAAATCCGTCATCTTCATATTTTTCAAGTGGATAGGCGGAATTTCTCCGTCTATTTAAGCCCTTTCCTCGTTCATTTCCTCATTAAGAGAAAATCTTCCGCCTATTGATCAATCGTACCTACTTCCGCAGAATGTGATGGCTTGCGCTGAGAAATCCGCAACAATGTCCATGCTGATCCCTCCTCGTATTATTTGTGAAGATTGTATTGATCATTAATTAAGTCAGCCGTCTTTTTCAGACTCAGGTCGCTCTGGAGGCTGCTTGCTTTGATTATTTAGCTTTCATTTAAAAAATTGCTTGTTACTTCTTTAAATCGTTCAGGGTTTTCTAATCTTAGCATATGACCTTCATTCTCAAATTCAATGAATTGTGCATCAGGAATTAAGTCGGCAACTTCTCTTCCAAAACCAGGTGGATTTAAAATATCGAACTTCCCACTGATGACAAGTGCAGGCAATTTTATTTTTGAGAGTTCCGCTCGGAAATCAAATCTCGTGATCGATTTCGTTGCCGCTTTTTTTTGGATGGGAGTCAGGTGATCATACTGCAACGTTTGCGCTACAATAGGATCTACTCTTGAAGGTGTATGAATCACATAGCTCGATAAAATTCTGAATGCTTCTTCGCTTGTTTTACCAACTAATTCATGGGCATGTTCTCTTTGCAAGTTGCCAAATGATGAACCTTCACCATGCGCTGTCGGTACGACAAGAATCAGTTTTGATAACAAATCAGGTCGCCTAGTTGCAATCCCTTGCGCAACATAGCTTCCAAGAGACTCGCCTAGAAGTATGACATTTCGAAGACCTAATTGAGTGATTAATTCAATTCCGTCATGGATATGATCGTCAAGGGTATAATTTTCTGGCTTAGATGATTCACCATGTCCCCGTAAATCATAACGGATGACTAAGTGTTCTTTATTCATCCAAGCAAATTCCCGATCAAATGCAAAATGACTACTTGTTACACCATGTATTAATAAGATAGACGGATTTCCGTCTCCTCTTTCTTCATAGTAAATCTGAGTGCTTTCGTCGGTGGATAGAGTTGCCAAATCCATCATTCCTTTCAGTACGCAGTAATTTGATTGATACGAACTATGTTTTGAGGAACTGTAATACTTTTTATAACATTATAAATTCATTTATAAAAAGAGAAAAGGAATATGCTTGCTTAATGTTGGGCCAATTGTGAGGGCATTCATGGTAAAGTTAATATTCCTTTTTTGAACAACTGAAGAAGTACTGACGCTCCTGCAATAACTAGGGTCTAAATTTTTTACATCATCGAGGCATACAAAAAGAGTGAGCGGTCTGTACCAGATCGCTTCACTCTTTTTTCTTTAGATTAATACCCTTTTATTTATTTTATACGGTTATCTGGTTGCTAAATAGAATCCGGCCAATTGAACATATGATGTGTATCGACAGTCCCATTAGAATAATGATCACAATCAAATCTTTAATTCACTTAACGTTTCCATAATCCTTCTCACCGTCTTCGTCTTTCCATTTTCCTGATTGACAACAAAATGGATGCGAATTGAATTCATATCTTTCGGCAAGGAAACTTTACGCATTTTTGATGTGATGAGGGATTGGGGCAAAACAGCTACCGTATTTGTACTTTCAACATTCCTGCTCGATGATGTCCAGAGTATCCATTTTGTTCTCTAAGTAATGAGTACCGCCCTTTATAAGAACATTGTGGATTCTTATTTACGACAGAGATTCGGCCATTGCCATCATCCCCCTCTCATTTCTTTCATTCCCCAAGCAGATAGTTCATATAAAATAGGTAAGAAGCTCTTCCCTTTTTCCGTCAGTGAGTATTCCACTTTTACGGGCATTTCATTGTATTGGATGCGCAGGACAAAACCATCATTTTCCATTTCCCGCAATGAACTCGTAAGCATGGTACAACTATTGCTTATGTCGTAACCGGAGCCGCTATTTTAGTTGTTTACATGATTTATGCTGCTGTCAAAAAGGAACAGGCTATTCTCCCATTACACTTGTTTCATTCGAAAAATTTCAGCGCTGTCATGGTTGGTTTGTTCCTTGCAGGGATTGCCACCAACGGCCCCATGTTGCTATTGCCTTTGTTTTTCCAAAACATTAAGGGCTTCTCGGTTTTGAACACTGGACTGATCTTGATTCCGCAAGGCATCGCGATGTTAGTCGCTCGCCCATTGATCGGTAAACTAATTGATAAAGTCGGCGCACGCTATGTTGTCTTGGTAAGTTTAGCATTTGCCATCGTCGGCACGATTCCATTTGTATTCATCAATGAGACATCTTCACTCATCATTGTGAGTGTCGTCTTGTTTATTCGCGGTATAGGTATCGGCGGTGTCACCATTCCAATGATGACCGATGCATATACTGGTATGGTCAAACAAGAAATTGCCCAGGCCAGTGTCGGAACCCGGCTTATGCAAAATATTGGTGGTGCGTTTGGTTCAGCAGTCATTGCAACGGTTGTCAGCCTGCCAATCCAAGGTAAAACACCAACGATTCCACTCATGACTACTGCTTACCACAATGGTTTCAAGTTAGTCTTAATCCTTAGTTTGGTGTTGCTTATTCCAACTTTGTTCTTAACAAGCAAGAAATCCAAGATATGAACTTGCAAATGATCCACTAGAATCTATAGCTGATATATTTGTTCCAGAGAAAATCATTCGAAAATTGAATATTCAGCATCATGACTATTTGACCTATAAGGAAGACGGATTTTTAGAAAGGAATAAACCGCGCTATTCTTTCGCTATTGCAAAAAAGGATCCGAAGAAGAATTATCTGGCCGAATACAATATAATTTATGTCCGGTTGAACAAGAATCCTATAATTTTGTTGTTGAAAAGAGTTTGGAGACCCATAACGAGTATAAAATTTAACGAATCTTCTTTTTACCATCCGATTATCTCAAGAAGATATTTTAAGGACAATTCCAGTTCTCGTTTTCCTTTATGACTTTTTTTTCACCGCTTAATAAATCAAGGATCACTTGTTTGGCTAGCATAAGCTTTTTTTGCTTTTCGTTGATTTTTGCTAGTTTCTCTTTCAATATTCTGTCTCTCTTGCTGTCAGAAGAGAGACAATGAGGGTTATTTAGTAGTAGCTTTAATTCTGAAATAGAAAATCCCGAATCCAATAACAACCTTATGTCTTCAACATGACGTTTTGCATTCGCAGTATAGATTCGATAATTATGAAGATCGCGAGTGAGATATTTCTCTGGAATTAGTCCGTTTTTTTCATAGAATCTTAATGTGGAAACAGGTATTCCGGTTAATTCTGAAAACACTTTTGATTTCATATAAATTCTTGTCCTCCTCTCGCTTGCTATAAAGTACGGTTCATAGTGTACCATGAAAACAATCCACAAAGAAAGGATGATTTTTAATGAAGGGCATTATCACTCATAGAAGTCATGATACAAATTTTTCTTTTAAGGATTTTGCAGTCCCAACAGCTAAAACAGATGAAGCTATTATTGAAGTAACTTCTGTCTCCATTAACCCTGGAAACCTAAAGAATGCGCTGACTGAAAAAGACGGTTACACTCCCGGTTGGGATTTTTCAGGAATTATAGTAAAGGAAAGTTTAGATGGAAACAGCCCTAAAGTTGGTGATCCTGTTATTGGTATGCTTACTTCTGGTGCGTGGAAAGAACAAATTGTGGTTCCTAACAAACTTCTTTCAGTGGTTTCCGATGATACAGATCTCAAAACCGCTGCCGCTTTACCCATAGTTGGTCTAACCGCTCTTTATGCTTTACAAAAAGGAAACTTTCTGCTCAATAAAAATATTTTAATAACCGGTTCAACAGGAGGAGTGGGCTATTTCGCGCATCAACTCGCTCATTTAGCTGGCGCAAACCATTATGGCGTTGTGAGAAATCCGGATAAACAAAATAAAATTCTTAAAACCGGTGCCAAAAAAGTATACCTTTACTCTGATTTTGGCGAATCTCAAGATAAACAGAAGTTCGATCTGATTATCGACTCCCTCGGTGGTGATATGATCAATATTCTAATGCAAAAATTATACCCTTATGGAAAACTGATTTCAGTCGGAAATATGCTATCTGATAAAGTTGTCATAGACTACGGTAATTTGCTGAATACTGGAGGTCGGTCCTTCGAACGCTTTTATTTGGGTGAAGAAATAAAGCATAGAGCAATCAAGAAGGACTTAAAATATCTTTCCGAATTACTGGCACAAGAAAAAATCGACCTTGACACTTTACAATTTAACTGGAAAAATATCAACGAGATCACAAAAAAAATTTTGCATGGAAGTTTAAAAGGAAAAGTTATTCTAAATATTAAAGAATAGTACTTTGGAAAGTAGAGGTTTTAAACAGCCTGTCTATTGCCTAACACCTTTTACTAAATTATGTTGAAATGTATTTACTAATGGATCTTTTCCTCATACTTACTTGTTCTCAATCTATTTGCCTGCTTAACCAAATCAATATATTGTTGGTGAATTTATTTTAAAATGCAACTCTTAAAAAAAAGAGTTATTTATTCACAACCTCACTCAACGCATTTTTTCATCTTTTACGACAATAAAGTTCTTTACTAACATTAATCTCATATTCATTATTACAAGACTTATCGAACTATCCGCTTTTCCAGACCTCTACATAAGTAAATTTTCTACCATATTTTTTAGCACTATCAATTAATATTCCGACGCTGTATCTAGCACGAGTAATTGCAATGTAGTACTTAACCGGGCTATCAAATGTTATCCCTTGCCAAGTCCAAAATTAATTGCCTGATATTCGCCATATTTACACAATGATCGATGATCATAAAGCAACATCTGCAGATGATATACAGAACCGGAACAGTATGCGTGTAAATCCTTCGTATCAACCATCCCATTCTTGTTCCTTCATGTGCATATGTCCGAGTACTTTTCCAATGTGCTTTATTATTCCACAAAACGATAGCCGACACCCGGCTCTGTAAGGATCATTTTGGGCTGGGTTGGGGTTACTTCAATTTTTTTGCGGATATGCCCGATATAAACACGGAGATAATTACTGTCGGTGTTGATCATTTGTCCACCCCAGACCTGTTTGAGAAGTTGCCGGTGCGTCATGACACGTCCCGCATGAGTGGCAAGCAACCTGAGTAGCTCGTATTCTGTTGGCGTGAATTTGATCGGATTACCATTGACCAGAACCACACGGCGGGACAGGTCAATCAGGAGACGGCCAAAATCAAGAACAGATTTTTCTTCCGCTTTTGCCGTGTGCCTCAGAGCCACCCTGATGCGGGCAATTAATTCCCCCATGCCGAACGGCTTCGTCACATAGTCGTCGGCACCGCTTTCCAATGCCAGAATTTTATCCTCCTCACGTTCTTTGACCGTAAGAATAATTATGGGAACCTCAGACCATTCACGAATCAATTTTAATACATTAATTCCCGAGCCGTCTGGCAAGCCGAGATCCAGCACAATCAGATCCGGATGGTCTGTCGAAGCCATGAGGATGCCTTCCTCGCCGTTTGATGCCTCCAAAGTTTCAAAATGATGGGCATGAAGGGCAACACTTAATAATTTGCGAATTTGTGCTTCATCGTCAATGATTAATAATCGTGATTGTGAATTGTTCGTCACTCGTTAATATCTCCTTTCCGCATTCACACGTCTAGCCCTGCCTTTCATTTTCCTACAGGAAAGCTGATGAAAACGGTAATACCCTGATCCTGATTCTGATTTGCCCATATCGTTCCGCCATGAGCTTTAACAATTCCCTTGGCAATAGCCAACCCAAGTCCGGTTCCAGGCACACGTGCATCTGATTTTAGACGGTAAAATTTATCAAAAATATGATCCAGTTCATTCAATGGAACACCGATTCCCTTGTCCTGAACGCTGATTTCAATATGGTCACCCTTCTGATACGCTGACAATGTGATCCGGGTCTTATCGGCGGAATATTTGGCCGCATTACTCATAATGTTAACCAGCATCTGTTCCATCAGGAGCTCATCGACCTGAACAGGCGGGAGCGATTCGTCTATTTCAACCGTCAGCTGACGGTTTTCCAGAGAATCCTCAATCTGTCTGATGGATACGCCAATAATATCTTCAAGGTCGCACCAACTCTTTTTTAAGTGTAGCATACCACTTTCCAGACGTACTATGCCCAGCAGATTTGTGATCAGCCGATTCATTCTTGCGGCACCTTGGCGAATCGTCCCAAGTAGCTCCTTTCGGTCCTCCGAAGTGAACACATCATCCTGATCAGTCAATGCTGTAACTGAACCCGTGATGGCCGATAGTGGCGTCCGTAATTCATGAGAAATGGAATCGAGAAGCACGTTGCGCAATTTTTCCGATTCTGCTGCCATCTGCGCTTTCTTTGCTTCCTCCTGAAGATTCATCCGTGCCACGGCTGCGGCGACAAGCCCAGCGATGGCTTCAATCAATTTCTTGTGCTCCAGCGAATCCGGAATGCGATGAGCGCCATAATAGATAACCAGAACACCATGAATCAAATCCTCTGTACGCAGTGGTAAAAATAATCCCGAAGATTCACTCAACGTCTGTGTTCCATGACCGGCCATCTCACCATGGTCATATACCCACTTGGCAATAAGCCCGCCTGCTTTCACCTGTTCCCTGTTCGCGTCATTGGAGCAGGCGGCAATCTTAAGCTCACCGTCTTTATCCGGTAAATAAATGGCCGCCTGAAAACCAATTTTATCTGCAATTTGTAAAACAATCCGTTTCAGTGTCGCTGTTAATTCATCCACGACGGTCATTTCGCGGCTCAGTGTATAGAGAGTTAATGTAATTTTTTCATTTTCCTGCGCTTCTTTCAGCTGATTTCTTAATTTTGATGATAGGCTCGCTGTCAGCATCGCAACAATTAAGAACACTGCAAATGAAAGAATATAGCGCAGATCGGCAACCGTAAAGCTCCGCACCGGTGGAACAAAGAAAAAGTCAAACGAAAGAATGCTCACTAATGAAGCATAAAAGCCCGGTCCTATACCCCAGCGCGATGCGCCAATCAGAACGGGGATTAAAAATAAGAGCGCCACATTGACCAGATCATTCGCCATCCCGGTAAATTTCAGCAGCAAAGTCAGTACGATAATCATTCCGGTTACGACCAGATAGGGTGCCCATTTCACCGCATGCTCCGGAAAAATATAATTGATCATGTTCGCCCGGACTTCTGGTCGTCCCGGAATAACGTGAAAAGTGACGTTCTCCCCCTTTCGAATGATCTGATCGACAACTGAGGGCCTCACCCATTCAATCATTCTCGAATAGCTTGGTTTGCCGATGACGATATGCCGGACATTGTGTTCCCGCGCGAAGGATATAATTTCACCGGATATCTGAGTCCCTGAGATGACAAAGGTTTCGGCACCTAAATTTTCAGCGGCACGCAAATTTCGGGAAATTTCCATGCGTTCGTTCATGGTCTTCGGCGTGCGCCTCGGTGCATCCACATACAGGGCAATCCATTTGACGTTCAAATCGTCAGCTATTTGATCCGCTGAACGGATCAATTCTCTAGAAAATGGGCTTCCACTGACACAGACCATCAATTTTCCCGCGACCGGCCGCTGATCCTTCGTTTTTCCTTCAACTGTATCTTTACCGAAGCCTTCATTCTCCGGACGCTGTTCTTCTTTGGCCATTTTCACTGCACGTCACCTCTGTTCATTGGAAACTCTCCGTCCTTTATGAAATTCCATAAAAAAGAAGAAACATCAGTTGCCTGATGTTATCAATCGATTGATTCGTGTCAACCATTCCTATCGTTGATTCATACTATCATTTTCATTCATCTTTTTAAAGACTGTCGACGAGTTTAATATGATGCGTCTGGTTGACCCTATGAATAAAAGCAACAACCTCTTTCTGATTTTCACACACAGCTGTATGTACGAGCCATGTGGAAAGCAGTCTAACGTGAACCGCTGATATATAAAACGGAAAATGTTTCCTTGAGCGGACAATATACCAGCCGGGCTTCATCTTCTTCCAAGGTGATTCCCAAACCCGAAAAGTATGAATCTTCGACCGTTTATTCCAGTCCTCGTCACTTTGCCTATTTCGAATAGATGCATAGATTTCCTTCAAATGGGCATCATCTCGCCGGACAGATTCTCCGCCGCCACCAACTTTTTCCCTTGCCGTTTTCTCATCATCCGCAAAGGCATAGTTTAGAATGACCAGCTTTTCTTCTTCGACGGTCCATTCAGCGCTAAACCACCGATAATGTAATGAAAAAATGTCCAGATATTTCTGACCCGTTCCGTAGTACAGCAGTTCACTATCTCTCATCATAATACTCACCTCTTGAATTAGCCACAACATGCAGATTGACAAACTCCGCGTGCATTAGGACATAAATTACCGGATTGTGTTTTAACTTATCGAAGAAGCGCTGAGCCGGGAGTGGCTGACCGACGACAATTTGCTCCGCGTGCAGTTCTTCGGCCATTTTCGCGATCATCTCCCCCACTCGGTTTTCAGATGCCTCTTCACTGAGAAATGTTGCCCGAAGCTGTTCGCTGAGCTTTTTCATGGTTTCTAAATCTCTTTTTTCCCGTTCCTGCAGCGGTTTATCCGATACAACCGCGAGAACATACAGATCCGCATTGTACCGATCGGCAATGCGCCAGCCCCTCCGAATTAATTTCTCAGAATGCGGGCGATAGTTGACGCATGTCAGAATCCGGGGCGGTTCCCCGATAACGCGCTGCCGATCCAGACTCTGATCCACATTGTCCGCGACCTCGAACAGAGCCAGTTCCCGAAGGACTGATAGATTCCCCAGACGGAAAAAGTGATTCATCGCATGTTCAACCTTATCTTTGGAATACACCTTGCCCTGCGCCAGACGCGACTGAAGCACTTCCGGTGAGACATCAATCAGCTTGATTTCCTCTGCCCAATCCATAAACCAGTCCGGAATCCTCTCTTTAACTTTAACGCCGGTAATATGTTCCACTGTGTCGCGGAGACTTTCGAGATGCTGTATGTTGACAGCGGTAACCACGTCAATCCCCTGTCCCAGAATATACAGAATATCCTGAAACCGTTTCTCCCGTTCGCTACCAGGTACATTCGTATGCGCCAGTTCATCGACAAGGACCATTTCCGGATGACGCCGGATGATTTGTGCCACATCCAGTTCCCCGTATCGGCGCCCGTTATAGTGCACCACCCGCAGCGGAATCGTCTCCAGACGGCCAATCTGGCCTGCTGTTTCTTTTCTTCCATGCGTCTCAATAAACCCAATGACAACATCCGTACCTTTCGACAGCCGGTCATTAGCATCCTGAAGCATTTTATAGGTCTTCCCGACGCCCGGTGCCGAACCGACGCAGATCGTCAGTCGGCCCCGGCGAGTATTCGGATCAGGTAACGGACCGCTGCGATTACGTTTGGCCGTGTCCGTTAGCGAATAGGGCAGACCACCCTCTTTCCAGCCCATGATATGAAGATCGGCGTATTTCATATGCAGCAATAAATACCGAACAAGATTGGATTTCCAGAAAATCCAGGGCTGCGGCGCATGCGTCTGACCGACAACAATCTGCGTCACTCCCAGCTTTTCGGCGACATCCATCACCACTTTGCCGAGTACTCGATCAGCACGTTGTTCGGCGATATAGTCGGCGCCACAGAAATCCGCCAGGCTTCTAAGTTTATTAATCCTGTCCTTATTTTTTCCAGACAGATCATTTTCAGGCATCTCAAGTATGGTTAGGATGTACAAATCCGCCTTCATTCTCCGTGCCATTCGGTAACCCTTTCGGATCAGGACTGCCGAACGCGCCAGAAAACTGGTGCAAACAAGAATAACCTCTTTGGCTCCAACTGGCCCCGGAATGCTCTGGCGTTCAAACGATTTTTGAAACTGATTGTCGACCGTGTCAGCGACGATCCGCAGTGTCAGCTCACGCAGCGCGGACAGATTTTCCTTTTTGAAAAAGTGATCCAGCGCCTGATGAATTGTGCCTGCGTGAAAAATATTTCCGTCTCTCATTCTCTGCCGTAGTGTTTCCGGCGGGACATCGACCACTTCAATTTCATCGGCACTTTCGATAAAAGACTGGGGCACAATTTCACGGATCCGGACACCCGTTATTTTTTCTGCCTCACGATACGTTTCTTCGAGGTGCTGTACATTCACGGTTGTCAGCACGTCAATTCCTTGGTCCAGAATATAGTCAACATCCATGTACCGTTTGGAAAATCTGGAACCCTCCAGATTTGTATGGGCCAACTCATCGACCACAACAGCTGCCGGCTGCCGTTCAATGATGGCATCGACATCCATCTCTTCGAATGTCCTGTTCTGATACAGCACTTTTTTGCACGGGATGATTTCGAGATCACCCACTTGTTGCGCCGTCTCCGGCCGTTGATGCACCTCAACAAAACCGATGACAATATCCGTGCCTTTCTTCAAGAGATCATTGGCCTCTTTCAGCAGCTTATAAGTTTTCCCCGATCCTGGAGCAGCCCCGACAATGATTTTCAATTTTCCCTTTTTCTTGACCGAATGATTTCCTTCCCGTTCCTTTTCATTCAGATGTTTCGACTTTTTTCCCACATCCACTCACTCCTCAGTTATTCCGGGATCAGACGGAACAAGAGCAGACAAGAATCAGATTCCCCAACAATTTTACAAAGCGAAGGAACCATTTCGTTACTGGTCAAGCTTATTACGCACGACCAGATTCAAGTCCAATACATTCACGTGTGGATCGCCAAAAATACCAAGAAACCGATTCTGAGTCTCACGTGCCACGAGATCCTGTAAATACGATTCACTCAATCCGGTCGCCTTTGCCACACGCGGGATTTGCAGGCGAGCATTGGCGAGCGAGATGTCTGGATCCAACCCAGACCCGGAGGTTTCAACCATGTCGGCTGGTATTGACGCATTTGCGATTGCTCCGTTCTGCTTCTTCACCAATGCAATATTCCCGCTGATTTCTTTGATCAGGGCCGAATTGGTCGGCCCAAGGTTTGACCCTGCTGAACCATTGGCTGTGTAGTCTACCGCCGAAGGTCTTGCATGGAAATAACCGGCACTAGTGAATGACTGGGCAATCAATCGGGATCCGATAATTGTCCCATTATGCTTTTCCATACTTCCCTGCGCCTGGTAAGGGAACAGCAGGTTGCCAACCAGTCCGATCACAAGCGGATAGATCAAACCTAACAGAACTGCGAAAATGGCAGTTACTCTGAGTGAACGCAAGACATTAGTCATCCGAATACCCTCCTATATATTTGCTATGCCTAAGGCAGTAATTATAATATCGATCAGTTTAATACCGACAAACGGCACAAGGATGCCACCCAAACCGTAAATCATCAGGTTCCGCATTAATAAAGATGTAGCACCGATTGGCCGGTACTTGACACCCTTCATGGCCAGCGGAATCAGCGCAGGAATAATCAATGCATTAAAAATAATTGCCGACAGGATCGCGCTTCTTGGACTTGTCAGCCCCATGATATTCAATATTTGCAACTGCGGAATCATGGTTGCGAACATCGCCGGCAGGATGGCAAAATACTTGGCCACATCGTTTGCTATGGAAAATGTTGTAATCGACCCTCGTGTGATAAGCAACTGTTTTCCTATTGAAACGACTTCAATCAGCTTCGTTGGATCTGAATCCAGATCAACCATATTGCCCGCTTCTTTTGCGGCTGTAGTGCCAGTATTCATTACCAGCCCGACATCGGCCTGAGCAAGAGCCGGTGCATCGTTTGTACCGTCTCCAGACATAGCAACGAGTTTCCCCTGACTTTGTTCTTTCTTGATCAGGCGCATCTTATCTTCCGGTTTCGCTTCCTCAATGAAATCATCGACACCCGCCTCCAGCGCGATCGTCGATGCCGTCAGCGGATTATCGCCTGTACACATAACCGTTTTAATTCCCATTTTTCGCAATTCTTCAAAGCGCTGACGCATGCCTGATTTAATGATGTCTTTCAAATAAATTAATCCGAAAACTTCCTGGTCTTTGGTAACGGCGAGCGGCGTGCCGCCTTCTTTTGCAATGCGCTCTTTCTTCGCATCAAGATCTTCCGGGATTCGTCCACCTTTGTTTTTAATAAATTGTTTAATTGCGTCGACCGCTCCCTTGCGCACCACTGTTCCGTCTTGCAGATTCAGACCGCTCATGCGCGTGTCTGCGCTGAATTCCACATTCTCAGCATCGTTATAGTCTTCGAGTTGCAGACCGAACTCATATTCCTTATGAGCCAGGTCAATAACCGACCGTCCTTCCGGTGTTTCATCAAATAATGATGAAAGCACTGCCACATTGACTAACTCGCTCAAGCTGTGCGAGCCGACAGGAATGAACTGACTGGCCAGCCGGTTGCCGATGGTAATGGTACCTGTTTTATCCAGAATCAGCGTATTCACATCGCCGGCAGCTTCAACGGCCTTGCCGGATTTAGCTACGACATTGAAGCGGATAATTCGATCCATCCCGGCAATGCCAATCGCCGACAACAGCGCGCCAATCGTCGTTGGGATCAGGCAAACCAAGAGAGCGATCAATGAAACCGTATCAATTGAACCTTTGACATAATTGGCAAAGGGGCTCAGTGTCAGGACGACGATGAGAAAGATTAATGTCAACCCGGCAAGTAGAACGGTCAGTGCAATTTCATTCGGTGTCTTCTGCCGGCTCGCGCCTTCGACCAGCCCGATCATCTTATCCAGAAACGATTCTCCCGGGTTTACGGCTACTTCAATTACCAATTGATCAGACAGCAATTTTGTACCGCCAGTCACTGAACTGAAATCGCCGCCCGCCCCGCGGATAACCGGAGCGGATTCACCGGTGATCGCGGATTCATCCACACTTCCGAGCCCTTCTTTAACTTCACCGTCGGCCGGAATCATTTCTCCGGCCAGAACACGAATAATATCTCCCTTGCGCAGCGTAGATGCCGGAACGCTTTCATAGGAGTCATCTTTGCTGCGACGCTGGGCCATCAGATCCGTTTTGGTTCTGCGCAATGATTCAGCCTGTGCCTTTCCGCGTCCCTCTGCAATCGCTTCGGCAAAGTTTCCTAACAACACGGTGATTAACAGAATGAAACTAATAACGACATTAAAAGGAATCTGCTTCGCACCATAGTTACCGCCAAACAGATTAGGCATGAAACTGAGCAGCAGAGTCACAACAAATCCGATCTCAACAACGAACATGACAGGATTTCTGATCATTACACGAGGATCGAGCTTCTTAAACGCATCGACAACAGCAATCTTAAATATATCTTTAGTGACCGATTGTTTTTTATTTGACATCTGTTAGGTCTCCTCCTTATTCGTTCCTTTTTCTTGCGGCTACTTACTCAGTACTCCAGACCACATCTGCAAGTGCTCAGCGATTGGCCCAAGAGCCAAAGCCGGAAAGAACGTTAAAGCACCGACGATCAGTGCAATGGCTGCGAACACACCGCCGAAGGCGAAGGTGTCTGTCCTCAGTGTACCCGCCGACTCCGGAACCACCGGTTTACGGATCAGTGAACCAGCAATCGCAAACATGGCAACGATGCTGATATAGCGGCCAAGCAGCATAACAACCCCGAGCATAATATTATAAAAAGGCGTATTTCCGCTTAGTCCACCGAAGGCTGATCCATTATTCGCAGCCGCCGAGCTGAACGCATAAAGAATCTCCGAGAAACCATGCAGACCCGGATTGGCAATACTCGCTACACCTGTTTTCGTCACCAAAGCAATAGCGCTTGCAAAAAGGATTAGAAAGGGGTGAATCAATAGAGTCAGCGTCGCCAGCTTGATTTCCCTCGCCTCAATTTTCTTACCGAAAATTTCCGGTGTACGCCCAACCATCAGCCCGGCAATGAATACAGTAATGATCAGATACATGATAATATTCAGCAATCCGACACCCTTACCGCCAAATACCATATTCAGCATCATGAACAGCATCGGTACGAATCCGCCAAGCGGTGTCAGACTGTCATGCATCAAATTGACAGCACCCGTTGTGAACGCAGTTGTGGCTCCAACAAACAAACTGTCAAGCGGAAGTCCGAAGCGCACTTCCTTCCCCTCCATAGAGACATTCGAAATTCCAAGTACCTTGTGTAGAATCGGGTTGCCGGATGTTTCGCTCCAGTAAACGAGCAGTGTACCAAGAAGCATCATGGCCACAAGAAAGACGTAAAGAATAACAGCCTGACGGCGCTTTTTCAAAAATCTCCCAAATGTAAAAATTAATGCCGTCGGAATCACTGCCATGGCAATGATTTCAAGAATATTGGTAATTACGTTCGGATTTTCAAATGGATGAGCCGAATTCGCATTCATAAAACCGCCGCCGTTCGTTCCCAACTGCTTAATTGCCTCCAGCGAGGCAATTGGTCCGCGGGAAATCGTCTGAGATGCACCCTGCAGCGTATGCACCGTCTGCGCGCCGCTGAAAGTTTGCGGCAGACCAAGTCCCACAAAGACCAGTGCTAGGATAAAAGCAGCCGGAAGAAGCAGCCGGGTATGCACTTTGACAAAATCGACCCAAAAATTGCCGAACATCTTTGCTCGTTTGCCAACCAGACCTCGGAGAAACGCAATCACAGCGACAAGCCCGGTAGCCGCTGATGTAAATTGCAGATACGTAATGGCCATTGTCTGGCTCAGGTAGGAAAGTGTTGACTCTCCGGCGTAGTTCTGCCAATTTGTATTTGTGATAAATGAAGCCGCTGTATTAAATGCCAGATCCCACGGCATTGAAGGTATATGATCAGGATTCAGGGGTAAGTGCCCTTGCAGCCGCAAGATCAGATACACAAAAAGCATCATGATAAAATTCACCAGCAGCAGCGGTTTAATATAGGCCTTCCAGTCCATCTCCACTGTCGGGTTGATACCTGATAACTTGTACAGTACTTTTTCACATGGTGCATACACACGCTCAAGCCAGCTCCGTTGTCCGGAAAAGACTCTGTATAAATAGCCTCCTAGAGGAATAGCTACCAAGAGAACAATCCCAAGAACGAGCAGGATTTGGATAATTCCTAACCATGTCACAAAAATCCTCTCCTTTTCGCAAATAACATCATTGATCTGTCAGAACTTTTCCGGATAGAAAATGACATACGTTAGATAAATCATCAGTAAAATTGAGATAACTACTAGTACCCACATTTTCTTCACCTCTCATTAGGCTTTGTCGAATACACTGACGAACAAAAAAAACAGCAGAAAAGCGACAACAAAAATTCCCAGTGACACAAGATCGCCCATTCAGGTATTCCCCTTCCCTTGTCTCGTTTAGTTGTCTTATTGACTATTGCTCCATTATTTTAAAATGATTTTGCGTAAAAATAGTGTGAAGGATTCACGCCACCACATAAAAAAAACGTAAAAATGCAGCAATTGGCCCGTGAAAAGATTGGAACATTTATTCGGAACTGTTTTTAGTGGTACCCAATTGGGAGGGATATTATATAAGCCATTATGGGAATTCTATGGATATACAAAATTAAAGAGGTCAAAAAATACTTTAATATCAATAATTTTAATGATCTCGATATAAAAGCGCGGGAATGCGGGTCTTTAAGACACGAGTATGTTGATCAGTGAATAAAATTGTTTACTCGCATAGACCCCAAACCGCATTTTTCTGCTAGAAAACGATATAATAGTAAAAGTTAGTTGTTTACTCGTAATATGCATACAATGCTTTCTTCTCTTCAAAAGATGGAATAATAGGAGCGACTGGTAATGTTAACGGTTGTCCACTATTTGCCAATGCCTCTGGAGTAGCAAAACCAAATTTTGTGAAATTATTGCTTTCCATATCTTCTTCGTTGAACACATATTTCCCGTCAAAGTTAATTTTCAATTAATCGAAATCAACAGGTATCAGCTTCAAAGCAAAAGAAAACACACCTCCAGCTTATTAACTGAAGATGTGTTACTTTGGTTTTTATTCCACCGTAACTGATTTGGCCAGGTTACGTGGTTTATCAACGTCGCATTCGTTCTGCAGGGCTGCGTAGTACGCAATCAGCTGCAGAGGAACGGCGCAAACAAGTGGCGCGAGGGCATGGTGCACTTTCGGAAGCACGATGCGGTCGTCCGCATGATTCGTGACTCCGTCCATGCTGATGATGCACGTGTGGGCGCCGCGTGCGGCGACCTCCTCAACATTGCTGCGGATGTTGTTGTTGACCTTTTGCTGGGTTGCAAAGGCGAAGACCGGTGTGCCGTCTTCGATCAATGCGATCGTGCCGTGCTTGAGCTCGCCGCCGGCGAAGCCTTCTGCTTGGATGTAGGAGACTTCCTTCAGCTTCAGCGAGGCTTCCATGCAGACATAATAGTCGAGTCCGCGCCCGATGTAGAAGGCATTGCGCGTAATCGAGAGATATTCGCGTGCGACTTCCTTCAGCAGCGCTTTTTCGTCGATCATCTGCTCCATCCCTTGTGCAGCGATACTCATTTCATGGACAAGGTCGAGATCGAGTGTCTTGCCGGTCTTCTGAGCAGATGCAACCGCAATGAAGGCAAAGACGGCGATCATAGCCGTATACGCTTTGGTTGACGCGACAGCGATTTCCGGACCGGCAAACAGCAGCATCCTATAATCGGCTTCGCGGTACAGTGTCGAGCCTTCGACGTTCGTCATTGTCAGTGTCGGATAGCCGAGCTTCTTCACCTTGACGAGTACGGCGCGGCTGTCAGCCGTTTCGCCACTCTGCGAGATGAAGATGAACAGCGGCTTCTTCGAGAGAAGCGGCATATTATAGGAAAATTCACTTGAAATATGCACTTCGGTCGGAATTCCGGCAACAGTCTCAAGCAAATGCTTGCCGACGAGCCCTGCGTGGTAGCTCGTGCCGCAAGCGATGATATAGATTCGGTCTGCGGCATTGACCGCCTTAGTAATTGTCGAATCGAGTGTGACGACTCCATCCTTGCCGCTGTATTCCTGCAACAGACGGCGCATCACAGCCGGCTGCTCGTCGATTTCCTTCAACATATAATGCGCATACGCGCCTTTTTCCGTGTCATGCGCATCGAAGGAAACCGTATAAGGTGCGCGCGTCTTTTCATTGCCATCCAGATCCATGATCATATAACTGTCACGAGTTAGTTCGACAACTTCCTCATCTACCAGCTCAACATATCGCTTTGTTTTTTGGATCATAGCTGTCGCATCGCTGGCAACAACGTTGAAGCCATCTCCGAGTCCGATTAAAAGCGGACTTTTGTTCTTCGCCACATAGAGCGTGTCGCTGTCTTCTGCGTCAATCAGCGCAATTGCATACGACCCGTCAAGCAGCTTCAGCGTTTTCCGCAGAGCCGCTCCCGTGCTCAGACCTTCTTTTGCGAAAAGCTCGATCAACTGTACAACAACTTCGGTATCCGTCTCACTTTTCATCGTAACGTCGGACAGATACTCCGTCTTCAGCTGATTATAGTTTTCAATCACACCGTTGTGAACAAGAGTGAATCGTCCGGAAGCACTTTGATGCGGGTGCGCGTTGCACTTGTTCGGCTGGCCGTGTGTTGCCCAGCGTGTATGACCGATTCCAAGTGTTGCGTGAATATCCGGGTCCACGGATTCGCGAAGAACGGCGATCCGTCCTTTTTCTTTAAAAACGTGGATACCTTCCGCATTCAAAAGCGCGATGCCGGCTGAATCGTAGCCCCTGTACTCGAGATTGCTGAGTCCCTTAAGCAAAATATCACGTGCATCTTCGTTGCCAATATAGCCTACAATACCACACATAGGATATGTCCTCCTTGTGGAGCAAGGTGCGTCAAAGATGTTTGATTCATCAGATAGGGCAGTCTTGCCCCACTTGTTTTTTTATTTTTATTGCCTATGTGCTTGCAGCACGGGTTCTGTACAGAAAGTTGCCTTCCTGGTTTGTGTGCGTGCTAACGGTTACAAGCATTCCGAGAGGCATCCGCCGAATCCTTCGATAAACCTCTTCCTCGTCAACTGTTCCGACTTTCTCCGTTCTAAGGAACAGTCCGGGCGCTTAGTATTCAGTTATCCGACCCTCGCTTTCCTTCTCGAGTTACTCACATACTACTTTAATCTGATCTGTGCGTCAATCTTCTTTGAAGTGGGATTCTTTTACTTACTCAATATATCTATTCAGCAATGCCATGTCCGGCAACCATGGAATTAATTTTCCATGATTATCTAGTTACCGGAGCACTTAATGATTCACAGACATCTATAAATTTGTAGAGACAGCGATCAGAACTTCCACACAGGATGTGGTGACTTCAACGTTACTCACAGGGGCATGCTTCCGCATGACGCGGTAACTTTCGCGTTGTATACAGGACATATACGCACTTAGCGAAAGATCCTTTCCTCTCGAAAGTTCCTTTTTTCTAGAAAGAAACTGATTACTTTCCTAGAACATTTCGAACACCCTTTATTGAATCTCGCCGCCAACCGCTTCAACAACCTTTTGTGCAATTCGATCGACATAAGCATCGCATGCTTCCTCGGTCGGTGCTTCAGCCATCACCCGAATGAGTGATTCAGTGCCTGAAGGGCGAACCAGAACTCGTCCGTCGCCCGCCATATCGGTCTCAACATCCTTGATGGTTTGAGCGACCTGCGAATTTTCCGTTACATGGAACTTATCGGCAACATGAATGTTAACCAATTTCTGCGGATATGTTTTGACACCGGCCGCAAGCTCGGACAGTTTTTTGCCGCTGGCTTTCAGGATGCTGACCAGTTGAAGCGCTGTCAGCATTCCGTCTCCTGTTGTGGAGTGGTCGAGGAAGATGATGTGTCCCGATTGTTCGCCGCCAAGTACATAACCGCCGGCGCGCATTTCTTCCATAACATAACGGTCGCCGACCTGCGTCTTCTTTGTTTCAATTTGTTCGGCTTGAAGTGCCTTGTACAAGCCAAGATTACTCATGATAGTTGTAACCAGTGTATCTTTATTCAGCATTCCTTTTGATTTCAAATAAGTAGCACAAATGTACATGATTTTATCACCGTCAACAACATTTCCAAGTTCATCGACAGCAATCAGACGGTCACCGTCACCGTCAAAAGCGAGTCCACAATCGGCAGCCTTTTCCACAACAAGCGCAGATAAAGCATCCGGATGTGTGGATCCGACGCCTTCATTAATATTTTTACCGTTTGGCGATGTCCCGATTGTAACAATGTCTGCTTCCAGATCAGCGAACAAATGCGGGGCGAGCGAGCTCGTCGATCCATTGGCGCAATCAAGCGCGATCTTGAACGAGGAAAAATCATCCTCCTGTATCGTCTGTTTCAAAAATTGAAGATACTTTTGGCTGCCTTCAAAATAGTCGCTGGACGTGCCTAAGTCGCCGCCGATTGGCCTTGGCAAATCATCCTTTTCTTTAGACAGCAGTGCTTCAATGGTTTCCTCGACCTCGTCGCTCAGCTTAAATCCGTCACTGCCGAAAAACTTAATGCCATTATCAGCAACGGGATTATGCGACGCAGAGATCATCACACCGGCACTTGCGTCCATCGCTTTTGTCAAATAGGCAACGCCAGGCGTTGAGATAATGCCAAGACGCATCACTTCGACACCGATAGACAGTAGTCCGGAGATCAGTGCGCCTTCCAGCATATATCCAGAAATTCGCGTGTCCCGGCCGACCAGAACCTTCGGATGTTCAGTCGTCTTCGTTAATGCGTAACCGCCGGCCCGCCCCAATTTAAAAGCCAATTCGGGTGTCAAGCCAAGATTTGCAATACCTCTGACTCCATCCGTTCCAAAGTACTTTGCCATAATTTCGATCGCTCCTATCTTTCCTCGTCCAAATTCCGCCGCTTTATTGTAAACTCCGTACTGCATTCTGTCAAAGGGATGTTCTAACCCCTCAAAAAGTAACAGTCTGAAAATCGTTAACTGATGCTGACGCTCACCGTTTTCGGGTCTGCCTTCGCGGTTAATCCGTCTGAGGTGTTAACCGCAACCGTCACCTGATGTTCACCAGCATCCATTCCGCTCAAATCAACCTGTGCCTGAATATCACTTTCGGACAATTGATCAATCTCCTGAGAAGGGCCTGTTATCGAGACGTTTACATGATCTTCTTGGCTGAAAGTCGCTTTCAAGCCATCCTTAAGTCCGGTTACCTTTATTGGAATATTCGTTAGTTTTTTCGTTTGTTCGTCCGTACTACTTGAGCTTGAGCTTGAACTGAAATCTGAACTGCTGTTTTCGTCGCTTTCAGCCGTTGCTTCTTTAACAATATGAACCGTAACATCAATTTTCTCAGGAGTTACCTTACTTGCACCCGATGGGACAGGAATCGTTACCGAGAATGTCTTGTCCTTTTTTAAGCCATCCACGGACACGGACAAAGGGTCGAGTGCTGTAATCTGACTAAGTGCTGCCGCATCCTGCGCGGTTACAGTCACATCTTTGGCGGAAGTCTCAATCGATGAGACACTGTAGCCCTTAGCCGGCGTTCCTGTTGATACTGCCTTAATACTCAATTGTTTCGACACTTTACCAATCGGCACGCGGACATGAACCGATGAAGGATGAACCGTTACGTTTACTTGGTCGCCGTTGCTGTTAAACGCGTGCAGCGTGACCATTTTATCCACCGTTGTATTCGCATCTTTGACATTAATGACACCTTTAATAAAAGCAATGGAGTCAACAGAGTCTTCGCCGCCGGTAACCGTAACATTCTGCGTGTCGATAACCGGATCGCCGACCGAATAACCGTCCGCAACAGAATTTTTGTTGATAATGTCAATGGCAACTGGGAGCTCTTTACTCGTTTTTTTCTGAATCGTTACGCGTACGGTCTTCGGAGTCGGGCGGACAGTCAGCCCTGAGGGAAAGCCGCGTGTCTGTACACGAGCGTCGTAGGTCCCCGGCTTCATATCTCTCAGATCCAGATAGGCACTCTTCGTGCTCGGCAGTTTTGCCTTTAGAATTGACTCATTGGATCCGGTCAGACGGATACTGATCGTCTGAGGCGCTCCACTGACCACATACTTGTTCTGATTGTATTGTATCGTCAGCTTTTGTGTCACTACTGCCGACTGCTGTGACGGGTTCACGGCCACGTTGGAAGGGCTGCCCGACGATGTACCGTCGCCCGACGATACAATGGCATACAGCATAAGCGCCATGACAAAGGATACAATTTTGACAAACCAATTGTTATTCAAAAGTTTATCCATTGTGCTTACCTCTCCAATTCCAGCGAATGGTCGGCTGATTCTCCGATTCATCCAGTTCATGCTGGAGCATTTCTCTCAAGCGATCCTCACTAATCTCACGAAACATTTCACCGTTCTTTGTTACCGTAATTCCGCCGGTTTCTTCAGAAACGACAACGGTTAAAGAATCCGTTACTTCGCTGACACCCATGGCCGCTCGATGCCTTGTCCCAAGTTCCTTCGAAATAAACGGGCTTTCTGAGAGCGGCAGATAACACGCTGCCGCAACGACTTCGTTGCCGCGAATAATGACTGCGCCGTCATGCAGCGGCGTGTTCGGAATAAAAATATTGATCAGCAGCTGAGATGTCAGATTTCCATTAAGCTGAATGCCTGTTTCAATATAGTCATTAAGTCCTGTTTTACGTTCAATGGACATCAGCGCGCCGATTCTGCGCTTCGCCATATACGAGGAAGCTTTGACAATTGCTTCCGCCATTTGTTTATGTTCTTCCTCAAGCACAACACCTCTGGAGAACAGACGGCCGCGACCAAGCTGTTCCAGCACACGGCGCAATTCCGGCTGAAAAATGACGATGATTGCGAACAATCCATAAGTAATGGCATTGTTCAAAATCCACTCCAGCGTTCGCAACTGTAAAAGGCTGCTCAGAAACCACACTGCGATAATAACAAGAATACCCTTCGCCAGCTGAACTGCCTTTGTGCCTCGAATAATCATGATCACTTTGTAAATCACGTAAGTGACAATCAAAATGTCAATGATATCTGTCAAGTAGTTTAGAATATTGAAATGAGTCCACAAAGACATGACTTTTCATCCTCCAAATCAGCCGTAATTCTCTACCTGCGCCGACAATCTTAGTGTTGCTGTATCTCTCTTAAGTAAACTTGGTTTATAAAAAAATTTTGCCAAAAGAGAATGCTGTTTGACTCTGTTCATTGGTCCATTCGTTTATGAGTCCGTGCGGACCTGTCCTCATTCCAGCATTCACTAAATTGATGAATTCATAAACAACATCATCATTTAAACGCCAAAAACATCTCTACGCATTAGCTTGTCTTTTTTATCCTATGACTTGCAATCTGAAAAAATGAACAGACAGTCTCATGTCTGATCGCCCGACACCTTCACAAGTGCATAACCGTTTCTGTTTCTCGTCTGACGTCTTGAACCGATCACGACCAGCGACATCGGCAGCGCACAGATTGCAACAGTGGTCAGAACAGGATGGCGGCTCCCCCATTTGTGAATCGCATTCCGCTTATCCGGCGGCAGCTGATTTAAAACACTTTCTGTAAAAGCAGCCGGCAATTGCGGGTGGGTGAGCCTGCGCAGCAATTCCGTCGACTCCTTCAATTCGTTGAAATGAACGCGGCACTCAGCGCAGGTCGCAAGATGTTCAAACAGTACCTGTTTCTCCTGTTCGGTTGCTTCCTGATCCAGAACCTTATTCATCAAAGACACATATTTCTTACTGACACAGTTCATGCTCGCCCTCCCCCTTCGGTAATCATATTTTTCCTCAACATTTCTCGGCCACGATGAATGCGCGTCTTTACCGTACCCACCGGTATTTCCATTATTTCACTAATTTCTTTTAAACTTAAATCCTCAATATATTTTAAGACAATTGCCGATCGATATTTATCGGGCAGTCTCTTAATTTGTTCCTGCACCATTTCTTCAGTCTCTTTGCGTACCATCTGATCTTCCGGCTGTTCGCCTTCATCAGGCAGCATTGTATTCAGCGAAAGACCTTCCGTACCCGGAACCACCGCATCAAGCGAAACATTATTTTTCCTGCGCCGCAGAAAGTCTATCGACAAATTTGTCGCAATTCGGAACAACCATGTTGAAAATTTTCGATCATGGTCATATTGGTCAATACGGTTATAGGCACGTATAAACGCCTCTTGGGATAGGTCCTCGGCTTCCTGAGCATTGCCGACCATGCGCAGACAAATGGCGAACACGCTGTTTTTGTACCGTTCCACAAGTTCGGCAAACGCCTGCTGATCCCCTTTTCTGATTTTTTTAATCAGCCGCTTCTCACTTTGATCCATTTTAACCTCTCATTTGAAGCATTATTTACTACGTGTTTGATTCGTATCAAGTTTCATTGATGTCATGAGGCTTTTTCACAAACAGTCTGTTCTTGAACCTATACAGTTATTCGTTGGACACTCTCTATTTATCGCTTTATTCATGAGCTGTTATTCGTCTGAAAAACGAAGAATTCGGCCATCAGTCCGCCAAAAAGGCGCTCGTTTGAAAAACTTCTGTTGGGGTAACCTATAGTTAAGCAAATACTAAGCCTGGAGGTGGGACATATGGATAAGCAAGAGCTCATCGGAAAAATCGAAGCATTGCGCAGCGTGATGTCACAAGTCGCTCGTTATCAACCGCTTACCTCACCGGAGATCCAGCATATGAGCCATCATCTTGATCAATTATTGAATCAGTATGACCGCCTCGCCCAATGATATTCCCTAAAGACATTAAAATTATAACATAATTCATGCCTTCAAAAACAAACAAGCGGCTTGTTCCTCTTGACAGGGGCAAGTTTTTATTTAACAATAAAAGTAAACCATTAGTTTACTTTTATTAGGAGCGATCTCTTGCCATCAAAAAGAATATTGCAGAAAGAGAAAAAAAGGGCAGCCATAATCGACGCCGCCGAACATCTGTTTTTTTCCAAGGGTTATGAACGTACGACAATGGACGATCTGTGCCACGAAGCGCATTTCAGCAAGCGCACACTTTACATGTATTTTAATAGTAAGGAACAGATTCATTTTGAAATCATGATTCGCGGTTATAAACAACTGATTTCGATGCTGGATCAAGAAAGTCATTTATCAAATATCATTGAGCGTCTCAAACAAATGACAGGAACCTTTTACCAATTCAGCGTGGATTTTCCGGAGTATTTTGCAGCCATCTTTTCATATGAAAACAATGCGGATGATTTTCAAAAAGGTGTGCCTGATTCCTCAAAAGAAGAATGCTATGCGCTTGGTGAGGTCGTTTTTCACAGATTGGCGATCTTAATTCAGGAAGGACAGGAAGAAGGTGTGTTCCGAAGCGATTTGGACTCGAAACACACGGCCCTCATCTTATGGTCTTGTATGAACGGGGTTCTGAATACCGCAAAATTAAAAACGAATTACTTGGCAAACTATCATTATCTGTCGCCCAAAACACTCATTGACAATGCTTTTGACCTGATCATCCATTCCATTTGCAAGAACCATGGAGGTGCCCTTAAGTGAAAAGAAAAGGCGTGAAAAAAGTGATTATCATTAGTATTGCGAGCTTCATCACTCTCATTTTTCTGGCACTCGCCGCCATCCTTCTGACCGGCGGCTTGTTTCAGAGCCAAACGTATCTGCAGCCATGGGACAAAAGTTATGCGAACCGTTTCAAAGACCCGCGTATTCGGCTGGCGGCCTATGGACTTCTCGCTGCCAACGGACATAATATGCAGCCATGGATCATTAAACTTGACAAAAATGATCCCAACACATTCTACCTTTTTGCCGACGCGAACCGAATGTCTCCGCAGGCTGATCCTGAGGCGCGACAGTTGATGGTAACCCAAGGCACCTTTTTGGACTACGTTGCGGTCGCAGGCCGATCAATCGGTTATCCTGCAACAATCTCCCTGTTTCCAGGCGGCACGTACAACGAACAGCAGCTTGCACAAAGCATGTCTGCCAAGCCTGTTGCAAAAATAACCTTGAAACGAGCGAAACCGCAACAGAGCCCGCTTTTTAACGCGATCTATATTCCCGACACAAACCGAGAAACCTACAAATCGGCAAAACTAACCGCTGCGCAGATCGACGCATTGGAAACTCTCAGCGAAAATAAATTTGAAACAAAAATTTACCAAGACAAGGCCGATGTGAAAAAACTTGGAAAATTCGCCTTGAACAGCGTAAAGATTGAGGCCGGCACGCGGCGTGTCATGGACGAAGCAGAAGCCATTTTCCGCGCAAATGAGTCGCAAAAAAACAAAAAACGTTACGGATTCTCCTTTGAAGGTCAAGGCACATCGGGATTCAGACTCTACTTCATGCAAGGTCTGATCACGCTTTTTCCTTCCCTTAACAATACCAAAGCTTCATCTGATCTCATGATTCAATCAACGCAGGCGGCAATCGATCACACACCCGCATATGCTATGATTTCATCCGATGACAACAGCCGTGCCAGTCAGGTTAAAAGCGGCATGATTTACAGCAGATTGACACTGACCGCCGCAAGTCTCGGTCTCGCCGTGCAGCCCGTCAGCCAAGCGCTGGAAGAATATCCTGAGATGAACAAGCAGTATACAGGCATTCATCGAAGCTACGCGCCAAAAGGACAAACCATTCAAATGCTCGTCCGGATCGGCACACCAACGAAAACAGTCCCACAGAGCATGCGGCGGGATGTTATGGAGCTGGTTCATAACTAACAATGAAAGAGTTAGAAAGATTTGTGAATCACAGCCGAATTTATAGTAAAACTTATTAAAAACGCAGCAAGAGAAGAAACAGTGAAAAAGTCACAGTTGGCACCCTCAATACAAAAAAGCCAAGGAAGTTCTTCGACTTCATATTATCTATTTATGGAGGCCAAGGTGACTGAACCCTTGGCCTCCTGCTCATAACCATGCTAAATTCGTTTCAGTTCAAAAACGGAATCTCTCCATGTAACCTCACCATCAGTATTCTATAGACAACCATGCCTTTATTACACAGCATTCATGCCTTTTAAGGTCTCACTTCGGATTAATTCAACCGCCCGTGCTTTATAATTAAGGAATTTTTCCGATGTTTTCACGTGGTAATCTCTTGGACGCGGGAAATCAATTGGAATAATCTCTTTAATTTTACCCGGCCGCGATTCCATGATGACCACACGATCAGCCATAAAAATAGCTTCATCAATGTCATGAGTCACCAATATAACGGTCTTTTGTGATTTTTGCCAAACATCTAGCAGCAGTTCTTGCATCAGACTGCGTGTCTGCATATCCAGCGCACCGAATGGTTCATCGAGTAAAATCAATTCGGGGTCGTTTGCCAGAGCACGCGCAATCGCTACGCGCTGTTTCATTCCGCCGGACAGAGCTTTGGGATATGCATGCTCAAATCCTTTTAATCCGACAATTTCAATATATTCCTTGGCAATTTTTTCACGTTTTGCTGCGGTCACTCCTTTTTCACGCAGGCCGAATTCGATATTTTTCTGAACCGTCAGCCAGGGAAAAAGCGTATAGGACTGAAAAACCATTCCGCGATCCGCACCCGGCTCTGTAATCGCGCCTCCATTAATCAATACGGTTCCCTCAGAAGGTGTTTCGAGTCCGCCGATAATTCTCAGCAAGGTCGATTTCCCGCATCCTGATGCGCCAAGAATCGCAACAAATTCTTTGTCCTTCACGTCAAGATTAATGTTGTTCAGCGCCTGAATCTTGCGTTCCTTCTGCATGAATGTCTTCGACAGATTTGAGATCTCGAGTTTTTGAACGATCTTACTCATGTAGATTCATCCTCCTTAGCTCCATGGGAATAATCGTTTTGACAGGAATTTAAATAAATAATCAAAGATAAGGCCAATCAAACCGATAATCAGAATACCGACAAAAATATTAGATGTTTTCAGCATTCGCTGTGATTGAATAATCATGTATCCGATCCCGGACGATGCACCGACGAGTTCAGCAACAATAATATAGGTCCAGGCCCAGCCAAGTACCATACGCAAAGAGTCCATAATCCGAGGCATGCTTGCTGGTAAAATTACTCGCCATAAAACCGCTGCCCGCGATGTACCAAGCGTATAGGACACATCAATAAGATCTGTTTGTACACTTTTTGTAGCAGCCGCAACCATTAGGATTAACTGTGGAAAACTGCCCATAAAAATGACAGCTATTTTTTGCGACTCGCTGACCCCAATCCACAGAATAAAGAGGGGAATAAAAGCAGACGCCGGCAAATAACGAATGAAAGACATGAGCGGCTCCAAGAAACCTTCAATTGGTTTATAGGTGCCCAGCATGATTCCTAACGGAACTGCTACCACTGCCGCCAATAGGAAACCAATAATGACCCGAATAATCGTCACCCATATATCATGAGTAAAATTTAATTGCGTGAACAGATCAACAGCAGCTCTAAAAGTATCGGTCGGCGTAGGAAGAAATATAGGGTCAACCATCCCGCCATATGTCAGTGCGCTCCAAGCCGCAAGTACAACTACGAAACCAACTACTCCTAAAGTCAAATACAAACTGTGCTTGATGTTTACCATCGGTGTAAATAATCGTTTCAGCGATGTGCTTGATTTTTTCACATTTTTACTGATTTGGATATCACGTTCCATCTAATGACCTCCTTCCAGAAATCGTTCCATTCAGAACGCATCTTGTCCGTTCTTAATTACTCTATTGACACAGTTTGTTGCCGTATTGTATATAAGAAATTTATAGCTTGGGTAATTGAGCAGAACTAGGTCAGCCCTTTTTCCGGGTTCAATGCTGCCTATGATACCGGAACGATTCAGTGCCGCCGCCCCATTGAGTGTAAACGCGGTCAGCACTTCCTCACTGGTCATCCGCATATGAATCCCTGCAAGTGCAAAAATGAGCGGTGCGGAATAGGTAAAACAACTTCCGGGGTTAAAGTCGCTGCCCAAAGCAATCGCACAACCTGCATCAATCATCTTGCGTGCATCAGCATACGGTTTATTCAAACAGAACGCGGTTGCCGGAAGCAATGTTGTAACAATTCTCTGTTCAGCAAGCATTCGAATCCCTTGCTCAGAGGCTTCTAATAAATGATCGGCGGAAACGGTGCCAACTTCAGCGGCCAACTCAGCTCCACCCATTGATTCAATTTCATCCGCATGAATCTTTAGCAAAAAACCATGGTCTTTTGCCGCATTCAGCAACCGGCGCGATTCAGCAATGGAAAAAACCCCTTCTTCACAGAAGACATCACAGAAGTCGGCCAAATGCCCCTTAGCCACTTCGGGAATGACTTTATCAATCATAAATTGAATGTATGCCTGATGATTCGCTTTAAATTCACGAGGTATCGCATGCGCCCCCAGATATGTCGGCACAACATCAACCAAATGATCGGTATTTAATTTTTTCATCACGCGAAGCATACGCAGCTCGGTTTCCATATCCAAGCCGTATCCGCTTTTTCCCTCAACGGTTGTGATGCCTAAACGAACCATGCCGTCCAGCCGCTGACGCCCACTGCTATAGAGTGAATCAAAAGAATCTGCACGTGTTGCCCGAACCGTATTTTCAATCCCTCCTCCGGCTTTCATAATTTCCATATAAGATTTGCCGGACAACCGCATTAAAAATTCATCAGGTCTGAACCCACCAAAAACGAAATGAGTATGAGAATCGATGAATCCCGGAACAATACTCTTTCCTGAAGCATCAGTTACAGTGTATTGTTCAAGGTCAAATTCAGACGCTATGGATGAACTTGTATCAACGGCAATAATCAGTCCATCTTCAATGACGATAGCACCGTCTTGAATGATTTTGATCTCAGACATTTCTTTTCCTGCTCGCGCTTTTATCCCCATTGGCGTTGCAATCTCCGATGCATGGAGGATGACTCGTTTATTCATTGCTTCCGCCTTCAGATCCGCACAACTCTGTGAGCAGTTCTTCATTAACCAAGTGAGGAATTGTCAAATAGTTTTCACCTTGGTATTTCTGATTAAATGCAACGGCTGTTTCCATTGAGTGTTCGTTTCGCGCCCAGTTTCTCCGTGCAACGCCGCCCATGACATCCCAAAGGATTGCCTGCTTAATAATCTCATCCACGCGCGTGCTGCCGTCGAGCACTAAACCAAAACCGCCGTTGATTGATTTGCCGATGCCCACACCGCCGCCATTGTGAAGCGCAACCAGACTCATGCCACGGGCCGCATTCCCTGCAAAACATTGAACAGCCATGTCCGCCATCACGTTGCTCCCGTCTTTGATGTTGGCCGTTTCTCGAAACGGGGAATCCGTACCGCTGACATCGTGATGATCACGCCCGATCATCACCGGTCCGATCTCATGATTTCTGACCATCTGATTGAATTTCAATGCAATCGCAATTCGTCCTTCCGCATCCTGATACAGGATTCGCGCTTTTGTTCCGACAACAAGCTGATTTTTCTCCGCATCGCGAATCCAATTGTAATTATCTCGATCCTGATACCGTCTGTTCGGATCAATACAAGCCATCGCTGCCTGATCCGTTTTTTGCAAATCCCCGTCCTTACCGCTCAGACAAACCCAGCGAAAGGGACCGTAACCATAATCAAACAGTTGAGGACCCATAATGTCTTCCACGTAAGAAGGAAGTGTAAAGCCGTCTTTATCATCGCGCCCGTTCTTCGAAATTTCAGTCACTCCCGCATCATAAACGGCTTTTAAAAAGGAATTGCCATAATCAAAAAAGTAAGTGCCTTGGTTAACGAGTGCTTTAATGCATGCATAATGATGCTTTAGTGATTGATCAACAAATTGATTAAAATGTTCTCGATTCTCACTGAGCATTTTCGTTCGTTCGTCGAAGGTAAGCCCCTGCGGACAATAACCCCCTTCATAAACCGCATGACAAGATGTTTGATCAGATAACAGGTCTACCTTTATGTCATGCGCAACCACATAATCCAGCAGATCGACAATGTTTCCGTGATAAGCAATAGACACAGTTGTTTTATCGTCCAAATGTTTCTGAGCAATCGCGAAAATCTTATCGAGATTATCCGAAGATACATTGACCCACCCTTGACGAAGACGTGTGTCGATTCGCGACTGGTCGACCTCGGCAATAATTCCAACTCCATGAGCAATTTCCACCGCTTTCGGCTGGGCGCCGCTCATTCCGCCGAGGCCTGAACTGATAAACAGATAACCGGAAAGGTCTGCCTCATTTGGAATGCCTAACTTTTCACGTCCGGCATTGAGCAACGTGTTATATGTGCCATGAACAATTCCTTGTGGACCGATATACATCCACCCGCCTGCCGTCATCTGACCGTAATTGGCCACACCCATCTGTTCAGCAATCTCCCAATCTTTCAAATTATCAAATTCACCAACCATCAGCGCATTGGTCAAAATGACGCGCGGGGCTTCGGGCTTCGTCTTAAAAACGCCAAGCGGATGCCCTGATTCAAGCACTAAAGTCTGATCCTCCTCCAAATTTTCGAGATACTTTTTTATCAAACGATACTGCATCCAATTTTGACAAACACTTCCTGTTTCGCCATAGGTAACCAGCTCGTATGGATAAAGCGCGACATCGAAATCAAGGTTATTGTCGATCATGACCTGAAATGCTTTGCCCTCAGTACACTTCCCTTTATAGGTATCAATTGGTTTTCCATAGATGTGACCTACAGGTCTGAAGCGATAACCATAAATACGGCCGCGTGTCTTTAATTCGTTAAGAAATTCAGAGATCAATTGTTCATGATACTTCTCCGGAATGTAGCGCAAGGCATTCTTTAACGCGACACGAGTCTGTTGCGGACTCAGCGTATACCCCCTGTCAGGCGCGCGTCGAATGTCTTCAACAAATTCAGGATAGTCAGGCAGCGGCTTTCCTTCTTCTAAAATTGATAAAGAATACTGTGAATCAGGTCGAACAGTCATTGCAAAAGCCTCCTTTTTTTATTCAAGAAAAAGTGCCCTCACTGAGACGGTAAGGTGCAATCAACCAGATGCCTTATTTACCGACAAAATCACCATTAATCAGGTCTGATGCCTTCGGCTGTTTACTGATCAGCTTGACCTTCTTCCAAAAAGTTGCTGCTTTGTCCGTCACGTCATAAATCAGTCCCGGATCACTCTTTGTACCAAAATATTTAATATTGCCCGCTTTATCATAGAAAGTTACATCCGGTTCGGTAGCTTTAAAATCGTTTACAGTCTGACCCATACTTTTCGCCATAATTTTATTTGCTTCATCAGGATTCTCTTTTGCATAATCAAGCGCATCATACCATGCATCAACAATACCCTGTACAAGCTTCGGATTCTCATCGACAAAGTCTTTACGCAGGCCAAGGGAATCAACAATTAATCCGGGAGTCTTGTCACTGGAGAGGAGGACATGGCCAAAGGATGTCTTTTCAGCTTTGGTCAGCCAAGGCTGCCAGGTCACCGCGGCATCTACTTTGCCGCCGACAAAAGCCGCTCCGGCATCTCCGGCACTCATGTTGACAATCTGTACATCATCCATCGTCATTTTGTTTTGATCAAGCATGTACATAAACCAGAAATAGCTGGCACCGCCGCTCGTATCAATAGCGACTTTTTTCCCTTTCAGATCCGCAAACGATTTGATGTTCTTTTTGGCAACAATGCCATCGCCGCCGCTCGATGTGTCAAGCGCCAATACTTGATAAACGGGAATGTCAGCAGCCGCTGTCATGACATGAGTATCAACAGTCGTGAAGAAGCCCTGAATACGGTTCGCCGCCATTGCTGTGCGTCGGTCGCTTGCACTTTGAATCGTCTGCAGTTTTACTTTCACACCGTTTTTCTCGAAAAATCCCTTTTCCTCTGCAAGATACATAGGCGCAAAACCAATCCAAGATGAAATACCTAGTTTTACGGTTCCCTTAAACTGATTCTTACTGCTTTTGCTTTCACTGCTCCCGCTTTTTGACGACGAGGAGCAGCCGGAGAGCAATAGAGCTGCGGACATAAGACCGACGAGAATGAGCACAACGATTTTTTTCATGAAATTTCCTCCTATTAATAAATGATTTAAATTTAGAGAACTGCGTCTTTTGAACGTCTGCCATTTAGCACAGTGATCACATTAGCAACTGCTCGCTCTTTGAGCGTGCGCAATGATTCAACCGATAAATAGGAAACATGCGGTGTGACATAAATGTTCGGGCAGGAGAAAACTGCTTCGTTTCCTGTCGGCGGCTCATTTGCAATCACATCCAGCATGGCACCGGAGATAAGTTTATTTTTTACCGCTTCAATTAAATCCTGTTCATTCATGACACGTCCGCGTGATGTATTAATAATATGCGCCGTCGGCTTCATCAGCTTAAATTCAGGCATAGACAGCAGTCCGTCGGTCTCAGGTGTGTATGCCGTATGCAATGTCACATAATCTGCTTCCGACAATCCATCTTGCAGCGTGACTTTGCTCACTCCATGATCAAGTGCATCCGAATCATTCAAACGCGGATCATGCACGAGTACGCGCATATGGGCAGCTTTAGCCTTTTCCGCTACCTTTTGACCAATTCGGCCAAAGCCAATGATCAGCAGCGTCGATGAAGCAATGCGCGGAGTGAGCACGGATGCAGCCTGCGCTCCCCAAGCTCCGTCATTCGCAATTTTTAAATAATAAGGCAAGTTCTTGTTAAAGAAATAAATAGAAGAAATGACATAATCAGAAACATCCTCAACGCAGTAACCAGGAACATAGGTAACCGTTATCCCTTTGAATTTTGCCGTCTCAATAGCTACTCGATCATATCCTCCTCCATAGATAGCAATAATCCGACAGTTTTCCAGTTTCTCAATGGTCTCTTCTCCAATGGTGACATAAACCTGGCAAAGGATGGCGTCGGCGAATCGTCCGAAATCTTCAAGATCTTTTTGATAATCATTTCCCGAATGCTTTATGACACAGTTCGGAAAGGCCTGTTTCAAACGTTCCTGTTCAATGATGTAATCCGACCATTCCTCATCAATAATCCAAATCAACGGTTTCAAGATATCACCTCCCATATTCAATAGTTTTTTAATTCTGTTATTTTTCATTAAACGCGTTTACACGAACGGACACAGATTCTCTATGAGCATGCAATCCTTCAACTTGCGCCAGCTGCATACAAGCTTCGGATAAGTTCTGACAGCCTTCTTCTGTAATTTCTTGATAGAATGAGGTCTTAATAAAAGTACCTACCCAAACGCCATTAGAATATTTTGCAGTACCCATCGTCGGCAAAATATGATTCGTACCTGAGACGTAGTCACCAAATGCGACCGGAGCATGTTCACCGATAAAGAGCGAACCGAAATGATTCAGTCGGGTGCTTACCGCTTTAGGATTCTTGGTTTGCACCTCCAGATGTTCCGGAGCAATGCGATTAGCGATTTCAATTGCTTCTTCTAAGTGATCCGCCAGAATAATCTGACCATTATCCTTCCATGACTGGTCGGCAATCTTATTGGTGGACAGTTCTTTTGAGTATTTTTCAAGTGATTGCTGTACTGCCTCAATCATTTTTCGATCTGTGCAGATGAGAATGGTCTTTGTATTCGGGTCATGCTCAGCCTGAGCGAGCAAATCAATGGCGACAAAATTTGGATTTGATGTTTCGTCTGCCAGAATCAGCACTTCACTCGGACCGGCAAGACTGTCTATGCCCACATCGCCCAGTACTTGCCGTTTCGCTTCGGTTACAAAACGGTTCCCGGGACCGACAATCAAATTGACCTTTGGTACGGTTTCTGTTCCATAAGCTAAGGCGGCAATGGCTTGAGCACCGCCAACTGCATAAATTTCATCCGCTCCGGCAATATCCATCGCTACGAGCACAGCCGGATGAATGGTACCATAGTTCGTTGCCGGCGGACAGCAGGCGGCTACACTTTTAACACCGGCAATTTTCGCAGTAATGATGGACATTAATGCCGAGCTCGGCAGCGGATAACGCCCGCCTGGAATATACGCACCGCATCGATCAACCGGTATGAGCCGGTGACCAAGTGTGACACCGGGAATCGGGCTGCTGATCTCCAGTGCTTTTAAACATTGGTATTGACTCTCAGCATAAAAACTTATATTTTCTGCTGCGAATTTCAAAGCATCGATGGTCTTGCCGTCAATCTTTTCATAGGCTTCTTTTACAGTACTTTTACTTACTTTTACCGACTCAAGAGTGACATGGTCGAACTGCCCAGCCAGTTTAATCAATTCTTGATCTCCGTTCAAACGAACGTTATTGATAATTCCGGAAACCAATTCCGTCAATTGCCGGTCGCGTTCATAGGTTTTCTCAACCGCTTTCTTGATCCATTCCATTAAGATCCAGCCCTCCTTGTATCTTTTTATAGTCAAAAAAATCGTTTGCTCTAATCAGTCGCCGCCGCTCATCCCGCCGTCCAGCCTCCGTCGACACTGATTGACTGACCGGTCATATAATCAGAAGCAGGCGCAGCAAGAAACAGCAATGCCCCAACCAGATCATCGAAAGTACCGACTCGTCCAAGCGGAATTTTATCTTCAATCCACGTCTTGTGTACAGGATCATCAAAGAAAGGCTTCGTCATTTCCGTTAGAAAATAACCTGGAAAAATAGCGTTCACCTGAATGCCTTCTGACGCCAGCTCCAAAGCAGCTGTCTTGGTCAACTGTGTAATGGCACCTTTAGAAGAACAGTAGACAGATGATCCGGCCAGGCCGATGACACTTCCCAGTGAACCGATATTAATAATCTTTCCTCGTTTTCTTGCCTTCATCTTTTCTGCAACTGCCTGAGTCAAAAAGAAAACGGCTTTTATATTGACGTCCATGATCATATCGTAATGAGCTTCAGTAACTTTCAGAAACGGCTCAGCAATCTCGGTTCCGGCATTGTTCACTAGGATATCAATTGGACCGAACCGCTCCTCAATTTGATCAACAGCTTCCTTTAGTTGGTTAAACTGTGTAATATCAAAAACAATTGTTTCTGCCTCTCCTTGTTCCTGCTCAATCATCCGTTTGGTTTCAGCAAGGTCTTCGAGCGTCCGGCCAATGCAAATGCATTTGCAGCCTGCTCGTCCCAAAGCGATCGCATACCCTCTGCCCAGCCCTCTGCCGGCACCGGTAATCAGCGCAATTTTCCCTTTTATTTGAAAAATCGTCGGTTCAGACATGTGCTCATCTCCGTTCAGGATTGAATGATTAATATGCCCTGATCAGCATCAACGCGGAGCTTGTCACCATTTTTAACCTGCTCATAAAAATCTTTCGGCACGCGATCGACAACAGGCAGCTCCATGATAATCGAACTGGCTACGAGCACCGTATCCGGGTATTTGATAATTAAAGCCCTCGGTCCCTTACCCGTCATTTTCAATTGATACATTCCGTCCGCCTGAACAACAGAACTGCCCTTCCCACTCGGAAAAACAAGGATCTTATCTGCGATTGACTGGCCTTCCAGGCAATGGTTCTTTTCAATAACAACACCCGTTTTCGGATCAACGAGATAAAAACAGAAATCATCTGTCGAGATCAGAACTTCACCCTCAATGACACCTTCAGATACTTTATGACATCCGTAAGTTTCACTCATGACACTTCACCTCTCATCGCAGCTTCAATGCAATCTTCTACTTTTCGAATGACAAACTGCATATTCCGTCTTTTTGTGTAATAAGCGCATTTCGGAGAGTCCGTAACGCCCTTCTTCCCATAGAGAAATTCCCAGCACGGCTGATCCATGCAGGTATCATCAACAATATCTCCACCTGCTGCCTGCAGCGTCTCAAGATAGCCCATTCGCGTTGCAAGTTCTTTCGTCAGAGATGAAGTCATAATCCAAAGCTTTACCTTAAGTTCCTTCCCCTTTACAAGATCTGCCACCTGTGCCACTTGATTCAGGTTGAAGTGCGGACATCCAAATAAGGCAAAATCAATTTTTCCAACCGGATCAGTAATTTCCGAATGTACTTGATCCAAGTCTTCTTGTGTAATCGTGATGATTCGCTCAGGTTCATCTCCTTGAAAAGCCTCTTCGACTGTTCGTGCTTCAGGCGTAACTCCGACAATATGATACATGGGCACATTACCTGCCGTGTTGAGTTGAGCACCAAGATTCATCAATGCTGCGGGAGAGGGATCTGTAGGCAGATTGACAAAAACCGGCGTTTTGAATTGAAGTTTCTTTGGCACTGCATAGCCAAGCAACTGATAATCGAAATCGTTTTTCACATCGGCTTGGACATCAATAAGTACCTGCCCTTTCCGGTTCTCGTCAAGCAAGAATCCATAGAGCGGTGTTCTGCCTGTAATCGCCGCACACAGCGCACTTTGTGCCGATTCGCGATTCGTTCTTGCGCCATACACCGAATTAATAAATGGTGTTGCGCTTGATTCAGAAAAAGCAGTAATTTCGCCAAACCGAGGAACATTTTTCTCAAGATAAGGAGTACAGTCAAAAGTTAGTGTTGCGCCTATATCTTTATAGGCCTGTCTCGTTCGGCGAATCGTTTGCTCGTCTTCTTTTGAAATGGTCGTAATGCATTGAAAATATTCCAAATTAAAACCTGGGTTCACCGTTGGAGATATTTTACATCTTGCTCCCGCATTTACGAGTTTTTCAACAAACCACAGGTCGGCTTCCTGATTACTCAGCGCTACATGTGTCCGGCTGACCGGGACCATTTTCGGCGCATCAAAAACTTCTCCGAGTGCAACCTGAATTTTCATCGCAATCTGTGTACCCTTGCCGTATTTCCCATCAAGCATTTCTTGTTCTTCAACGGTCAGCTGCATGAAATCGCCTCCTCAAAAATGTGTTTTCTGTATATTTATCTCGTTGCTCATGGTTTTGAAGCTTCTTTGTCAATACCATTCATAAGATTCTGAACTTGATGGATGATTTGTTCTTCATTCAGCGTTTTCAAATTGCCGTGATCAACGGTGCACGTTCCATTAACCACAACATAATCAATAGCAGTCGGCTGCATCGCGTAGACGATATTGGGAAGCACCTGCTCATGTGCATGCGAAATCGGCTGCATGGAAAGATCGTTTTGATTCAATGCCACAAAATCAGCACTAAATCCTGTTTTAAGCTCACCAATCGGTAGTTGTAAAATTTCCGCACCACCCTTCGTTCCCATGGTGAATGCCTGATGATAATTCACCGCAAGCGAGTCTAACTTGCTCACTTTTTGCAACATGGCACACATTCGCATCTCTTCAAAAACGCTGATCCGATTATTGCTGCAAGCGCCATCAGATCCTAGTCCGATCGTCACGCCTCCTTCTATCAATGCGGGAATGTCTGTAATACCATCCGCCAAGAACATATTGCTGGATGGACAGTAGACAAGCGACGCATGATTTTGAGCCATCAGTTGCTTTTCATGATTATCTAACCAGACACAATGAATAGCAGTCATTCGACCATCCGCCATGACGCCGATCTGATCAAGCAGCTCAACCGGCCTCATATGATGATCGCGCAGCACTTGATCCACCTCAAAGGGTTCTTCGGCAACGTGGATATGGAATTTACAATCTAATTCCTGCGCAAGACGATGACCGGCCTTGACCATCTCCACGGATGCCGCATGCAAGCTGTGCGGAGCTGGTACGATCGAAACCATTGAATCATGATCATATTTTTCAGCTAAATACTTTACATTTTTAACTGCCTCATCAATCGTCTCAACATAACCTGCCGGGGCACCGGTCCAGTCGTACATCGTACGCGCCAGTACAAAACGAATCCCCACATCTTTAGCCGCCTGAATGACTGCTTCATCACTTTCAATGCCCTCATTATGGACATAAAAATAATCGCTGACGGTCGTCGCGCCACATTTCATCATCTCACTAAAAGCAAATACAGCCCCGGTATATACATCTTTTGCTTTCAAGTACGGCGAGTACTTATAGAGTGCCTCATCGCGCCATTCCAGGAACGGCCGATCCGCTGCCAGCCCGCGCAACAGACTTTGAAAGGAATGATTATGCGCATTGACAGTACCGGGGACAATAATTTCATCCGGCCAGCTAATCATTTCTGCATCGGGATACTGCGCGACCATCGCATCGCATGCGCCTATGGATACTATTTTCCCTCCATCGGTCACAAGCGCTCGATCCGATTTAAACAGACCTTCTTCAAATAGTAAAAACGGTTTGTACAGCTTCATATCAATCGAGCTCCTTATCCAGTGCAATCACTGTTCGAATAAGCACATTTCCTGCCTTAACGATATCCTCAATCCTCGTCTCTTCCTCCGGACAGTGGCTCTTTCCTTCAATACTGGGAACAAACAGCATGCCTGTCTTTGCAATCGGCACCATATGCACCGAATCATGCCCGGCCATGCTTGGCAAATCTAAATAAAAATCACCGGATGCTTTAATCGATTGTTGTAAAGCCGTCCGAACCAGCGGATCCATAGGGACAGCCTTTTGATCCAGAATAGTCTTTCTCTTAATAATAATCTGTCTTTTGTTTTCGATTTCAGTGCACGTATCCGCTAACTGCGCCCGCAGTTCCTTGAATACTTGATCATTCGATGTTCTCATTTCGAGAATCAAATGAGCCTGACCCGGAATAATGTTCGCCGAGTTGGGGAAAATTTCAAAATGCCCTACGGTACCCACAACATCGGATCGTCCTTGCCCGATGACCGCCTGTTCAACGGCCAGACTTAACTCTGCACCCGCCAGCAATGCATCATGACGATTCTCCATCATCGTTGTCCCTGCATGGTTGGCCTCTCCATCGATCGTAATTTCTTCACGATAAATACCGGTAATGCTTGAAACAACGGCAAGCGACAAACCATGATCCGTTAAGTGTCGGCCCTGTTCGATATGACATTCAAGAAAAGCGCCTACATCATCGCTGGTTAGCAGATGGTTTGCCACGTTCCCCACATCACCCCCCAATCTTTTTAAAGTTTCTGATAATTTTTCATGTGTGTAGACATGAGTTGCTTCCCCAACCTGTTTACTGTCGAGAACACCGGTGATAAGCCGACTGCCCAGCGTTGAAATATTATACGGATTGGGTTCTTCAGCCGAAAATGAGACAACTTTTATCGGATGGCGAAGCTTGTAATTTGCTTCTTTTAAGGATTGAACTACCTCAGTGGCAAGCAGCACACCAACTGCTCCGTCATATTTGCCACCATTGGCAACCGCGTCATGATGAGAACCTAAAACAATCGGTTTTATTTTTTCTTTTCCCTTGCGCTCAGCCCACAGGTTTGCGGCCGGATCAACGGCAACTGCCGCCTGCAGCTCTGTTTTCCATAAGTTCTTAAGCCATTCCCTTGCCTGAATATCGGCTTTGCTGCCGAGTGATCGATCAATCCCCCCTTCCCTGTTCATTCCAAATTTCGCCAGGCAACGTATCCGTTCAGAAATTCGTCGTTCATTTATCCTGATTGGATGAAGACTTTGCAATGATTCATAGGTCACATCGACACCCTCCTTTCACTTCGCTGCGAGTCCGTTATGCTAACCGTTCTTTCATTCCAGTGTCGCGTCATAATGATACGTTTCATAATAAATTTGATCCCTTTTCTCCAAAGACTCCAATGCGGCCATTCGTTTATCTAATCCATCCGTGGCCGTCGCTACTTCTCGAAGCAGCAGATTTAAAAAGAGAATGGGTGTACTGTAAATATCGAAAATAGATGATGTCGTAATCGGAACACTCAGTACCGGATCAGCGACCGCATAAACAGGTGATGTAATACTGTCGGTGATCGAAGAAATTGAAAATCCTTTATGGTGCAAATTCTTTAATTTCTCAAGAAGCTGGTTCGGATATCTTGGAAAGACAAACGAAAAAATGTGCACTCGTGCCGGATCCATTAGTTCCAGTGTTTCCCACGCCGGGGTTCCCGGTGTGACTTGAACAACATTGGCTCGTATTTTGTTCAATATATAGTAGGTATAAGACAATAAAGTTGCCGACATCCGTGCAGATAACAGAATGACTTGATCAGCATGAATGATTTGATCAATCATCTGCTTATACTCCGGACGCTCAAGCAGCGGCTCCAGTGCGTCAATATTTTCATGCTCTAACTTGAGGATGTTTGAGATGTTCTTATTTGAATGCGTTGTAAACTGAAGCCGCTGAGGTGCCGTAATTTCCTTTCGGACAAACTGTTGTAGATGATGCAAAAAGTCATTATAGCCTTTATAACCCAATGCAATGCAGAAACGCGAAACGCTTCCTTGACTTACATCTGCCTGTTCGGCGACTTCTGATGCTGTCATAAAAATAATATGCTTATACCCTTTCTCAATCGTATAGGCTAGTTTTTCGTACGTTGGCGATTCATGGGCCACTCTGGCAATCTTCCCCAGCAGCTGCTGAAAGTCCTTACTGTTCGTCTTAAAATCCATAGTTATCACCGTACCAAATCTATTTAATTTCAATTTCTATGAATGAATCCATTCACAATAACTTTGTTGTGAATAATTATATTCTTGAAAATTAGTACTGTCAACGCGTTTTTATAAATTTTATTCATTTGACAATTTACTGACAAATTGGTATCCCAAAAGCGTATACACTCTCGCCGCCTCAATCACCTCATCAAGTGAAATAGATTCATTCGGCGCATGTGCGGCAGCAAGATTTCCCGGTCCGAATATAAGTGACGGCAAGCCATATCTAGCTAACAACTCCACCTCTGAATAACCGTTAAATCCTGTGTATGTTGCAGGGCGACCATATAGCAGTTTATGAGTCTCATGCAACAGAAGAGTCAAAACATCATCGTGACTAAGCTGCCAACCCGGGAAGCTCAGCGTCCGAACTAAATCCATATGAATGCCGAGTTCAGACGCCTTTTGATACAGCAGGTCCTTCATTTCATTTTCAACTTCGGTAATTTGTTCACCTGGAAGCAGCTGACGATCAAAAGCCAAATCACAGAATTCCGGAACCACTGTGACACCGTACCCACCTTCTATTCGTCCGATATTACATGTCGGACTGCCAAGCATAGGATGATGCCGACGCCTGAGACGATTGCTGTAAGTTTCAATAGCGCCAATCATTCTGGTCATTGAAATGATTGCATTGTCCCCTGTTGCCGCAACTCCTGTATGAGCGCTCCGTCCGTACACGCGAAGTGTAAATTCAATTCCGCCCTTCAAGCAGTCGGCAATATGCAAAGAAGAAGGCTCAGCGACCACGCCATAGATACAGTCATCAATCCAATGGTCATCAATTAAAGCCTGAGTGCCTTTAAACCCGACTTCTTCATCAACAACCGCCGTCAACATCATGCCACGTTTAAATGGAATACCGCTGCAAACCAGTGCCTTAAACGCAAAAATTTGCGCGGCAAGTCCACCTTTCATATCAGCCGTTCCTCTGCCGAACAGCTTATTTCCAATAATCTTTCCACTGAGGGGCGGATTGTCCCATCGCTCAACATCACCGCATAATACGGTATCCATATGGCCGTTAAATAATAGTTTTTCTTTTCTCATTCCTTCCCGCACGGCAATAACATTAAATCGATCATCTTCAACCGTGTGTTTTACTGTATCAATTCCAGAATGATGCAGCTCATCAGCAATTATTTGAGCGACGGTTTGTTCATTTCCCGGCGGATTTTCACTGTTTGTCTGAACAAGACGCTGCAAAAAACGAATCAACCCTTTTTCATCAAGACAGGAAAGCACGTGTTGCTGTTCCTTTGTCAACATTGCGCTGAAACACCTTCCTTATTTAGAGTGATGTACGTTTTTTTTCTGCTTCTTCAACTCCATCAGAATTTCTTTTTTATAGGTAATAAACGGTTCAGATAATTGAATACTCCAATCTTTATCGGCGGACAAATGGATATCGATTTGTTTTGCAATTCTACCCGGATTAGTAGCCATGACATAAACACGGTCAGATAAATAGACCGCTTCATCAACATCGTGCGTCACAAACAGAACGCTCGAACGGGTTTCTTTAAAAATAGTAACCAAAAGATCCTGCATATCACGCCGTGTTTGCGCATCAAGCGCACCGAATGGTTCATCCATCAGCAAAAGTGGCGGTTTAATGACCAGGGCTCTGGCAATGGCAACACGCTGCTGCATACCACCGGACATCTGTGACGGATAAATCTCTTCAAACCCGTTTAGTCCCACAAGATCCAAAAAATGATAAGCAAGTTCTTTTTTCTCAGCAGCGCGCATGTTCTTTTCTTTTTTAAGCGCAAAAGCCACGTTTTGCCAGGCAAGGAGCCATGGGAGCAAACTATATTGCTGGAAAACAACACCCCGGTCGCGCCCAGGTTTGTCGAGGTTGTTCCCATTCATTTGCAACGATCCGGAAGACGCACTGTCAAGGCCGGCTACCAAGCGCAGAAAAGTAGATTTTCCACATCCCGAGGGACCCAGCAAAGAAACAAATTCATGATTGCCAATCGTTAGATTAATATTATCAAGTGCGGTGAATGAACGCTGTTTGCTTACAAAAATTCTATTAATGTTCGTTGCAGTCAATAGATGTTCGTTCATGGTTTTCCTCCAAATTTTTGATGAATGGATCCAGATTCCGATTCTTAATTATTTATCTTTTCCTTTTCATGCCATGGGAACATCACTTTTGCCAGTAAGCCGAAAATAGTGTCTGTGATCAGCCCCAATAAGCCAATGGTTAAAATACCAAGAATGATGGTTTCGGTTGATAAATAGCGTTGTGCCTGCATAATTCTGAAGCCCAGACCGCTCGTGGCCGCAACTAATTCAGCAACAACAAGATAGGTCCAAGCCCATCCCCACACAGTTCTCAGCGTATCCCAGATACTTGGCATCGCTGCTTTGACCACAATATCTTTAATCACTTCAAATCGATTGAGTCCGAGAGTCAAACCGACTTCAACCACAGATTTCTTTACAGTTTTACAGTTGTCAGCCACCATAATGACCTGTTGAAAGAAAACACCGAAAAAAATAATGAAAAATTTCTGCATATCGCTTGTGCCAAACCAGAGAATAGACATCGGAATGAACGCTACAACGGGCATGTAACGTACAAACCCGACAATCGGTTCCCAAAAAGCTTTCCATGTTTTCGATGTCCCCATCATCACGCCAATCGGGAGTGCAAAAAGTGTTGCAAGCAAAAAACCAATTAAAATTCTGTAGAAACTGATCCATATATCTTGAAAGAAAATGCCATCTTCAACCTGCTTTTTCGCTTCAAGAATAACTGCTGTCGGTGTTGGCAAAAAGAGGCTGCCTACCATTCCCGTATAAGTAACAAACGACCAGACAGCAAGAACAAGAATAATTCCCGAAACTGATATTAGTTTAAATCGCATGATGTCCCTCCAAAGACACAGGGCATGTCCACAACATGCCCTGTGCCGCTTTTCTGCAAAGATTCTCATTTTTTTATGCCTGACATGGACTGTTTTCACAGTATTGCTGTTTTTGAAAACCGCCCGGTATGCATTCACTTAATATCAATTAATTCCTCAACATCAATTTCTTTTTTTAACTGTTTCTGTCCTTTAAGAATTTCTTTAATATTAGAGAGCCCTTTATTTAAATTTCCAGAATCGGCGTCCTCTTTTTGCTCATCAAGCGTAAAAAACTTAATTCCATCAAGAATAGTAGGCAGTTCATCGGTCGAGGTACCGGATGCTTCAGCCACAATTTTATTCCCTTCCTCAGGATGTTCTTTCCAATAATCCAATGCTTCATCCCAAACTTTTTGCAATGTAGCTTTAACTTTTGGATTTTTGCTTAGATAATTTGATTTGGCAACCGTCATGTCACTGATTAAGCCAGGTGAATCTTCGCCGGAATAGATACGGTGTACGGATTTATCTTTTTTTATAATTGTGGAAATATACGGCTCATAAGTAACTGCGGCATCTACTTTGTTAGAGATAAGTGCAAGTCCCGCGTCAGAAGCGGCCATGTAGACTACTTTAAAATCATTCATCGACAATCCGGCACTTTTCACCGCCTGGCGGAACAGAAGGTCGGAAGTTGTCCCTTCTTCATAAGCAATTTTCTTTCCTTTAAGAGAATCAAGACTTTTGTATTTACTCTTGGTAATCATTGCGTCTGCCGTTTTTGATTCATCTAGAAAAACAACACCCTTTAAGTTCAAATCGTTGTTTGCTTTCATTTTCATCGCTGTATGTGAAGCAATGTTCGCAAATTGAATTTTATCCGAAGCAAAAGCGGCGTTGATGTCCGAATCCTGTTTGAACATGATGATATTAATATTAATGCCGTTCTTCTTGAAAATTCCGGCTTTATCGGCGATCCACCAAGGACCGTACCCAATCCATGCCTCGGTTCCCATTTTGATATCTATAGACTTTTTACCCGAATCTCCTCCACTTTGACTTGAACTCGAACAACCAGCTAACATCAGAAACACCATGCACAGTGCGACAAGCAATCCAATTGTCTTTTTCATTCTTTTTTCCTCCTAGGGCTGTCCATTTTTTTTAGGCAAATTTAGATTGCCTCTGCTAACTTCTCAATACTTGCTGACAGTGACTGATCTTGCACAATGAAAGGAACCAAGGAACGAATTTTTTGATAAAAACCGTATGTTTCCGCTGCTAAAAGTTCCGGGCCGTGGAAATCAGCAGCCTGGGCAGCGCAAAGTGCCTCGATAGCTACAACTTTTCGTGTATTACCAATTATTTGCATGGCCTTTCGAGCAGCCGTTGTTCCCATGCTCACATGATCCTCCTGATTCGCTGACGATGGAATCGAATCAACACTAGCCGGATGTGCCAGAACTTTATTCTCTGAAACAAGTGACGCGGCAACATACTGAGTAATCATAAACCCGGACTGCAATCCCGGCTCTGCACTGAGAAATGCAGGTAAGCCGTTATTCAATTGTGGATTTACCATACGCTCAATACGTCGTTCAGAAATATTGGCAAGTTCTGCTGTCGCAATTCCAAGAAAGTCCATGGCAAAGGCAATCGGCTCGCCGTGGAAGTTCCCCCCCGAGATGACATGACCACTGTTCGCAAAGATCAACGGATTATCTGTCGCCGCATTTATTTCAATCAGCAAATCCTCCCGGACACGATTCAATACCCGCTGGATCGCGCCATGTACTTGCGGGATACAGCGGAGTGAATAGGCATCCTGTACGCGAAGTTCTCCCTGATGTGTCGTTAATTCGCTTCCTTTTAAATAACCCATCATCGTCTGCGCTACCTGAATCTGTTCGGGAAAAGATCGAACCTGGTGAGACTCACTCCAAAATGCTTCTTCCACACCACGCAGTGTCTCAAAGGTTAATGCTGCCGTTCGATCTGCAGCCGCCGTTAACCGAGTCATATCCATGAACGCCGCGCAGCCCGCAGCCGTCATCGCCTGAGTTCCATTAATAAGCGCCAAACCTTCTTTAGCCTTCAAATGAATGGGAGATAGCCCGGCGGCGTTTAATGCGTCGGCACCGGATAACTTTTTCTCCTTATAGACAGCTTTCCCTTCACCGATAAGTATAAGCGCAAGGTGGGCCAGAGGAGCCAGATCGCCACTTGCGCCTAAAGAACCCTGGCTTGGGACAACCGGAATGACTCCTTTATTCAGGCAATCAATTAAGGCCTGAATAATTTCCGGTCGGACACCCGAATACCCTTTGGCAAGCGCATTGGCTCTCAACAAGAGCATCAAACGCACCACCAGCTCCGAAAAAGCCTCACCAACGGCACATGCATGACTTCTAAGTAAATGAACCTGTAACGTCTCAACATCACGATTTGGAATCAATCGATCACTGAATTTTCCGAATCCTGTATTAATACCATAAATTACATCCCCGGCCAAAATATGCCGTTCAACCGCCTGCCTACTTGACATAATTTTTGGAAGTGCTTTTTGATCAAGCGCGACGGGCTCATGATGATTGATTATTTTATCAATCTGGGCAAAGTCTAATGATGCACCATTCAAATAAATAGTCACCTATTTTTTCTCCTTAACTTATTTTTCTGAAATTACAAATAATATAAGTCATTCACTTCCTTCCCTTTAATAATTTAAAATGCACATATTAATCATTCAATTCATAAAATTGATTATGTGAATAATTATATTCATGAATAGCAGCAATTGTCAACGGAATTTTTAGACAAAACAATCTTTTCAGTCATCAATGTGTGCACTTTTCTCCACCTGCACTATTATTAGAACACAAATAAAGGAAAAAACCATCGCCATTACCATAACTAACAGGACCTTAACCATAGAATTGGATAGAAAGGGAGCAAGCACAAACGGCACATAAGCAACTCCTCGCAGATTCAGCCAACCAACCAACATTCCACTAAAACCGGCAGATATCACTGTACTGATCAAGATCGCCTTGTTTTTGAAATACGGGTAGATTGATTCCACAAATGTGCCATAACATACATTCATAACCAATCCTTTTTTTGCTGCGATTCTATCCGGTTGAATCGTTACAAAAATCGCGGCATTCACGCCCGCCGCAATCGCCACCAAACAAATCAGATCAATAGCACCGAAAAAACTAGTACCCGTCTGAGCGATTTCGATTAAGATAAGCGGCAGGATAAGCGCATGATATCCCTTTTTCAATAGAGACAGCCAGATGAGCATGCCGGAAAGCGCGCCAACAAGCCAACCGTTCCAATTGACAATCATTTCAATGAATTGAACAAGTCCATTTTGTACAAGAGATAGGAATGGCGCGAACACAAGATTAATGATTGTACCGGGAATTAATCCTGATAGAGCACCGGCAATTAAATTACTTGTCGTAATCGGTACTTTCCAGCGGATGCAGATATCAAGTAAATATTGAGCGAAAACACCCGCAGCTAACCCCGCCACAATTCCACCCAATACACCAGAGCTGCTTGCAAAAAGACCGGCCAGCAAAGCAGCAATCAGTGTCACTTCATTTAAATCACTGATTTGCTTTGCAGAGAACATGGCAAGTAGGACGGGAATGCACATAATTGCCAGTTGAAGCAATTGAGACGTTTCATAAATGGGAAAATGTTCGGCAACCGCATAAACAATTGATAAAGCAATGAATGCCGGCAAACCTGCTGTTAAGATACCCGTCAGTTTGAGATTCTTCCATTGAATGTGAGCAGACTGAGTTCTCATTTTCCAATAAGAACACAGATATGAAATCAAGGTACGCGCGCGTGTTCGATTGGTTGTACCGGTGGTTCCCGAAGAGCCAACCACATGGCCACCGATTGATTCGACCCATGCCATTGACGTACCTCCTGTACCGACGATCGGGATCATTTTTTCAATGGCAGCCTTTACAGCCGAGCTATTGACTCCTAAAGGATCAGCACTAATTAAAATAAGGCCATCTATCTGTCCATTTCTGATATTTTTCGCGATTTCTTCATCTGAACACTTTGCTTCCTTATTGATGTGCTCCAGACGCGCATGATTTCCCACTATGATCTGCCCGTTTTTCAGCGTGTAGAGTGCTGCCCGTATCTCAGATTTATTTTGATCCAGCGATTCTTCAGCACCGATGTACTGCACAGCCGTTAAACAACAACCGTTTTGCTTGCATTGTTGGTCAAGTTCTTCTAATAAATTGAGCGGCTGATTTCCGCCCAGATAAAATAAATTCCCTCCACTGCTGCCAATAACTGCAAGTTTTTTCATCATCGCCCACCTTTCTCGCACTATGATTTATTTTCGATCATAAACAATAATTAGCAGAGAAACAATAGGAGCGGCTGAGAGTAAACCTTGTAACAATCAAACAGATTTTATTTCTTAACAATAACACAAAAAGGAATCTTTGCTCTCCGGCAAAAATTCCTTTTTCTGTATGTATTCCTTTGATGGAGCCTAGCGGGATCGAACCGCTGACCTCCTGCGTGCAAAGCAGGCGCTCTCCCAGCTGAGCTAAGGCCCCATAAATGGAGCGGAAGACGGGATTCAAACCCGCGACCCCCACCATGGCAAGGTGATGTTCTATCACTGAACTACTTCCGCAAAGCAAACAAATATAAAAATTAATTAAATGCGGATGAGAGGACTTGAACCTCCACGCCCCGTAAAGGACACTAGAACCTGAATCTAGCGCGTCTGCCAATTCCGCCACACCCGCAAAACTAAATTTTAAAAAATAATAATGGGCCATGAAGGTCTCGAACCTTCGACCCTCTGATTAAGAGTCAGATGCTCTACCAACTGAGCTAATGGCCCACAACACAAATTAATGAATTATGGTGGAGGGAGAAGGATTCGAACCTTCGAACCCGTTGGGAACGGATTTACAGTCCGTCGCGTTTAGCCTCTTCGCTATCCCTCCAGAGAATAAAAGCGTAAATCTAATGGTGCCGGTCAGAGGACTTGAACCCCCAACCTACTGATTACAAGTCAGTTGCTCTACCAATTGAGCTAGACCGGCGGAGTGGAGGATATAGGGCTCGAACCTATGACCCTCTGCTTGTAAGGCAGACGCTCTCCCAGCTGAGCTAATCCTCCAAAGTGACCCGTACGGGATTCGAACCCATGAACCCACCGTGAAAGGGTGGTGTCTTAACCACTTGACGAACGGGCCATGCTTGTCCGTCGCAATCGACGTTTTTTATTATATACAGAATACTATTCCTTGTAAAGCAAAAATAAGAAGCCATTTTATTCAGACTATTTATCAGTATATCAAAGTCAATATTTCAAATTCTTTTTAGAAAAGAAAACGTTCAGAAAAACCGCAAGCGAGCCTGACTATTCCTTTATCGAAACGGATTCATGGTTTTCCGTTTACTGATCTTCTCTGTTTGTGTTCATCATTTGCTCTTTTTCTGTGTCTTCATCATGACACAAAATCTGTTTTTTTATTCTTCAGTACCTGCTCAACAGAAACAAAATCCGATCACATCAGATCTTCTGCATTGATTTATCTTGCGTTCCTGCATGGATCTCACCTTTCGTGCATTGATCTGGCTCAAGACTTGCTCATATGAAACAGATCATTAAACAGACAATTTTCTACAGAACGATACATTTTCTTAAGTGAAAAAGGAATCCACTTATTTATGGGATTCCTTTTTCATTGAGTCAGTTGTTCTCAGGAAACATTTGTTTCTGATGCATCATTTTGTCCATTCTGCCTTTTACGGCATGACCGACCTTATTGTTCGGCTTCATCATCTGATAGCAAGCCGCACCGATGCCGATCGATGCGATCAGCGGCATGATTCCGTTTCCTTGTTTCATCAGTTTTGTCCACCACCATTAAGGATTTTGTCCTTTCGATCCGGACATACATAGCTTAACCGCTAAACCTGATTCAATGAACGCGAATCTTTACCAATTTATTACTAACAGGGATAGTATTCAAATACTCCTCAAGTGTCTGATCATCAGCCACCATTTTCTGCGCGGCGGGCAAGCCCACATAACGAAGATGCCATGCTTCATGCTCATATCCGGTGACGTTCTCCTTACCTTCAGGATAACGGATAATAAAACCATAATCCTGGGCATGCTTCGCCAGCCAGGCTGCCTCCGGCGTTTTGCCAAATTCCTGCGTGGCTGCGTACTTTCCATTAATTCCGGAGACATCGATCGCGAGTCCTGTCTCATGTTCACTTGTGCCTGGACGCGCGCTGTATTTCAATGCCTTCTTCTCTCCATCCCGCCGGACATAATAATTAAACAAGGCAACTTGCGTTTTATGCGAGCGGTAGGCTGACACGCCTGCCAGCTGCACGCCGTCCTGTTTCGCCGCTGTGAACATTTCTTTTAACGGATTTGCTGCCACAGCACGCATTTTCTTCTTTTCCGACTTCCCTGAAAAAGTAAATGGGACATCAAGATCAACAAGGTCTTTCGGTACATAATTGTCCGGAAGTTGGAAATATTTATTGACCAAAACAAGCGTACTCTCAGGATCGGCAACAACGTGCACACCGTTTTGGTTCATCGCGGATACCCTATTCTTCGATGAATTCGCATCGCTGTTTTTTTTCGGGGTCCCGTCCTGAGATGAGGATGATTTTTGTTTTTGCTGCTGCACTGAATCCGGTTCCGATTGATGCGTCCATGGCAGCTGCCCGCATGCAGACAGCCCTAATAAAGCTGCCATCGCACCTGCAGCATAGATTTTTTTATTCAATAGATTAACGCTCCATTATTGTATTTGATTAAAAGTTGAAAGAAGTGATTCATGTGGAATGGTGTCGAATTTTATATGTACACCTATTAATGTATTCGAAATGAGGCTGAAATATCAAGGGATATAGAAAAATATGGAACGAAGGAGGTCCATAACATGCGATGGAATGTTTCGCAGACAATAAAAAACAGATCCAATGTTGGATTCTGCAAGTAATTTACAGGGGTACGTCCTGAAGTATATAAAATCAGCCAAGGAAAAGCTTTACGTTAATGATAATAGACAACGCCAAGGCAATGTTGGTAAGCAATAATTTACGATTCAGCTTGACGGTTGCTTCGTTTTGGGAAAAATCATCCGATTGTTTAAAATCCATGATTTTCATCTCCTCAATCATTCCTTTTATTAATTTAATCATAGGACATTCCTATTAAGAAGATATGATGTCTTTTTTAAGATCATGTAAAGAAAAACCGAGTTCGACCAGGTCTTAGGTGATATCGCTAATTCTCGATCTTATTTTTTATTAAGAAAACCCGGGCAAAAAGCGCCCAGTCCTTACTTCTGCAGGATGCCGTAGCTTTCGCGTTGCGTGCAGGACGTACTTTCACAGGACGTTTCGCTCCAAATGCGGTTTTGAATCATCAGTCTTGAACAGATATTTTTATTTCATAAATCACTTTGGTTCTTCATTAAGTAACGAAGTAAAATTAAAATAAACGGAGATGTTCCGGTTATATGCATCATGGCGCTTCTTTCACGGGTAAATAAGGGTAATTTTTCCGCTTATTCAAAGAAAAACCCTCCATTTTCACGTTTTTCGATTTGATAAGCGGAATTTCTTCGTTTATTTAAGCGATTTTTTCATTCATTTTCGAATTAAGCGGAATTTTCCGGTTATTTCGCAGATTGGGCGCTTACCTGATCGCCCAACTGAGTCTTATGACCTTATCGTTGTATCAACAGGCCAAATGCTAAACTTTCTTATCTTATAAAAAAACGGAAATCCGACACATTCATCGAATTTCCGCTCCCATTCAGTCAGCATTTTTCTTTATATAGTCCGCCGTAAAATCGACAATCGCTCGTTGTGACAAAAGACGAGACGGTGCCTGACCGACGTGGTTCACGTGCAATGCGGCTGCTTCGGGATGACTTGCTTCGAACGCTTTGCCGATTACCTCAAAAGCTTCCTCATGGTACTCTCCGTCTTGGTACTTCACCCATTGCCGGTGTCCTTTTATACGCACAGGGCTTGACCGCTTGACCCTTTCGAGCCTACCAGACATATATTCGCCAAGATGCATTGACGTATTATTACCATAGCCGACGCCAAGCAGCAGCACATAACCATCTCGTTCATATATTTTTCCAAGCGGAGATTCCGTTCCTAATCCGTCGTCAAGCGAATGATGCGCAAGGATAACGTCGTGGCCCTCTCCCCAAGCGGTAAATGAATAGATCGGGTGATTGCTGCGGCGTACACCCGGAAACGAGCGAAAAGTCTCTGCGACCTTCCCCATCCCGAACGTCGGCGTCCGGCGCGGATCAAACGCCGGCATCTCCTGATAAATGCTGTGAAACCAAGTTGAAGGAACCGGAGGACTCTCCCAATCCGCCGGGTCCGATACATCAGCGCTATGGGCTGGCATAACAAGTGTACCTGCGCTTGTTAATACTTCTTGAAGCGCCATGATGAGCGTTACAGAGCCGCCGCATACCCATCCCATCCGACTCAGAGAAGAATGAACGATAACGGTCATTCCGGCATCCAAACCAATTTTCCGCAAATCCCTGATCAGCATTGAACGCGTGACCGCAACCTTGCTTTGCTGAATGACTTCCGATTCAGACATGACCGATAACCATCCTTTAAAGTTACTTTTTTTCTTTGCAACATGAAAAAACACTCCCTCTGCCAGAAATTCCCATAGGGAGTGTCTCTCTTTAAGATGAGCCTCTATTCGTTTCTAAAACAATGGTAACCAATTATTTAACGATCAATACAGGAACAGTCGAACGTTGAACAACTCCGTGGCTGACGCTCCCAAGGAATTCTTTGACCCCGCTCAAACCTCGGCTGCCGATCACAATGAGGTCGTAGCCGTTCTGGTTTGCGAAGTCAAGAATTGTCCGAACCGGCTGTCCCTCTTTCACGAATGTATGTGTCGCATTCGGAAGTGTGTCAAGAACGCTCTCGGTCCGGCTTACCACTTCCTGTCCATACTTGAGTGTTGACTCACGAACCTCGCGGTAAACATCTCCAACGATAAATTGATTCGTTGGAACCGTCACTACATTTAATACGTCCAGATCCGTACTTTCATCGAGCCGTGCCAGATCTGCTGCTCTTTGCAGCGCTTTCTTTGCCAGATCAGAATCATCGTAGGAAACCAGAATTTTCGAGAATAACATACCGGTCACCGCCCCTCTCACATTTAGACGCAGAGCTGCTCAAAAAGAGGGAATCGATGTGCCGCTCTTTGGAAAGCGACCATGAACCTTCATCATATAGATAACACGGTCACCCGGTTCTTGAACATTCCCTGCCCCTTATAGTTTACCACAAATTTCTTCATTTAAAAAAGTGTGACAGGGTGGTTCTAGCTAATAATCAGGTGCCCCTTTTTGCATTCTTCGCTTACCATTTTCTCATATCTGCGTTATATTAGTATGTGAAGAAACAAACGCAGCAAGTATTAATTGGTATCGTTTTCATTCCGTCCTGTGCATGCCGGTCTTTCGCGGCTCTTAGTAAAGCGATCAGATCACCTAAAGTAAACTTGACAAAGTCTAGCCTTCGGCGTGGACTGAGCTTGAGTTGCCTTACACTATTCTTTCTTAATAGTGTTAAAAATATGGTGAGAAATCGAGGTTTTATCATGAAAAAAGGTTTAATTTTTATTGCTTTCTCTACATTGTTCTTTAGCACGATGGAAATCGCCATCAAGCTGGTGGCTACCGAGTTTAACCCAATGCAATTGAACTTTTTACGTTTTTTAATCGGATCGATTATTTTAGCGCCGCTTGCCCTCCGTCATTTAAAAGGAAGCGGGTTTACGCTTGATAGAAGCAAGCTGCTCTACTTCCTATTTTCGGGATTTATGTGCGTTGTGGTCAGTATGACTTTCTTTCAAATGGCCATTGTCTATTCGAAGGCGTCAATCGTTGCCATACTCTTTAGCTGCAACGCTGTCTTCGTCATTCCATTTGCTTACTTCTTCTTGAAGGAAAAACTGACGAAGCTTTCCGTTGTGTCGCTGATTATCAGCTTAATCGGCATGATTTGTATCGTCAATCCGAAGAATTTGACGAATGTCACCGGCATCACTTTGTCGTTGATTGCGGCAGTGACCTTCGCGCTGTATGGCATCATTGGCCGCAAGGGTAGTCTGAAATACGGTTTTGACGGCATTGTTCAGAGCAGCTTTAGTTTCTTAACTGGAAGCATAGAACTGCTCGTCTTAATTCTGATTACCAAAATCGGGTTCGTTGCCAACTGGCTGCAAGGCGCGGGTCTCAGCCAGTTTGCCAGCATTCCGGTACTTCAGGGCATTTCATGGAGCACGTTTCCGGCGCTTATTTATTTGGGCGTATTTGTCACCGGACTCGGGTTCAGTTTCTATTTTCTCGCCATGGAGGCAACATCGGCATCAACCGCCTCTTTGGTTTTCTTCATTAAACCGGCTCTGGCTCCGATTCTCGCTTTATTCATTCTTGGCGAAGCCATCACGCTGAATGTTCTGTCAGGCATCGTACTGATCCTCGCCGGATCATGCGTTGAGCTGATCTCCGACAATCGTCAAGCAAAACTTGAGAAGAAATCGCGGCTCAAGACCGTCACCGGCGCAAGTACGGCACATGTCCGATAAGCATTTCTAAAAAAGATGCCGACCCATTTTTACGGGCCGACATCTTTTTTTATACTCAATCTTCCATTTCAACGCTTAAAATCCGACCATCCTTCGAGGCAATTTCCACCTCGTAAACAACGCCCTGATCAGTCAGCACATACACCTCGTATTTCAACAGATGATTATCTAATTCCAGATCAACATGGATAATTTGGCCGGAAATTCTGGCTACAGCGATCTCCGCCGCCTGTTGTGCCGTAATCCGCTGTCGATCGCCATTCGCGTATTGATTCGCATTTCCATTTGCGGGATTATTGCCATACATAAGAAATCGACCTCCTCATCGCTTCCGCCTCTCTAAGATATGATGTAGAGTCATTTCTCGTGACAACAGCCTAACAATATAGATTGTACATCACATCAGCAGACCGCATTCTTTTGTTTCTGATACACCATAGCAAGGATTCGGATGGCCTTGCGAATCTGCATTTCATCGCAAAAACTGAAGGCAAGTCGCAGATTGTTGGTCGGCTTGCGGTCTAAATAAAATGACTTGCCATCGACAAAGCTGACACCGGCTTCAACGGCGTCATGCAACAATTTCGTGGTATCAATTTCCGACGGGAAGCTCAGCCACAGGAAGAAGCCGCCTTTCGGTTTTTCGAACGATACCTCACTGCCAAAGAAGTCGCCGATCGCTTTCACCATCGCATCGCGGCGCATTCGATAGCCTGCAACAAGTGGTCTCAAATGGTCTTCGAAATCCACTTTTTCAAGGAAACAGCTAACTGCCTCTTGCATGAGGACACTCGTCAGCCCTTCCGTTTTCACAATTTTAATTCTGCTTAGTACTTCCGGATCACTGATCACCCAAGCCATACGAATGCCCGGTGCAACGATTTTTGAAAAGGTACTCATATAGATGACACGTTCAGGTCCAAACGAATAAATGGAAGGCAGGAAATCGCCGTCAAAATTCAGTTCTACATAAGCGTCATCCTCAATAATATAAAAATTATATTTGTAGGCAAGCGCAGCCAGTTTCTTACGTCGCTCAACTGAGAGGTTGATACCTGCCGGGTTATGGTAATTCGGCAATACATAAATGAATTTCGGCATCGGGCGTTTGCCGGCTGCTGCTTCAATCAATGCTTCTTCAACGAGATCGACACGCAGTCCGTCACCGTCGACCGGAAATGCAGACAATTCATTCTGTGCCAAATAAAAAGCGCGCAGCGCGCCAAAGTAGACCGGCGCCTCAACCCACACCGAATCACCGGGATCCGTCAAAGTTCGCGCAACCAGATCAATTCCTTGATTTGACCCGGAAGTAATCATAATCTGATCCGTTTCAACATCAATCGACCGCAGCCGCGAGCGTTCGCGAATCCACTTCAGAATTTTCTTTTGCCCCGGACCTCCTGAATATTGAAGCGCCTCTGTTCCTTCTGATTTCAGCGCGGCCACAACGGATTCAGCTAATTCATTAATTGGGAAAGAATTCGGGTAGGGAAATCCAAAAGCAAGCGGGATCAGCCCCGGATGTTCACCGGCAAAAGCTGATCCGATCAGCGGCACATCGTCAAAGCGTTTTGAAAAACGAAACGGTTTTAATTTCTCCATTAATTAATCCTCTCCTGCTCCCAAAGGTACTTCTGATATGCAGCAACCTGTCCGATTTGATTTCCGAACCTCTCTCTAATTGTATTTCTTCTTTATATGGCTCTATTATAATGAAAAACAATCTACCCTGGCTAGACGATAATCAAAAATATTTTTATTATAATAATTTTTCTTTATATAGATCGGATCGATTTTATTTTTTAACAAGACGATGTTAAACGATCATGCTTTTTGGCTCATTTGTTATCTGTTTGATAATTTTAACCTTTTCACCCTTCTGAAAGGCACGAAAAACCCAGGCTTTTCACGAATGAGCCAATAAATAGTAGCGAACAATAATCTTTTAACAGCTTTTACAAAAAAAGAGTCCTTTACAGGACCCAAACTCAGGGATAGAGATCATAGAACTACCCAAAATCAGTATACATGGCCCAACTATTCGCAATCTGAACAGCTGAGCCTGTATCAAGAAGTGACATTCCGCTATTAGGAAACTTGAATTCACCGAGCCCCCTGCTAGGGCGGCGGGGTCACCTATTCTTACAGTACAAAAAAAAGAGCCCGTAAAAAGGCTCAATACTCGGGGATAAAAGCACTTTCTTTATCCATTATTTATTTTAGTTGGCGCATCTATACACAAACTGAACAATCAGCAACATTTCTTATGAACGGACTTTGTTTTTAATTTTGAGCGACATAAATTCCAGAAGCATCGCGACAACCAGGATCAGATAGGTGATCACGCCCATTTCATGGAGATTATAATAGAATGCACTGTCCATGAACATGTCGTAGCCGATTCCGCCTGCACCGGCTGCGGCTCCCATAGCTACGGAAACACCGAAGTTTATTTCAAAGCGGATGAATGTCCAGGAAATAAGCGAGGTCAGCGAAGACGGCAGTACGGCTTGGCAAACAATCTGCCACCAGCTTGCTCCGCATCCTTCCAGCGCTTCAATGGTTCCTGCATCAAGTTCCTCAAACGACTCCGAGTATGCTTTGGTCAAATAGCTAATCGAGTGAAAGGACATACCGATTACAGCAGCCACACTGCCGAGACCGGCGGAAACGGCGAAGATTAATACCCAAAGGACTGTAGGAACTGCCCGGATCAGGGCCACAAATCCCTTGATCACGTTCGACACCTTTTTATTGGACAGGTTTTCAGCCGCAAAGATACCGAGAAATAAGGCGATGATTGCTCCGATTAATGTGGTCAGCACGCCAAGCGACAAGGTAACCAATAATTGATAAATGGCTTCAGAAAGAGAAAAATGTGCCAATTGCGGCTGAGCGAAGATCGTTTTAAAATTTGCAAAGGTACTCATTATCCCTTTTAACAGATGAACATCCCGGTAATCGAAGGTTAGAAAACCGACGACAGTCAGAATGGCAAGGGCAAGCATTGTCAGGCGAATGGCCAGTCTTGATTTGGACATCAAGCGGAGCTTTATTCTTTCCTTCTGAAACGAAGGTCCGCCTCCATTGATCAAGGTCGAGCGTGCTTGATTATCAACAGCCATTACAGCATCGCCCTCCTGACATAGTTGGAAATTTGTTCAATAAGAAGAATCGACACGACGAGAGAAAGAACGACCAAGCTTGACGCATGATAATCCATCTTCTTATAGTAAAGATCAAATAAAAAACCGATCCCCGACCCGGTAAGAATACCCACAAGAGTTGCTGCACGTATATTCGTTTCAATCATGAAAAGGACCCAGCTAATCAGCTGAGAAACACTCATTGGGATGATTGCTTGAAACACAATGGAAAAATAATTAGCTCCGGTTGCGCGCAAGGCTTCAGCCGTATCGGAACCCACCTCATCAATCGTTTCCATAAACGCGCGTGTTAAAAAACCGAACGAAGCAACGAATAACGCGAAATAGCCGGTTAATGAGCTTTGTCCGAATGAAAAAAGCAGCACAAGCGCCCAAATGCTGACATCAATGTTTCGAAAAACATTAGCGATGAACCGGCTCAGCGTGGCCAGAAAATTATTAACCTTCGTTATTCTTGACCCCATTAATGCGAAAAAAAGTGCGAAAATTGCAGCCACAGATGCGGCGGCGATGGAAATCAGCAGTGTTTCCTGCAATTTAAGCAAAATCTCCGGAAGCCTTGCGAATGAATCGCCTGCGGGATAAAAATTGCCGAATCCCCATTGAATCGCTTTTGGAATAGAAGCAAAGCATTTGGCAATGCTGAATTGCGTCATGGACATGGAACCAATTGAGATAACAACAAGAACCAAGAAAATGGCCAGAAAATAAAGACGTTTTTTCATTAAAAAATTGATCTTCATATTTTCTGCGCCACTTCTTTCGGTTCACGGACAACAAGGTTCAGTGCCTCACGATCCGACCCGTAGATCTGTTGAATATGATCGTCTGTAAGACTTGCCGGGTCTCCATCATAGACAACCCTGCCTTTGCTGATGCCGATGACCCGGTCCGAGTAGTTCAGCGCCACATCCAATTGGTGCAGATTGACCAAAACAGTGATACCAAGTGTGCTGCATATCTTTTTCAGCTGATCCATGATGACCTTTGAAGAACTAGGATCAAGTGAGGCAATCGGTTCGTCAGCGAGCAGGACGCGCGGCTCTTGAATGAGTGCGCGCGCAATGCCGACACGCTGTTTTTGCCCGCCGCTTAACTGATCACAACGTTTATAAATCTGTTCATCAAGTCCTAAAGATTGAAGAATTTTAATTGCCTGCTGCTTTTCCTCCTCACTGTAGAAGCCTAACGCACCAACCAAGGCTGATTTATAACCAAGACGTCCATGCAGGACATTTTCAAAAACACTGAGACGTTCTACCAGATTATAATTTTGGAAAATCATGCCGATTTTAGTCCGCAGCGCGCGCATCTTGCTCTTATTTTTAATCTGCAACACGTCTTTATCTTCGAAGATAATTTCTCCGCTTGTTGCATCAATGAGACGATTGATGCAACGAAGGAGAGTTGATTTCCCCGCTCCCGAAGGACCGATGATGGAAACTAACTCTCCCTCATTTACGGAGAAGCTAACGTCAGATAACGCCACAGTCTTCTTGTCATAGTGCTTCGAGACATTTTTAAACTGTAATAACGTCTTCATAATTAACTCCTCGATTCATTTTTTCGTTCAGAACAATGTGTCGATTATTTGGTCAGATTCCGGATTTCGTCAAACCAGGAGTCCTCGATTTTCAGAAAGCGTTCATCTTTTGTTTTAGCAAAGAGTGCCTTAGAACCTTCCGGAGCAAAAATTTCTTTATTATCTGCCACTTTGTCAGACGTCAGTGTATCAAGCAATTTCTTCTGATCCGCTTTGCTTAGCGTTTCTGTATTCATGACAACCGGCGCATTCAGTACCGGAGTAACTGCAAGAACAGTAAATTCCTTGCCGCCCAAATTGTTAAATGGTTCTTCGGCATGATCTTTCACTTTATATGTAGCGCCGACTTTATTAAATTCGCCACTCTTAAGATCGACATAGCGTCCCAACTCTGTGTCGCAGAATGCGGCGACATCCGCCTTGCCTGTCAGAAGATTAACTGCCGAACCTTGATGCGATTGACCGAACAGAACTTCTTTAAAGAACTTTCCGCCTTGCTGCAGATCATCCTGTGTCAGGTTGTCTGATTTAAATTGTGAAATGATCCGTGAGGTTGGAACGACAAATCCGGATGTCGAGCTTGTGGATACAAAAGACATTTTCTTGCCCTTAATCCCTTCGATCGAGTACTCGCCATTTGATTTATATTGATCGGCATCCTTTGCATTCACACCAATCCAGCTATAATAAACAGCATCCTTCAATGTACCGGAAGCCCCACTGTTAACGACAAGAGGCAATACTTTTTCATTTTTCTTATGGGCTTCAATATAACCCTGAGCAGCTAGAAAACCAATGTCGGCATTCCCGCTTGCGACTGCTTCAATCGCAATGTTATAATCGGTGGTCAGCTTATCCACGACTTTTTTACCCGTTGCTTCTGCGATCACTTTGTCAATGGATTCACGAGAGCTTTTCATGTCAGCGCCTGATTCATTAGGATACCAAACAACGGTGATTGTCTTCTTGCTGCTTCCTGAACCGTTCGATGATCCATTAGAAGAGCATGCAGCGGTCAAAAGAAGGAGTGTTAATACGAGAAATCCAATGATTGCTTTTTTCACTTTGTGTTTCCCTCCGAAATCATTTTGAGCGGTACGTATACTTGGTAACAAAGGACAATTGTTGTTTTGAAAATCGACAGTTAGTCAAAGGTAACACAACTTTTATTGAGATCACCGCGAATTCTGGAGATGCTGTATTCCATTAAATCCACACCGCGATGCGTCACAAGGCTCTCAATTTGCAGAATTGGCGCATGGTCGGCCATGTTCAGAATCTGTGCATCCTGCGGTTCCGGGAGCGCCGCACGCACGATGGACTTCAATCGTCTCGGCTGCAACCGATAGCTCCGTGACAGCAACGCATACAGGGAATGGAATCCGGTTAAATGAGCCTCTAATCCAGGCACCAAATAAGCTGGCATCACCGTGGTTGTTACCGACAAAGGCACATCGCCTGTGCTTCTCAAAATTTCTAAAGCATAAACGGTCTCATCGATATCCAGCGCCAGCTGATCTTGCTCATGCTGCTTGGCTGCTCTCTTTTCCCAGTGCAGGAGTGCAGCACGGGGAACCATTCCTTTTTCCTTCATGATCGAAGAAAATGCTGTTTTCGATGAAAGTTCATAGTCGATCGGCGCCTTCCTCGATGTGACAAAGGACCCTTTTCCCTGATGCGTTGTCACCCAACCGGTTTCTTCCAATCGTGCAACCGCACGGCGCAAAACCGACCGCCTCGCGCCAAACAAAACGTGCAATTCCGCTTCTGAAGGAATGCGATCTCCTTCTTGATAAAGCCCTTGACTAATTGCCTGGATAAAATAATCAGCAATCTCAATATGCCGCACATCCATAGAGACCAGCTTCGACCCCCTCTTCAGTTCCCTTGTCCCTACATAGTGTAATGCAAAACAACGTAAAGAAAGTTAATTCAGGTTTAATAAATTGTAAAGATTAAGAAAATTCAACAACTGCCGTTGCTTTTCTTCCCTATATGACGATAAATTATGATTAGGTAACCAGGCGACAGCCCATGTCGATCAAGGATTGGAGCGCTTGCTCAGATGAATAAAACTCAGGCGATTTGCGCAGACATTGCGCAAAAATTAACCGAACAAATTGAAAATGGCAGTGTTAAAAGCGGTGATAAACTGCCGTCCGAACGCGAGCTATGCGCGCAGTTCGGTGTCAATCACCATGTCATTCGTTTTGCACTCGCGCGACTGGTTCATCTCGGACTGGTTGTTTCTCATCAAGGAAAAGGGGTCTTTGTTTCTGAACGGGTTCACGAAATTTCTTATCCGCTTACCAATCGAACCCGTTTCACAGAAAATCTTCAGAAGCAGGATGTGCACGCCGATGGAAAATTGCTCGGATGGCAGATCAGGCAACCGAGTCAAAAGGAGTGCCTGACTCTGCAGTTGAATCCAAAAGATCAGATCTATGATCTGCACATCATCCGCTACGCTTCAGGACAGCCTGTCTCCCTAACCCAAACCATCCTTGCGGAACACCATGTTCCCGGACTCAATACCTTTTTAACGGATTTTCATTCCCTTTATCAGCTGCTTGAGGATCACTATAATATCAAACCATTGCGTATAAGTTCTGTTCTTCAGGCAGTCATTTCCTGCCGGCAGGATACGGAATGGCTGGGCATTCCGGAAAATGTACCCATTCTTGCAATCGAAAGTATCGCCAATGATCCGACTGCGGGAAAGCCGTTTGAAATCAGCTGTTCCCGTTTGCGTGGAGATATGTGCCGGTGCCTGATCAACTTTTAGCATTCAATCACTTGATGTATTCATGAAAATCAGGCTGTCAACACCTCCAAGCACTTAACATTTTTTTTACAATGGATTCATAATTCGTACTTATCGATAAGTTACAGTGCATTTGTAAGTGAAAAAGAAAGGGAGGTTCTTTCAATGGTGATCATGACCAAACAACACCTCAGCCGAATTATGAGCGCTTGCTCGCTCCCTCTATTAGAAGAAATCGCGCACAAAATCGAACAAGAACAGAGGCTACAGGTGGAGCGCGAGCCGCAAACCTCACTGATTATGACCAAAGCAAAGGACTCCGTTTCCAGTCAGCCCTTTTATCTTGGTGAAGTACTCGTCACTGAATGTACCGTGTCTCTCAATGGACAGTTAGGGGTCGGCATTGTCATCGGCAAAAAGCCGGTACGTGCCTATTGCATGGCTGTCATCGACGCAGCGCATAACGCGGGGCTGCCGGTGCTTGACCACTGGAACGCCCAATTCCATGAGGAAGAAAAGCGTATTCAGGAGAAGTATGCTTTAGAAGATGCACGCAACGCGCAATCGCAGGTTCATTTCAATACAATGGAGGAATACAATGACAAACGCTAACATTTTTCATCACGTGCATGATACGCGAAAACTGTATCGACGTTTGCTCGACAGTATGGCAAAACCGGGAAAGATCAATACTATTGCCGACCTTCTCCGCGGAGTCCCGGAATCGTGCCCCTGTTCATCCGGCACCTATGCGCTTGCCCAGACGCTGCTGGATCAGCAAGTCAGCTTCTATTACGCTTCGCAGGAATTAAACGCTGATGCTGCGGAGCGCGCGATCGAATGGACAACCGGGAGCCATCATACAGCTTCACATGCTGCTGATTATTTATTCATCGACACACCTCCGGAAATGGATGAAATCGATTCAATCATGCAGTCCGTCCGCATTGGCACGCTGGCCGAACCCGAAAAAAGCGCAACGATTGCCCTTCATGTCCGCAGGCTGTCCGGAGCCGATGATTTGGCACTGCCGATAATCCTGCGTGGCCCGGGAATCAATGGCTGGCACCTACTTTCCGTAGACGGAATGAATATGGAATGGCTGCGCTTGCGTTCTGAGCGCAATCGTGAATATCCGACCGGCTGTGATTTCATCTTATTCGATGATGATGGACAGATTGCTGCGCTGCCAAGAACAACGCTCATCGAAAGAAGGGATTTCTAAATGGGATATGTTGCGGTTACCGGCGGACAAAAAGCGATTGAAGCTGCCGACCGGATCAATCAATGGTACCGGATCAAAGATGCAGAGCGTAGCCTGGAGACTATTGAAATCGAAAAACAATTGCGTCATCTTACCGATCGCGTGATGAGTGAGGGCGGCCTTTATGCCCCGGAATATGCTGCACTTGCCATTAAACAGGCGGAAGGTGATCTCTGCGAAGCCGCCTTTCTGATGCGTGCTTATCGATCCACACTTGAGCGAAATTATGAATCAGAAATTATAGATCCGGGTCAAATGCGTATCATTCGCCGCATTTCTTCCGCTTTCAAGGATATCCCGGGCGGTCAAATGCTCGGCCCAACCATGGACTATACACATCGCCTGCTTAACTTTGCTCTTGAAAATGAAGACGTGCGTGCTCTGCAAGAGCTGTTAAAGGAACAAATACCGGAATTTAATACCGATCAGCCGCTCTCCTTACCAAAGGTTTCCAGTCTGCTTCGCGAACAAGGATTACTGTTTCCGCCAAAGTCATCAGACGTTTTGTTCGATATCACACGCGATAAATTGACCTTCCCGGCCCCGCGATCCGCTAAGCTTCAGATTCTGGCTCGCGGAGAGACCGGCGCCATGACGGCATTGGCTTACAGTAGCATGCGCGGCCATACTACGAATCATCCGACCGTCGGTGAACTGCGGGTCGGTTATGTGGAAGTCACCATTGTCTATCCGTTTGATTCCCGCGAAAGCCTCTGCCTTGGTGAGATCATGCTGACCGAAGTCGAAACCATCAATGCCTTTGAGCGTGACGATCAGGGCGATGTAAAGCTGAGACTCGGCTACGGACTGACCTTCGGACAGAACGAGACCAAAGCCATCGCCATGGCCATTCTCGAGCAAGGCCTTGAAACAAAAGGAACAACTCCGTCTCAAGATGAAGAATTCGTCCTTCTCCATGTCGACAGCATTGAAGCAAACGGATTCGTGTCTCACTTAAAATTGCCGCATTATATCACCTTTCAATCGAAACTTGATGTCTTGCGACAAACACAGAAAATAGCTGAGTCTGAAAAAACGGAGACGCTAAAGGAGTGACACAACCATGCAGCCACATTTGAAACAGACGTACAATTATGCCTTTCTCGATGAAGGCTCCAAAAAAGAAATTCGTCGCACAACGCTTAAGGCGGTGGCCATTCCCGGTTACCAAGTGCCGTTTGCCTCCAGAGAAATGCCGATTGGCCGCGGCTGGGGAACCGGCGGGTTGCAGCTAACTCTGTCACTGATCGGTGATCAGGATTGTCTTAAAGTAATCGATCAAGGAAACGACGACAGCGTCAATGCTGTTAGCATCAAAAAATTGGTCCAGTCCTGCACAGAGGCCGAGGTCACGACCGACTCCGAGCGTGCCACGCTCATTCAAACCCGTCACCGCATTCCCGAGGTGCCGATTCGTGCCGATCAAATCCTTATTTTTCAAGTACCGCTACCGGAACCGCTTCGGATGGTGGAAGCTAAGGAGCGCAAAACGAAGCAGCTGCATGCGGAAATGGATTACAGCGGGATTTGGCTGCGCTTATATGAAGACATTGTCAAATGGGGAAAAATCAGCATCGGTGCCGACTATCCGGCCCTCGCACACAAACGGCACATTTTCGCACCAAGCCCGATTCCCCGCTATGATCTGCCTAAGCTGAATCATGCGGATGGGCTGTTTCTGTTCGGCGCCGGCCGCGAGAAGAAAATCTATGCCATTCCGCCTTATACAGACATAGAGCCACTCGCTTTTGACGATTATCCATTTGAAACCGAACATTTCGACGGGTGCAACTGCCGGCTGTGCGGCAGCAGCGACACATTTCTTGATGAAATTTTCGATGAAAAAACCGGACAAAAATTTTACCAATGTTCCGATACCGGCAACTGCCGAAAAAGACAAGAAAAGAGGCATACACCATGATCCATGATGAAAGCCGCCCGCTGCTCAGCGTTCGTCACTTAACAAAACGGTTTGGCAAAGGCTGCACTGCCTGTAGTCATCCGGAACAACTGCCTGAAGGGAGCAATCATTGCCCGCACTGCGGTACGGTCTGGGCATGCAATGACATTTCCTTTGATCTCTATGAAGGGGAAATTCTTGGAATCGTCGGTGAAAGCGGATCGGGGAAAAGTTCGCTTGTCCAATGCCTTTATTTTGACAGTTCGATTACTGACGGATCAGCGCACATTGCCACCTATCAAGACGGGGCGGCTAATATCTTTCGCGAATCCTCTCAGCAAAAACGCTACATTCGCAATCATTTAATGGGGATGGTTTACCAAAATCCTTGGATTGGTCTGAGGATGCAATTCTCAAGCGGTGGAAATATTGCCGAAAAGCTGATTGCCGCTGGAACATTCAATGTACACGAGATACGCGCGCGTGCCAAAGAACTGCTTGATCATGTTGAGATTCCGGTCACGAGAATGGACGAGGTCCCGCTCCATTTCAGCGGCGGCATGCAGCAGCGCGTGCAAATTTCCAAGGCATTGGCCAATCATCCGCCGATTCTGCTGCTGGATGAAGTGACCACCGGCCTTGACCTGTCGGTACAAGCGCGCGTTCTTGATCTGATCCGTCGCATCCAGCGAGAAAGTCGGACGGCCATGATTGTTGTCTCGCATGATCTCGGTGTCATCCGTATGCTGTGTGATCGAACGATGGTGATGAAACAAGGACGCTGCATCGAAGCCGGATTAACCGATCAAATTCTCGAAGATCCGCATCATGCCTATACTCAGCTGCTCGTCCACTCTTTATTGTGAGGTGTCAAAATGAAAATCTATCATGCAAGAATTGTGTTACCCGACCAAGTCATTGATAACGGCTATGTATCGATTGAAGCGAAGCGAATCGTTCAAATTGAACAAGGTGAGCCGGATACTGTAGAACGTGCAGATCTTGATGCAGGCGGCAAATGGTTGATTCCCGGCTTGATAGATTCGCACAGCGATGCGATTGAAGTAGAAATTGAACCGCGTCCAACGAGCCGCTTTGCGGTCGATCTTTCTTTTGCCGAACTGGAAAAGAAGCTGGCCGCCGAAGGGATCACAACGATTTTCCACGCCGTTTCTTTAATGAAGCAGAATACCGTGCGCAAGGGGCGTGATAACGAAACCGTTTATGCTCTAATTGAATCGCTGAATCGTTTAGCGAACGGCCCGCACTTGATACGCCATAAAACGCATCTGCGTTACGAAATCGCCAACATTGATGCACTGGATTCGGTTTCCGCATTAATCCAAAATGGCAGGATCGATCAACTGTCCCTGACCGATCATACGCCCGGTCAAGGGCAGTATCGCGATTTAGAAGTTCAGCGGCGCCTACTAGTCGACCATCGCCACTATTCCGCGCAAGAAGCAGCGCAAATTATTGAAGAAACGAAAAAGCTGCCCAAACTTGATACGCAAAGCATTGAGAAACTGACAAAATTAGCCAACCTACATGGTGTGCCTGTTGCTTCGCATGATGATGATACGATTGAAAAGCTTGAAATTGTTCGTAGCTGGCAGGCAGGCATCAGCGAGTTTCCCATTACTATTGAAGCAGCACGGTACGCACGGCGACTCGGGATGCTCACCGTGATGGGCGCACCAAATCTTGTACTTGGAAAATCGCACAGCAATAACTTATCCGCTCATGAAGCCGTTAATGAAGGCCTTGTCGATATTTTCTGCTCGGATTATTATCCGGCATCGCTATTGCATGCCGCCTTTAAACTGCATTACGAGCTGGGAATGAGTGCATCACAGGCATTTAACACAGTGACACTCAATCCGGCCAAGGCGTTGCATCTTGACCCGTTAATCGGATCAATTGAATTAGGAAAAAAAGCCGATCTGCTCGTTGTCGGCGTCAGTGAGACCAGCAGGCCGCAGCTGGCCCATGTCTTTGTCGATGGCACAGAGGTCTGCCGCATGCATTATCTGACGCCCCAGTCACAGCAAACGATCAAAGGAAGGTGAGCCATTTGCCAGAACGAACACTATCTGAACAGCCGACGATCTCACTGAATGCAATCGTCATCAACAGCAAACTCGGCGCATGGACGGACATCGGACCGAATACCCGAATGGAAGAAACCTCCTTTGGCGATTACAGCTATACCGACAGTGACGCAAATATCATCTATTCAACCATTGGGAAATTTTGTTCGATCGCTTCACACGTCCGAATCAATCCAGGGAATCATCCGATGGACCGTGTCACTCAGCATCATTTGACCTACCGCCGTGTCCGCTACGGGCTTGCGGACACGAACGATCAACGTGTCTTCGACTGGAGGCGTACCCATTGGGTAACGATCGGTCATGATGTCTGGATTGGACATTCGGCAACCATTATGGCCGGTGTGACGATCGGGAATGGTGCAGTAATCGGTGCCGGCTCTGTAGTCACCAAAGATGTGTCTCCCTACACCATTGTCGCCGGTGTACCTGCCAAACCGATTCGGAAACGATTCAACGATGAACAGATCAAGGAAATCACAGAAAGCCGCTGGTGGGACTGGGATCGGCAAACGCTCAAGGAACATTATGAAGCATTGTGGGCTCCTCAGGATTTTATCCGTCTCATCCGTAAATGGAGGGAAAACCAATGACTGCACTGATTCAGGTCGACCAATTGGAAAAAACATTTCTTATGCACCAGTTTGGCGAAAAACGAATTACCGGCTGCCGCGGGATCGGTTTCACTGCTCATAAAGGCGAATTTCTTGGAATTACCGGCCAGAGCGGAAGCGGAAAATCAACCATTATCAAGTGCATTTATCGCACCTACCTGCCCAGCAGCGGTCACATCCGCTATCAGTCCGAGCGATTTGGTTTGCTTGATCTTGCCGACGCCCCAGACCGTACAATGCTTGCGATCCGCAAAGAAGAAATTGGCTACGTCTCTCAATTCCTCAGCATCATGCCGCGCATGACCGCTCTGGAATTTGTCATGGAACCGCTGCTTGATATGGGCAAAAATGAAACCAAAGCCCGATTGCGCGCACGAGATATGCTTGCTCATTTCAATTTGCGCGAAGCATTGTGGGATACCTATCCGAAAACCTTCAGCGGCGGCGAGAAACTTCGGCTGAATCTGGCACGAGCCATGGCCCGGCAATCCCGGCTGCTACTGCTCGATGAACCAACCGCTTCGCTGGACGAAGCATCTAAAGAAACGGTTAAAGAACGTATTAATGATCTTAAAAAATCCGGAACAACAATGATTGGTATCTTTCATGACCTAGATTTTATGGAATCGGTTGTTGACCGTACGTATAAGCTTGAACATGGATTGCTTGAGGAGGTCATGTAAGGTGACAGTTGCCATTCAAGAACTTACATTGGCAGATATCGACCGCTATGTACACTTGCTGCGACAGCTTGACGAACAGCATTCAATGACGATGAAAGACGCTCAATCGTTATTCAGGAAAATAGATCAGTATCCTTATTTTAAAATTTTCTGTGTTTGGTCCGAAAATAAGCTGCTCGCAACATATTCCTTGATTATCCTTGATAATTTCGGCCATGGCGGCCTAAAAATTGCCATTGTAGAAAATGTCATCGTGACACCCGAAGCACAAGGGTTAGGAATCGGTACCACAATGATGCAGGATGCCATGAAACGCGCATCGGATCAAGGCTGCTACAAATTGATGCTTTCCAGTGATTTGAAACGGCAAGGCGCGCACGCATTTTATGAACATCTTGGATTTCAGCAGCACGGCATCAGCTTTAGAACGGAGTTGAATTCATGATTATCGATCTGCACTGCCATACAAACTGTTCCGACAATTCTTACTCAATTGAAGATGTACTCAAGCTCGCCGCGCAAAACAACATCAGCAAGCTGGCCATCACTGATCATGACACAACAATCGGTCTTGAACGGGCAATTGCTCTTGGCAAAGATCTGAGTATTGACATCATTCCCGGCATTGAAATCTCCGCCTATGACTATAAACGAAATCGACGCACGCACATTCTCGGTCTCTTTGTCGCGTCCGGACACCCGGCACTTGAAGCACTCTGCCGCCCAATGCGCGAGGAACGGCACAACGCTTCCCGGCTCATGACACGAAAACTGATTCAAGCCGGATACCATATTTCTTGGGAGCAAGTATTAAGGCTGGCAGAAAACGGCACCGGCGTCTATAAGCAGCACATCATGCACGCACTTATTTTGAATGGCTATACCGATTCCATATATGGTCCGCTCTATAAAAAGTTATTTTTCAGGGGCGATCGTCAGACCCTGCCTGGGCTGGCCTTTGTTCCTGTTCACTACCTTGACGCAATCGACGCGATTCACGCGATTCGTAAGGCCGGCGGCGTTCCAGTTCTTGCCCATCCCGGCCAATTTGACAACTTCTCCGCAGTTCCCGAATTTGTCGAGGCTGGCCTGGGCGGCATTGAGGTTTTTCATCCGCTCCACGACGCAGCCGACGAGAAAAAAGCAATGCAATTAGCCGAAACCTATCATCTCGCCCAAACCGGCGGATCGGACTTCCACGGCTATTATACAGATACCGGTTCTGTTCCCGGCTCACGCAGCATTGACCGTGATCGGTTCGCTCTGCTCGAAGAAAAAAGAGACCAGACTGGCAAAAGCATTCAATCGTGATTTACCTCAACACATCCGGGCACCGGCCATTCGGTGCTTTTTTTCAAGTAAAGAAACATTCATAACCCGATTGAGAGGCAAGGGACGCCGCTTGGATGAAAATATAAAATGCCCTATTTTACGTATAAAAGTTTAGCGTTTTGGCTTGTTGGTACGACGATAAGCATCATGAGATTCGGTTCGGCAATCCGGTAAGCCCCCGATCTAAGAAATAGACGGAGAAATTCCGCTTATCAAATCGAACAACGTGAAAATGGAGGGTTTTCCTGTGAATAAGTGGAAAAATGACCCTTATATACCTGTGAAACAAGCGCCATGGTGCATATAACCGGAAAATTTCCGCTTATTTTGCTGAAGGACCAGAATGTTTCATGAAACAGAACTGTTTGTTCAAGCACATCACACGGTTGATGATTCAAAACGGCATTTGGAGTAAAGGTGCTTTCAATAACAATAGAAAAACTTTCGTATAAGGAGCTTTCGCTAAATGCGCATACGTCCTGTATGCAATGCGAAAGTCACCACATCCTGTGGAAGTAAGGACCGGGCGTTTTTTGTCCGATTTTTCTTATTTTGTTAAAAAATAAAGCTGATCGATTTCCACTAGACAGTCTTATCTGTCATTCCTGATTCGCAGACTTCCTGCGGCATATAGACACAATACGGCTCAGATGCTAAATAATCACCCGTAACCGCATAAACCCGTGCGCGCGAACCACCGCACATATAGCGAAATTCACAGATCGCGCATTTTCCTTTGAAACCATCCGGATCACGCAATGCCTGCAAAACAGGCGAATTCCGATAAATCTCTGCAAGTGTCTTATCTTTGACATTGCCGCACACAATGGGAAGAAAGCCGGATGGCTCCACATCACCGGTGTGACTGACAAAAATGAAACCATTGCCATCATTTGTTCCGCGCGGCGCCCGCACCAAATCATCGTGAAAACGTCCAATTGTTGTTAGGCCTTCATTGATTCTTGTCACATTCCCCTGATACATCACACGGCGATAAAACTGTCCTTCTGTTGTAGTAATCATATAAGGAACATGCTCCTGAAGCTGAAAAGCCCAGTGCATCACCGATTCATGCAGCTCCGGACTGATCGGCTTGAGTCGGTCGCCGCGTCCGGTCGGAACAAGAAAAAACAGGGTCCAGACAACTGCACCCAATCGAGCCATCAGTTCGGCAATCTCAGGCAGCTTGTCCACATTGTATTGTGTAACGGTTGTATTGATTTGAAAGGGCATGTTCAGCTCATTAAGCGTCTTGATCGCCTTCATCGTGCGCTCAAATGTGCCGCGGAATCCGCGGAAATAGTCATGGGTTGCCGCGTCCGGCCCATCCAGAGACAGCGCCCAGCGCGCGATTCCCGCCTCTTTCGTCCGACGCATTGCTTTGCGTGTCAGGCGCGGCGTTGCCGATGGCGTAATCGACACGCGCACCCCCTTTTGAGAAGCATGGCCGATCAGTTCATAGATGTCCGCTCTCATCAACGGATCACCACCCGTAAACACCAGCAGCGGATTGTCCATCCTGTAGATTTCATCAATCAACTTTTTCCCCTCTGCCGTTGTCAGTTCACCCGGATACGGATGCAATTGCGCCTCCGCGCGGCAATGCAGGCAGTGGAGCGGACACATACGTGTCACTTCCCAGATAACGATGAACGGGGTTTGGTTGTAATCTCGCATTTCAGCCACAATAAAGTGCCTCCTTCGCGTCATTTGTTAACATTCTACTCTACTGTGGCTGCCTCACCAGTGAGGTTTATCATACCTTTGGCGGTTGTTCATGACGCTAGATAAGTTTTAGGACGCGCCTTTTTCTAGATCTCCTTTCGAAAAAAACAGGGCTTTTTCCATTTACTTTCTCTGATTATTATGCTAAATTCATTGCTAAACACGAAAAGCGATGACGAGAAAAGTAAGCTATGTTTGCTCTTTTTAGAGAGATTCGATTGGTGAAAAGAACCAAGGGCACGCTGAAACAAGTCCCTGAGCCACGCATGGGAGTCAACGAGATGATCATGCGACAGCGCTCCTGTTATCGAGCACAGATAGTTGATACCTGACAAGGCAAATGCGGGTAACCGTTTTGCGAACTGGGGTGGCACCACGAAGCTGATCTCGTCCCCAAGACTTGATTCGTCTTGGAGGTGCGTTTTCTAATGAAAAAACGATGTTTCCTGCCCTCGATTAACCACATTGATTAAAGGTTAAACGGAGGTAGTCATTATGAAAATCAGCAAAAGGTTAACACTCTGGAAAAATTCACTGCTCCTATTACTTGGCATTGGCATTTCTAATGTCGGAGACTGGATTTACACCTAATTGCCCTCAATTTAATTGTTCTTGATATGACCCACTCACCACTAGCTGTCACTATCCTTTATATACTGAAGCCGGTAGCAACTTTGTTGACTAATTTCTGGTCGGGAAGCCTCATTGATCAGCTGAATAAACGTAAACTGATGATTGTACTCGATCTGACGCGCGCCGGATTCATTTTCCTTTTGCCCAGCATATCGTCACTTTTCTTTATATTTCTCATGGTCTTACTCATTAACATGGCAAGTTCACTATTTAACCCAACTTCTATGACCTACATTACAAAAGTTACGCCACCGGATCAAAGAAAACAATTTAATTCCCTAAGAGGTTTAATCGAATCCGGAGGGTTCTTAATTGGTCCGGCTATTGCCGGATTATTGTTCCTGATTGGTTCCCCGATGTTTGCGATTTATATAAACGGGCTGTCCTTTGTTCTATCAGCGTTGGTCATCCTGTCCCTGCCCGATGCGGAAAAGCATACCCGCTTTGCCATCACAGAGAAAATGTCTCTTCAGATCATTAAAATGGATTGGCAGGTTGTCATTCAATTCAGCCTGAAAAATTCACTAGTTATGACTGTCTATTTCTTATTCAGCTGCATGATGGTCATGGCAGCATCTGTTGATTCTCTTGAAGCAGCTTTTGCAAAAACCGTTTTAGCTCTTTCCAATACAAGTTACGGTTTTCTTGTCAGCATTGCCGGGGCCGGCATTGCTTGCGGCGCGTTTGTCACTTCACTTTTTGCCCGGAAGTTTTCGATTTCGTTCCTAATCCAAATAGGTTCTCTATTATTTTCATTGGGTTATATTCTTTATGCCGTTTCTCACTCGTTTTCTGTTGCCGCAACAGGGTTCTTTATTCTTTCCTTTTTCATGGCTTTCGCAAATGCCGGGTTCTTGACTTTCTACCAGCAGAGCATACCGACGCAAATTATGGGAAGAGTCGGCAGTCTTTATGATTTAATTGAAGCCATACTCGTGTCATTATGACAACGATCGTTTTTGGTCTGGCGACGCAATATTTTTCAATAAGAGCCGTCGTACTAACCGGAACGATCATCATGCTCGTCGTTGCCCTGCTGCTGTCCGTGTCCGCTTATTATTGGGCGAAAAGGAATGCCACCCGGTCAGGAAGCAACAAATAATAATGTCTGACAAGATAACTCTTTTGAGTAACTTAGAAATTTATGATATAAAGAGCGTTTTATATGTAATCAAAAGCCCTTCGCGGGCCAGTGCGGAGGGCTTTTGGCGCGGATCATTTTTTCATCTGACATCAATCCGTATCCATTCAAAACGCATCGTGATTACCTGAACTATTGCCAACTCCCAAAATCGGTATGGATGTCACTTTCCGCTTATGTGCTTCATCTATTGTTTGAATTGATTATTTCATGTTATGTCGAAGAACAATCGGAAACTCATCACAAACAAATAAATCTTATTCATATGCCCGACTCTACCGCACATGTTATGTTATACTATTTTCAGAATCTTTGTGATTATTGTGAGAAGGAATATAAAATGAAGCCGGTATTTAAAAATCAACTTACAGAAAAAATTTATTCTTATATTGATGCTTCTGATAAAGAGTTAAATTCATTTATCCAGCTACTGAAACCCATTTCTATTCAGAAGGGGGACTTCTTTATCCGATCAGGCGACACCAAACCATGGTTTGGACTTATAATATCCGGGCTGTTTCGAGGTTTTTATATTAAAGAATCCGGAGAAGAATTCACCAAGCACTTTTTTAGGGAAAACGATTTTATGTCCGCTCACAGTCGTTCTTTAGTAGACATAGACTATCTTCCTGAAGCTTCAGAGTATTATTTTCAGGCATTAGAGGATTCCATCGTTCTAAAAGTGGATGATATAAAAGAAGCAAAGAGGCTGTTAATGCATCCATGCTGGGTAGAGATGTTCTCTAAAGAGATTGAACGAATACATAAGATTGAGGAGGGCAGAATTCAATCCTTAATGCTGGATGACGCTACGCAGCGCTATCTTCGATTCAAGCAAAATTTTCCGGGACTAGAAAATCGTATAAAACAATTACAGATTGCATCCTACATTGGGATATCTCCTGTTTCATTAAGCAGAATACGAGCAAAATTGAAATCTCTTAACATAGGATAATGAAGGATTGGTATACCTTGTTAAAATGATTAGTGAAAGAATCATTCACGACAAGGAGATGATTTTATGTCTGACCGATTTATAAAAGGCTGGAAAACGATGCAACAAGTTGGTGGAAAGCAGAGTGAGGACACGATTAAGCGATTAGAGAGCATCGCACCCGGTTTTGGCAACCATATTGTAGAGTACGCCTTTGGCGATATTTTTGGTAGAGATGGCCTTGATTTAAAACAAAGGGAACTTGTATTAATTGCTTCGCTCACAACACAAGGTGATTGCAATTCATGGCTGCATCTTCATATAAATGCCGGTCTAAATGCAGGATTAAGGCCAAAGGAAATTGTTGAGGCAATCGTTCAGTGCTCTCTCCCCTGTGGACTCCCAAGAGTTTTGAACACGATGCGCATTGTTAATCAAGTATTTAAGGAAAGAAAAATTAATCCTTTAGATTAAGTAATTGTTTTACTGTGACTCAATAAGCATGTTTCCCAGAAAACAATTATTGCGAGATAATGGTTTTACTTCGAAACAGTTTGATATCATGATAAGTATTGATCCGGCAAAACAAGAACAAAATCTGATTAATTATATGAGGTGGTACCTTGACCCCTGTCATCGATCATATTCATATTACTGTATCCGATATAACAAGGGCAGAGGCATTTTACGATCAATTTTTGCCTCTAGTGGGATTTTATTTAAAAGATAAAGAAAAAGAGGTAATCCCTGAGTCTGAATACGAAATCATTGAATATTATCATCAGAATTTTTCACTGGGTATCGTCAGCCCACGTTCTGCATACAAGAATGAAAAAGTGAGCAGAAGAAGACCCGGAGCACTTCATCATCTTGCGTTTCATGTTCGTTCTCGCACAGAAGTCGACCGTCTGTTTGCACAGATAAAAGAATTTAAGATGACGATTGTTCATCCACCACAATTATATCCTGAATATTGTAAGGACTACTACGCCTTCTTCATCAAAGACTCAGAAGGCATCGAATACGAAATCGTCAGTTTCAATAGATCGAGTTATTTTAGTTGTTAATCAGCAAACAGGCTCCCGTGTTATAATTAATTCAGTTGATGCTTGGGGGACCGTTCGCACATGATTTCAAATAAAATATTTTTGGATTTTTTACTTAATGCAAAGAAAACGACCTATGCTTCTCAGGGTGATGAAGCATCCGTCATTCCAAAACTTGAAGGATCGCAACAATTAGAGTTTCAGAACGGGGACTTTTTTTATAGAGATATTTATTTTGGATTAAGTTATTTTGTCGGACAGGAAACGGTCTATTATCAAAAGACACCTTTATGGTCAATGGTGTATTCGGGTGGCGTTGACAATACGTGCGATCAGCAGGCAACGAAAGTTATTTATACCTTTTTGGGAAAAGCCCTGCGTCAAGTTAACTTGGAAAATCCATATCGCGGTCCGCAAACATTCGTTAACGGCGATTTTATCTACTCCGATTCAAACGAAGGCACGCTCGAAAAATTCAAAGGCATGGAAATAATTTCGTTAAAGGATAGAGAAGTCTACCGTCTCAACTATTCCGGAGGATTTATTAAATAACCCATTATTTTCATCTGTCAATCTACGTCCAGCCATTTCTGTCTCAGATAGCTAAAACCTCCGCTTATTGGGCGAAGGTTCTTGCATTTCAGTACAATGCAGCATGAAAGCACTAATCTTGAGTTAAAGAGCAACAGAATTTATTTATTTTTAGTAAATGCCAAATTTAACGCAAGTAGTCCTAAAACAGTTGCCATGAAATATTTTTGGATTTTTCTCCATATGGGTCTTTCTCTTAACAGTTGGGACACTTGTCCGGCGAAGAGCACGATTAACAAGTTTACGGAGAAGCTGATGATAACCTGTGTGGTTCCAAGCACTCCGATTTGCAAAGCCAACGAACCATTTTGAGAATGCTCAAATTGTGGTAACAGAGAGATGTAAAGAACCGCTATTTTCGGATTTAATAAATTCGTCATTAATCCGTTCCAATAGAGTTTTTTCAGAGTATGATGAGGAATATTATGCGGTTCAAAAGCCGACTGACTGCCCGGCTTTACGGCGTTCCATGCCATCCACAGCAAATAAATGATTCCCGCAATCTTGATTGCCGAATAAAGCAAAGGCACCGTTTTAAAGATAAAATCAAGTCCCAAGATTGTTGCGATAATATAGACAATAAACCCTGTAACAACACCTAATAAAGATATGAAACCGGCTTTCTTGCCTTGAGTCAGAGAGCAGGAGACAAGATACATCATATTTGGTCCAGGTGCACAGACAATTCCCGATGCTACAAGTGAAAAACTGATTAAGTAACCGAATCAACCACAGTCTCATCTTCCTCATAAACTATTTTTCGTTAAGCTTAGCACATGATCAAAAATAAATATATTTTACAGCCTTACGTTAATTATTTGTTACTTGATGCGCGGGTTCAACACTTAAAAATGATATAGATATCATAGCACTGCGTAATAATTTTCACTTATCATCTATGAAGTTGTTTGAGAACACCTTTTACATTATTAACTAATCCATTTTCATAACTTCCCTAACTTTAAACATTATTTCAAGCTTTTTGGGTTCCCCTTCCTCACCGAGAAGGTTTGATGTTATCCTGTCTAAAAGAGTTGTCCCCCTTGCTGACATGCAGACCCTATGCGTCCAAAGTTTCATTATATTGAAAAAGATCCGGCAGGAACAAATTGCTTATCCTTATTCTGTTAAAAGGAGTATTTCTATACCCACATTTTTAGGCATGAAATGTCGGCATTGATTATCTATTATGTTTTAAAGTAACTACTGAAAGAAAGGGAGTGAATTTATGGATTGGCTGGCAAGAATGAACGATGCATTGGACTACATTGAGAATAGTCTGGATGAAGAAATAGACTATAAAGAGATTGCGAAAGCGGCTCATTGCTCTGAGTTTCATTTTTCAAGAATGTTTTCTTCAATCTCGGGTGTATCGCTTTCAGAATATATTCGACGAAGACGTTTAACACGCGCGGCGTTTGACATCCAAAAAAGCGATATTCGGATCATTGATGTGGCAATCAAGTACGGTTATGTTTCTTCCGATACGTTCTCACGCGCTTTTCAAAAAGTGCATGGAATAACCCCTTCCCAGGCGCGCAATAATGGGGTACAGTTAAGAGCCTTTCCGAGAATTTCCTTTCAAATTTCGATTAAGGGAGATACCGAAATGGCGTACAGAATTGAAAACCTTGATTTTGAATTAAAAATTGCAGGAAAAAGTAAGCCGGTAAAAACAAGCCGGGCATTCAAAGCAATCCCTACACTTTGGAACACTGCGAAAAAAGATGGATTCTTGCAGCAGCTAAAAGATATGTCATGGGAAAATCCAAAATGCAAAATCGAAGGTATTTTGGGAGTTTGCGGCAAAGAAGCCGCCATAACAGATGAAGAATTTTCTTACTTTATGGGTGTGAGATACGATAAGAAAGCCCCGGCAGGTATGGAACCGTTGGTTATTCCCGCAAGTACATGGGCCGTTTTTCCAAACGTAGTCGACGCATGGCAACGTTTATATTCAGAATGGATCCCCACCTCCGGATTTGAGCTCGCAAATCTACCGTGTATCGAATGTTATTACGGTCCGAAGCATAAACCAAGACATGAACTCTGGGTGCCTGTTTTGCCAAAATGAACCGCATTGGCTCCTTCGTAACGGCGTATATACAATCTGTGTTGTTTTTCTCTATCTGCCGAAGGAGCACATTCTATTTTTGCGGATCTGATGTATATCGGTTATCATGCAGCTTTCAGGCAGGGCGATGCCCCATCAATGGATAAGGATATTTAAACAAGTTAAAACATTGAAGATCAAGAATGTCGTCTCCGCCAAGAGGGAACGTGCAAACAGTAGATGACAACGTTTGCCGAAACCGTTCGTCCATAAGGTGAAGAAATTTCCCCCTAAAAAGCCTTCATCCGGTGAAAAGGATGAAGGCTTTAACTGTCGTGGGCAAACTATTTTGACCTAATGGTTGCTTGAAAATGATCGCTTCGTTGTCTTTACAGCATACAGCGGATCAGCACCTGCTTTGCCCGGATTGATGATGTCCATTTCGTATGCGCTATGTCAATCATCTTAAATCGAGATTATCCAATTTTTCTGGAGAACTTTTTGAAATGAAATAATTCATTGATGCGATTATAATAGTCATTTGGAATTTGAAGATCCAATGCTTTTAAATTACTATTTAACTGTTCCGGTTTGCTGGCACCGGTGATCAAACTGGTAATCCGTGGATCGTGAAGCGCCCATGCCAAGGAAAATGTCGCAAGATCCGTGTCCAGTTCAGCAGCCATCTTGACCAATTCCTCTACCTTGTCTAAATTACTTTCAGTCAATAGATCTCTTATCTGATCCTGATAAGTGGCACGTGATCCGGCCGGAATTTTGTGACCCTTTCGGTACTTACCGGTCAGCAATCCCTGTGACAATGGTGAAAACGGTACAACCCCTAACCCGAGCTTCTCACATACATCCAGTAATTCGTGTTCAATGTAGCGGTCAAACATATTATATTGCGGTTGGACAACCGACATCGGGTGAAGGCCGCGTTCCTGAATGACTAGCTGAGCTTCTAATAGCTGAACCGGCCGCCATTCACTGACCCCGTAATACAAAACTTTTCCTTGGTCAACCAAATCACTCAGCGCCTGGAGGGTTTCCTCCAGGGAAGTTTCAGGATCAAATCGATGGCAGAAATAAAGATCCAAATAATCCGTCTGCATATTCGCTAAAGACTGATCAACTGATTCCATAATATGTTTTCGGGACAGGCCACGATCATTGACACCTTTACCGGTCGGGAAAAAAACTTTACTTGATAAAATAATTTCTTTCCGAGGATAGTCCTTTAATACTTTACCCAAAAATCTTTCGGCGGCACCCCCACTGTATGCGTCGGCACAGTCAAGAAAATTAATGCCGTTTTCATATGCCAGTTTAATACTTTGGGCAGCCAACTCTTGTTTGTCCGGTTCACTGACATCCGTCATCCAACTGCCTAATGCAAGTTCACTAACTTTTACCCCTTGCTTACCTAAACGACGATAGTTCAAAATCAACACTCCTCATATAGTTGTGACAGCTCAAACTAGAAAAATTTCTGATTCGTGAAAATGGCTCCGTATACCCTTGGGCAAGTACCCGGAATCTCTGTTATGTGAATGCTCTAGTTTACTAAACCATACCACTTCAAGTATACTTGAAGTAAATACTTAATTTGGAGAAAAATATAATATGAGTGCTTATTCCATAACCGAAGTTTCAATAAAATATAACTTGCCCGCATCTACTTTGAGATATTATGAAGATATCGGCCTAATCAAAGATGTCAAACGCGAGGGAAATAAACGAATTTATAGTGACGATAATCTGAGCCGTTTAGACGCAATACGCTGTTTTAAAAATACGGGCATGACCATCGCGGAGCTCCAGACTCTTTTTCGTTATGAGAATCAGGAACATAATCTTGACAAAGTAATCGATTTGCTCGAGAATCATTGCGACCGAGTGGCAAATCAGCTGGAGTTGCTGCAAAATAACCAACGCCATATAAAAAGAAAACTTAACTATTACCAAGATATCAGAACAGCTAAACAGCAGCACAAGTCACCCCCTAAGTGGGAAGACTACCATTTGGATATGTTTTAACAGCTTGAGGCAATTGAGAACCATGCATCCTTAAACCGATAATTGAGAGAGCACAGCACATTGAGATTTACATGTACTAAAAGCATAACAAACCGTTACATTAACACTTCCGGCATCCCCCTCCCATCAATTGATGAAATTTCATAACTATTTTTCTGAGTCCTCAAGGGCTCATTTACTGGTGCACTCATTTTTTCATGTAAACACCTCCTTACTTTGTGGTTATTCTAATATTTCAAAATCATTTATTATAACAAGTACACATTATTGTCAACTAATTTTTTAATGCCATATTTCCATGTGCTTTTTCTGAATTTTAAAATCCGAAACGCGCAAAAGGGCGAAGCATTTGTCAATGGGCGCTTGACAAAAGTTCGATATAGAACTATATTTGTTCTATATCGAACCAACTAATTGGAGTGACTCAATTGAAAAGCAGAGAGGGTGGTTTCCTTATTTCGAAAGTAAAACAAGTATCAAGCAGAATTTTTGATAAAAAACTCAAAAGTTATGCTGTTACCGATTTGAACTCCGCACAAGGAAGAATAATATTTGTTTTATGGAAGCACGATGACCGATCAATCAGCGATCTCGTCACGGATACCGCATTAAGTAAGGCAACGTTATCAAGTATGCTGGTTCGATTGGAACGAGCGGGACATGTCAAGAGAACCATTGATAAGAATGATAAAAGGAAAACAATTGTCTCGCTGACAGAGAAAAGCAAACTTTTGAAGAGAACGTACGCAGATGTTTCTAACGAAATGATTGATTTGTTTTATCAAGGATTATCCGAAGAACAAATTGATGCATTTGAGCGCACGCTGCAACATATTTTAAGCAATTTGATAAAATTCGAGGAGGACGAACCATGAGCAGCGATGTAATCAATCTCGCCTTAAAGCTGGTAAAAAAGACAAAAAATATTGTTGTCGGCTCCGTGGATGAATCGGGCTACCCCAATGCGAAAATGATGTTTAATGCCAGGGTGCGTGACGGGATTAAACTCTTTTATCTCACAACAAACACATCGTCTTTAAGAGCTGCACAATTTAGAAAAAATCCGAAAGCAAGCCTCTACTTTTCTGACACTCGGTTTTTTAAAGGGCTCATGCTTACCGGCGAAATGGAAGTACTTACAGACGAGAAAAGCAAGGAATTGATATGGCGCAACGGCGATGAAAAGTATTATCCACTCGGCGTAACCGATCCTGATTACTGTGTTTTGAAATTCACTGGTAAACGCGGAAGATATTACTCAAAGTTTATCTCATCTGAATTTACCATCGAGTAAAATCATCAGAAAGATATCCCTTTGCTTCATTAATTCAAAAGCCCAGTTTTTCAAAACCCTCCGCTTGTCTTGTGGAAGTGATTGGTGTTGAATAAAATTAATTCTTCGAAAAAGATCCAAGCAGGGGGAACGCGCGATGAATGCTAAAGAAAAATCGCTTGTCGGCAAGGCAGCCGTCATTACCGGAGCAGGCCGGGGAATCGGCCGAGCAATAGCATTGGCCTACGCCCAAAACGGAGCCTCCGTCGTTTGCGCTGCGCGAACACAAAAAGACATTGATGAAGTGGTCCGGGAAATACAGACGGATGGCGGCACTGCTTTGGCCATCCAAACTGATGTTACTGATTTAAATGCCGTTACGCAACTTTTTCGTAAAGCAGCTGAACACTTTGGCAGCGTCGATATTCTCGTTATCAACGCGGGTATCAATAAGGACAGAAATTTAGTTGAGGAAAGCGAACCGCAGAATTGGTTTGAAACGGTTAATGTAAACCTCATCGGCGCATATAATTGTGCTTATTCAGCAATTCCCTATATGAAACAGCGCGGCGGAAAAATCATAACAATCGGCTCCGGTGTCGGGCACAAGGGGCGCCAAGGCAGCTCTGCATATGCATGTTCTAAAGCGGGATTATGGATGTTGACCCGTGTCCTCGCCCAGGAATTAAGCAAATTTAAAATCAGCGTTAATGAACTGATCCCTGGGCCTGTCAACACGACAATGGACAATGACTCGAAGGACAGTGTCTTTAAAATAGATGGAGAATGGGTGAAAGAGCCTGAAGATGTGACCCCCTTAGCCCTATTTTTAGCATCACAACCGGAGATTGGTCCAACCGCACAGAGCTTCAGTCTGATGAGGCGGGACAATTAGGGTAGCAGTTCACTCTCACCATTAAAAAGAACTGCTAATAGCACGGAACGAACTTTAACAGGCCGCAATGAACGAGCAAATAACCGATACAGAAATCTACTGATGATTTCCTCTGTTTTTCAAAGAAATCCTTAGCGGTGTGAACGTTCACTCTTTTTCACGCGTCTCTGATCAATAATCATCTCAATCCGATCCAAATCATGCTTGCTATTCAAAATCTCTCTTTTGTTGCTTTGAATCAATTGACGATACCTCAGTTTCTTCCTCATGTCATCCATCCCCTTTTGTTTGTAGTTGTCATTCATTTTCTTATCATGCCCGCATTCACCGTATAAAAAAGTTTCCCTGCAAGGGTGCAGAGAAGATGGTGAGTTTATTTTTAACAGAAGGATTCTTATTCACACTATACCACTATGTTTAATTATATTTCAAGTGTTTTTTTATGTGGTTTGGTCAGAAAAATAAAATAATAGAGATCCGCGCGACGTTCAATGGCTATATAAAAAGCCACCTCTCACAGTGGCTTTAATGATCACTGTCTTGGGTAGCGCCACTTTTAGTGCATTGCCCGCTATCAGTACGGTTAATTTGACTATTTTGAGCAACAAGGGTTATCCATGCCTTCCGAATCACGAAACTGGTTTCCTATTCTTTTTCTAAAACATTTCTCTGTTTCCTATATAAATTATTGAACTGCATTGTAACAAAAAGCCTTGAAAGACGTATAGCTACTAAAGGTTAAATAATTACGCAACATTCACTGAAACAAATGTTGTTTCATCACTTGGAAAGTCTTCAGGGAATGCACTGCATATTAATTCTTTCGGTCATTATTTGATATAAAAATTTTACCATTGTAAGTAAGTATCATGATCTGGTGATCTCGATTCATACACTACAATTTTCCATTCATCAGGCTTTCCATCTGTTAACCAGTACAATTCGTCACCATTATCAGTGTATGCCCATGGGAGTATTCCCCCACTTGAAGGGTAAACATCATGTTTATAATATTGTGGAAAATTTTTCATACATTGAATTATCTTCTTCCTTCTTCTCTTTGCCATTTCAAAACTTTATTTTGGAAAGTGGTAACCTGCGTATGTTGTGGGTTCGCAGGCGTATGTGCATTTAAATAAAAACACTTGTTGCCTTAAGTTCAATCAAGTGCTTTGTTCTTTACTAAATCAATACTCATGTTGATTTCAACGTGTACCCTATTTGGTTCCTATTCAAGCATCTTTTAAAAAATTTCTAGTTAAATCCTCCCCATTCGCCTTATGTACTACATGATATCCGAATTCAGAAACCTTGACTGAGTGGGGAGCACCCGATAAAAGTTGATTTGACCAAAGAATCAATCTGTTAAACTATTTAGAAATTCTTCAAAGTTGTCACTTGTACTATATGTGACAGGATCCAAATCAGAGGATTCTTCGTGATTCCAAACACATACATTAGGCTACCCCCTGCCTGGTGGCGTTGACCAGCTCCCCGTAAAGTGACGCGATGTACGGTATATCTTCATTGACCTGCTGATATTCATTCGTCAAGCCTTGATCGAGATCCTGAACATCCAGCACCATTTTAACTCGCTTTTCTTCAGCTGCATCGAGCGCTTGATCAACCTCATGAGTTGAGAACACGTTCATGGACACAAGATCCGAGATGCTGCTTAAAACTTTGGCGAACGCGTCACCTGCTCACGTATCATTTCTTTTGAGCGTGCGTACCCTTGAGATAAATCTTCATTCAGAAAAGGGATCTGAACGCGAGTATCTCCGCCAAGATTTTTATCCTCAATCGTACCGGCCACACCATGATAATAGGCAATCTTCTTATCAATCATCCGTAACCAGGCATCGACGACATTCACCTGCGCCGCATAGAAATTTTTGATCGCGTCCGCGCCTTTTCCTTGAAAATCAGCGCCTGGATTGACAATTTGGTTAAACGCCGCTCGCAACGTATGGAATTGACTGCGGAGAGTTTGGTAATGGTTCATCCAAGCCTTTGCGGCAGCTATAAGTGATTCAGCATCATAGGTTTTGGTGTCGCTCGCTGAACCCGCACTGCCTGAATCCACTCTCATTGGATCACCTTCTCATATAACTTGCTTGATTAACTTGATTGACCTTTGTTCATGAAGTTCAAATTGTTGGCTGGAAAGAATCGTGATGATTTTCCTTCTGGTGCAAATGTGGTGAAACTGAATTCTAGTTTGTCTCTAGTGTATAAAATGTGACCAATCGTTGAACACGGCCGAAACTCCCAAAAAATCAGTGAACTTTTATGAAATGGCGATGGAACGACAATACTCGACAGGGAATCCCCTGCCATTATGACTAGAGCATCGATTGCAAATTTTTAGAGGCATCTGCGATAAATTGTTTAAATTACTCCAAATTGAAAAACAGCGGCAAGAAAATTAAGGGAGCAGAATCACTTCATCCCTTAATATAGGGCGTTCAACTGAATAAGTCATGAATTCTTAATCACTCCGCCAGCTTATTAACTTGATGTTATGCGCGACTCTTTTTGATACTTAAAAACCAAGCAGGAATAACTGCAACTACTGTGCTGACAATCGACCAAATAAATGCGACATTGTATGCATCGGAAATATGGGTGATCGTCGGTACGGTGCCCGACAGATGATGCTGCACAACGGTGGCAAGAATTGCCGTGCCGAACGCCCCGCCGATATTTTGAAGCATCCGTGTACTGATCGTCGCTTCCGGAACTTGTTTCTTTGATAATCCTGTGTACGCATCTGCCATAATCGGAATCATCATCGCGCCCTGTCCCGCGCCGCGAAAGAAAAGGGCGAGCAGCAGCATCCATTGAGAAGTGTGCTGATCGGCAAATGCGAACGGAAGTGTGGCGAGCACCGATATCAAAATACCTGACATGACCACCCACCGCGCGCCGATACGGTCGGTAATCTTTCCGACTTGAGTTCTGGTCAGCAACATACCGATGCCCTGAGGAATTAAATAAATTCCCGTCCAGACAACACTTGCCCCCCTAATATTCTGATAATAGAGCGGCAGAAGAAGCATCGCCCCATTGATGGTAATACCCGACATTAATAATAGAAGCGAGGATGCCGAAAAACTTGGCAGCTTAAAAAGACTGAGACTGACCAACGCGCGCTTCGGCCAGATCCATGCATAAAGAATATAGAGAATCAATAGGCTCGCACCGATCGAAAGTGGCACCATCACCTGACGTTCAAAGAAGTTGCCTGTTGTGCTGACCTTAGTAATCCCAAGAATCAGTTCGGTAAACGATCCGGCAAATAAGATGATGCTGATCCAATCCAGACGTTTCCCCCCTTTCTCTGGTGCAAATTTCGGCGATTTCCAAAGCAGAAGAATAATAGAGAAAAGGGCAATCGGGATATTGATATAGAAAATCCAATGCCAGTCTAGGTGATCAATAATCAAACCTCCGATTGTCGGTCCGAGTATCGGGGCGAAGACAGCAGGAAGGCCAACGATTGACATCAAATTCCCAAGATTTTCACCACTGGCAGCACGTACAATTAATGTTGAAAGAGCCGACATAATCATTCCCGCTCCGGCTCCTTGAATCACTCGGCTGAGGACAAGCAGCCAAATACTCCCGGAAAAACCGGCGACTGCCGAACCCAGTAAAAATAAAATCAGAGCGCCTAAATACAATGTTTTACCGCTCACCCAGTCGATAGCCCATCCCGCAATGGGTACGGCAATTCCAATAGCCAGTACATAAGCGGTCACCACCCACTGAACTGATGAAACCGTGGTGTGGAAATCCACAATAATTGAATTAACGGCAATATTGACCATAGTGGTATCGAGCATAGGCGCCAATGCGCCAAGCACCAAAATGAAACTGATTGCGATCAATTGATTTAAATTTTTTGTTTCACTTTTTCCATTATTCATAAGTTGTTATTCCTTTCGTTATATTAAGATACTTCCGTATCTAATATAGATTATGCTATAATAAAAAATAAGAAAAAGCAAGTTTATTTTGGGAGAAAAAAATGGAGCAGCAAAAACGTAAATCACGACGACGCGGCACCGAACTTGAAGACGCATTATTAACCGCTGCCTGGCAGCAGCTTCACGATTTGGGCTATCAAAAATTAACCATTGAGGGAATTGCCGCAGCTGCAGGAACCACCAAAACCGTTTTATATCGGAGATGGCCGAAAAAGGCACAGATTGTTGTTGCCGCCTTTAAACGATTCGGCCCAAAGGTAGACATAGCAACACCGAACACCGGCGATTTACGTACCGACCTCCTTACTTTGTTATCTTCTCCGGTGGTGGCCTTTTCTTCACTTGGCCAGGAAACCATTCAGGGACTGATCTCAGAGCAGATTGGGGAGTCAATGGATAAAATTTTTGCGGCAGTGAATTCAAATAATATGATTCGTCAATCCATTGACAAAATTTTAACAAGCGCCGCAGCGCGAGGAGAGGTTAATCCGGACACCGTCACTGAGCGTATGAAAAATCTGCCTACGCTACTTTTTATTAATGAACTCCTTACCCATGGAACATTGACAAAAGCTACGGTTGCCGAGATTGTGGACACCATTCTCATGCCCTTGTATCAAATCAATGGGAAAAGCTAGGAACATGAAGAGGACTCCGGAATTCATGTTATCCCTTATTGGTATTCTTATTTTTTCACTAATACTCTTGGTTCGCGGTTTGGTGTCTTTTTATCAAACGGAAATGGAATCTGAATTTCTGATTGCGAAACTTCCCTACATCGTTGGCTATCATTCCATTCATCTGGCTATGTGCGTACTCATTTAAATAAACGATATTTGTATGTAACAATAGTGACAATTACTTTCTTATTTTCAGTTTCCCTACAGTATATTTTCACGAGTACCAAATCAACACGACGATCATGATCGACGATATGCGTACATTAAAAACACTATGATAAGAGTGGGAGCAAATCCTAATCTAATTTTCATCTTTATCTCTCCGCATCATTGTCTCTCATTTCAAAAATCTTCTGCCATTTGATTCTTGTTAAATAAAATGAAGTATGAATTTATCTGCCGGCTTGGTTTGGAATGGATGCTATCAAGGAATGCTTCTCTATCTCATGTTGAAGACACCCTACATTATATTAAAATCATTGCGCTGCCGATGTCATTGTTTTCGATAAAATTACGTATAAAACCAATACCTGAAAATTAAAAAGTGGGTCTGCATTCCCAAATATATAAATCCTTACTATATTTCTTTTTTCTGTCATATCTTTGAGATAATGTCATTGTCAAAGAGAGACAGCGCACATTTTTCCAGGTGCCCTTACCTATTTGTTCAATGATTATTGTTGTAAAATTCAAGCAAAGGATGCCCACTATCCCTATAACTCCTAGGATGCTGATTTGTCTCGGCAATGAATGGCCGAGTTTTTTCAGACTGATCTAATCAATAAACCTTTTCCCTTTTTTGATCGTGTTGTTTCAAATTCTGCACATGCAACCACCGGTTGACAGATTGACAGTTTTGGTTGATTGCCCATTCTCCCACTGTTTTGTACGCTTGATTGGAGGTGATCTTCATGAATTTTCAAGATAAACTGCTGAATTTAAGAAAACAAAAAGGCTGGTCTCAAGAAAAGCTGGCCGAAAATCTCGGCGTTTCGAGACAAGCCGTGTCGAAATGGGAGTCCGGACAATCTCTGCCGGACTTGGACAAATTGATCGCTCTCAGCGACTTGTTCGATGTGAGTATTGATTCGCTGGTCAAGGATCAGGACGCTAGTGAAAGTCGTTCCGCCCAAGTACAACGATCCGTCAATTCGTCGTCAATGCGCCGCCATTATGAGTATAAGAGCAAGCGGACCCTGTTTGGCCTTCCTTTGGTTCATATTAACTTTCATTTTAATGGTATCCGTGTCGCCAAAGGCATACTCGCATTTGGGAATATTTCATTTGGGGTCTTGTCTCTTGGTGGTCTTGCCTTTGGCGGTTTGTGTATCGGCGGGGTATCTCTGGGAATCATCGGAATGGGCGGAGCAGCTCTGGGGCTGCTCGCTGCCGCCGGCGGACTGGCGATCGGCAGCCTCGCCATTGGTGCAATCGCCATCGGCTTTGTTACTTTAGGCGCCCTATCTATGGGCATGTTTTCGATCGGCGCGGCGGCGATCGCCTCACATGTCGCCATCGGAGACTATGCGAACGCACACCTTGCGATTGGCCATACCGTAAGAGGGGGCGAAACGCTTGTCACTCATTCTGATTTTAACAATCTTTCAGCCGAACAGGTCAGACAGCTGATTGATAAAGAATACCCGCGTCTATGGAAACCGATTATTGACTTTTTAACCTTCTTTTTTAGGTGATCCGTAAGCAAGATCGGCACACATTCTCATGCTTGGAAGGATGATGGAATTTGAAATTAAGAACCAGCCTTTTATTGTGTCTATGCTCCGTACTATTAATCGGAATCTTGAGCAGTTGCAGAAGCGACGGAGGGAAAGAAACGAGTTACACAGACACTAATAAAATCGTTCAAGAAGGTGACAGCTTTACTTTTAAAAGCAGGAATGACTCCGAAGAAGCAAATCATAAAACGAACACAAAATATAGCGGATTCTCCGGAACTGATACCATTTGGACTGTAGAAGCAACAAAAAACATCAATTTGACCGTTAATTATGAATCCACGGTTACTCACGGAGATTTTAAAGTGGTTTTGATCAGCCCGGACAAGAAAATCACAACGGTACTAACTGGAAATCAGCAAGGCCATAAAAAAATAAACGTGAACAAAGGAACGTATCGAATCAAAATTGTTGGCAGAAAAGCTTATGGTAAAATTAACTTTTCAATTAATAAACAGAAGCATTTAAAGATATCTAAAATAAGAATGGACTTCTGATCACTGCCGCTAACTTTTTCATAACAGATGCATTTCTCATCATTTTTTCATCGGACCAGCGGTTTTCTGTATAAGAAAGCCTTTTTTTGTATCCTTCACCCGACTACTTATTATGTGAAAAGCTCCCTTTGAACCATTGTCCTAATCAACGAAAATATCTGGTTGTCCGGCAGTGGTTTTTAATGTTAAGTTAAAGCAAGTAAACGTGTATATTTAAAAAAAATAATTCGAGAGTGGGAAAATGGATGAAACTATCTAAATTCGATTTTTCTGTTATTAGAAACTGGATGTATCGCCATGCTCGTCCTTTGGATCTGGCAAGATGGAAGTATCACTTTGAAGACGGTTCCCAAGAAAATGTGTTAAATACATTATCCGTATATCAAAATCAAGACGGCGGATTTGGCCATGCATTGGAGGCTGATTCATGGAATCCTCATTCCACACCCATTCAAACAACCACTGCCATGGAAATTCTAAGAGAGATTGAATTTGATGAGAAAAATCATCCAATAATCAATGGAATATTAAAGTATTTAGATAGTGGAGCTGATTTTAAGAATGGTAAATGGGAAAATACAGTTTCATCGAATAACGACTACCCTCACGCTCAATGGTGGCATACTGATTCAGACAGTATGCCACGCAAAGAGTATAATCCAACTGCCACTATAGCAGGTTTTATTTTAGAATATGCCGACAGGAACAGTAACCTCTATTTAAAGGGATTAACCATCAGTCAGGAACTGTCACAATTATTTTTGCACAATCCCCACCTGGAAATGCACCCACTTTTATGCGTCCAGCATATGCTTATGTCCATTGATAAAATGAAATTACATGACCAATTTGATTATGACCATTTAAGCCGCCTGCTCTCTCAACAGATAAGCTATCTAATTAAAAGAGACGCAAATCGTTGGAACGACTATGGTTGCAAACCATCTATGTTTATTCAATCACCTTACAGCCCGTTTTATAAAGCAAACGATAAATTTCTTACTGAAGAACTTAACTATATCTTAGACACAAGAAGTGCGGAAGGTGTCTGGGATATAACATGGAGTTGGAATAACTTTATTAAAGAATTCGCAATTAGTGAAAACTGGTGGAAAGCGAATATAGTTATTAAGAACATGCGACTGCTGCTAGCTTTTGACAGCATTGAAGATTAATGATTCATTTACCGGCACCGCAAGAATGTACTGGTTTTAGTTAAGGTAAATACACCTAGCTAATCAAGTATCGATTTTACGCAAACAATGATAAGAAAATCGGTTTGAATTTTTTTAGAAAGAAAAAGGTGTCGTTATGGATAAAGTTATTTATCATCATACAAAATTGAATTGCTGTATCGACACGGCTTTCAAAATGTTTACTGAAAATAATGAACTTCAAAAATAGCTTGTTGAATCTGCCGACGTTCAAGCGCGCCTGAGTGGGAACTATGAACTGTTTTGGAATAGCGCAAATCACACAATAAATAGTACACTTGGTTGTAAGATTACTGCCATCGAAAAAAACAAATTGCTCGCTTTTGAATGGAAAGGTCCCGTTCAGTTTTCATCTTTCATGAATACTTGTGAGCCTTTAAATCATGTACTGAGGTCTTTTTAGTCCATTCAGGATGGAAAAATGACGAAAATTGGCAACAGGCAAGAGCATGGTTTGATTCTGTTTGGAAAAATGCCTTAGAAGATTTACACAGGTTACATCTTGGAACATCCAAATAATTTCATCACAAAAGTATACCGTTACAAATCAATATTGTGCGCTTTCTTATACCTTGAATTGTCAAAACTAAGGCAATGTCTGATTGTAAAGGGAACTTCTCTGTTGAAAAAACCTATCCAATCGGGCGTAAGAAGCAGAGCACGGGGAAGTTATCTCGCTCGTAAGGGAGCATACAAAAAAACTCCGCTGATTGACGAGTTTTTTTGTACTCGTTATTTCAGATCAAACGAAAATAATTCTTTAACCCCTTTTCTCCTTTCTAAAAGGGCATTTCCTAATGTTCCAGCAAGATGATAACGCCTTTCATTCCAATCCAAAGATTTGTGTGAGGAAGAACGGCACTTTTTCTGTGCATCGTAGCTACACATTTGCTTAAGAGATACAGCAAGGTAATTCGATTCGTTCTTCAGCCGCAGTGAAGGGCCAGCTAGATCCTATCGATATGCAAGAGCGGCCCTTCGTCAAGACAGATGAACGGCTTTTGTAGATCATAGTTTGATCGTCACTTCTGTATCAGGACCATCATTAAACATTGCTTCCAGTTACCATGGCTCATGAGATTGTCGCGTACAATCTCAACTTCCTGCATTAATCACATCAATCAAGAGAAGCTAAGAAATTCAATTATTTTTTATGTCTTAGATAAATTGCACTAGGTACAAAGCAGAGCTCTTCTTAATTTATAAATAATCTTTTCCCCAACATCCTAACTCATAGAACACCGAAAGCAGTGCCTTTCCCTGTTCTGTCAGAGAATACTCAACATGAGGCGGTATCTCATTGTACTGAACCCTTTTAACGATATTGCTCTGCTCCAACTCTCTCAATGTAGCTGTCAACATCGTATTTGTAATCTGTGGTATTGCTTTTTTTAATTCTCCAAAACGCATACATTCATTTTTTAAAAGGAAAAAAATTACTTTTAAAGTCCATTTTCCTTGTAACAACTCTAGTGATTTAAATACAGGACAGTTCGAATCACCTTTGTAATCCTCTAAACTTTTAGTAAATGCATCATATCGTGACATATGCTGTCTCCCTATGGTATCAGCTACCATACCTTGTATTAAAATACTGCGTACTTTAAATAAATTTTATACAAAGTATAATAAAAATACCATGATGAATCAATAGTAAATTGAGGAGGAGCTTTATGATTATTAAAACAGAGCAGTTATGGAAAAATGATAAAAAAACGGACTATGTTGCCTATTTAATGGATAATTCAACGGATATTGAACCCAATCGAAAGCATTCTGCTATGATCATTTGCGGTGGTGGAGGATTTATGAGAATCACAGATAGAGAAAAAGAACCCGTCGCATTGTATTTTCTAAATCAAGGTTTTCAGTCTTTTGTGCTCAATTATACGACAGATTCATCTGACAGCGGCGTTTATCCCAGTCCCGTTTTTGATTTAGCGAAACTGGTTCTTACAATACGGGAACATGCAAAAGAATGGAACGTTGATTCGGATAAAGTTTGCGTGATTGGTTTTTCTGCTGGCGGTACAATTTGTGCTTCTTTAGCTACACAATGGCATGAATCTTTTCTCTCGGAGAAACTATCGACAAGTAATGAATTTTTAAAACCAAATGCCGTCATTTTATGTTATCCACTATTGGACTTTCACTACCAAAGTCAAAAAATTGCGGAGGACGAAAATAAAGATCAACTATTAAAACTTGTCGGTATGAAGAAAAAGGACTTTTTAGACATGGCTATGCAAGCTGCTTCGGGTAAACATCCATCTGAAGATTATTTAATGCGCATTAGTCCGATTAATCACATCTCTCCTGCCACACCACCTATATTTATATGGGGTACAGCCGATGACAACATGATTTATGTTGGACAACTCATTAAATTTGTTGAGAAATTGAACGATAACAAAATTCCTTATGAATTTCATATGTTTGAAAGTGGAAACCATGGTTCATCTTTGGGGAATTATAATACTGTCGAAAATGGAGAATTGCTAAATTTCGACATAGCCATCTGGACTGAATTGGCTATTTCTTTTTTAACCAGGCACCTAAATACGGCCGTTGTTCATCCGCCTACTTTATAAATAGAAATACAACCTCATATTGATTTTATAATTTTTCTCATCAGTATTTGCTGATTAGGTACAATTAAGGAAAAAGGAACGTAAAATAAAATCGCCGGCGGTGAATACTGACGGGATGGCAATATCCGCGACAAGAATGGATGCAGCACAATAGAAATTTAACACGTTAATATGATAATGGTCTGCTTCAATCAAACCCGCCGGGAATGTCATATGAAGCAAATCATTTCTTTTTATCTGACAGCATCAGTATTGGCACTACAAGACTAATCATCTTAATCAGTTGTCGATAAAAATAAAAAACACATCAAAGCCCATTTACTAGAGGCCTTGATGCATCAACGCTTTATAGGTAAGCTTCCAACTGGACTTGAACCAGCGACCCCTTCCTTACCATGGAATTTTGGGTGAAAGACACGATTGGACAATAGACATCTATAGTTCTCTATTATCACTAATTTTATTAATTGATTGGATTATTTTGGACAATGTTTATCCGTGTTGTCCATAGTTCGGTCGGTAACTTAGTCGGTAATTTAGAATTCCCCATGCAGATCATCTAGTTTCCCCGACAAAGAGTCTTCCGGTACTAATCATTTTTTATAACGTACTCCTACTTATTTAATGGGAGGCGATAATAATGCAAAACACATTAATTACGGTAAGTGAAATTTTGAATAAAGATTGGTTTACGGAATGGGAACTGGAAGATATTGTACTGGATTCTGCCGATCAGTGGTTTCTTATCTTTGAAGATGTAGGCTATTTGAACAAACTTACCGAATCCGTCTACATTTGCCACGATCCGGAAATCAAGCAGAAATTACTCGCACCGAAAAAAAGACGCGATCTTTCGAAAAAGTTCGGATCTGCCGGCGAGAAAAACAATACGCCCGGATGTATTGGTCGGAAACGGAAATGACGCGAATACGTCTCTTCGTAAATTTACCCAATCTGTCCTGATAAATAATCACAACAATGTCCCCTGGGCGCATACTTTTTCACTCTCCTTTTCCATAAATTATATCGAACATTCATTCGCAAAACAATGCATAATAAGAATAAACGTTCGTAAATTATTGGTAAAGGATGATGCATATGCTCTCTGATTTTGAGCGAAAACTTCGGCGGATTATTTTAAACGACCAGAACTTCGGTCGGACAATCAACTTGAACGATTTGGAGCAACGGACCGGTCATGATCGGCAGGAGATTGAACAGATAATCAAGAAGTTAAAGCAGGTACCAACACGAGAAGGTGGATTAGGATGAACAAGTTGACCGAAGGATCAAACATGCGGTGGGAATCGATGCGGATGATGTTGCCGGAACATATAGCACGGATACGCGAATAGTCACTTAATGAACAAAAAATACCGCGTCCTATTTTGGCAGAGGATGAGTTGGAACAGATCGGCCATACGTTGCAGGAAGCGATTGAGAAAAGAGGTCCAATTGATAAAACTGCGATTTGCACGATTGACGGAGATTATGGATAATGATATTTGTGGGGGAAACGCAGGCTTAACATAATAAGAAAATATCCATCCATGTGATGTGAACCCCAAAAGTTGGACATAGTTTTAAACTACTTGCTT
>NZ_JAMXWM010000049.1 GCF_024125445.1 Sporolactobacillus shoreicorticis | reverse complement strand
GATTTCTTAAGAGCGATAGTGATTTTCAGAAACATCCGTATATATGAACCTCTTGTTTGTTATTCATTTCCATGTTTTTTTGTTTATAAGGGACGACGTGTAAGAAGCCTATGAATTTATTTACAGAATGAGAACGTTAAAATGTCACTAGGATACATCTAGTGTTGTTGATAAATGCAATGACTATCTGCATAAAATGAGAACTCATCTGGTTAAGAATGGTGATCTATTGCGATTGAAAAATTGAGAATGAAAACATGATGAATCGTTTGGCACCTTAATTGTTAACGCAAGCTGATCTCAGTTGACATAGATGCTATTTTTCGTTGATAACATGCGTTTTGTAAGAAAAGTGGGGAAAACCACTCCATTAAGTACGTATCTACCCCAATAAAGAGAAACAACTCCTGATCCAATGTCATTTTGACTGCACTCTTGTTTGGAATCAAATGCTTCATGTGATGATTGAACGATATCAAAACAGTTCTAAGGTTTCTTTTATAGATGCCTACGCTTTGAGCCCGCTCCCCCAGCCTTAAAGAGGGTCAGCAATGTTCCCGGAAGCTCGGTATTAAGTACCGATGTAGTTCAGATGTAGTTCATAAGAAAAAATACCCTACAGGTAAGCATTGTCAAAATGCCGATTTAGGGTACTGTTTAAGAAGAACCGGAATCTTTATTTTATTGTTGTACAGGTTAGTCTATTACGTTCATTTTCACTTTGGTTGTGACAAGTTTAGAGAATCAAAATATTTGTCGTTGTATTTCACATAGGCATTGGAAGGATCATAGGCTTTAGCCTTGTCATTATGCAATTTGGCTAATGAATATTTTTTTAAACGATCGTAGCAAACGCACAATTGAACATGTGGCAGCCAGCCATAATAATCAGTATTTAAAAAACTGCCCGCTCTTTTCACTCGCTCAATATCAAGACGGGTCGCCAGTTCATACCAAAAGATAGCTTTATCCACTTCGTTATTCGACAAATAAATGGACCCGAGCCTGCAGCAATGCTCTGCTCGAGGCAGGTCATAGGTAAAGGATTTCAGGCAATAGTCAATGGCTTTCTGCTTTTGTCCTTGTATTAACGCAATCGCTGCGAGTTTCCCGCATGCATCGATACAGTCCTCTGACCAGCCTTTCTTTGTGTTGAGAAACTTTTCATAATACTCGGTAGCCCTGTCATATTTCCGATGATCGAAACACTCGTTGGCATAATAATATAAGTCGCGCGGGGTAAACTTCGTGCCTGATTTCAGACGCTTTTCAAAAATTTTCAGGTTTCGGTCGCTCGAAGAAGAAGATTCTCCTTCCAAATGAGTGACCGCTGCATCACTTTGCACAATGTTCCCGTATACTTCTAAGTATTCGTGAACGAATCCATGCCAATGAAAGGATCGGCTTCGTTTCACTAATCGATTTCTTCTGAAACTAAATGTCGGTTTGCCCTGCGCGTCAAGGCGAATGTGATAGAACATGGAAACCGCATCGACGGAGCTTTGAAGCTGTTTTTTCAGAAGCAGAAGTTGCTCTTGGTCTTTCGGGAGCAGGACATCATCAGCGTCAAGCCATAGGACATAATCCATTGTTGCCTTGCTGAAGGATTCATTGCGGGCAGCAGCGAAATCATCAATCCATTTAAAATCAAACAATCTGTCCGTATAGTTCCTGGCAATTTCTTTTGTGTGATCCGTCGATCCGGTATCAACGATATTGATCTCATCGACTACATCTTTGATTGAGTCTAAGCATCGTGCAAGATGTTCCTCTTCGTTTTTCACGATCATTGCTAAGCTGATCGTAATCACGTTACCCCCTCCTCGTGAGGTCATACTATGGGTATAAAGTTTGTTCACCAGTTAATGTATGATCAGCATCTTGTTTTGTCTCCGCTTGTGTCTTCATGAATTATTCCTTTCTTTATCGCTTAAGGTTACAGACTCAGCTTTGAATGCGCGTTGGAAGATAATCAGATAGAATAATGCGACAGAAATCAGACAGCCGCCGAGTAAAAGGAAGGGCAATTCGACACTGACATATTGGGGAAATGTCAGCGCGAGCAGTCCGAAAAGAAGCGATTGAAATAAATTTCCGATTGGATCAAGCAAGGCCTGCACACGTCCCATGAACGTGGGATCAACAAGTTGCGGTAACCATCCGAAGAATGCGACGTTAACAATGGGAATGGTCAAGGCCGTCAAAAAATAGAAGGCGATAAAATAAGGGACATTCTGAGAAAAGTACTCTGCCGAAAGAAAAATACCGGCGAGGGAGTAACCCAGAATCATAAGTCGATCTAGTTTTATTTTTTCTGCGAGCAGGGAAGCGACAAAGCTTCCTGAAAGGATGCCAATACCGAAAACCATGCCGGATAACGCAGTGTATTGCTGATAGCTTTCCGGTGCCAGTTTAAATTTCAAGAGATAAACGGGCATGAGCGACAGACCTCCGTTAACCAAGCCCAGAATGGCGGTGCCTACCATAAATGCCCTCAATAAACGGCGCTGAAACATGTAACGCAACCCGCGCATAAATTCTGAAAAAACGAATGTGATGTTGAGATGTTCAGCTTTTTCACTCGTCAAAATAGCTGTCTTTTGGAACTTACAGCGATAAATAAATAAGCTCGAAAGAAGAAAGCTGCAAAGATTGATGATAATCGCTCCGACGATACCGAAATTCCAGTAAAAGAAAGCGCCTAATGAGGCACCAAAGAGAATAAAAATACTTGCGACCATTTGGTTCAGGCCGCCTGCAATCGGATATTCCTCTTTTTTCAATATACCTTGAATCGTGCTAAGCTGTGCCGGTGTGAAAAACTTGGAGGTTGCGGTTATGGTGAAAAGTAATAAAAAAATGAATACCATGGATTTTGAGTTGGCAGCAGCAATTAATAGGAAACAGAAACAGGCATTCGCCAAATCTGAGATGATCATGATTTTCTGACGATTCAGATGATCGGCCAGCACGCCGGCAATCAGGAAAACAAAGAGAGAGGGTAATGTATACATTAATTGAACAAGACTGGCATTATTCGGTTTTGCTGCGTATTGATCGAGCAGAAAAAAGGTGAAGGCTGTTGTCGATGTAACGGTACCTAACTGCGAAGAAAAGGATGCGAAGAAGATCCGACAATAGTTGCCATTTTTAAAAATTTTAAGCAGAGCGATCATAACCAATAGCCACCGCAACCGTCAATTCGATATTTTTTTTCAAGTGGTGAGCATTTGCCTGCATCGACTTTAATAATTTTCGGTGGTTGAACGAATTGCTTGGCATTTTCTTGTTCTTGTATGAATTCGAGAACTTGGTTGGTTACCGATCGGTCAACCTGAATCTGATCGCTTTCTTCTTCAGGCACGATAGCCAGCAAAACGGATACCGTATCTTCAAAAAAGTGGCCGTGTTCAAGAAAAGAGTAATGAAAATGAATGGTTTGTTGTCCTAGTGCACTTGACGCTGTCACAAATTCATAAAATAGATCAAGATTTTGTTTCGCTTTTTGAATACAGATTTCATGCTGAGAATTTTCGAGCAAACCATTTAAAATAGGCAAAAATTCAATCCCTTTTGGTGCAACGGGCATTAATTTGAAATTTTTGAGCTCCGAAGTGTGCGGTATTTTGATATGAATCCAGGCATGATTGATTCCATCTTGGCATTCAAGCTGCTTTTTTTCTAATTTTATGTCAATGTTCATTTTTTGCATCTTCTTTCATGATTTGTGAAACCGCGTCAACGATTTTTTGTTTTGTTGAGGCGGCGATTTCAGTATTAAGCGTAACAAATACATCCTCGTTAATTTTGGTCGTTTCACGATTTAAAATGTTCTCCGCTAGATACAGATTCATTTGGTTTCCAATTTTTCGAATCTCCGTCCGCGAGCATTTATCGAGTTTGTCACGAATAGCGGCAAGCGTTTCTCCTGCATGCGACAACGTGAGAATGGCGCGTAAATAATCAAGGTGGAGATCCGTATAGACACGCTTTTTTCCAACAGTAACGAGTGGGGGGATGATTTCAATTTGTGTATAATAGCGGACTGTTCTTAGATTTATCTTTGTTCCTTCGGAAGTTAACTGATCCGCAATTTGTTTCGCCGTAAAATAAGCCAATTTGCATCACTCCTTTTTTTGTGACAGTTAAATGTTATAGTGACAGTTTACTGTAACTAATGATAATCGTCAATGAATTGTTTGAACGATAATAAAGTGAGCGTTGAGGAGAAAGACGCACTGCTATGATCGGGTGTTATACTATGGAAAAGGATTTGAGGAGCGCGCGATGACGGATACTGAATTAAAGAAAAAGCTGTTGGAGATTAAAAATAATGATTTTCATGTGCCTGAAGAAAGCACTGATTTCGAAGCAGCAGAGTATGTAATGCATGCCTTTCATTCGACAGATAGTGGGCTCAGGGATGATCTCGGCTACACCATTCTTTCAAAATGGCTGATTGAGTTCAAGATGCTTCATGGATCGGAGCTCATGACCTTGCTCACGCAGGCTGCTTCTGAAAAGATGCTTTTCTATAAAGTCGGTGAAGGACTGTCGGATCACGTGTTTCTAAGATCTTTCTCAGCACTGCTTGTTGCGTTGATTCTTTACAGAGACAATCAGGAACATTTTATTGGAAAACAGGACTATATGAAGCTGCTCGATCAACTGAATCATTACTGCGAATTAGAGAATGACTATCGAAGTTTTGTTGCGGGTAAAGGATGGGCGCACGCGCCGGCTCATATCAGTGACGCGCTTGATGAATGTGCGCAAAATCGTTTCGTTGGAGAATCCGAGTGCCTTACAATATGGGAAAGCTTACTGGGGATGCTTCGGAATGCATCGACTGTATTTGATGCGGAAGAGGATGAACGGATGGCGACAGCGGTTGTGAGTATGGTGACTGCGAAAAAAATAACGGTTTCCGAACTGCTTCGGTGGTTCTGCGAGGTGGACTTGAAAGAGCCGAATCAATTGGTTCACACCTTGGCGTTCCGCAAATATCTTATTCAACGAGTGAATACAAAGCATTTCATGCGGTGCGTTTATTTCAGACTGAAAAATGCCGCGCTGCTTGATCAAGAGGCAGACAATGCGCTTATAAATGTGGAGCATGCGTTTAATCCTTATTTTTAACGGATTTGTCTGCTTTGGCCCGTTTTCCAAGATAAATGTTGAAGAGGATGCCACACGCGCAGATAATTCCGCTTATGATGGAGAGCGGACTTTTTGCGTGCAGCCAAAGAATGAACGAAGTGATCAAGCTGGTAGCAAATAAAAACCATAAGAAGCAAATAACAAAATTGCCGATAATCGTGTTCAGAGACTTCTTTTTTAGCGTCATATTTACTCATCCTTTTGAAAGGGGATACATAGATACTATTCATTATATAACAAATTAAATAACGTAACTATTCCAACTTTGAAATCGGTTCGCGGTTGAGTTCTCACATGAGATTGCGTACACTTTAACATAGAGAAAAGAAGAGGAATAGGTCTTTGCATATCGCTGCCGGAGAGGAGAAGCTTGATGAACCGATTCATGCAACGAATAGTTCTTATTCTCATCGCGCTGTTTCTTTTGGTTCCCGCGAGCTCGGCGTTTGCGGTTGCTCGACCGGTACTGATCAGCAATGAATCCGCGAACGGCTACAAAACGGAAAACACGGGTCATTTCAGTATTAATAATAACAGCTACGCGAAAAGCCAAAAACTGCAAAGGGCTTCTTACCGACTTGATTCTGTGCGGCCGCTCAGGACACGGACAAAATACAGCCCATTGAATCATTCATTACGGAAGAAAAAGAGTGTTAAGGTCGGCGCTGGCAAAAAGTTCTGGGTATCGAATTTGTCGACGGACAAACGCTATCAAGTCACAGCAAAATTGAGTTATGTGGGTCGGTACACCAAGGTATGGGTGAACGGAAATCAATTGTCAAAAAAGGATGCGGTCGCGCTTGGCAAAACCTTTGATCAAACCATTTTTCCACTGGACAAACGTTATTTTGGCACGCCATCTGATGTGGATCACAATGGAAAAATCAATTTGCTTTGTTTTGATATAAAAGATGATTCCGCGGAACAAAACGGAGGCTTCGCCTCGGGCTATTTTGACCCGAACGACTTATATAAAGGGAAGAAATCAAACCACAGCGAAATCATATATATCGATACATATCCGTCGCTTGACTCAAACAAACATAAAAAAGTGTCGCTCGCCTATTCGACGCTGGTGCATGAATTCCAGCACCTCATCAATTATAACCAAAATGTGCTTGTTGAGAAAAAGGATGAGATGGACACTTGGCTCGATGAAGGACTGTCACTGGCAGCCGAGCAATTGCTGGCGGGAAAGCCGCTTGACGATCGAATCGATTATTATAATGAGTCCCGCTCCATTGCGAATGGCAAGTCGCTGCTCTACTGGGATAATTTTGGCGACAATTTGGCGAACTATTCCCTCTCATACCTGTTTGTTCAATACCTTTATATACAATGCGGGCAGCCGGCAAATTTATTTAAGAGGATCATTCAAGACCCGCATAATGATTATCGAGCGGTACAAGATGTAATTCATGATTCTATCAGTCCGGACATGTCCTTTGGCCACTTCATGAGTAATTTTCGCAAAGCCCTTTATCTGAACCAGGCGAGCGGTCTCTATGGGTTTCATGGAATGGCCGGATTTCAACGGTTGAAAAAGAAACGGTACAACGGCAAGTCAAAATTGCCGAAGCTTAGAGGCGGAGGAGCAGTCATTGTAAACAGGATGTCAGCACTACCAAATGACAAGGGGGTTCATATAACTTATTCGGATTTGGCTGAACGCCAGCAAGATCGCGATGCTCCCAAGCAGCCACATATTGCTTCATTTGGAGACAAAGATGCAAAGCTTCGGGGCGACACAGAACCCGGAGCAGTCGTTACGGTTGTCGGTCCGACCGGACTATTAACAAAAAGTACGGCGGATGCTTCCGGACACGTTCAACTCGCGATTGGAAAGCAGCAGGCTGGGACGGTACTTAATGCGTTTGCCATCGATACGAGCGGGAATGCGGGTCAGGCAAGAAAAGTGACGGTTAAAGATCAGACAGCGCCGGCGAGACCGGTAGTCAAACGTTTTTATTATACACAATTGAAAATTCAGGGAACAGCGGAACCTGGAGCGCGTGTAACAGTTTGGCAGGATAAAAAATTAGTCGGCACGGCCACGGCGACTGTTCGAGGTTTTTACAGCATTAACCTGCACAAAAAACAAAAAAAGAGAAAGAAACTGACAATTTACGCTCAAGATAGCGCCGGCAATCGCAGTTTGGCTCGAATCGTTACTGTTTATTGAATCGTCAAAAAGGGGCGATTAGACATTTCGGTAGCATGTGGAATTTTTTCGCATTGCTTGAAAAGTAATGACGATTGTTGAGCAAAAATTGGTCGATTTGGTTGTGGAAATGAAAAAAGGGGTAAAGATAAGGGAATAGATTATTGCTGATGTAGCGAGATAAGGATGGTGTAGCAATTGAGTTGGTTTTCCAAGGACACGGAACAGGTTTTAAATGAACTTCAGGTCAAGCAAAAACAAGGCTTGACGAATGCTGAAGTGCAGTCAAGGCTTGAAAAGTACGGAGAAAATAAACTAAAAGGTAAACCGAAAAAAAGTTTGGCGGCGCTGTTTTTCTCGCAATTGAGGGATATGCTGATCTACGTTTTGCTTGGTGCGGCAGTCATCACACTGCTCATCGGCGAATACACCGATTCCATCATCATTTTGCTCGTTGTTATTTTGAACGCGATTATTGGTGTGTTTCAGGAGTTTAAGGCGGAGAAGGCAATTGAAGCGTTGCAGAAAATGACAACGCCGCGCGCGCTTGTTCGTCGCAATGGTGATGTTATCGAGATTGATTCAAAAGAGATTGTCCCGGGTGACATCGTAGTGCTGGATGCGGGACGCTATATTCCTGCGGATCTTCGCTTGATCGAAAGTGTCAATCTTCAGATTGAAGAATCGGCATTGACGGGTGAGTCTGTGCCATCGGAAAAAAATGCCGCGCTTGTGTTTGAAGATCCGAAAACGCCGCTTGGCGATTTAGCCAATATGGCCTTTATGTCCACCCTTGTTACCTACGGACGCGCGGAAGGCGTTGTTGTCGGGACAGGCATGAGTACTGAAATCGGCAAGATCGCCAAGGGGCTTGATGAGACACAAACGGATATGACGCCGTTGCAGAAACGTCTGGCGGAGCTGGGAAAAACGCTTGGGTATATTGCGATCGGTATCTGCATACTTATTTTTGTTATCGCGTTGATTCAGAGACGCGATCTTTTTGAGATGTTCCTGACTGCAATCAGCCTTGCTGTCGCAGCGATTCCGGAGGGACTCCCGGCCATTGTCGCTATTGTTTTGGCGCTTGGCGTGACGCGCATGTCGCGAATTAATGCCATCGTGAAACGGCTGCCTGCGGTTGAAACACTGGGATCGGTCAACATTATTTGTTCGGACAAAACGGGAACGCTGACACAGAATAAAATGACGGTGCTCCACCTTTATACATATCGCAAATTTCTTGATGTGCCAAGTGAGGGAACGGCGACCGCTGAGGAAGGCGCGGAGAAAAAACTGATTCAGACTATGGTTCTGTGTACCGATGCCACGCTTATTAACGGCGAGGGCACAGGTGATCCGACAGAGATTGCTCTGCTCGAACTTGGCGAAAAATATCACTTGCCGAAACGCGAACTGGAATCTGGTTTCGAACGTGTGGCTGAAAAGCCGTTCGACTCGGATCGCAAACTTATGTCTACGTTGAATAAAGAAGGCAGCCATTACCGTGTGCATACAAAGGGCGCGTTTGATAATATTTTTAACGTATCCTCTCACGCATTAGTTGATGGGAAAAAGGTTCCTCTGACTGATGAACTTAAAGCAAATTTTCTCAGAGCGGCGGAGGAAATGTCCGATCAAGCGCTGCGCGTGCTTGGGGCGGCCTATAAAGATACCGATGAAATCATTAATCCTGAAGAGATGGAAAAGGACTTGACTATGCTTGGACTCGTGGGCATGATTGATCCACCGAGACTTGAAGTGAAAGACGCGATCCATCAGGCGAAACAAGCCGGGATTACACCAATTATGATCACGGGGGATCATCAGCATACGGCGGCAGCGATTGCTATGCAGCTCGGTATGGCAACCTCGCTGGCGCAGACGGTTTCCGGCAGCGAGCTTGATGCGATGGCTGATGAAGAATTAAACGAAAAAATTGGTAATTATCGCGTGTTCTCACGCGTTTCGCCAGAACATAAAGTTAAGATCGTTAAAGCTTTTCAATCGCATGGCAACATTGTTTCAATGACTGGCGACGGAGTGAATGACGCTCCTTCATTAAAAAATGCGGATATTGGAGTCGCCATGGGGATTACCGGTACGGACGTTTCTAAAGGCGCCAGCGATATGATCCTGACCGACGATAACTTTACAACCATTGTTTCAGCAATTCGCGAAGGGCGAAATATTTATAACAATATCAAGAAATCCGTTGTTTTCCTGCTTTCCTGCAACCTTGGAGAAATTGTCGCCATCCTTGCTTCGGTACTCTTCTTTTGGCCGATGCCGCTTCTTCCAACGCAAATTTTATGGATCAACCTCATTACCGACACTTTTCCGGCGATCGCGCTTGGTGTAGATCCCGGAGACAAAGATGTCATGAGTAAGAAACCGCGTGATCCGAAGGAAAGCTTTTTTGCGGGAGGAGCCGCCATGCGCGCGGTGATCGGCGGTTCATTAATCGGTATTCTGACTTTAGTCGCCTTCTACTTTGGTTTAAATGAGCATGGCTACCAGTTATGGTCCGGCTCAATTCCGGAAGATGTTCTGACCTATGCGGAAACAATGGCATTTGTCGTGCTTGCGGTTTCACAGCTCTTTTATTCACTGTCGATGCGGAGCGCATTTCACACCATTTTCCAAGTAGGGCTGTTCTCAAACAAATATCTGATCGGCGCGATCCTGCTGGGAATTATCCTTCAATTCGCCGTGATCTCTATTCCGTTCCTAGCTGCGGCGTTCCATGTCCAGATGCTGTCGTTGCAAGATTGGATCATCGTCATCCTGTTTGCTTTAATTCCGCTTGCGGTCAATGAACTGATCAAGCTCGGTATGCGCATGAAAAACAAATAATAGAAACAGACAGAAAAGAAAGTTTATTGTTTTGCCTTGCTGGTCCGACGATATGGTCGTATGATGCTGATACCCAATCCGCACTGATCGGTTGGACGATCAGGTAAGCGTCTAATCTGATAAATAGACGGAAAAAGTTCGCTTAATTAGAAAATGAACGAACAAATAGCTTAAATAGACGGAGAAATTCCGCTTATCAAATCGAAAAACGTAAAAA
>NZ_JAMXWM010000048.1 GCF_024125445.1 Sporolactobacillus shoreicorticis | reverse complement strand
AGTTTTGAAGGCTCAGGCGAGCCGGAAGTCTGGCGGTCATAGCGAAGAGGTCACACCCGTTCCCATCCCGAACACGGTCGTTAAGCTCTTCTGTGCCGATGGTAATTGGGGGTTCTCCCCCTGTGAGAGTAGGTCACTGCCAGGCATTATTTTATATATTGAGTAAGCTTCACAGCAATTGTCGATAGATCACTCCATAGTGTTTGAATCGCAGTGGAGCAATGGGTCTTAAGGTTCAGTTGCTGTGAAGTTTTTTCATGGAGAGCTGTCCGAGTGGCCGAAGGAGCACGATTGGAAATCGTGTAGACGGTTATTGAGCCGTCTCGAGGGTTCGAATCCCTCGCTCTCCGCTAAAGCACTGTCACGGTGCATCAGTGAAACCTCGAAAACGTTGATTTAAAGGCGTTTTCGAGGTTTTCTTCATTTGAACTATTATCGCCCGGCGTTCCTGGTCGCGACATGCTATGGATGAACCCAGGCTAGTCAAGTAATCGTTATACTTACACGATGTATACGCACTTCCCTGACTATGTGCACAAGAATGGAATCCGTGTGTGGATTAGTTTTCAATGCCTGCTTAACCGTTCTAATAAGTAATTCGGTTGTTTCAGTAGCCGATACTGCCCAGGAAACAATTCGGTGGTCAAACAGATCTTTAATAGCACTTAAACGCAATTTTTCATGAGTCCCATAATGTAGTTCTGTACAATCTGTTACCCATTTACTATTTGGCCTGAGGGCCGTAAAATCATGTTTTAGGATGTTTTTTGAAATCATTTCCTTTGCTATCTTTTGCCGATCTCGTTTGGCTACGCGTATGATGCAATGAATGTGGTTCTCCCGCATTAAACGTTGGATCCGCTTAATAGTGACATGTACATCAAGCTCATGATTAATGTACAGGGCTAAACGCCGTGCTCCGAAAATAAAGTGATTTTTCTGTTCTAAGCTACGAATATATGAGATTAATTGCGTATTCGTTTTCTGGCGTGATGTTTGAATGCTGTTGTGCCACTTATAATACACTGCTCGAGATAGATGCATGATCGAACACAGTTGTGTAATCGAGTAACAACGCTTCGTAAACGTACTCATTTGTTGACTGACCGATTGAATGGCCTGATAAATGGTTTGCCGATCCGTTGGCTGGTATCCGCTTTTCACCTCCCACGGATCTCGATTAATTTTTTTGTTAATGCATCTTTGGCTTCTAAATATTCATTTCTGGCTTTTAATTTCTTAATTTGTAATTTTAATTGGTTGATTTTCGTTAGTTGGTCAGAGCGTTTTTACTTCCCTCCTCGATCTATCAGTGCAGATTCTCCACCTTGTTCATACTTACGCGTCCATAAATAGGCCTGACTGTATGATATATTGAATTTTTCTACGGCACCATGATAATGACGATGGGTGACAAGAATCCACTGTGCAATTTCTATTCTCTCAAGCGCTGTTGTTTTTCGTCCATGATTCATTTTCGAATACCTCCGCTTACTTTGGGGATTTGACTTACCCTCAGTATAACGGATGATCCATTGTCTCATGGTACTGACTGGTAATCCATATTGATCTGCCAATTGCCTAAAAGAAATTTAATCATTTAGGTATCGTCTTATAATTTTCGTTTTCGTGTCCCATGATACAACTTGTTGTGTATGACTGTTTTCGAGACCATCAGGGCCTAATCGTTGATACAAATTAATCCAGCGCTTTAAGTTATGGTGATCTAAATGATACCGACAAGCGACTCTTTTTATTTTGAGATCATTTTTCAGTACCAGATTAATAAAAAACAACTTCTGCTCAACCGAATATCGAATACCTTTACGACCCAAAAAACTCCCCTCCAAGTATCCAAGTTTTGTTTTTCAACTTGTCTACCTAAAGAGGAGTATACCCGAGTATACCCGTCCAACTTTAGGGGGTCAGTTCAAAATTAGATCTATTTTGGGCCTTTTTATTTTGCACAAAATCTTAATCTTTCAGCCTTTACGGGCGTCTTAAGCCTTCTGCCTCCAAGCCAACGGTTAAGGAAAAGCCAAAGAAACCGTTTTCCGGATCTCTTCTGAAGCGTGGTGATCGAGGCTCTGCGGTTCTCGCGTTGCAGAAGAAGCTTTCCAATGTTTATTTCTATCCGGATAAGGGTGCAAAAAATAACGGCTGTGATGGAATTTACGGATCGAAAACGGAAGATGCGGTTCGACGGTTCCAATTAATTCACGGACTAACCGCAGATGGTATTTACGGCCTGCAGACTGCGAAGGCTTTAGACAAGGCGATTGCCACACAGAAAAAATCTAAACCGAAAAAATCACCGACACACAAAGTGATTAAAGGCGATACGCTTTGGGATCTCGCGATTAAGAACAAGACGACGGTTGCGACGTTGAAGAAGTTGGACAAGCTCAAATCGGATACGATTTATCCAGGACAAATTCTAAAATTAAAATAAGGGAGAGGATTTCATTATGAAAATTAATTAGTTGGTACGCTTCAAGAATAAAACATTCGTTGTTGCTTTTGTTGCTCAAGTGATTGGTATTGTTGCGGCTGTCATCGCGCTTGGTAACTCTGCCGGATGGTGGAGCGTCCAATTCGACAGCAAAGCGCTGATTGATCAACTCACGCAAGCGGTTGCCGTTGTCTTTACACTGCTCGGTACGCTGGGCGTGGTGCAGATCCGACAACCGCAGGCATCGGAGACAGCAAGCGCAAGGGTACACAGAGCCAAAGAAAAATGCTGATGAACCAAACCAAGGCAGAGGAACAAACTGCAGCAGCGGAAGCACAGCCGACTGAGCAACAGGCAGCGCAGGACGCAGTTAAGGCAACCAGGAAGCACCGGAACAGAAATAACATAATGAAAGAAACCCGGCTATGTGGGGATACATAACATGGGGGATCGCTATTCGGCGGTTCCCTGTTTTTATTTTTACATAATAACAATTCTGAACTATGCAAGGATAAATAAATAACGGTTTTATAAAAACATCTCCATAATTTCGTATATATAAATGAAATTTATTCAAATGAGCCTAGCCTAATTCTCACGCATATTTGAGAGAGTTTCTTGCGTAATATCCATGTGACTATATATAATATTGTATAATAAGTTTAAAATATATTTAACGATATAAAAACACAATAATAAAGAGGGTAATTATGTACATATCTGAGATAATGAAGATATTAAAGAGTAAAACAAGCATTATTGTCATTTCTTTTTTATTCTTACTTCCTTTTATTGATCTTTTTTTTAATTGGTATGCAGTTTTTATGGACTTTATACTGCATCCCGATGCTTATGGGGGGAATTTGTCTGCTTCATCAATATTACATCCGAGTATGGCAGCTTTTTTATCTGGTGCCTCGATTGGACATGTGGCACAAATGCTCATGATTTGGTTATTCCCATTATATTTTCTAATTGCTTACGGTGATTGTTTATGTACTGAGTACAAAAATGGTTATTCGAACATTATTGTTTCGAAGGTTGGTAAAAAGAGATACATGAAAGTTAAATTTATTGTTTCATTTCTTTTTTCTAGTTTGCTTTTTTTATGCAACTTAACTCTTAATTACCTATTATCTTTAATTGTTTTTCATAATGGTCATAGCTTTATGGGAATAGAATCATTTACTAATATGCATTTCTGGATGCGATTATCCTTGGTACATCCGTATATTGTTTACACTCTATACATTCTTTTTTTCTCTCTTATCACTGGTCTATACAGTATGTTTATAACCGCGATTTCTTTTGTTTTTCATGAGAAAAAATGGGTATATTCCATTGCATTCTTTATTTGGATCATGTTGATTTTATCGCCTTACAGTTTAACTTACTTAATGCAACCATTTATTGAGTATGGAATGTCATATATGATTAAGGCTCTTCTTGTATTTTTATTCATTACTTTAATAACTACAGTCTTAAGCTATATTTACTATGGGGGAAAAGATGAACTACACATTTAAAAATAGGGCTTTTCGTTGGGGAATCCTTTTGTGTGTTTTTTTATTCATGCTACTATTTTGCTTTTTTCTGAATAGGAACGTTTCAAATACTAAAAATATTTCTAATCTATTAGATGTAGTTACTTCATACGCAGGTTTTAATTATTTTATACTTCACGGAACAATCTATAATATGCTTTTTTCCATACTTATCGTTTTTAGTCTTCCAAATATCGGCATTCAAAAAATTGTGAGAATGGAGCGTAATACTATTATAAAATGGTGTATCGGTGTCATATTTAAAGAAGTGATTCTATTCACAATACTTTTTTCCTTTGCCTATATAATAGTCGCAGGATTCAAATTTGGATGGTCCTTTTTTTTAATGACGAACTTCTTTATGGGTGTTTTGTTTCAGTGGGTTATGCTTATCTTGTTGTACCAAGTTCTTGGATCCTGCTATCTTATTATTTATGCTATTACACTATCAAAATCACAGGCTCTTATTATTTCAGTTATATGTTCAACAATTTTAACCTGCCTAACCTTATTATTTAAAATATGGAGTCCATTTGTAGATATTGAAATCTTTAATTCTTTTTATCTAGAAGGTAAAGGTATAACGCTTGTTCGTTTTTTTCTAAAGATTGTTAGAGAACTAGTTATCTGTATAGTATTAAGCTATATCGCTTTAATACTATTTAAAGCAAAGGATATATTAGGACATGGATAAAATCAAGCAACTTGTGATAACTTTTTTAATGTTAATTGTTTATTGTTATTTAACGCCAAAAAATGGCTCTATAACAACTCTTTATGGAGGTATTCCTGTTGGGGGCAATTTATATTTCTTTCTATTAAACTATTTTCTTTTTGCAATATTTAGCTTTTTTATTTTTGAGTCGACTCAAAAATATATTAATGGCTATGGAATTTTTCAGTTAGTGAGACACCAATCTAGAAAAAAAATATTTCAATTACTTTTTTCAGAGCTAATAAAATATATTCTGATAATTGAATCTTTGAAAATATTTTGCTATCTTTTGCTGAATTTCATTCAAAGAAAACAACTCCCCATGTATCATTTAGATGTACTTGTCCTTTTTTTCGGTACTATTTTTTGTATGATTGTATTTTTACTTATTCAGATGTTATTAGAGGCAAAGTATTCAAGTAAAATCAGTTTGTTATACACTCAAGTCATTTATATTTTGATCTTGTTTGGTAGTGATATTTGCTTAAAATATTTCCCGAATTCAGTGATTAATTATTTATTCTTGAACAATTATATGATGATGAGACACTATACTTTATTAAATACGTCTTTTCTAGTCAATACACTTATTGTAACTTTACTTTTTGTTTTATTAACTAGCACTCTATATTTAACAGGAAAACACATTTTTGAAGAAAAAGATATCCTATAGAAAGTGGTGACATTAATTCATGAAAATTGAACTTAGTAATTATTCAAAAGTAATCAAGAGAAGAACAGTATTGGATCATGTCAATTGTATTTTTTATTCAGGAAATATTTATGGCCTTTATGGGCGAAATGGATCTGGAAAAACAATGTTACTAAGAGCTATTTCTGGACTAATCTATGGTACTCATGGAAAAGTAGTCATTGACGGGAAGGTTCTTCATAAAGATATCAGTTTTCCTAAATCGATGGGAGTTATTATTGAAAATACTAATTTACTACCTAATTATGACGCTTATACGAATTTAAAAATATTATCAAACATCAAAAAAATTGCTAGCGATAATGATATTAATGATGCTTTGTCATCAGTTGGGCTTGATCCTTCAAATAAAAAAAAGGTAAGAACTTATTCCTTAGGAATGCGACAGCGTTTAAGTATCGCTCAGGCTTTATTTGAAGATCCTAATTTATTATTGCTCGATGAACCGACAAATGCACTCGATGAGTCTAGTGTTGAAATTGTTCGAAATTTACTACTAAAGAAAAAAGAACAAGGCACTTTGATTATTATCGCAAGTCATAATAAAGAGGACTTAAATATTCTTGCTGATCAAATAATTAAAGTGGTTGACGGAAAGGTAATATTATCCTAAAATTTAAATATATTGCATTATTATAAAAAATTAGGGGGAATACTTTTGAAAAAGCGTCATGTGATTGTAAAAATGGTAGTTGCTTTGTTAGCTACAGTGGTTATTGGTTTCGGAACTCAGTTTGCATCTGCCAAGGATAACGATATTGGTTATAAATTTAAAGTTTATGGTTGGATGGCAAATGGCAAAGAGACAGAGGGAAGATACAGACAAACTGATAGTATTGATAATTCTTGGAAGGTACAATTGAAAACTTCTGGAGAAGGGCAAGGGACTATCACAGGATTTTGGTTAGAAAACTCATCAGCACAAAACGTAAGCCAGACAGAATATGTAAAACAGGGCGAGGGACCACATTACCAAAAACCTTTTGCTTCGGCTAATAAGAGAGATGTTTGGCTAACAGCACAAAATAATAATTTTAATGGTGAATCGTATACTGTTAAAGGCATATGGGATGAAGAGACCTGGTAATAAGTGTAGAAAATTATAAAGGTAAGCCTTACTTTTACTTTTATTCATGTACATGGTGTTCAAATGAGGCTGTCCCAAAAGGGGTCTCGAAAAGAGCGCGAGAGGAAATTTTTCCTCCCGCGCTTCTCTTTTATACAATAAATTACAGAAAAAAATCGTCTGATTCTTTATAATGAAATTATCCCGAACCTCATTAAGAAAGAAGACGATTTTTTTGACAAACATTTTCTTTAAAGAGTATAACATGAACCAACTCGTACTACCAATGGATTTTAGTGATCTTATTCCTGAAAAGCACGTGTCCCGTGTCGTTGAAGGCGGCCATCGTAATAGGCCACTCGTGCCAAAAAATAGGCCAGGCTCTGCCACAAAAGAAGCTACCTTGTGCAAGAAAATAGGCTAAAAGGTAGACGGTGGGTCACGTCAGTTTCTGCGCTGCTCCCCCTTCCCTATCTTGAGAGAGTATCCATTTTCTCTGAGAACCTGGCAAGGGTAAAGGCTTCGCCCTCCCTACGGTCGCCCTTGTCAGAACCTTAAAGAAAATGGTCGCAGTAGTTAGATAGGGAAGGGGCAGAAATGGCCATCTATTGATGAATATCAGTCGGATTTTTTTCTGCTTTTCCATTACCAATAATCATGACCGAAATCTTTGCAATGGCGACATTGCCATTGACTGCGGACAGAAGGCATTATTCAATGCCTGTGGATCAAATTATGGCAGAAGGTGGCCGCTGACGTGGCCGCCGTCAGTCGTGAATGCCTTCGTCAATCGCGTGGATTCTGACCTTTTTCTTCAAGCCTATAAGGGCGGCGGACGTCCAGCCTACGACCCGAGCATGATGAGGAAAGTTCTCCTTTATGCCTACACACAAAAATGGTATTCCTGTCGACAAATTGCTCGCGCCTTACGTGAAAACTTACCGATGATGTGGCTCGCGAGTCAACAGACGCCCGATTTTCGAACGATTCAGCGCTTTCGGGTGCACCAGATGAAAACCGTTCTGCAGGAGGTATTTGAACTTTATCCGTCAACTACTCAGTGAGGGATACGTGAGCGGCGAGGATTATTTTGTCGATGGGACGAAGGTTGAAGCCAATGCCAACCGCTACACGTTTGTCTGGAAGAAAGCAGCGAAACGGTATCAAGACGGACTTCAAGACAAAGTCAAAACCATTTTTCGTGACCTTCAACATCAGATCAAGATCGATGACCAAGCGCTTCAAAACTTTGTGACGGATCAGAAAAAAGTGGCTTCTGCCTAAGAGATGGAACAGTGGACAGAAAGGGTTGAAGAAAAGACAAAGGAACAGGCTCAATCAAAAACAGTCCAGCGATCCACCAATCACATACTCAAAAAACAGATGAAAGCACTCAAAAGCGATTTCATTCCAAGAGCACAAAAATACGAAGAACAGCTCAGCACTTGTGGGGAACTAAACAGCTATTCTAAGACGGACCCGGACGCCACGTTCATGCGGATGAAAGAAGCTCCTATGAAGAATGGTCAGTTAAAGCCCGGATATAACGTGCAAATGGGAACAGAAAATCAAATGATTCTCTTCTACTCGCTGCATCAAAATCCGACGGACGCCCGAACGTTGATTCCTCATTTAAAACGGCTGGTTCAGTCGCCCGTTGGCCATCCAACACACGTCATTGCGGATGGTGGCTATGGCAGTGAAGCGAATTATGTTTATCTGTTGGAAGAAAAGTACCAAGCGCTCATTCCCTACAATCAGTTACGTCAAGAAGAGAAAAGAGCGTTCAAGAAGGACATGAGTCACATACAAAACTTGACGTACAATGAAAAGGATGACTTGTTTATCTGTCCGAACCAACGTCACGTGCGCTTCAAAAAATACACGACACGCACCGACCGATATGGCTACAAAAGAGATTTTAAGATTTATGAGTGTGAAGACTGTACGGAATGTCCGTTCAAAAAACAATGTACGAAAGCCAAAGGAAATCGCCAGATTCATTACAATCCGATCTATGAAGAAACGAAGGCAAAAGCACAACAGGCTTTGTATTCTGAAGGCGGATTTGCCTAGCATGTGGTATGCAGAGAAGGCACAAGATAGGGCAGTAAGCACCACGAGCAAGATCTCAAGCGTTGTTCTCAGTTTTTTAGGCATGATAATTACTGCCCAAGTTCATTATTTTGTTTTTCGAAATATTCAATCTTGTGGACAACTGCCCAATAGACAGCATCAGATGGTAGGTCATTGTGATGCTGCTGTTCATACTTTTTCAATTCCACAACTTTGATGTTATTTTCATTAATCATTCGCTTTAGATGCATTCCAATTTTTCATATGATATCTCTCCATAGATTAAATGAGGGCAAAATAAGGGCAGGTATGTTTTGAAGGTCGAAAATAATGTGCTATAGAGGGATCTTTGGAGTTGGGTTATACAGACTCGCTCTCCGCTAAAGCACTGTCACGGTGCATCAGTGAAACCTCGAAAACGTTGATTTAAAGGCGTTTTCGAGGTTTTCTTTATTTATCCAAAAGGACAAGGCGATGAGACAGACATTTGATGCTGACGTGCTTATGCAATGACAGAATGAATGCATGAGTATGATGAAGCAGTGATATATTGTATATCACTTGGCAACGGCAACCTATAAGTGGCTGTAAAAGCTAGTGCAGGCCGTGGAAAAGAAGGCTCTGGTACTGGAGAAAGCTGATTAACAAAGTACAGACTAATGTAATGCCTAATGCCACTAAATTGCTTAACGACCAGGACAAAAACGCGATCGCGCAGGCCATTGCGGACGTACTCAAGAGGAAAAGCTCGGAGAATGTGATTGACCGATGAGGTAGCCAAGCAGTGATAAGCTTTACCGTCTCGTGCGAATCACGGGAATCGGTGTTTGTTGTAGGCTGATCAATTATACAGGAAGGGATCTTGGCCCTGTACAGCGGTAGTAGTGACACCTCAATAAGTAATGAATTTAATATTCACGTCGTTCAGCCAAGTTCATGTCTGTAAAATCTTGATTTAGCGCACCGTTTGACACGGTTTCATCGCAAACTGTCACGAGTCTGACCGCATATTCTCTTGTTTTAGTACAAAATATGCTATATTTCTATTGAAAGTGAGACTTGAAATCGCCTAAAATGAGATAATTGCTCAGTACAGTTAATGCGATTTGTTAGTGAAGCATTCTCGTGTTGTTATGCATTGTTAATTATGTGGATGAGTATCCGGACCGATAACTTGAACACGGCATTTATTAACGGATATTAGTTCGTAACACAGCGGTTTATTTCAGAACTAAGACACGGGTGATTTTTTTGCTAGAGTGAAAAAATAGATGACGTCCAATGAACTTAAGTAAAAACATCTGGCGGATCTGGTTTCGCGGTGATGAATTCTTATTCATGCTCAATCATATCTCAGAGTTCAAGGGGGCAATTCGCATCGTTGAGAAAATCATGAACTTGTTTCACATGCCGTCCGTGCTTTGTGGATACAAAGGATTCATTACGGCGACTCAGACATTGCTTGTTTCTTGTATCCATGACAGCGAGGCACTGGTTAAAAGCGCCGACACAGCCGGGTATGAGGTGAGGAGCAAATTCCCCTTAGTTTTAGTAATGAAAGAAAGAGCTGCAGGGGAGCTGAGATTAATGAGCAGTCTGTGTTCAACTTGATTTCTTAGAACATTGAGCTGTAATTCGGTTCGGGCTATTGTGATCGCCCATTAAATTTCAATGACATTGACAGCTCTTCAATAATAATTGGATGAAAATAAGCAATTATATAAAAAATCAACTCACAGAAAATGAAAAATCTGTGAGTTTTTTGTTCGTCTGTTAAAAGGTTTATTACTAAATCTTCCAGCAAGGTAAATGATGAAGATCGTTTATACTAGTTAGTAAATATGTGTTTTGCTAGCTACGTTATCGCCAGAACGTAGC
>NZ_JAMXWM010000047.1 GCF_024125445.1 Sporolactobacillus shoreicorticis | reverse complement strand
GACAATGATATGGTAAAGTGATATAACGAATGCTGAAAGAAATATTATTTTTTGAGAGGATGATAATAATGTTGAAAGAAAGTAAAATTGCAGTGGATTACTTACAGTATGGCGATGTGTGCAAACGTTCCAGATCGGCAACAGTCCTGAGTGCAGATGCTGAAATAGAAAAATTTGAAAAGGATTTATTGGCCTCAATGGAAGAAGAAATGAAAAAAGAATCAAAAGAAGAAACTGCAGTTCACGAAACTTGCTAACGGGGTTTGTTTTAGTCCAATTTGTCTTTGATTTTTAAAAATAATGCAGATTGCGTGGAATTTAATTGCTTAAATGTTAATACTAGAATTGCTAGATAGAGAAATGAATAGTATAAACTAATTAGATTGATGTATAGGTAAACAATAGTTCGAAGTAGAAATTTATCAAGAAAAATTAAAATAACACCCAAGAATGATTCCTCAAAAATTTAAAACAACTTCTAAGAATTCTTTTCACATTTAAATTCACATTTTTCGAAAAGGCAATATCAAAGTATATGTATATGTATGTATGAATTATGAGATAAGACGACAATTAAAAGCTTTAATAACGAGCAATGATTTTTTTGAATTTTCATATCCAAGCTCACATGGAATACGCTTTTAGAATTATTTCAAGGTGAAGGGGCATGAACGGTGATTTAATATGCAGTACAATTTCAGGCGTTATGTGATCTGGGTGACAAAATATCGCAGTCAAGTACCAAACAGGTGTACTGTGGAAATGAACGTAATTCGTATTGTACTAGGATCACTGCATTAGACACCAGTAATGTAAGGCGTGTTTGATAATATACTGCAACAGAATGAGCTAATAGCCTTAGAACCGGCATATATTGTAGCAAGGTTATTTATATGGGCTTGCGGTAATGCCGCGAAGAAAATCGTTTATTATTATCGTAATTAGGAGGATATAATATTAAAAATTAAAGAAAGGGTTTTATTTCTTGTTGAAATTTGTATTTAGTGTCGTTCTTTCAGTGGACTTTAGTCTTAACTATGACTATCTACTGCTGGCATTTGTGTTGTTGCGCAGCCGCTTTTGTGGGTGCGCATTTTAAAAATGTGTGATGACGTTAGAAGAGGATGAACAGGTGCGAATGTACTCCAACTAATTATAATGACCAATTCGGTGAATAGATTGAATGTTTATTTTGTATTGTGTAACAATAAAATATATTATTATTTAATGAAAGGAGAAAGATCAATTTTTAAAGTCGAAATTATAGCAGGTACTTTTACATGGAGAATAACTTTTTATACCTTCTTCGATACCCCAACGATATGATTAGGGATTGAAAAATTCGAAGAGTGTGCTACTTGCCATAACAGAAAATACAAGTAATAAATCTGCTGTAATAATAGTGTTAATAAATATAAATATTATTTATTAACATTAATAGATTACTTTAACAATTGATCAACCGATATAACCAATAATGTAATATCGGAAATAAAAAATGACTCTAGTTAAATCTATTTTTACACATATATACAAAAAGAAAAGTACTTACATTTTTTTTAATGCATCTAATTTGAACATGCTGTCCGCAGATAAAAAAGCATATGGTTTATTTATGAATGAGCTAAGTAACAAAAATGATCAAGAAGAAAACAACGAATTTGAACTATTTGCTCAGAAAGGTTTTTTGATAGACGACAAAATTGATGAAATTTCAGAGGAAAGAAAAAGACGAAAAGTTAGACGAAAGTGTGCTCAAAAGATCAGAAAAAATACAATTGGTTTTATGCGTATTTCGCTTACTGAGAATTGTAATTTGCGTTGCAAGTATTGTTTTGTTAATAGTATTTTTGAAAAAAAAGGTAAGATGGGACGCGATGATTTAATTAAAATAATGAAATGGTTTTTGGAGATACCAAATAATAAGCAACCAGTAATTCAGTATTTTGGTGGAGAACCGCTATTAAAATTTAATGAAATTATGGAATGTCATAGTCTATTGCAACAATGCAAAGAAAACGGACAAATTATATCGTTCCGCGAAGAGATAGTTACAAATGGCACTTTGATGACAAAAGAAATGGCAGAGTATTTTTTGAAAAATAATATTTCAATTTCATTTAGCATCGATGGATGGAAAGAAATCAATGACAGGAACCGAATAGACGCTGCTGGGCACGGTAGTTTTGATCGAGTGGTAAAAGGAATGATTACTTATAAAGCAGCTGGTGGCAGATTAGGAGCTGTAGTTACTCCAACTAACGAAAATATGGAGATTTTCGGGAAAATTATTAAATATTTAGCAGAAAATTTAAAGTGTGAAGAGATTAGTATAAATACACCGCAGCCAACTAAAGATGGGTGGCAAGTTGATGGTAGAAAATTTGCAAAGGCTATGCAGGATTGTTGGAAATATTGCACTGAACACAATATTACTTTGAATCATCCAGCTAACAATATAGTATTCCTCATAAATAGTAAGATACCTCAAACTAATTCTTGCATGAATCTGACTTACGGTGAAGATATTAATACATGGGGAATTTTTGTTACAAGTGATGCACGTATTTCAAAATGTGTTGTTGAATGTGATGAGAGATGCACTGTTAATTTTGATGAGTTTGTTATGGATGAAGAGTACCTTAAGTGGCACTTTGAAGATGATATTAATCAAAACTGTTTTAAATGTCCCGGTTTAAATATATGTGGTGGAGGATGTAGTATTGAAAGATTACTTTCTGAAGGGAAGAATAATATTGAAAAATGTAAATTTTTTAAAACCATGATACCTTGGGCAATACAAAACATGGCAGAGTAAGAATAATATTTTTTATAGAAAATACTTTTTAATGATTTAATAATTAACAATTATTTATTGAATTAAAAAATGACAGTGTTTCCTTTAAAACTATTGAATAAGTTTGTAGTGTTATGTCAAGCTTGTGTATTGCCATCGTAAAGATCCACTTGTGCCATATTTCTGAGTTACTTCGGACAAAGAATAGTAAAGTGGACCCCATTGTCAAGACACATATTTATAAAATTTAAGGTGGGTATTTGGTGGCCTTCCCCATCCTAACCTTGAGACCTGTTTCCTTTGGGGGTCTGTCCAGGGCGACCGTAGGGAGGGCGGAGCCTAAAACCCTTGAAAGGTTCTCCAAGAAATCAGATACTCCCTAATTATCGGAAGGGGAAAGACAAAATTCGCTCAAAATTACCATGGCTCTTTACTTGGCACACCATGCTCTAAAACATGGCACAGTCTGCACTACTTACTCGATGGCAATATGCAAAGCTCAGAAAAGGATTAATTTTTGAAATTACGTCCCTTTGTTTGAGAAAGAGATAACACAAAACTAAGCCTTCATCATTTTTCGAAAATTTGAAGACGTGAAAGGAGTGATGGCTGATCTACTGCCAACTAGTTCGTCTCCCTTGCATGTAGATCAGGTGGTCTAAGAGCAGCACGTCTACTAGTTGAACCAGTTCTCTTGCTTGCTACCTAGATCCCCGTTATACATCACTATGGGTCTGCCGAAGAAACAAGGTTCCTTTAGGAATAGCTATACAAGAGATTGCAAATTCATATTTCCAATTGATTATAGTCTTAAATACGAACAATGCTATTAAATTTTTTACTTATATTCGTATTTCATAGGCAACGTATTTTCTGCCGAGCAGCTCCTAACCTAGTGATGTAACTTCATACATCACTAGGTTAGGAGGCAATGAGAAAACTCAAAAGCGCCTGTAAAATCAGTTTCTCCAACCACTTTTGGCAAATCATAGTGTGGAGATGCGGGAATCCAGGTTGCTAGTACGAGTGCACGTTTATGGCGAAACTCGGGCACTTCATCAAATTTCTTTTGGTAGTACGCCCGCTAAAGCGGATCGTATTACATGACTGAATTTGCAGCTTTTATTAAGTAGTAGCGAAGGTATTCATCTCCGGTAGAGGTGTACGACGTTCGTCCGGTTCGAAAATCGCCCGATTGAGACACTTTCCAGCACAGACTCGCATATTTGGTCCAATTGTGCTTCGTTTTTATAGTAATCAATTTAGTTTCCAAAAGCGGGGGTTAAACCCACCGCCTTTAGCATTATCTATTCGTGTCCATACTTTTGCCAGAGGTGAAAAGTATGGACGGCTATCAGAAAAACGGTCATGCGGTCTAGGATCTCAAGCATCATGTGATCTGGGTGACCAAATATCGGTATCAGGTACTGCGAGGTGAGATTGCTATTCGGTTGCGCGAGCTGATCCGGCAAGGGTGTGAAGCACGAGGAATAGCCATTCTTCAGGGCAGTGTGGGAAAAGAGCATATCCATCTGCTGATCGCTTGTCCACCAAGCCTAGCACCGAGTAAAATCATGCAGTATCTGAAAGGACGCTCATCCAGGCTTCTGCAAGATGAGTTTCCGGAGCTTAAGAAACGCGATACTGGGGTCAGCACTCATGGTCTAGAGGTTATTCCTGTGCAACGGTCGGCAACGTGACAGAAGAAATCATTCGAAAATATATTTCCAACCAGTCGAACAAAGTCAAGGACGATATTTTCAAGATTGATGACTGAGTTCATTCAGAATTCAAGTGTGCCTTGAGCACAAGGCCTTTCAGAAGACTTCAGTCTTGAGCAGCGACTTTAAGTCGCAGACATTTATGTCTGAACCCACTTGCTTTAGTAGGTAGTCGTTTAGAAGATTTCAGCGATCGTGCCGGCTGTGTAACCGGTCTAGACTTTGAATTTGTTTCTTTAGTCCAGCGATGATGAAGGTGTAACCGGCCAGAATGACGTCGATGGAATTTTGAAGGATCTGACCGATCCGATAGGAATTCCGAGCCAATGAACATTAAAGGATATCACGCGTACCCGGGCCAATGACTACTAAGCTCAAGAATACAAGGGGGATAATCAATGAGAACTTTTATAAAGAATATTAGCCCAAATCAAAAGTTAATAGTGATGGGCTGGGTTAAAAGTACAGCGCAAAACAGTTTTATTTTGCATGATATAACTGGAGATGTTCCAATTTTTGCTAACCCAATATATCCGTATAGAACAGTACTGCAAATTGAAGGCGAATATAAAAATGAAAAGTATGGAATTAATGCAAAAAAAATAAATGTAATAAGTTATTGTAGTGAAAGTAAAGTCAATTTATTATTTAATCAGAATCTGAAAGATAATAGAATAAATATACTGAAATATAGTAATTTGTTAAAGCAAGTTGTTAGGGAATATTTAAATAAGCAAGAGTTCATAGAAACGGATGTTCCTTTGTTATGGAAATCTGTCAAAGAATATGGGATGTTTGAGTGGGTTATAAAAAATCCTCTAACAGGAGAAGAAAGGTATAATCTTTTACAGTCACCAAATATTATAAATTTGATATCTTCAATTTCTGGAATAGAAAGGAATTACCAGTTTGCTAAATGTTTCAGGCTTCCCCAAGAGAACTCATGCGCTAGGTCTGACTCGCTAGTTGAGTTTACACAGTTGGCAATTACTGCAGCTTTTATGGATAATGTGAACGGAAAAAAATTAATTGAAGGATTAATGAAAGCTTTAGTAAAGTCAACTCACAATATTGAAATTAAGACTCCGTTTAACGTTTATAAATATAACGAATTAAAAAAGAAATATGGGACAGATCGTCCAGACATGCGATTTAAATTTTACTATAGCCCAAAAATTAGAGAATTTGATAACGATAATATCAATTTGTTAAATATTCCATATTTGAATATAGAAAATTTCTTAAATAAATATATGAAAGGATACTTTGCTTTATGCAAAATTACACATGTTAAATATTTGATTGGTAATTTACATTACGTTACTAGAAAAACTAATAAAAATTATGAGTTAGTAGAAGATGAATTGTGTAAAAAGGGCATTTTAAATGCCTCTGAATTTACATGGCTAGCAATTCAAGGAATCACAGATAATGAGACGAAATATTTATTTGACAGAATAAAAGTTGTGGTAGAGAAATATAAGAAAAATCAAATACCAAGATATTTTTTTTATTGGGTAGAAGATTTTCCATATATTGAAAATACAAAAGCAGGAATTAACGGTCTTAGCCAAAATCTTTTTACCAGAAAAAAAGGCAAAAGATCATATGCTCTTGATTTAAATTTAAACGGATATGAGATGGCTAGTGGAAGTGAAAAAGTGTGTAGTTGCAATGAATTTCTGGAAAGCATACATATGTTTGACTTGCAAAATAATAATTATAAATATTTTATAAATGCTCTAAAATCGGGTGTACCACCAGTCTTTTCGATAGGGATAGGGTGGGAACGACTAATTTGGAAATTACTGGAACAATCTTATATTCAGGATGTTATGCTATATCCTTACGACCAGTCGGGGAGTTGTTCACTATGGAATTAAACAGTAATGTTGACTATAAAATGGATATATATTGTCAGCTAATTGATCGTTTATTTCCAGTGTTAGCTGTACATCATGGACATGTTTTTAATAATAATATCATTTTTGATGAAAAGGAAATTGAGGATGTTTTATTAAAAGCAAAGAAAAAGTTAGAATACGGCACATCACCTTTTTATAATACATTATTAATAAGAGCATTTAAACAAAGAGAAATGGAACAACTTTGTTTACGAGAGTTACATACCAAACCTCAGCGTTGGATTGACAGTTCATTAAGTTTTATTTCTGCTAATTGGAGAACCCCGAAATATTATTTTGAAAGATTTTATTTGCCCGATAATATAGAAATGGCTGCCAATTCTCTGAGAAAAGTTGATGAATACTTATCAGCGGCCATTTTTAAAACAGGAGTATTAGATTGTTTTGATACTATTTCGCGGATAAAATATGAAATGATGTCGATTAAGAAAGTATATGATTCTATGGATATAATTCCAAAATCATTCTATAAAGAAATCGAGATTTTCTCAAATAAATTCATTAATAAAATGATGCTTACAAAAGCAATAAGCCCATTTTGGATTCCACTGGGAAAATCTAATTTTGAAAAGTATTTATTATTAGAAACTGGTGTACAAATGGAGAGTGATACAGTTATTAATGACTTGGTGTATTTATTAAAATACATAAAAAATTGGGAATACATTCCTGATAAAAGTAGTATAAAACAAATAACACCACAAACTTTATATTCTAATTTAAATAAAATTTTTAAACTGTTCTCAATTAATTCCGAAGAAAAGAATAGATTATTAAATAACTTGAGATACGCAAATAATGAAAATATACTATGTTACAATGTGCCGCTTAATTTTGTCTATGTAGCTGATATGTGTATAAATACAGAAAAAGATGATAGTTTTGTCTTTTTAAACCGAAATATCAAATTAACAGAAAATAATATTTTACTTAAGATTGCGCATGAAATTTATCCGGGACATTTATATACTGATCTCCTAAGAAGGAATTTTCGTAAAATTAATCGCATTATTGGTAATAAAGTGATTGATGAAGGATGGGCCAAATATTCTGAATTTTTGGTGTCATTAAAAAGTGATTCAATAGATGTAAGAAGTGCATTTATAAATAAATTAAAATTTATTGCTGAACTTGCATATGCATCAATGTTTGTACATACAAGCGGAAAAAATGTAAAGCAATGTATCGATAACGTCATAAATGTTTTAAATGTTAGTGAAAATCAAGCAAAAAATTTAATAATTCAAGTATATAAAAATCCGTTCGAATCAATTGACTATATATTGGGACTTGGAATTGTAGTTGCATTAATTAAAACAGAATTGAGTATTGACTATAGTAAATTAATTTTAGACATAAATTATCTATATCAAAATATAATGGACTTTAATGCGGTCTACTCGTATGAACAAGTGAGTATAAGGAGAATAAAAAAAATTATAGATGTGTTAAAGGAGAGTAACTAATGAATATAGAAAAACGATATTCATTCTTTTTGGGGAATGTGTTATGTAGCTATAGCTTTATTGACATGATATATGGTGCGGCGTATATAATTCTTATGAATCAGAATCACTTGAATGCCTTTGAAATTAGTACTGTAATGGCAATTAGTTCAATTAGTTTAGCAATTTTTGATTACCCTAGTGGAAACCTTGCTGATATTTTTGGACGTAAAAAAATAACATCCATTGGTTTTATTATTTGGGGAGTAGGACTTATCGGATTTGCATTGTCGAAGAATGTAATCTCTTTTTCTCTTTTCACTTTGATTTCATCGGCGGGTATTGCTCTAATAAGTGGATCGCCCCAAGCGTGGTATATCGATAAACTAAAAGAAATTAATAAAGATTCTTATAAGAACAGAGTGGTGCCAATATTAAATGGTATAATATCAATCTTTGCTGCAGCTGGAGCAATGTTAGCGTCTATTTCTAATTTATTTAATGTATCTTTGGCAATTATTATTGCAGGCTTAACAGCGATCATTGTTGCATTAGTGGTATCTGCTTTTTTCAGTGATAATTATGGAGAACGACTTGAACATTATTTTGTAAAAGAAATTGTTACATCAACAAAAAACTTTTTTAAGGATGGAACTATGATTCATCTATTGGGCTATTATCTTATCGATAGTATGCCACTAACTGCGTTCCTTTTAGTATGGCAATTGTATGCAATAAACGTAATTAAAATCAAAAATGAGTGGATTGGAATTATGTTGGTTATATTTATGTTGGTTCAAGCACTTGCTAGTTTTTTTTCAGGAATAGTCGTAAAAAAAATATCGAATTTTAATTTGACTATCTATGGTGAAATATTGAGTGCTATTTCATTATTCTTGATTTTTACTGCAAAAAGTAATATATTATTATACTTTTTCTTGATTTTAGTGTTTGAATTTGGGCTTCAGCTTATTCAAACTAATAAAAGTGTTTGGATGCAAGATTTAATTAAAAGTGAAAAAAGAAGTACGTATACCTCTGCTATCACTGCTATTAACTCCGGAGTTGGTTTTGTGTTGACGTTAATATTTGGAATGTTAATTGAACAATTAGGCTATAAGGTTATATGGCTACTAGCAGGGATAAGCCAGTTTATAGCATTGTTGTACATTTTAATATTTATAAAAAAAATATTGATAAAAAAAGTTGATAATCAAAATGTACGATATTAAAAAGTATATAAACAACTATTCAAGAATTACCATTTTATATAGTAATTGTCATAAAGACATATATTTATATTATATGAAAAAAATTCGCTCATGGGGGAAAAAAGCTAAAGGAGTAGATTGTTCTATCTTAGAAAGTATCAACCAGTTAGTGATTCATTGTGAATGTATAATAGTTATTAATGAGATTGACATTGGTGGGATTAATTTGGACTATATTTTTCATGAACTCGAAAGAAATAATAAAGTTATATACTTAGATTTCGGCAGGAATAGTGAATGGAAAGATAAAAAAAGAATATTTAGTATTAATGATACTAAGTTAATAAATCGTAACAGAAAAATTAGCAATCTATTTTACGGGTGTAAAAATTTGTCTGTTATTACTCGAGAAGGGACGAGTATAAATTTTGAATTGCAGAACAGTATTGCGGTAAGAGAGGATGCTGTATCTATGATAAAAGAAAAAATTCTACAATTTCCATATGGAGAAATATTTTTTCCGATAAAAGCTTACACTGCTAATGGAATACTTAAGCAAAATGAAAATATAGTTACTATTAGAAACGGCGTTATAGTAAAAAATCACCAGATAACACATGTTCCAATTTCAGAATTTGGGATTGGAACTAATGAAAACATATTACCAACTGTAAATTTAACAAGTAGGGAAAAGTCATTAGGAACTTGTCATTTTGGATTTGGCAGTAATAAAGATTTTGGCGGCACGATTGAAATGAATATTCATTTTGACATCGTTATTACTAATTTTATCTGTTACGAAACACGAAACAATAATATCCTTATTGACACTGCAGGTATAAATAATATTTTCTGAATTTTATTATTCAAAGTATACTATAAAATTCATAGGAAAGTTATTAATTCTCAATAAGGTTTGACAACCGTCGCAATAGTCATATATTTGTGAGCAAGTAATACGATAATAATCCATAATTGGAGACAAAGATGAATAATAATTTATATAAAATTAAAATTGAAAAATATTATAACATATGGAAAATTGATGTATGTTTTGAGATCGAAATAAGTGAGAAGAACCCAAGAAATAGATTTTTTTTCAATAGTTCATTGATTGTAGATTATTGCGTCAACGAAAAATGCTTCAATGTTCGGTATGATATTATAGATAATGTATTAACCGTATATTACACTGGAGTCATTCATATTGGATATAAAATATATGGAACGCTATATATTGCAATCCCTAAACTAAATATACCATATCCTGAAAATAGAAACTATATTTATAAAGTTATGATATGCTCTGAATGCCATGAAAAATTTATTTTTAACCATGTAAACGACATATATAAGATGCTCATTATAGATAAGCAAATGCTACTTGACAAGCTTGTTTGTATTAAGAAATCGGTTGTTTGCCGTTCCAACTTTCAAAATAAATTAAATTTGGAATTAGCAAAATTTATTGAATATTTCGGGCTTTTTAAATCAAATGCTAATGTGGATATTTACATAGCAAAAGATATTAACTCATTAGGATTGGCATATAAAGAAATTATTTTGCTAAATGAAAAATTAATAAAAAGTCCAATGGCTATGTTTTTTAAATACGTAATACATGAAATATTTCATCAGTTGATAGGTTTTACGATTGAGTTTAAAGATGAATTTATGTGTGAAACCCTAACGGAATTTATGCAATTATTGTATATACAATGGAGATTTAGTAAAAGAATATACAAAAAATATAGAGATCACTATATTGAATCCCTTCCTAGTGATAAAGATAAATATTGTGCTGGAGTATTGGTGTGGGAAATGTTTTATAGAACTCGTCTAAAAAATAATAAAGAATTAAAAAAATTTTTAATTACAATGGAAAACGCTAATCAAATATGGGACTACGGAAAAATTTGTTTGTTATTAAGAAAAATATATAATTATGATTTTGAAAAAAAAATAAGTATCCTAAACTCAAAATCAATAAGAATGGAGAATAAAACTAATGATTTCTGAATTATGCGTTATAGTTAACGATACGTGCAATTTAAAATGCAAATATTGTTATTATGAAACTAATATTTACAAGCAAAGCTATAGATATATTAATAAGTATAACCTTTTGGATTTTATAGATAGGCTTTGTATAACCAAAAAAATAGATAGAATTTCATTTACTGGAGGTGAACCATTCCTCTATAAAGGATTGTGTCAACTTGCAATTGCAGCGAAAAAATATTGTAATTCCATTTCAGTATATACTAATGGAACGCTGATATCTGAAGAAGATATAACGTGGTTAAAGCAAACGAATGCGTATTTGTATATTTCTGTAGATTGTCCTGATAGAAAATATGTTGAGGATCATCGAGGCGGGTATGATAAACTTATTAAAAATTTAGATATGTTAAAAAGTCGTGATTTTAATAATATAGTTTTCTCTTGCGCATTGACTAGGTTTAATGTCTATCGAATGGATGAAGTATTAAAATATGCTACTAAACAAAATGCAAAATTAGAACTGGATGTCATTTATAATAGTCCCAATAGTGCTTATAATTGGGATGCTGAAGAAATACATTTATATCCTATTAAAAAAATATTTGATAAGGTTTTTAATGAAAAAAATGATTTTCATTGGAAATTATTAAATTATTTAATTTCAGGGCATAAAATTAAAAATTGCCGACATTTAAATGATAGGTTGATAATAAATTGTGATGGAAATATTTATCCGTGTTTTCATGCCAGAAAATTTCTTGGTACTTGTAATGAGTCTGCAGACGTAGTTATGTGTAGATTAAAGAAATTTGAAAATGAAAATTCCATATGCCATAGTTGTAAGTTATGCTGCTTTAACGAAATTTAACAAAAGAATATTAATTGGGGCTTGCTGAACGTATAAAACGCCCATGTCCCGCTTTGAGGGGTGCGGGACACCACCACTCATGAAAATGTAAGGATGCGTTTTCTTATATGCTGGAGCTCGAGTTCGACAGTCATAGATACACGAAATCCCAAAAAAATGGCGTGATGATGCCTCTTTTCGAGATTTTGGTTTCCCCTGGTGTGTGTCTATGGTTTTAGATCCATTTTGATGATCTTCTGAGGGGCCTTGATCCCTAGATCCTTCAGGGTTTGTGACTGTTTCGCAGTGAGCTCTGTCCGTTGATAGAAGGCACCGTTTTTAGAAAAAAATTTGCCTAAAACCAGTTGATCCATGAGGCGTCTGAGTGCTCGCCAGCTATCACCGGTTTTGAGCTCGGCCAGACGGATTAAAAGCAGGGCCAGCCAGTTCATCAAAACATGGGTTTTGATCCGATCTTCGACCCGATGATACATGGGACGAAGGCATAGGGTGGATTTTAATGTTCGGAAGCCATTTTCTACGGCGATTAGATTTTGTAGCCCAGGGCCACTTCTTCAGCAGACAGGGAATCATCTGACGTCCGGATCAGATACTTGCCGTCATAACGTGCCGCATCGCGAAGCGCTTACCGGTTAATTTTTAACTGTCCATCCTTCAACTGGCGAAGATACCGGCCATATAACTTGTGAGATCGCAAGGCGCAGGCCGCTTTCGTATGCTTTTTCTCTGGCAACTGATGCAGCTCTTCCAGAGCCGTCTCCAGATCCTGAATCAGGCGTTCACGTTGCTTTTTTTCCTTTTCTGCTTCCTTGGGATTATAGGCCACCACAAA
>NZ_JAMXWM010000046.1 GCF_024125445.1 Sporolactobacillus shoreicorticis | reverse complement strand
CTGTTCCAGGTAAAAGTGAATTAAGTCGAACACCCGGAATTTATTGAGTAATTCCTCATAGGTCAGTTCCTTATTCTTCTTCATTGCGGGCATGTATTTCACGTGGTAAAGCGCCAACTTTTTCTGAATGTCCAACGGAAGCGGATTGTCAGGGTCAGAGACTTCTTTATATGCTCTGTCAAACAAACGCCCAACGGCTCCCGCATATTCATAATGAAGAGCCTTCTCCATTACCTCCTGTGTTCTCATTTGATATCCACCACCGTTCCACTTTCTCGTTTCCTATACTCCGCCTTAATCAGCGGAATAGCGTTATCGTAATACTCAAAATTCATAACCTCACGATTGGCATACCGCGATTTATCATGTATCCATCGACCGTACTTCTCTGTTTTGATGTCAAGTTTCTTGGCAATGCGACCAACCATGTTCCCACTGCATCCAATTTTTTTACCAACTGCTTCTGCTGGGTAAGAAATTTGTTTCGCTTCAGGCAGTGGAAGAAGCTGCTGACCAGTGACGATCTCCGTTGCTTTCGATTCGAGAACCTGTTTGTACGTTTCTGATTTTGCGCCTGCTCTGATCTGCATAAGCAACTTTGCAGATTCGTTACGCGCCTTTCGGTCTCGTGCTTCTGCGTTTCTCTCCATAATTTCAAGACGCTTTCTCTTTAGTTCATCATCCTGATTCATTGAATAGCTTCCTGTTTCTAAAACCTGTGGAATGACTTTGTCAAATATCCAAGACTCGAACTTATCTGCCCCGGGTAGATGTGAATGTGTAACAAGCCGAATGACATTGCCCTTTGTGATGAATTTTTTCTTTTGAATTCCTCCATTTGAAGGGGTGTCTATTTCGTTCACCCCTTTTGAAATGCAGTGATCACGGATTGCTTTCAATGGGTTTGCGTACCCCAACATTAGGGCAGCTTCCTTACCACCAAATTCAGGTTCACCATTCACCATAACCGTTGGTAATTCGCCAAACTCTGGATTCTCAAATATCTTAATTTCACTCATCTGACTGCCTCCTTTTTATGCAGAGAATTCATGCGTCTCTTCAAACAAGTAATCAATGGACAATTTAGGGAAAAAGTATTTTTGAATTTTAAATATCTCAGCGCGAGTAAACTCTGTTCTTCCGGTCATCTTATTGCTGAAAGTTTTTGAAGTGCAACCGATTTTGGCTGAAATCGTTGTGCCATCAATTCCTTGCCGAGCCATTTCTGCTCTTAGGTTCGGGAACATTGTTTTCACCTCTTTTTACCACACGTGGTATTTATGTGATAAATATATATTACGTATGGTATATTGTCAATGCATTTTTACCACGCGGGGTAATATTTTTATTTATTTTTGGAGAAAGTAATTGTATAATATAAATAAATTGCTACGCATGGTAAATTGATTACCACAGGGAGGATAATAAAAAATGACTTTTACAGAAAAACTTGATTTACTAATGAAAGAAAAAGGCATAACAAGAGCCGGTTTAGCAAAAGGCTCCGGAGTACCATATACAACGATTGTTAACTTTTATGAAAAAGGTAGTGAAAACATAAAACTATCTACGTTAAAAAAACTTTCAAATTATTTTAATGTTAGCCTTGATTATTTAGTTAATGATAAAAGCGCCAATGATGAATCACTATCACTGCTCAAGGAATTGGAAGAAGATCCCGACTTCATGGTTGCCTACAAAGACTATCCAGGTAGCCCTGAAGAAGCAAAAGAAGATTTAATTGGATTCCTCAAGCTAATCAAAGAACGTGATGAGAGAAAAAGAAAAAAATGATTGATATTTCAGATTTAATTACTTGACTACCTCTTTTTCTCTTTCAATAGGGAAGATAATGACATCATCAACAGAGCATTGAAGAGCTTTGCAAATTTTGTCAAGAGTAACAAATTCAATACCTTTTGATTTTTCATAATAGAGATTGAAGATCGTCGTTCTTGATAGTCCGGTTTTGCGACTGAGATGGCTGATACTTACCTTCCTTTTCGCCATAATCACCCTTACATTGTTTGTACACAATTGCAATCAACTCCATTCGCATGTATTTGTTCAATATATTGGACATAATGTTTATAATTAAATCATACATTATATTTTTTTCATATCAATCATATATTAACTTTTTATTGACATTTGTTCAGAGTATTGTACAATTATTTTGAGGAGATGATGAAATGATAACTTGTAATTTGAATGTTTTGCTTGCAGAAAGAAACATGAAAATAACTGAGTTAGCTAAGATGACAGGAATTTCAAGAACAACAATAACCGCTCTTGCCTACAACAAGAGCAAGGGAATACAATTCGATACAATGGATAATATTTGCACGGTACTGAATGTACGCCCAAATGATCTTTTTAATCAAGAGCAATTTGAATATGAATTCAAGATATTGGATAGTGAGGATAATGTGTTTTCTGACTTCAAAGAAGAATTCTTTGCTAATGACGAATACGAGGGAATTGTACTTAATACTGAATTTAAAATAATCTTTAGAAAAAGAGCAATAAAAGAGATCATTCCACTAAACGTTACATTGCCAAGTAAAGATAATAAAAGCAAGCCAGTTTTTATTCATGTTGAACGTCCGTTTGACTTCTCCCAAAGAGAAACATACAAGATATTGAAAAATATACCGATTGTTTTTAAAACTGAATTCGATAACGAGTTAAAAGAAACCGTCCGTTCCTATTTGTATATTTTAGAGCAAGAACCATTTCAAAAAATTCCAAAAGAAAATATTGAAAAGGCTTTTATAGATTTACTTTAAAAAGTAAGTAAACGCAACAAATGTAGTTACCGTATTACTATCAGTAGCAACTACACGAGGAATGGTAAAGGGTATTACTCGATTGAAAGGAGGTGAAACCAATGTACTGCATCATTCAAAAAATACAGAACAGAAAACCTAATCCCTATGGCGAGCCAAAAGAGATTATCGTCGAACCTTGGTCATTCACCGTGGATGGCGTAACCACCACTAACTACTCTTACCATTACAGCCAGGAACGATTTGAACGCCCTATCCGTGATGCTTATAAAATCTCAATGCGTGAAAGCTATCGAGAAAAAGGCAAGGTGAAGGCCAAACAATGGGTAATCTGCACGATGGGCTATTACGACCTAGCAACCGGCGAATGCTGGCCAGGTGATTGCATTATGCAAAGCACTTTAGAGAAAAAGTTGAACGAGATGGAAATTAGCGCGGAACGGCTATGGGATTATGTGTATGAGAAATTAACACCTATTCAGAAAGACATCAAAGAAGAATATGAAAAGACTGAGGAGTACCGCGTTGCTCATGAACACCACGATATCGTGTCTGCCTATCAGGACGCTCAGCAAGCCTTTGATGAACTTTACGGCAAGGACACGTATAAGACCTGCTATGACGTATTCAACATGCTCCGTGATCCACAGCAGTTAGAGCGATTGAAAGAGCGAAAGCGACAAAGTGATGAGTATACAAAGCGTAGTTACCAATCCTATTCAAGTGATAACTACGATTGGAGCTCATTACTCGGAAATGTGAGAGCAAGTAACTATTCGGATAATGAGAAGAAGATGCTGAAAAAAATCTACCGTGTTGCCGCCGCCAAGTTTCATCCGGATGTGATGCAAGATCACGACGATACCATGATGAAGTTTCTTGGCAAGCTCAAACAACAATGGGGCATCTGAACTTCAATGTAGTTACTGCACATAGTTAAGAGGTAACTACACTTGATCAAGTGATCTAATTGATCGTTTCCTCAATAAAAGACGTAGTTGCTATATACATATTCAAGGTAACTACATCAATTTCCCTTTGAAAAGAGGTGAAAATAATGGCCAGTTTCAGAAAACGCGGCGACAAGTGGGAATACCGGATCATCTACCGTGATCCCGTTACTGAAAAGTACAAGGAGAAAACCAAAGGCGGCTTCCGTACAAAGAAAGAAGCATCAGTTGAAGCCGCGGACATTGAGGAAAAAATCTATCTTGGTCAGACAACCATTGTCAAAAGCCGAGACACGCTTGTAAAGAGTTGGTTGACCGAATGGTTAGAAGTATATAACGAATCCATCAATGCCAAGACACGAACCTACCGCAAGCATTACATCAATGACATACTTATTCCTGAACTTGGTGGGTACCGGTTGGCAACGATCACGAAGACGCAGTATCAGCGATTTATCAATGGACTTACCAAAAAGTACAAAAAAAGAACCATACAGTCGATCCACTCCATCTTCTGCACGGCCATGAATAAAGCTGTTGAATTGGAAATGCTGCCTTTTAACAAGTTTCAAAACGTATCAATTGCGAAGAAAGACGACGTTGTAAAAACCAATTATCTGACGAAAGATGAAGTCAGCATCTTTATGGATGCGGCAGCTACATCGCCCTTTCATCATTTTATCATGGTCTCCCTGCTTTTACGAACGGGAATGCGGAAAGGCGAAATGCTCGCCCTCACATGGGACGACATCGACCTGGTTCATAAGCGAATTAAGATTACGAAATCACGTGATAAGAGCGGCTGCCACCCGCCTAAGACTGCGTCCAGTATCCGGACGATTGCCATTGACGATACGCTCATCGATCAATTGAAGCAATATCAGACTTGGCAGAAGAAGGAACGTCTCAAACACAAGATATGCTTTGACTCTGAATATATGCTTACTATTCCGAACGGTCGTGAGATGGGCGAATACGGCGTGAACAAGGTCATCAACATGATTCTTGCCAAAACAAATCTTCACCACATCACACCTCACGGACTGCGCCACACACACGCGATCATGTTACTCGAGAGCGGGGCAGATATCAAGTCTGTGAGTGTCCGGTTAGGACATAGTAGCGTCGAGTTTACTGCGGATGTTTATGTGCATTTCACCAAGAACTTGGAAAATGAATTAGTATCAAATCTTGAAGCCTATCTGGGCAAATAAAATTTACATGGGCAAATTATGGGCAAATGGCTTTTTGGGCTCTGGAAATCCCTTTATTGCACGCGTTTGAACATCTTTTCCATTTCGTAGGGCGTAAAATGTACAAGTACCGGACGGCCGTGCGGGCAGGTGAACGGATCCTTGGCCTTACCAAGTGAGTCGAGTAAAGCTTGAATTTCGTCCTGGCGTAAATAATGATTGGCTTTGATTGAGCGCTTGCAGGACATCATCATTGCGAGTTTCTCGCGCAGCTTTTTGATCGAGACTTTGCCGCTCTCAATTAATTGATGGACAATGTCATTGATCATTTCCTCTTCCCTGCCCTTCGGCATCCAAGTTGGGCAGGAACGGATGATCAAGCTGCGTGCTCCGAATTCTTCGAAATTCAGTCCGATATCGCGCAGATAATCCAGATATTCCATAACTGTCTCATATTCAGCCGTATTGAAGTCAAAGGTCATGGGAACAAGCAGTTCCTGTACCTCACGCGCGGTTTCTCCGACTTTTTCACGGAAAAACTCGTATTTAATCCGCTCTTGAGCGGCATGCTGATCAATAATATAGAGTCCTTCCTCATTTTGGGCAAAAATATAAGTACCATGCATCTGGCCGATCGGATAGAGCTTGGGCATACGCTTTTTCGGTTCATCATCCCGTTCTTTTTCAGATAACACTTCGATACCTGCATCGTCCGTTTCTTCCTGAAAAGCAGCCGCGATTTGATTAAAGTCCGACTGTACCGCTGAGAAGCTTTCATTCTGCGGTTCATGCACTTGTTCCGAGAACGCCGATTCAGCAAATGGTGTGCTTCGCTGAGTCTCTTGCTGATCTGACAGATCTGGCCCTGTAACAGCTACCGGTGAAAAGTCAAGTGCCTGCTGTTCATTTTTTTGCTTGTCTGTCTGCGTGTGCGGCTTTCCTGCTACTGAAGGAATGAGCCGTTCACGATGAAAAGCAGAACGGATCGTTTCACTGATCAGTGCGCAGAGTTCCTTTTCCTTACTGATTCGTGCTTCCAGCTTCGCCGGATGAACATTAACGTCGACGAGCGACGGGTCCATCTGAACATGGAGAACACAGATCGGGTAACGGCCGATCATCATCAAAGTATGGTAGCCGTCCATGATGCTGTTGAAAATCGGATAATTTTTAATAAAACGGTTATTGATAAAAATGTAAACGTATTGCCGGCCTGCTCGAGAAATCTGAGGATGTACGGCAAGACCCCCAACCTTAAAATCCAACGACTCTCCTGAGAAATGAAAGCCTGCTTTCGCCGTGCGCACTCCGTAAATGGCAGCCAGTACATGACTTAAGTTGCCGCTGCCATTCGTTTGAAACACAGTTTTCTGTTCATGAATCAATATGAAACGCACATTCGGATAAGCAAGCGCCATGCGATTGACAACATCGGTAATTTTTCCAAGTTCGGTATGAATACTCTTAAGGTACTTTAATCGCGCGGGTGTGTTGTAAAAGAGCCGTTCCACATTGATTTCAGTCCCTTTCCTGCTTTGAGCAATACCGGAAGCGATCACATGCCCGCCCTGCAGAACAAGATGCGTGCCCGGACGCTCACCATCCGAAGTGGTCAATTCAAGGTGGGAAACCGCCGCAATACTTGGCAAAGCTTCGCCGCGGAAACCAAGTGTCGCAATATGAAAAAGATCGGAATCCTGACGAATTTTGCTCGTCGCATGCCTTTCAAAGGCAATTTGGCAGTCTTCAGGTGCAAATCCTCGCCCATCATCCGTGACTTTGATTGATTTCAGACCGCCTTCCTCAACCTCAATTAAAACAGACGAAGCTTCAGCATCAATCGCATTTTCCACAAGTTCTTTTACAACAGATGCCGGACGTTCAACAACCTCTCCTGCAGCTATTTTATTAGCCAGTGTCTCGCTGAGCCTCTTTATTACACCCACCTGAATCGCTCCTTTCTAAAAACGTGCCTTACTTCTTCAGTGCTTTTTGCAACTGATAAAGCTTGTTCATCGCATCCATCGGCGTCATAGCCAGCAGCTCAATTTTGCCTAATTCCTGCAGTACTTTTCGTTCGCGTTTCCCCAACCCCGAAGATACTTCCTCCCTTTTCGGCTCAGCAAAAAGTGCCAATTGTTCTGGTTCTTCCTCAATAACCTCGGCTGCTGCCGCTGCTTCATGTACCGGAAGCGATTCAGAACCGGTAGCTTGTTCCGGGGATTGTTCGAGTCCACGCAGAATCTCATCTGCGCGTTCAATCAGATTTTCCGGGAGTCCGGCTAATTTGGCGACATGAATGCCGTAGCTCTTGTCCGCTTTGCCGTCAAGTACTTTATGAAGGAAAACGACCGTTCCATTCTCTTCCATTGCACCGACATGAATATTCCTCAAACGATCAAGTTTCTTCTCAAGGAAAGTCAGTTCATGATAGTGCGTGGAAAAAAAAGTTTTGGCTGCAATATGGTCGTGAATGTATTCAACAATGGCTTGAGCAATTGCAATTCCATCATACGTTGAGGTGCCTCGGCCGATTTCATCGAGCAGAATAAGGCTGTTTTGTGTGGCATGGCTCAGCGCATAATTGGCTTCGTCCATTTCCACCATGAACGTACTTTGCCCGGAAACAAGATCATCAGCCGCACCAATACGTGTAAAGATTTGATCGAAAATGGGCAGCGTTGCCTGATCTGCCGGCACAAAGCAGCCAATTTGTGCCATAATCGACGTAAGGGCAGCCTGACGCATATACGTACTCTTTCCTCCCATATTCGGTCCGGTAATCATCAATAAGTCGCAGGTCTTGTCCATATTAAAATCGTTGGCAACAAAAGTGCCTCTGCGCATCACGCGCTCAATCACCGGATGTCTGCTGTTCTTGATCGATAAAGTGCGTTCCTTCGAAAAGTTTGGACGAACATAGCCATTCCGATCACTAACTGAGGCGAAACTCTGAAGCACATCCAAGCTACTTACAAGACGGGCTAATTTCTGTAGTCGTGCAGCCTGCTCTTTAATTTTCAGTCGCACATCGCCGAATAACTGAAACTCAAGACCAACACGCTTCTCTTCTGCCTCTAAAATGACGCGCTCTTTTTCCTTCAATTCCGGTGTAATAAAGCGCTCGGCATTCGAAAGCGTCTGCCGACGTTCATATCTGCCTTCCGGAATCAGTTTAAGGTTTGGTCGGGAAACTTCAATATAATAACCAAATACCCGGTTATAGCCGATTTTCAATGATTTAATCCCGGTTGCATCACGCTCTTTGGCTTCTAATTCGGCAATCCAGCGCTTTCCGTTTTTCGATGCATCTCTGTATTGATCAAGTGTTTCGTTGTAACCGTCCTTGATCATTCCTCCGTCTGACGTTGAGAATGGTGGATCATCCACAATCGCCCGGTCGATTAAATCGCGAACTTCAGCGCACGGGTCCATCTCCTGCTCATATTGAGCGAGCGAAGCTTCTCCAAGCTCGGCTAAGGTTTGTTTCATATCCGGAATCTGTTCCAGAGACCGTTTAAGCTGCACGACCTCACGCGGATTGACGTTACCGAATGAGACGCGTCCAACGAGGCGTTCCAAATCATAGACGTTGCCAAGCAGCGTGCGAAGCGACTCGCGTTCCAGAAGATGCTCTTTTAATGCTGCTGCTGCGTCCATACGCTGCTCAATTTGCTTCTGATTCAAAAGCGGCTTCTCAATCCACTGCTTCAGGCGCCGTCCTCCCATTGCCGTCTTGACATCGTCAAGCAGCCAAACCAGAGAACCGTACGTTTTCTTCTCGCGATTGGTCTGAGTCAGTTCCAGATTGCGCCGAGAATGCTGATCGATCATCATGTATTCATTAATATGATAGACATCTGCAGGCTGCAAATGATCGAGGGAACGTTTCTGCGTGTTGACTAAATAATTTAGCAGTCTGCCGAGCGGCCGTATCAATTTTTCTTGATCGATTCCTTCAGTAATGCTTTTCAGTGAATCAGGAACTATTTCCTTTTCGCACTCTGAGAACGTTGTATTCAGCCGTTCAACCAATTCCTCTTTCTTGTCCCCATTAAATTCCGGTGCGAGAACAAGTTCGCGTACATCGTTCGCATCCATTTCTTGAATGACGCCGTCCCAATTGGAAATCAGTGTCACGCGCGTTTCTCCGGTCGTCAAATCGCTCATGGCAAATCCATAAGAACCATCTTGAAAGGCACTGAGCGCCGCTAAAAAGTTGTTTTTCTTGGGCTGCAGCGACTCATCCTCCATAATGGTTCCCGGCGTGATCAATTGGATCACTTCTCGCCGAACCATGCCTTTTGCCTGCTTCGGATCTTCCATTTGTTCGCAGATCGCAATTTTATAGCCTTTATCAATCAAAATTTTAATATACTGTTTTGCTGCATGATACGGAATACCGCACATGGGTATGTATTCATCTTTTCCGCCGTTTCGCGATGTGAGTGCAATCTCCAATTCCTTTGACGCTTTTTTAGCATCCTCGAAAAACATTTCATAGAAATCGCCAAGTCTGAAGAAAAGAAACGCATCTTGATACTGGGCTTTAATTGCCAAGTATTGTTGAATCATCGGTGTAAAACTCATGATCTGTCCACTCCACCTTGCCTGTGTACAATTTATTATTCTATATATTATAGCATAGAGTAGCCGGTGTTCGAGTTATTGAGTCATGTGGTTCAGTGCTATAATAAACAAAATACCGATTGAGGGGATTCGATCAAAATGAATAAAAGTTTGGAATCTTTGAAGAATAATGTCAAAACCGTTTTAACAGGTAAAGATGGCCTAGTTGAACTTATCTTTATCGCAATGATTTGCGAAGGACATTTGCTTCTTGAAGATGTTCCCGGAACCGGAAAAACAATGATGGCGAAAATCATTGCCAAATCAATTAAAGGAACGTTCCGCCGCGTTCAATTTACACCTGATCTGCTGCCCTCAGACATAACCGGCATTAAGTTTTTCAATCCGAAGTTGCAAAATTTTGAATTGATGATGGGGCCTGTGATGACCAATATTCTGCTCGCTGATGAAATTAACCGGGCGACACCGCGCGCGCAATCCAGTCTTCTTGAAGTTATGGAGGAGCGCCAGGTGACCATTGAAGGTGAAACATTTGCGATCGAAAAGCCGTTTATCGTCATTGCCACTCAAAACCCGATTGAATCGCAAGGCACCTTCACTCTTCCGGAAGCTCAAATGGATCGTTTCTTCATGCAGATTTCTTCTGGTTATCCGTCTTTTGACGAAGAACGAGAAATGCTTCATCTCCATCGTCTGAATAATCCGCTTAATCAGATTGAACCAGTCATTGAGAAGGATGCGATCACTCAGCTGCAGGAACAGGTCAAAGCAACAAAAATCAGTGCAAGTGTCGAGAACTATTTATTGGAAATTGTTCGCGCCACTCGTTCGCACGATTGGGTTGCCAGCGGCGTCAGTCCACGTGGAACATTGGCATTCTTGCGTGCGGTGCAGGCAAAGGCTCTTATCAATGGGCGCGGTTTTGTGGTTCCCGAAGATGTGAAGGCGATGGCCTTCCCCGTCCTCGCCCATCGCCTCGTGTTATCTATGGAAGGCGAGCTGCAGGGGACCAAGGACCAAGTGATTGCTAATGTTCTTGAGCATATCGAGGTTCCAGTTGAGGCAGGAGCACAGCAACAATGAAAGGATACGCGACCGGTTGGCAAACCCGCAATCAATCTCTCTTTTATCTCTTCGGTTTTGTCGTATTTCTGATTGGTTTCATCAGAAATACATTCCTGTTTTCGATAACTGGTTTGATTTTTATCGTTTTTGCTTTTCTGTCAAAATGGTATTTAGTACATATGATCCGCACCTTATCCATTGAAAATACGGATTGCAGTCTTCGTCTTTCTGCTGGTGAGGAAAGTGAACTGATGATCACTTTTCTTAATTCGTCCAAGCTTCCCTTCTTTTCATTAAGTGGACGCATTGTTTCCGATCCGATTATTTCTTTCTCAGCCGAGAACAATACGAATCCGATCTATCAATTTTCGGTAACGATACCAGCACAAAAAAAGATAGTTGTTCATTGTCCGGTCAGAGCGCTGGAACGAGGTACAGCACGTATTCGCACCTTTGAACTGACTTGTTCGGACCCGCTTCATTTAATCAGTTGCGGTGTTCATTTTAATGAAATGCTGAAGAGTCGTCTCATTATTTATCCTCAACCGGAAGCTGTAAATAATCTAAACCTTGCTCCGCCGCAGCATTTGGGCGACTTGCCGTCCGCGCATTCACTTTTTCATGACGATACAGCACCTTCGGGAATCAGAAGCTATGTGCCTTCAGATCCATTTAGGCATGTTCACTGGAAAGCCAGCGCACGTACAGGCCGCCTTCAAACGAAAACATTTGAACGCATCGCCCACCAGAGCTGGACATTATTGTTTCTCAACGCAGCAAGCCACATAAGCCACGAGCGTTCCAATGACTTTGAAAAGCGTATTTCCGCAGCAGCTTGGCTTGCACAGGACGCGCGAAAACGCGGTATTGAGTTTTCAGTGTACTGCAACACAAAAACAATGGGACAAAAAATTTTGGGTATCGAACCTGAACAGGGCGGAGATCAATTAAGGAAGGCTTGGGAACTGCTCGCTTTTATGCAAAAGTGGCAAATCAAAACGCCAATTCCCGATACGCTGCGAATCATCGATAAAAAATTGATCCAGCCTCGAATTTTAATCATTATGGATTTGGATCGATCTGATTCAGCAGCGCCATTCCTTTTAAAGTGGTTAAAAAAAGAACATCTTATTTTTAAGCTTTGTGTGTCCGATAATACCTGCTTTTTAGAACAGGTTAAGAAGGGAGCGATCACCACCGTTGGTTAAATTAAAAAACAGCGTTTCGTTTGCACTTTTCTTTATCTGCGAATGGTTATTTTGCTTTCTTGTTCTTTTGCCGATGCTTCCGAACCAATGGGCAATGTTGCTTCCTTTTACCGCACTTGCCTTCATCCATGGCCTGCTGCTGGTTATACTGCAGAGGAGCAGGCAGTCCAGTCTGGCAGGATTTCTCTTCGCAGCTGGCGTAGTCGGTTTGCTCACGTGGTTTGTCCTCCATTTGAATTTTTTTGCAGCTGCTCTATTGTCCGCTCTGCTTACTTATTTTTCGCTTCGAGATGACGAAGGCAGAAGCCCGGAACGATTATGGAGGCTGGTGCTTCTGTTTGCAATCGTCGTCGTTTTTTATTCTCTGGTTGCACCAATCGATGGGCGTGCCGTCTTGTTTCTTCTCCTTTTTGCCGAATTGACAGTGGCCGGTATGTGGATCAGCTTCAAGAGCAAATTGAGCAAACGCTGGCTTTCGATCATTGCAGCAGCATTCACCTCAGCGGCAATTCTGCTTGCTCTTATTACATGGCTGCTGAAGCCGGCAGTTACCGCGATTTATAACTTTCTTTTTAACGTTCTCATTCGTCCGATTAGCTATGGCGCTGCCTCTATCATTTTCGGATGGCTGAGCCACCTTTCTTCTGCACAGAAAGGCAGAAGGCTTCAAAATGCGCTGCAGGAGTCAAATGCAGAAAAAAAACCGTCGGTACAAACACCGCCACCCGATATGCAGCCTGCTTTTAATTTTGGCCTTCTCGTCGGTATCATTATTGTTGCTGCATTGTTTTTAATTACTTTTTGGCAGTTGAGGAAAATCAGGCTAAGCCATGCAGCACATGACCCATTGAATATCAAATTGACACAAGAGGAAATAACGATGCATCCTGTTCATGATTCAGATCGGAGCAGGCACCCACGTTTCGCTCCTAAGCATCCTGTGCGTCGCGCCATATATAGACTTCAAAAGCGCGCCTCAAAGCGAAAACTCGGAAGACTGCCTTCTGAATCTCTGACAGAATGGCTGAATCGGTTGAATCTAAGTACCTCGGATCAATTGATTTCTTCTTATGAAAAAGTTCGCTATGGTGGCTGCAAACTCACGGAAACGGAATTCACAACATTTTCCCAGGCGATTGATGAAGCGGAGCAGCAGTTAAACAACATGAAGCAAGCTGTTGATTCTAAAGATAGCAAATTGTGATACTATAGTATTACTACTCGGAAGGGAAGAACATCCAAATATGTGATTGGCACGTTTCATTTCCAACTCAATAATAATTGAATAGGAGTGAATCTGTCATGAAACAACGAGGATTTCGCTTTCTCTGGACGGGACAGTCAGTGGCAAATCTCGGTGATGTACTCTACATCGTTGGACTGATGTCCTATCTCTATCGCTTTACCGGATCTGCTGTATTGATGGCATTTGTACCGTTTTTCAGTACAGCATCCCGGTTTCTGAGTGCACTTGTTGCGCCTGTTTTTCTTGAATGGATGGGACTAAAGAGAAGCCTTGTTGTTTCTCAAGTTGGCAAAACGGTTCTTTTGCTCGTTTTTTTTCTGCTCCACTTTTTTTCATTAGATGGTGAACGCTTAGAGACCGTCTTTACCACGGTCATACTCGTCAGCTTTTTTGATGGATGGGCAACCCCAGCACGAGGAGCACTTGTGCCGCTGCTTGTCACAAGAGAAAAGCTGATCGCAACAAATAGTTTCTTGTCCCTTATGGATCAATCCATTTCTATGGGCAGCTGGGCATTAGGCGGAATAATCGCAGCTCGGTTCGGCAACAATCTTTTAATCGCATTATCGCTTATCCTTTGCGGTGCCGCAGCATTGCTGATGATGCTGATCTGCGTCACTGAAGTTAGAAATAGGAAACAGCAAGCACAAAGTAAGCAAAGCAAATGGACAGTCATGAAAAAGGGGTGGATCACAATCTGGCGAGTTCCTGCACTGCGTACTATTTTTATTACTGAATCAATAAACGCATTAGCAGATGTCGTTTGGATTGCCGCCATCATTTACGTCTTTGTTGCGCAGGCACTCCATGTGGACGCATCATGGTGGGGCTATATTAATTTCAGCTTCTTTGCCGGGCTGCTGCTTACGAGCTGTTATGGTATGCGATGGGGTACGCGGCTCAAGAAACACGCATCTTCAACTGCCGTTTGGGGCTTGCTTCTTGCCTGCATGATTACCTTGTTTTTTGCGATGAACTCAATGCCTTGGGCGGCACTTGTCCTTAGCATTCTTTATGGAGCAGCGGTTCAGTTCAAATCAATTATTTTTCTTACAGTTGAGCAAAACTCTGTCTGTGCAGAACAGCTGGCCAATGTATTTGCGGCTCAAGATGCCGTGCAATCCATTCTGTTCGGAATCGGCAGCTTAATCTTCGGCACCCTTGCTGATCTGTTTGGTATACGATCTGTCTTTTTCCTATCGGCCTTGCTGTTGTTTCTTGCCTTTTTTTTACTGCTTGTCTATAGGAAACAGATCGTCATTAAAAAACAGGTTTCTGATTAAGACAAAAGCCGTGATCCTTCTAGGATCATGGCTTTTTTAA
>NZ_JAMXWM010000045.1 GCF_024125445.1 Sporolactobacillus shoreicorticis | reverse complement strand
TTTATCACGCTTGGCTTTTGTTCAGTTTTCAAGGAACATTCATATACATTAATTAATAATGGTGGGCCTGAGTGGACTCGAACCACCGACCTCACGCTTATCAGGCGTGCGCTCTAACCGGCTGAGCTACAGGCCCATTATCATAATGGAGCGGGTGATGGGAATCGAACCCACGACCAGAGCTTGGAAGGCTCTTGTTTTACCACTAAACTACACCCGCAAAGATGGTCGGGAAGACAGGATTTGAACCTGCGACCCTCTGGTCCCAAACCAGATGCTCTACCAAGCTGAGCCACTTCCCGACAATGGTGCGCCCTAGAGAAGTCGAATCCCCAACCTTCTGATCCGTAGTCAGACGCTCTATCCAATTGAGCTAAGGGCGCAAAATTAAAATGGTGCGGTCGAGAGGACTCGAACCTCCACGAAGTTGCCTCCACTAGCCCCTCAAGCTAGCGCGTCTGCCATTCCGCCACGACCGCATATTCAATTAATTGGTGCGGGTGAAGGGACTCGAACCCCCACGTTGGAAAACACTAGATCCTAAATCTAGCGCGTCTGCCAATTCCGCCACACCCGCATAAAATGAGCCACGAAGGATTTGAACCTTCGACCCTCTGATTAAAAGTCAGATGCTCTACCCCTGAGCTAGTGGCTCATGTGGCTGGCCCAGCTGGATTCGAACCAGCGCATGACGGCACCAAAAACCGTTGCCTTACCGCTTGGCTATGGGCCAAAAACAATTATGTATCGAAACACATATCGTTTTCTTCTATCATAGTTGATAAATGGCGGATCCGAGCGGATTTGAACCGCCGATCTCCTGCGTGACAGGCAGGCATGTTAACCCCTACACCACGGATCCTCAAATAACCCTTATTATAAATGGTGACCCGTACGGGATTCGAACCCATGAACCCACCGTGAAAGGGTGGTGTCTTAACCACTTGACGAACGGGCCATAAAAATGGCGGAGAAGGAGGGATTCGAACCCTCGCACGATTTACACCGTCTACTCCCTTAGCAGGGGAGCCCCTTCAGCCAGCTTGGGTACTTCTCCGTGGCTCCACAGGTAGGATTCGAACCTACGACCGATCGGTTAACAGCCGATTGCTCTACCACTGAGCTACTGTGGAATAAGTGGTCCAAAAAAAACAAATGCATATGCTATTCTAAACTGTGTTAATCCATTTGTCAATATAAATTCGAGCGACACAATCGTTTGTCCTTTTGACGACTTAAATAATTTAACACAGATTAAGATCCCACGTCAACCCTATTTTTAATCTTATTTAAAATGATCGACACGTGTCTTGCTGATAAGCCGAATCGTACCGCCGCATGCGCCGCAAACATAACGTGCGGTATCTAACTTTCTCTTACGATAGAAATTTGTTTCACAAGTAGAACATTGATAGTGGTAACGAATGGACGAACCCGTGCGCGTGTTCGGAATTACTTCGCAAAATCGTGAACCGCCTACTCTTGCCAGCAGCGTGCGAAAATCGCTATCTCTGTGGCGGTAGCCCAATCCCAGCAGATGAAGGTGATAATGGCACAATTCGTGTTTAATAATCTTTAGAAAGTCTTCTAAGCCAAAATAATTAAGCTGCCGTGCATTGAACTCAATCCGGTGCGAGTTCAGCAAATAGCGTCCCCCGGTTGTTCGAAGTCGTGAATTAAAGACTGCTTGGTGACGAAAAGGACGATGGAAGCTCTCTATCGATACCTGTTCCACAAGCTTTTGAAGTTCTTCATCAGTCATGGCCTCACCTCCACCGGTCATCAATTCTGCAATTTTTTACTTGAATCAACCATTGTTAATGAAATACGTCCTTTTTGTGTATCCACTTGTTCCACCCAAACGGTGACAATTTCACCGACACGAACAACATCAAGCGGATGACGGACATAGCGCGCAGCAAGTTTTGATAAATGAACCAAGCCGTCCTGCTTCACACCAATATCAACAAAAGCACCGAAATCCACAACATTACGGATCGTTCCTTCCAGCTTCATGCCCGGTTTCAAATCTTCCATCTTTAGAACATCTGTCTTAAGCAGCGGTTTTTTCAGGTCGTCGCGCGGATCGCGACCAGGTCGAATCAGTGCCTCAATCATGTCTTGCAAAGTCAGTTCGCCAACAGAGAGTTCATCGGCAGTTCGCTTCACATCCAATGCCTGCAGCTTATCAATCAGTTCCTGAGTCCCGATTTTTTCAACATCGCAATCCGCCTTTTTGAGCAGATTCCCTGCTACATGATAGCTTTCCGGATGAATCGGTGTATTATCCAACGGATTTCTGCCTCCGCTGATTCGCAGGAACCCCGCCGATTGCTCGAAAGCGCGCGCACCGAGTCTCGGTACTTTTTTTAGCTGCGTCATGCTTTCAAATCGACCGAGCTTTTCACGCTCCGCAATCACATTATTGGCTACCGTTTTCGACAGTCCGGATACATAATGAAGCAGTTGAGGTGAAGCGGTGTTAATGTTAACGCCAACCTGATTCACAACCGTCTCTACGACAAACTGCAACGATTTTGCTAATTGACGCTGTGATACGTCATGCTGATATTCACCGACACCCACAGATTTCGGATCCACTTTCACAAGCTCCGCAAGCGGGTCTTGGAGCCTCCGCGCAATAGAAACAGCGCTGCGTTCCTCAACATGCAGATCCGGAAACTCTTCGCGGGCAAGCGCAGAAGCAGAATAAACGCTTGCGCCCGCTTCATTGACAATCATATAAAAAAGTTTGCGCCCGGTCACCTGTTTCAACGTCTCGGCAATAAAAGCTTCGGTTTCTCGCGATGCCGTACCGTTTCCTATTGCCACCATATCAATGTGATAGCGGTCAATCAGTTCCAGAACCTTTTGCCTTGCGCCCTCGATATCCGATTTTGGCGGTGTCGGATAAATAAGCGAGATGTTCAGCACTTTTCCGGTCGGATCAACAACAGCAAGCTTGCAACCTGTGCGGTAGGCAGGATCGACGCCGAGTACCGTACGCTCTTTCAGGGGCGTCTGAAGGAGTAATCCGCGAAGATTCTCCGCAAAAATATGAATCGCCTGCTGCTCAGCCCTTTCCGTCAATGACTGTCTCAGCTCTCGTTCAACAGATGGGGCAATCAAGCGCTTGTAGGCATCTTCTGCACATGTATTCAGCAGACTCTCCGCCGTTGTCCGTTTTCCCGGATTCAATGCGTGTTTGATCGCCTGAAGAATCGATTCTTCAGGCGCTTCTACAGATACTTTAAGTATCTCTTCTTTTTCCCCACGATTAATTGCTAAAATTCGGTGAGGAACAAGCGTTTTTATCCGTTCTTCATAGGCATAGTAGTTGGCATATACATGCTTCTCATCAAGTTCCTGATGCTTCGCTTGGACATGAATCATTCCCTGTTCAGCCGTTCGCCTGCGCGCCAGTACCCGCAATTCGGCGCGTTCAGCAACGCGTTCGGCAATAATATCCAGTGCACCTTGCAACGCTTCCTCAACCGAAGCTACCTGCAGCTGTTCGGAAACATAACCTTTGGCAAAGGGTTCCACAGGATCAGATGGCAAGCGCATCAGCCAATCAGCTAATGGTTCCAGCCCTTTTTCCTTTGCAACTGATGCGCGTGTGCGCCGTTTCTGTCGATAAGGAAGGTAAAGATCTTCTACTTCCTGCAACGTCAATGCACGATTGACTTTCTGTTTAAGCAGGTCCGTCAATTTACCCTGCTCTTCAATCCGGTTAATGACTTCGATCTTGCGTTTATCTAATTGCTTGCTGTATGTATAGGCATCTTGTATTTTTTCTATTTGAACTTCATCCAGCCCGCCGGTCATCTCTTTCCGATAGCGTGCAACAAAAGGTATCGTATTGTCATCCTCCAGGAGCCCTATGGTGCGCGCTATCTGCGGTGCAGAGATGTTTAGTTTTTTTGCTATATGTAAAATAATTTCATCCATGTTATCGTCTCCTTCTCGTCTATCATATCAGAAAACAGACCTGTTCGTCTGAGCAAATAGATGAATGAAAACAAAAACAGCTCGTCCGATAACGAGCTGTCTGAATGGACGATCACTTATTAGTCGAGAATCCTACTTCATCTTTCTGAGGAAGATGATCCCGTAACTTGCGAAGTGCATTTCTTTGCAGACGAGAGACATGCATCTGTGAAATCCCGAGTCGCGCGCCCGTTTCTTTTTGGCTGAGATTGTCATAATAGGTACTGACCAGAATCTTCTTCTCTCTCTCGGAGAGTACCTGGAAAGCCTTGCTTAAAATGAGTTTCTTATGCACCTGTTCGTAGCCGCTCTCCTGCCTGCCGACAATATCGAGCAGTGTCATTGCTGCGCCTTCAGCATCACCGTCGATTTTCGAATCCACAGATAAGGTGTTATAGCCTCGAGCCATTTCCATGGCTTCAAGAATGCTTTCCTCACTTTCTCCAACGGCTGCGGCAATTTCATCAATCCTCGGGGAGCGTTGGAGCGAGTTCGTCAGCGTTTCGGTTATGCGTCGGATCTTCGGACTGAGTTCTTTGACACGTCTTGGCACATGGACACTCCACGTCTTATCTCTGATGTAGCGCTTTATTTCTCCGATGATCGTCGGAACGGCAAAGGATTCAAAGCTCCCTCCAACCTCAGGATTGAATCGCTTAATGGCAGCAATCAAACCGATCATTCCCACTTGATAAAGATCCTCGCGCACATCGCTGTTCTTCGCAAATTTGCCAGCAAGTGCGCCAACTAAATTCTCATAGCGATGAATTATTTTCGTTTGCAGCTGCTCATCCTCAGGCTTTTTTTGAAGATCAGCAATCCATTTCAGAATCTCATTCTGTTGTTGAGACTTTGTTGGCAATGCGCTCCACCCCGTCCCTAGTTACAAACTTGATCATTCGGACAGCTACACCGCATTCCGTACTGATCGTTACCTGATCCATCAGCGCATTGATTAGAAACAGACCCAGTCCCCCTTCATTAACATCGTCAAGGTCGGCCGAAGGATCGATCGGCCGCAGTTTCTGCAGCGCTTGGTTTGCATCAAAACTTTCTCCATTATGCAGCACCGTAAGCGTCAGCGCCTCATTGCCGCATTCCATAATAATCTGGATCTGACCGATTCCGTTTTTCTTATATCCATGACTGACCGCATTGGTGCAGGCTTCGGACACAGCAACTTTGATATCTTCAATCGCGTCGAACGAGTAGCCCATTCTACTTGCTGCCCCGGAACAGGCAAGCCGCGCGATTCCGACAAATTCAGGCTTTGCCGGAATGCTAAGCCGAATCACATCATTCGTTTCAGGCATTTGCGCTCCCCCCGCTTATCTGTGCTCTCGTAAGAAGATCCATTAATCCGGTGATTTCAAACAACCTTTTAATTCGTGGCGTCATACCGATTACAGAAAACCGACAATTGTGTTTTGCTGCCGATTTAAGTGCGGCAACAATAACGCCAAGTGCCGTGCTGTCCATATATTTTGTTTTATTAAGATCTAAAATCAATTTCCCATCTTCAATTTCTGTTAACGGAAGCAAACCCTTCTTCAATTCAGGCGCTGTGAATACGTCGATTTCTCCCTCCACGGCGACAAGATAAATTTTCTCTCCTTTTGCTTCCCGCTCAATTGATATATTCATGATTATCCTCCTGCTTGCTAAGCATCTTTATAGATCAATACCCAAGTGTATGGCCCGCAAAACCTAAAACTTCATCGCAATAAATGTAAAGTCATCATCAAATGAATATTTCTGCATTTTCTTTAATTCATACATAACATGACGTACCAAGCGTGCCGCAGGCATATGCATGACTTCACGAATGATTTCCACGATCTGTTCACGTTCAATAAAATCATGGTCCTTTCGAATTTCGGTTACACCATCGGTCAAGAGAAAAATCATATCGCCCGGCTCAATTCTCCGAGCGTACTCTTTATATTTGGATTCAGGAGCGAGGCCAAGCGATAATCCTCTGGCCTCAAGATCAACAAACCGATTCTCACGCTTCGAATAATAAAAACCCGGTTCATGACCGGCCGAAGAGTTTGAGAAAATATGGGTTTCAGGATCATAAACGCCGTAAAACATAGTAATAAACATACTTGGGTCTACATTGCGTTCAACCACTCGATTCAGGTTAGCAAGAATAGACGATGGCGCGCCCTGATTATTTTCAGGAATACTGTCCATCGCATACTTAATCATCGACATACACATTGCAGCAGGAATACCCTTTCCAACAATGTCGGCGATCGTGACAGCCAAGCGTTTCCCATCATTGACAATGCGATAGTAGTCCCCGCTCATTTTCTTCGCCGGCACGCTGACTGCGCCAATATCCGCGAACGGACAACTGGGGACTTTCCCCTCAAGGAGTGCCTTCTGTACCTCGGCCGCAACATCAATCTCGGTGTCTAATTGTTTCTGACGGCTTTTAAGTTCCTGATGTTCCCTGTAATCATGCCCATACCCCGACATCATTTTCATCAAAAAATCAATGGACCGAAGTGTCACACGATCAGGATTTACCGCAATTTGCTTCAATGCGTCAAGATGCATCGCGACAAGATCGTCAGGTGACACGCCTCGCTCATGAAAAAGCTCGCTTAACCGCTCACTTTCTTCGGTTGCTTCTGAATCTTGAGCAACATAACGTGCAAGTAAATCCCGATATACAGCGAGATGCGGCTCATCTTCCATCGTACCCACTGCAGCTCACTCCCCTCAAACAGCCATAGACTAAGGAACTCTCTAATTAATGAATATTCTAACTAAATGAGATAAAACGTTTTCAGTAATTCTTTATGTCAAAAAAAAGACACAACTTCTTTCACTAATTATTTCATGTATTGGCGATTATGGCAAAAAATATGAATGGCAAAATTCAACACGAATAGCTCTACTGAGCAAATTACCAGCTTTAAATGAACAATCGAAAACTTGGGTTTCGTCAGGCCTTTGGTAAAAGATAAAACTGCTGCCGCGACGGTCCCGAATGATCTGGATTCGTCAAAAGACGTGCTTTCCGCATGTGGCAATATCAACGTTACTCACAGGAAGTGGGGAGTGGGTGTCATTGGATTTTCCAAACCGTTTATACTGATTTCAGTTCATCTTTTTTAGCTGACATAACTTATTAGTGTATAAAAAAAGAAGTGCCTTTCTGATCGGAAAAGCACTTCCCGTTACGTTATGTATGTATGCGATTCAAAAGTCGATCAGGCTGAGACTGATCTGAATCGCTTTGTTTACCCGACCCATCATTTCTTCATCCAAATGCGTGATTTTATCCGTCAGTCGCTGCTTGTCAATGGTTCTGATCTGCTCGAGCAGAATAACCGAGTCACGATCAAAGCCGTATTTTTTCGCATCGATCTCCACATGAGTCGGCAATTTGGCTTTTTGAATTTGAGCGGTGATGGCCGCTACTACAACCGTTGGGCTAAAGCGATTGCCAATGTCGTTCTGTATGATTAGAACCGGGCGTACACCGCCTTGTTCTGATCCAACGACCGGTGAAAGATCCGCAAAATAGACGTCGCCGCGCTTAACAATCACCGGTTACACCCCGCTGACGGAGCGTTCCATTGTGATCTCTGCCTCCTCTTCAGCAAGGAATGCCTCAGAAGCAATGTTAAGGTTGATTTTAGCCATTTCCATGTAGCCCTGACGCATAATTTCACGGACATAGCCTTTGTTACGCTCACGCAGATACAGTCTGATTGCGCGATGGAGAAATTCGCTGCGATTCATCTTGTCCCGACTCGCCATTCCATCAATCTCATTCAGTAAATGTTGCGGCAAACTCAGCATGATTTCCTTTATCTTTGATTCCGACATGCCTGCACCCCCACCACTTTCGTCAGAATATATCATTTTTTGATCTAAAATTTATGTTACCATTTCAAATTTATTTTGCAAAGCTATTTTCGCCAAAAATCGAGTGCTTTTATGCTTAATTGTGTTATTTTTTTCATTTTTTTGCTGATTTATCGATTCATGTTTCATCCGCAGCAGATAAAATCGGATTGCTCGTTGCTATTTTCTCACTGTTTTTCCAATAGACGCGTGGAACGCGAGGGTGAATCATGCAGGTTACTTCGTAATTAATCGTTTGCAGCTGCCGCGCACGTTCATCAGCAGTAACTTCCTCAGCACCGTTTTTTCCGATTAACGTTACTTCCGTTCCTTCGGGATACGCCTGCGGAAGCCGGCACATGAACTGATCCATGCAGATTCGACCGACAATCGGGCATCTCTGACCATCGATCAGAACATCGGTGCCCTGCAATCCGCGCAGCCAGCCGTCCGCGTAACCGATCGGCACAGTACCGATCCATTCATCCTTGGAGGATTGGTATGTTGCGCCGTATCCGATAAACGACCCTTTTTCTACTTGCTTTACGTAGGTCAATCGGCTGTGCAGCGACATTGCTCGCTTAAGTTCAAACGGAAGCTGCTTCACCATTTCCTGAGAAGGAGAGAGACCGTACATCGCAATTCCATAGCGCACCAAATTAAACAAATGCCGTTTCTCCGCAGGATATTTCAAGGTCGTCGCGCTGTTGCCGCAATGAATCACCGCAGGACGTACGCCAAGTTCCTGAATCCAGTCCACCATCATTTCAAAGCGTGTGTACTGTTCATTAAAATAAGCTTCGTCATCCTGATCAGCCGTAGCGAAATGGGTAAACATTCCTTCTATGACAAAGCAAGGATCCCTGCCGATTTCAGCGACAAATGCGGATGCTTCATCCCTGCTTCGAATGCCGATTCTGCCCATACCGGTGTCACAGGAAAGATGCAGGAAAACCGGCTCTTTAGCAGTGTAGCTTTCCCGTGCACGTTTGACCCATTGTCCATCAGATACCGTCAAAGCAATATGATTTTTGGCTGCAAGGCCCGCATGCTGTGGCGGGACAGGAGACAGGACTAAGATTGGTGCTTCAATACCCTGCTTGCGAAGGGCAAGCGCCTCATCGAACAGAGCGACCGCAAGCCAGGATGCACCGTTATCCAGCGCGGTCTGCGCAATCTGCAAAGCACCATGCCCATATCCGTTTGCTTTGACAACCGCAAGCAAAGCGACGTCCTCCGGAATGCGCTTCTTCATATTTCGAACATTAATCGCGACCGCGTCCAAGTCAATATCCGCCCATGTTTCCCTGTAATAAGATGCAGCTGTCATCGTTCGCTCAACCACCCAATCCATTGAATAAAGTTTACGAGCAGGCTTTCCGCTCGCCATAAATAAGTAGTGCAAGCAACTAAGCCTTACCTTATCTTCATCTTCTTTTTTCGACAAGGTTTTCTCTTTCTATTTAAGCACTTCTCGCAAAAAAACAAAAGATGATTTTGCGACACATCCGTCACTGCGCTTCCATGATAAAGTATGCGACTTCTCAGCCAGACGGAGCGTTTTAATGCAGTCGGCTTGATTAAGGAATAGGTTGTTCGTTACTATTTATTGGCTCATTCGTAAAAAACCCAGACTTTCAACCCCTTTGACTTGATGAAGGGTTCATCTGTGTTGATGAAATAGAGAATGAAAGCTCGCTTTCACCTCCAAAATCATCAAACAGGCGGCAGGTGAGCCAGTCAACACGACGGGCATTTCACATCGCCTGCAATTAAAAAAGCGCCCGATCACGAGGAGCGGAGCGCCGGCAGTTATTCGTTATTTTGTTGCGATTCCATTGACAGATTGAGCAATGGTTACCATTTCATCTTGTGTCAATTTGTCTGAGGCCAAGAAATAATCCGTTCCCCTATAAGACCACGATAGTGATTTTTCACCACTGGAACCAATGGCAAAGCCAAGATTTTCAGGACTCCCCGTCGCAAGCGTCGGTACGGAGGTTACCGATGACTGACTCTTTGATTCAATGAGTGTGAATGGCTTCTTGCCTTCATATTTTAATACATAGCGATCACCGACTTGAGTGGCCTGCGGTTTCACAGTCGCCAGCTTGGCCCCCGAGAGCTCTGCTGTCGGATATAAAAGTTTAAATGAGGCATTCTCAGCGGTTGTCGTTTGTGTTTTGGTAATCCGAGCCGCCGTCATGTTCTGCTTTACATCAAATGTTTTGTTACTCAGTGACGGATTCACTTTGAAGGATTTGAATGTGACATTTACCACGACATTCTCATCTTTATCCTTGATCTGCACATTTTCCGGAGTCAGATCCTTTTTCAAAGAAATCGTTTGATTTGCCAGCTGCGTGGTATTGTAGTTGGTTTTGGTTTTAAAAACATACTGATTATCTTTTGCCGTGAAGCCCGGATTCGGATCGTTTAAAATATCCTTTGCCAGCGAATGATACAGATAGGCCTGACTGCGATTATTCGGCCAGTCACTCTCAAATCGATAGCTCTTATTCAGTTCCGGGGTCAGGACAAAGACACCCTCTTTATTGCGCAGAATCATCTGCTTGTTCTCTTTTTTTCCATCGCTGAGCGCCACTTTATAATAGTTCGGTTTCTTGTACATGACATTGACCTGATAGGTTTGCTTCTTCCCATTATGCTGGAAAGTCATGACTGCATCGGTTGAATAGCTGTTGAGATTCTCATAACGCTTGTTCAAATCATTGATGACATCTTTTTCCGATTTGGTGCCGCATCCGGTTAATAATGCCAAAACCAGAATCGCACCAAGCCATAATGCCGACCACTTTTTCATGTATCTCCAACCCCTTTGCCTCTATTCGGTGACAAAGGAGGAACTGCTTAAAGGTGCGCTGTTTCGCTGTAAAAGTCATGCAGAACAGGAGGAATCGCTTCAATAACATCGGTCGCCAGCACATCGAGCAGTGAGTGACCGCCATCAACCAGATTGTCCGCGGCTGCACCGTGCACATAGACCGCGTTGCATACCGCATCCATTACTTGTTCGTGCTGAAGCAAAAACGCAAGCAGGATACCGGTCAGAATGTCGCCTGAACCGCCCTTTGCCAAAGCAGCATTTCCGGTTGGGTTAACCATTTGCCGCCCGTCCGGGGCTGTGATGATCGTATACTTGCCTTTGAGTACAAGATAAACATGATACTTTTCCGCGAAAGCCTTGGAACAATCAAATCGGGTGCTTTCAATCTCCTTAACCGTATTACCCGTCAGAGCAGCCATCTCACCCGGATGCGGTGACAATACGGCAGGAACACTGCGTCTAGGCAGCAGATCCAAATGGTGCTTCAAATGAATGAGTGCGTCGGCATCAATGACGCAGGGTATCGCGCCGCTTTCTTCAACAACTTGGCAAACGAGCGTTTCTTCATGAGATTGCCGCCCAAGTCCCGGTCCGATCACAACTCCGGACACGCCATCAAGGCTGATCCGATTCCTTGGCATGAACATCGTCTCCGGCAGCCAACCCGCAATCACAGGCTTAATCGTATCCGGAACACTTACTTTCAGCAAGCCGATACCAGAACGAAGTGCCGATTTGGCTGAGAAAAAGGCTGCACCCGGCATATCGGTGCTGCCCGCGATCAGCAGTCCTTTGCCATGTGAACCTTTGTGTGAAAAAGGATCGCGCTGCGGAAGCGTCCGAACAACGTCCGCTCTCATCCGCAGCTCACGGCGAACCGATGTTTCACGATATGCGATGTGCGGAATACCGATCGGAAGCACCTGAACGGCTCCAAATGATCTGGCAGCAGGCAGGACAAACTGAGCCAGCTTTGGACATTCCAGTGTTAAGGTTCGGTCGGCAGTTACTACCGGATGCGTAAATGATTCACCGTTTGCAGGAACGCCGCTTGGAAGATCAATCGAAACAACCTCTGCACTCGAATGATTGATTTGCCTGATCACCTCACCATATTCGGGATACGGTGCTCCATGAACGCCCGTTCCCAGCAAAGCATCAACAATCAGCTCTGCCCGTTCCAACTGTCTCGCAAAGCGCTTGGGATCATCTTTTACCTGGAAAATTGTTCCCCCGCTCGCGAGATAAGCCTTCATGTGGCAGGCAGCATCCCCTGTAATTTGCTGCGGATCTGCCACGAGCCATGTTGTGGCACACGTGCCGCTGTCCAGCAGCAACCGAGCGGTGACAAACCCATCGCCGCCGTTATTCCCCTTTCCAATAATGACCATGACCTGTTTTCCTACTGTCAGTTCCGGCTCGATCGCCGCATAAACGGCGCGACCCGCATTCTCCATAAGCACCGGTCCTCCCAGCCCGATATGTGTTATGGTGTACTGATCAATGTTCTGCATTTCTTCTCGCGAAACAACGTGCACAATAGTCCCTCCTAGCGTAATAAACTATATGAGACAAGGTTCTTTAATATGCAGACTAGCATGACAAGCTTTCAATAATAACAAAAGCAGCAGCGGTGTGATCTGTATGTGTAATCGATACATGGACGGTGTCGCCGGGAGAGGTTCGATCCTCAAGCAGCGGTTTGCCAAAGGAATCGTTGATGATGGTCAGATCCTGAAAGGAAACGGATTTTCCGATTCCTGTGCCGCACGCTTTCGCATAGGCCTCTTTCGCAGAAAAACGGCCCGCCAGAAATTCCAGCTTGCGCCTGCCGCTAAGTATATCAAATTGTTTGCGTTCCTTCTCAGTCAGGACACGTTCGAGAAACGCGTCCTGATGAATCTGTTTGGCTACTCGATCCAGTTCGATCAGATCAACGCCGATCCCTTTAATCATAGAGCACTCCCGCCTTATGTTTGCAGTATCTAGTAAATGGAACAATTGATGAAAAAAATAGCATAAGAAGCGTTTGATCAATGAAGTTAGCCGCTCATTTAGTTAACGGTCATCTATGTGTAAAAGCATTCAATGACGGTTAAAATGGGGGGAAAGATCATTGTCCGACATCATTCGTTTGTTCGGCAAACCATTTTTTCGCTACCACTGATTTCTATTTTACCCTATACTTAGTACAAGATCATTCTTCAAGGGGGTTTTATGCTGCTTTGTTTATCAGAAACGAATCATTCAAACTCTTTATAAAGCTTTATCCGGTTACCGCGATCATTCTCGCTGTTGATCTCTTCATTTATCTGCTGTTTTTAGTCACCGGAACATGGCATATTGCGCCGGAATTCGCGCTTCGTATGTTTCTGTTTTCCGCAGGTTCAAACGACGCGATTTTGAATCAGGGTGCGTGGTGGCAGATCATAACGCCGATTTTCCTGCATATTCATTTTTCACACATCTTATTTAACGCGTTCTCTCTTTTTATTTTCGGACCCGCGCTCGAAGTGATGCTTGGAAAATGGCGATACGCAACCGCCTTTTTGGCAACAGGCATGATTGCGAACATCGCTGCGTTGTTCCTTGAGCCCGCCGGCTTCAGCCACTACGGCGCAAGCGGAGCACTGTTCGGGCTTCTCGGCATCTACATTTTTCTCGTAATTTTCAGGAGAGAAACTCTCTCCCGACAAGACCAGACGGTTGTCTTTGTCATCGTTCTCATCAGCTTGATCAGCTCATTCATCGGTGCGGATATTGATGTGATGGGCCATCTGATCGGTTTTCTTTCTGGATTGATACTGGCTCCGTTGTTCTTTTTAAATAAAACAAATTAAAAAGTTCTATCATTTTTATCCGCCGTCTTCTATGAAAACGATTGTTTTTTGTTCAAAAATTGTTCATAATAATGGAAGTAGTTTATCATGATTTCTATTTTGAAAGGAGTTCCTTTTCATGGCTTTCGTAATCACTTCTGCCTGCGAAAATGAAAAAGCCGGCGAATGTATCGAAACATGTCCTGTTGACTGTATTGTTGAAGACAACACACAAATGTATATTGATCCGGATGTGTGCATTGACTGCGGCGCTTGTGAGGCTGTCTGCCCCGTAGAAGCCATTTATCCGGAGGATGAAGTTCCGGAAAGTGAACAGAAGTACATTCAGATCAATCGCGATTTCTTCAAATCGAGATCTTGATCCTCATATACGAAACCCCCGCTGCTCTTCCTTTTCAGCGGGGGTTTTGCTTTCTATGATTCAACTAAATCTATGCTCAATTGTGTGCAGTTCATTGTAGCCCAGCTAATGAATCAATGCATCAAGACATAGGTACGAAAAGTTCATTTTTGTGACCATGATTTGAAGATGCGCCTTTTAATGGTGCGGATAAGCGGAAACCACTTTGGCGCTTTCAGTGATTGCTGTTAAGATTGTTGCTCGCGCCTGGGTAGTCATCAGACTTGCTTTCGCGTACATGCTTCCCGACTGATCTCTGACATAACGAGGTTTGAGCCGATTCAAGCTCAATGCGTATACATCGAGTTTACACATCTCGCAATGACAGGAAATCGACAGATTCTCCCACTGTTGGTCCAGAAGATCTCTTACCGCAGTTTCCATGACGTTATGTACAGCATTCATGGTTAATCCTTCTCTCATCTGACGAAACTTATGTAAAAAAGTACTTACTCTCTCTCTGAATCGTAGCACAGAACTAAAGCATGCTCAAGATTATTTGGTATTATATT
>NZ_JAMXWM010000044.1 GCF_024125445.1 Sporolactobacillus shoreicorticis | reverse complement strand
GTATCTTTGATGTCACGCGCTTTTGATGCATGCAATCAAAGTAGTATACAGGAGGCGTTATTTGGTGCCTATAGATCAAATTATGGCAGATGGTGGACTATTTTTTGGCAAAAGGTGGCCGATGACTTGGCCTCCTTCAATTGTCCAAATAAATTAAAGCAAGTTCTCTATCTAATATTTACATAAATTAGGTAAAAAAGATTTGATAAGTATAAAATCCCTTTCCCAATAATTAATAAAACGGAATTTTTGATGTTTTTAGTTGATGAGTAGTATAGCAATGAAAATGTAATTAAGTCAAACAACGGTGAGATTGAAGAAATAACTTTGAAGTTTAGAGAGATATACTCATTTAAGAATAAGACGGCAACATTTGTGATTGTCATCGCCAAGACTAAGCTCCTAAATAAATCTTTATCTGTATCTACCGACTTATCACCAAATAAGAGAAAAAATTTTAATATTAAAAAGATAAAAAGCAATATTAATATTGATCCAAAAACAACAAGAATCATTACTCCTAGATTAAATTTTAAATCAGATAAATCCAATATAGTTTGTAATCGTTTTAACTGTGATTGAGCAGTTTTAATTTTCACTAAATATTGGTAAAATAAAAGAATATAGGAAACAAAATAGGGGGCCAAAAAAAGTAAGGATAATAAACTATTACTTATTGATTTCCTCATGGAGTTCACCTCTTTCAATTGATAAAACAGTATAATTGAATTTACATCCATTTTCTATATCATTATGTGAGACAATGATAGCGCAAGAACCATTATTAACACATTTATTAAGAAGATTTAAAAGTATATCTCGGCTCTCCTTGTCCACCCCGGATAAAGTTTCATCTAAAACAATTAAGTCCCAATGGTCTATCGCCGCTAACAATGTACACCCTATTTTTAAATTCATCCCCAAGGAAGCTTGCTCAGAAAATGTTTCCAATTGTTCTGATGAATATAAGCTATTTATAACTGACTCGATTGATTTATTAATGCATAAATTATGAATGCTATATAGTAATGAAATATTCTCGATAATGGTCAAATAATTGTGATTAAGTGGTTCATTAGTTAAATAGAGAATATTTTTATTGTTATTAATTATTTCCCCTTTTGAAAACTTTTCAATATCGCAGATACACCTTAATAATGTACTTTTACCACTTCCATTTTTCCCCTTTAAAAAATATATTGAATCTACAAATTTATAACTAATATCGGAAAATAGCTCATTTCCTTCATATGATTTATTGCAGTTTATTAATTCAATAGGTGTCATTAATTCAACGCTCCTTCTATTAGTCCTGCTATCAATATATTAATAATACATAACAAATAAAGCTTAATATTTTTTTTTACGGAGAAAAAAACATTTTTTAGATTAAAGCTTTTAAATAGAATAATCATATTAACCCACGACAAATACATATAAAGTAACATATTTGGAAATTCTATAAAAGCATGTTTGTACAGTAATAAAAAAGTAGGAAGCAATCCTCGAAGATGTATGCTTACCCATAACTGATAGATAGTTATAATTAAATCAATAAAAATTAATAACGGAGTTAGCGGAAACAAAAAGAAGTACTGGAAAAAATTGATGGTGTTATTTTTTATAATATCCAAACTATACAATATGCTTGGGCTTTGATTATGTATAATATCTCCTCTTTGTAGGTTATTATTGAAATATGATAATCCAAAAAAATCAAATAAAAAATATATAGTTATTGCAAGTACTATAATGCTCAAAGAAAATTTTAAATAGGACTTTATATTAACTCTAACAATTTCCATACTAAAACCACCTTATATTATTATATATTAAACATAAATCCCTTAATTACGATAATCGCAATTAAACTTGTAATTGTGAGATATTCAAATAAAATAGTGTTTCCTTTTTCCCTTCTAACAGATACTTTCTTATCCAATTTTTGATAAACTAATCCTAGAACAAACATAATAATTATTGACAATATATTATTTAAGATGCTTCCAATTGTAAAGTCCAAGACAACTACTTCAGTAAAGAATAATATTATTATATAAACCAATAATTTGTGAAATTGCTTTGATAGAAAAAATATTTGAAAAGAATCTAACGGGCTTAAATGATTAAAAATATAGAAGGCGGTCGTTTTGTTTATTTTAATAAATGCTTTATCTGCATCAATCTCTAAGTCAAGCAAATAAAGAATCATAATTAGTGTTGAATAGTCGTTATAAATATTAATTTTTCTAGAAATTATAGCATATGCTACTATTATCAAACCACTAATAATATTATCTTGTGCCGGACTTCTTAAGGCATAACATTTAAACAATTCTATATATTTATTTTTTGAATTATGTAGAGAAGATTGATTGAAATGTTGTTTCTTTACAATATTAAAAGTTATAGACCCTTTTCTAGGATAAGTGTAAAAAGTACTCAAGAATAAAAAGATAATAAAAATCCACTCCAACCATATTAAATTTATAAAAGATAAAGATACGCATAAAATTGTTACGCAGTAAATGAAAAAAGTCAATTGTTTCTTTTTAAGAATCCTACAAAAAATTAAATTAATTTGTAGAAGAACTGAGAGGAGAATATAGCTTAACATATTTAGATGTACTAAGTTAAAAGCCAAAGAAAATATATTAAAAAAACAAAACATAGGTAAAAATGGATTATATCGAAAAAGTACATATAAATAGTATTTCATTAGTACTTTTGAGTTATAAAGATAATTCATAGTAAGTGTTGACCTAATTACAGAACCAATCAAAGGTGAGTTGTACTGCATGAGGAAAAAATTTATTGCAAAAAATATTAAAAAGCTACTTATTAACGTTGAAGCAAATGACAAAAGAACAAGTGCTGAAAAATAAAGAATCAAAATAAAAGGAAGATATAACGAGGCTTGTTTTTCAATCTTTAATTCTCTTATTAATTGTTTAATAACTGTTTTTGCTATCATAATTTTCTCCATCTCTCAGTATGTATAAAACTCATGCCAGACTCTTTAAATGTTCTTTGGTAGAAACATTAAAAAATCTGACATGAGTCTTGTTTTTACCAAGCTGCGGCATACTTCTTGCCAAATTTCTTGATTAAAGCTTTTGCAGTAAACAAAATACCAACGCCAATTCCGCCGCCGCCGACAATTGCTGCAATAAGCCCAATAATGGCATAAATACTTGATGCAGTAGAAATTATATCAATTGCTTTTTTTGCTGCGTAAGAACTTATGCCCAAAGTACTCGCCAGATAAGGCGTGTTAAATCCATGAAATAGAGTAAATGCTAAACCGAGGACAGCCACCATCACAATAGAAATTTTAAGTAATAAGCTATTTTTTGCCAAGTTCATTTTTATCACCTCTTTTCATTCTTTATATTTAATATAATAAACTCATTAAAATAAAAAGTACGTCGAATACTGTCGATAGAAGCAAAAAATTTATAAAGATATAGTTAATGATATTTTTATGAGATGAAAGACCAGTTATCTAAACCATTAGAAGCATTATTCAAACAGCGAAAAACCAAACAAGCGAACAAAATGTGCGCGAGGAGTCATGCACGTAACGACACAGTTAATAAAGGATTTTAGGCATCACGTTTTACTAATAAGTTACATTCCACCGATAGTATTTTTATGACCTATTAATAGTAGTCATTGGTTTTTTATAGAATAATAGAAAAATGCTATTCCCGGCACTTTTTCTAATAAAACTGTTATATGAGAAAATTTAAGTGTACAATTATTTAAACCTGCATTCCCGGATTCTGTAACGATGTTTGAGTAGAATCCTTGATTTAAATCTATTTTCGCTTTGAAGCACTTGTTATAAACAATAATGTAGAACAAATGTATAAAATCGTTACAAATGGCTATACTTCAGCACTTTCAAACTTTTCTCATTATACATTCTGGGAATGCAGGATTTAAAACAATCAATGATTTTATCTCGAATTTTTTCTTCTATTCGACAGAAAACCGAATAAAGATAACTGTTAAGATTGGCTAGTCTAAATGATTCCTTGGTGGAAAGTCAATACTCTGCCGAATTGTTACCGATTGAGAACCGTTCAAACTATCTGAAAACCTGTACATGCAGACTTTGTTGGCCTTTCAGAAACAATCGTCGTTTTAACCTTCTATAAGAGTTACTTCTGCTAACAGCTCAGTAACGATGCTAGCTGATATTATTTAACGATCATCCAATTTCTATTTTTTTCTAAAATCAAATCAAACTGTGAAATCTGCGTTGCTTTTGTTTGCTGATCAAGGTACTTTACCGATAAGGAGACGTGAATTTGCGTGCCTTTTTTCTGATACACTGGATTAATAAGCTCTGAGAAGATATAATCCTTGCCAATGGGTTTCAGTACATTGTCTTTAACGTAGTAGGACAGCTCTTCTTGATTTGCCGTAGGGTAGAGCTTAAAAAATGTCGTTAAAAATGTGTTAATCTCCCCTGTAGTCGCTTCATCCACCGTACTATCACTGTTTATCGCTTTAGGTTCGTACGTTGACTTTGTAGGAATCCCACAAATAGTGGGATTCTTAATGATGACCATATTTCCGGTTTCATCCACATAAACCGTCACTTCATAAGAGGCGTTCACCGGCTTTTTGGTTTTACCCTCTGCGATCAATTGCTCAACAGAGAAGGCGACGGCATATTCGTGAGGACTGATTCGTTGCACTTTCCAGATTTGCACATCGTTAATTTTGGAAGAGGTGGGGATGTCCTTGCGAATGGTGTCCGTATTTAAATCCTGTAGCGCTTTTGTCAGATAGCCATTAAGGACTTCGGTTCGCTGGTCGATGGACTCTTGATTGTTTTTCCACGAATAATAGACTTGAGCAAAGTTTTTCACAAAATTTTCGATGGCGCTCGTATCGACCACCTGTTCTTTAATCACCTGGGTTTCATGAACCGTGTGCCGATTGATGGCGGTAAAGTTTTTATAGATGCCAAAAGCCACGCTACCAATCAATAATACCCATAGAAAAATCACCCATTTTCGATGGGCCCCCACTTTCATTACGTGGATCTTTTGCGATTTGGACAGTTTTGCTTTGCTTCTGATTTTCATTAATTAAAACTTCCTTCCTATTTGTTTTTAATGCGTCCTGCACTGACGAAGTGTTTTTTCCAGTAAGAAGTCGTGAGATGGGCATAGCCAATCGGATCACCGGCTTGGTACATGCGATGGTTCCCAACATAAATCCCCACATGCGTGATGTACGTTCCGGCATTATATGTGCCGTGAAAAAACACCAAATCCCCCGGCTTTGCTTCTGATAGCGGAAGGTGCTGCGTCGCGTCATACTGTGCTTGAGCCGTTCGAGGCAGGCGAATGTCCGCTTTGCCAAAGCTCCATTGCGTCAATCCACTGCAATCAAAGGACGTGTTGGGGTTGTCTCCACCGAACACATAGCGCCAACCTTGGTATTTCAACGCTTCATTCATGATCGTCTGAACGGTCTTATCATCGAAATGCGCCACAGCCAGATAGTGCGAGACCAAAGCGACATAGAACATATTGCCATAACGGTAGCGCCAACCCCCGTTTTTCTCCACAGCGACCGGATGGGTATAGGAAACCTTTTCCCCAGCGGCTTTTTCTTTCGCGAAGTTCTCGGCTAGTTCAAGAGTGTACTTTTTACCGTGACTAGCAACGTAATCTATGAAACTTCCTCCGTAGTTGTAGGATTGAATCACCGTATTGAGATCGCATCTTTCTTTTTTGGAAGTTTGTAGTAAAGCCGCAAGGTATTTGCATCCCTGTCGAATCGAATCCTCCACTGTAAAGGATTGCTCAGGCTGTCCGGTCGATGCCATCGACTGCATGACGTCTCGACCACGTCCACCACTTTCCACCTGCATAATCGCAAGTAACTCACCGACATAGCGCTTGATCTTGTAGTTTTTGGCATACTTCTCCACCATTGGCTGGTGGACCAGTACGTCTTGGGAAAGATTAGCGCCTGCAAGATCGATCCCATTGCTGCTGTTTCCATCTTCTTCATTGGAAATGAAAACAGCGACAAAAATCAGTAGGGAAAACAGCACAGCGAAAACGGCACCGAGGATGAGCCAAAGTTTTCGTTTCATTTTCGGCGCCCTCTCTGCCGACGAACCATGCGTTGCCTTATCTGTTGACCCGTTTCTGTCCCATTATGTTTGAGGGCTGCCCCTTGCTTTTTGGCTAATGGAGGCCGTTGTCGGCTCTTTTGGGGCGTAACCGGTTGTCGCGTTGCATTTGGCGGAGTTGGTGCGTGCTCGTTCCGCGTCGCAACGGAACGTATCCTGTTCAACTCCTGCTTGGTGAGCGCTTGGCGGACTGTTGAATCTGGCATCCGGCCAACCCAAGGGTTAAGCGCGGGATTTTTTGCTTGGCTTTTTTTCGCCTGATCTTTCGCTGAGCGGACGGGGTTGATTGTCCTTCGGTTTGTCTTTGGCGTGGAATCAGGCATTACAGACTGTGCCGATGCCAAATGAGACGTTACCGCTTTTTGCTTCTTGGTTGGTTTATCTTTTGTTGGTTCGATTCCGGAACGCTCAACGAGAGACGAGTGAGTTGCCTTTTGTTGACGCGCCCGATCCAATTCCAGTCGGCGTTGCGCAAGCGTCAGGCGCTGCTGCATTGGGCTCTCTTTTGGGTTCTGTTTTTTGATTGTTACTCTTTGCACCGTACGGGTTTGGGTGTTCTCTGCCTTTTTGGTCATCGGATCGCGTTTCTCATTCTTCTCTTGAATCAAGACTTGACGGGTATTCGTGAGGCTAACCGCTGTCTGCTTGTTACTTTCATTCGAGTTGTTCGTACTCCGTTTTTTGGTAGTTTTGCCCGCACCGACCGACCGATCGATGTGGGCCTCCAGATGGGGCTTCTTTTTAAACGAAGCAGAGGTTGATTCTTGGGTTGGACGCTCACTGCGGGTTTGCGTCCGTTGAGAAGCTCCAGATCGCGACGCTTTTGCTCTAGACTCTGGGCCTGCTGCCGTACCAGTTGCTCTACCCGTAAAAAAGTGTCCCATTTTCCGCTTCCATCGCTGCGTTTCGCGATGGAAGAAACGATAGGGTCGTTGCAAAATTCGACGGCCCATCTGCTGAGACTCACTCGCCTGCAAATGAAACTGGCCCATCAGGTCGCCTAATTTAGCGTAAATCCCGGCAAACGTGACGATTTGGAGAAAGGCAATCAGGAAAAATGGAAATGTACCAGACAGGGCATAGAGCATGGTGGAAATCGAAAAAGCAATTGTAACGATTAGGGTAATGCCTGCCCGCGTCATGATGACATTAAAGAGCTTCATGAGTGCCTGTTTCCCCATGCCGTTAAAACCTGGAATCATCGACAGCAGAAAACTGATCGGTAGGAAGAGGGCATAGATAATGAACAGAATCTGCGAAAAGATCATGATCCCCGAGAGTAAGAACACGAAGATGGAAATCCCGATATTGAAGAGAAACAGGAAGAACACCATTCCGAGACGCGGGGTCGTCTTCGTAAGCGTCAGGTTCTTGTTGTTCTTGTTTTCAATTTCCTCTTTGACGGCTGTTTCCCGGTCTTGACCATTGTGGGCATCCGGACTTTTCGACAGCAGCTTTTCCACCCGTTTCGGCCCGATTTTCTTCATATCAGAATTCCCATATTGCAGCAGGAGCCAAGGCTGCTGCACCTGTATCGAGAACAGGTTATCCCGGATAAGAGGGGTGCTGTCCTGACCCTGACTTTCCGAATGCGGCATAACCATTTTCGTCCCCAGCGACAGACTGGCCTTACTGACATCTGCCGAAAAATCATTGATTTTATCGATATAGTCCGGGGCATAGGCGATAAAAGACGTTGATAAAAGAAAAACCACCAAGAAGTTCATCACAGCGTGCATCGCTTTGGTGGTTTCCCGCTTGATCACCCCGACATAGGCCACGTAGATGCCGAGGATTAAGAGAAACAGAAGCAGGAACCCCGGATAGAACCCGGAGCTTCGAAAGCCACTCGGTGAAATCCCGGCCAGTGTCTGCATGTTTTTGCCAATTGCGCTCGAGGTCTGGGAAACGAAGTCTAAGGAATAGGCTTCCTGCACGAGATACCCGGTCGCGTTCGACAGGTAGAGGGAGAGCGTCCAAATAAAATTGGTGATCGCATAGAGTCCGTACATGACCTGTTTGCCGATGCCATCGGTCCAATTCCAGGGCAACCAGTCCCATGAATTGTCTACGTAAAAATCGAGCTGATAATTGTCCAGTGGATAGTGAGAATAGGTATGTTGCGCGCTGACCGTCTCATCGACAAGACCGGCCGCACGAGCGAAAGTCCCAATTAGTATGAAGAAAAGGAGCGAGCCGACCGTGACCAACAAAACGGTGTGGACGATGCTCCCCCACTTTTTCAAGTGCATTTAAGTCGCCTCCTTTCGAACCGGCGGGCGGGTATCAAAAGCATGGAGCAGTTCTTCAAAAACCGGATGAATCTGGATCACGCCGACACGACCATACAAGTCAGAAATCAGGCATTGACCGTTTTCAAGGTCACGCAAACGTTTCTGGTTGTGCTCGTCTTCCTTGTCAACGCCGAAGAATTCCAGTGTCTTCTTGATCTCATGGATATCTGTTGAACGAAAGGCAAATTTATAGCAATAGGTAAGACTTTGATGTTATCTCCACCTTTTCCCCTGCTCCACACCGTACATGAGACTTTCACCTCATACGGCGTTCCATCTTATGAATCACATGGGCAATGCAAACAGATTACAGCTTTTACGTAGCTGATTAACTTTCTCAAGCTGATTTCCGTTCAGCTTAAGTACTTTTAGATAGTTTGTAATTGTTTCAGGGGTCGTTGCGTGAACCAGATAATGAACAAACTTATGAATACAGATCAGATTATCGAACTTGTCTGAGTCTCCCATATATTTTGGGATGACATGGTGGCAGTGTAGTAAATCTGACTGGAGGAAGTTACCTGTCACTGCGCACTTGCCCTGCTGCATAGAATACCGGGATAATCTGTTGTCAAAGTATTCGGTGTTTGAAGCATTACCTTTTAGAAGATGTGCCAGTTCTGTTTGAACACTTAGGTTAAGTGCCTTGAACCGAAGGTTCCTACCCGCTTCTGTATAATCACAGAGTTTAGGATTAAAGCATAGAAACCTCTTGCAGTGCATATCTCCAATGGGATATAGGTATATTCCATGGATGGACCAAGTCTTGAAGTGCCCTTTGAATTGTTGCTGATAAACCCGACTTGGTTTGATTGGATAATGGAATTTACCTATTGACTTAAAACAATTACAAAGGGTCTTCGAGCAGGCGTAGGCTATTTCATAAAAATCTCTGGATATAAGCGTTGCCCCACAAAAATAATTCCGGATGCCAAAAACGTAGACATTGTAGTGCATAATATTTTGCGTAGTGGGTGATCGCTTAATGGTTTTGGCTAGAGATCGAATGCGCTCTTTTATACGCTTCTTTCGCTTTATTGCCATTGTCGACTTCGCCACGTGTCGCTTTCGCATTTTGTACGTCATTAAAGAGAAATCAAGGAAGTCGGTTTGTCTTTTGCGAAAGTTGGTGACGGAAGACTTTTCTGGACTGATCTCAAGCTTCAAACGAGTTTTTAGATAGTCTGTCACAGCATGAAGAATTTTGAACGCCGATTGATACGTATTTGTAAAGACTTTGAAGTCGTCCGCATAGCGAACAATGTACATCTGCTTTAGCTTTGATTGCTTAAGTGCTCGTCGTCCATTTTGTTGCGTATATTGTCTCTTGGTTTTCATATTTTCCCATTGGTTACTGATCCACCAATCGAGATCGTTTAGCGCAACATTGGCAAGTAAGGGGGAGAGTATCCCACCTTGAGGTGTACCTTTTTCTGGTATACCCACACCCTTTATTGGTGCTTTGAGCATTTTGGCAATAATCCCTAAAACGCGCTTATCTTTGATGCCGATGTTCCAGAGCTGCTTGAGTAATCTGGTATGGTTGACATTATTGAAAAACGACTTAATATCAATATCTACGACATAGTGGTTCTTTGTGATGTTGATCAGGAAATGGCACCGTGCAATCGCATGATGCGCTGATCGATTAGGCCTAAAGCCATAAGAATGTGCGTAGAATTGTGCCTCGCAGATTGGCTCAATGATTTGCTTGATCATTTGTTGGATCAATCGGTCACGCATAGTCGGAATTCCGAGTGGACGTCGTTCACCGTTTGGTTTAGGAATTTCAACACGTCTGACTGGTTGGGGGACATAGTTGTCCAATGATCTTCTGGCACCGTCAACAAGCTGTTCAGTACTCAATTTTGCAAAGTCTTTTATCGTATAACGGTCAGTTCCTGCTGTATTCGAGCCTGTATTACGTTTGATACTTCGATATGCGAGCAGAATGTTTTCCTTAGAGAGAATGAGCTTTAGTAAGTCAATGCCAGCTGTTTCCCTCCGGCGACTCTTCTCATAGAGCGTATCGAGTGTTTCCTGCATGTCGTAATACTCAGCATATCGTAAGGTTGTACTCACTGATGGCAAAGCCCCTTTCAGAGTTTCATCCCATCGTCATACTCGACCCTGTGAGTTACATCTGTTTGTATTTACCAGCAATTTCTAAGACTTAGGGCTGTCTCTCCACGTTGATTAGGCGCTTCATCGATCCTGTGCCCTTACTTTCACAAGGACAAAGTCATTTCGGTTATTCCTTATAGACACCTTCCCGGTAGTAGCCGTTTGAGTAGAAGTTCCTTGCTTCCAACGTTCCGATTAATTTAGCTGTACATATATCCTTAGGTGCTTGCTATGGGCCTGATGAGGACTATGCTGTCATTGTTCAGCATCCCGAATTTCATAGGTCTGACTTTTACTTTTCGGTGCTCATCTTCGCGTCACACGAATAGTATCTTTCGATACACTACATCTTTAGACTCGTACATTCGCAAGTTCGTCAGTCATTCAGACATTCTCACCCTAGATATTTTGTAGCGTCCCGGCCTATCTTTTTGCGTATGCTTACGCACTTAGCAAAATTTCGGCCGCCTTTACCTAGCTTCATACACTCTGAAACTACTGTTTCATCATGCATGCAGGAGCTCAGACAATTTGTTTCGGACCAACTTGACGGTTCTCATTCCAAATTTCAATTAATCAGTTGTGACTATCATAGATAGCCCGCTTGTTTCGTAGTTACCTACTTATCAAGCAACGTTTCGCACGAGCCCAATATTGTTTTTCATCTTTTCGTCCAGCAAGTCATCGGCATTCTGCGTCACGAAATAAACCCCGGCATTCATCGCACGCCCGGCGCGCACCAGCTTGTTGGAGAGGGTCTTGCCTTGGGCGACTTGCAGGAAACTCCACGCCTCATCCAAATCGACGATCTTAAACACACTACGGTCCGAGTGAATGAAATCAAGGGCAAAGGTGCTGATCACCATTAAAATCGCCACACTTAACAGCTCCACCGTGGTATAGTCCTTAAATGCCGTTTCCGCATCAGGCAGCACGAGGTCGGCCACTTGGATAATGTTCAACTGCTTATCTAGGCTAATCGACTGAAGTGCAGTACCGTCGGAGAACAATAAGTGTCCCAAGTTACTGTCCTTAATACTGTCGATATGATCGGCAATGCCGCGCGCGACGGGAGTGTTTTCCTTGTAGAGCACATCAATGACACGCAGCAGTCCGCGTCGGTTGCTTTGCGTCACCTGACGGATCGCCTTACGTAAAGTAGGAAACTTCTCGCCATCTCGACTGGAAATACCGGTGAGAAAAGTCAGAATGTCAATGGCCAAACTCTCTGCATCCTTCGTCTGCTTCATAATTACGTAGGGATCAAGCAAGCCTTTGTTCCGTTCCTCGCGGGTCAGATTGATGATATTGATTTCCTCGGCGATGTCCGGCAAGGTCTCTTTCCACCGGCCACGCTCCGATTTCGGATCAACAATCACCGCCTGTCCGCCGAAGAGGACGGCATAATAGACGAGCAGGTTGTTCGAGAAGGATTTACCCCCACCAAGGGAACCGAGAAAAGCAGCCGCCAACGCATTGGTGACCGAACCCTTCACCCCCTGCGCCGCCAGACTTGGCTTTAAGTACACGTTGCGCCCGGTGTCCAGATTGTAGCCGATATAGATGCCTTCGGTTTCCCCAAGCATCTGCGCAGCCCCAAAACCTAAACCGGCGAGAAAATCACTGGTCAATAGCGATAGGTAACCCTTTGAAATATTCTCTAGGTTTTCCCCCGCTCCACACCGTACGTGCGATTTTCACCGCATACGGCGTTCAAACTTGTTCTTATTTAATTAATTCAGTTAAGTTACATTTTTGACGATATTTGTTTAACTTCTCCAGTTGTTTACTCGATAATTGAAGAAGTTGTGTATATTCATCAATCGCTTCGTTTGTTTTTGAATGGATAAGCCTGTGTACCCATTTATGAACAATGACTAAGTTAGTAAATTCATCTGTGCCTCCAGAATAACGAGGAATAACATGATGACAATGGACATCTTGTGCTCTTAGAAAATTTCCAGTGATTGCACATTTCCCATTTTGCATAGAATATCTTGACAGACGATTATCTAAATATTCAATGCTGTTGTCTGTTTCCATCGCACTCAGGATAATCAACTCAGAATAAACCGAAGGTTTTAGTCTTTTCGATTTGTACAAACGTCCATCCAATGTATAGTTGTTGATTTGTGGTTTAAAGAATTCCAACCTTTTCCACTTAACACTATCTAGCGGAAATAGGTAGATATTCCTCACACAAAACGTTTTCTTTGTGAGAGGATAAAATTTCTTATACGTTATTGGTGGACTTCTGGGAACCTCATACTTTCCAAGCTTCATTAAACGATTGCATAGTGCTGGTAAGCAGGAATAGTAGATAGAGGAGAAATCATGATTGACCAAGGTGGCCTTTTGATAATAGTTTTGAATCCCCCGTACATATTGATTATATTGATTGATATTCTTTCTCGTAGGAGATTTCCGAATAGACTTTATCTTTTCTCTGGTTTCCTTCTTGATTCTACTCTTTGCTTTCTTTGAGACTCTTGATACGGTAACGTATTGCTGTTTCTTTTGTTTTACGACCTTTAGCTCAAACCCGAGAAACTCCGAATAGTTTCTTCTAAGGTTTGTAATTCTTGACTTATCTGGTGCTATCTCTAGGTTTAATCGTTGCTCAATATATCCTTTGACCGCATGATAAATTTTTATGGCATGCTTATGATTATTTGTGAATATTTTAAAGTCATCACAATAACGAACGATGTGCATTTTCTTTAATCGGGATTTCTTCAAGACGTGATGTGTATTGTCTACGCTACTGTATTTCTTCTTAGTTTCAAAAGTCTCCCATTGATTGGCAATCCACCAATCTAAATCATTTAGGACTACATTTGATAATAAGGTTGATAGCACTCCTCCTTGAGGTACTCCACAACGAGAAACTCCCTGTCCTGCTACTGTAGCTTTTAGCATTTTCGCAATGACTGCTAATACACGTCTATCCTTAATCCCAATATTAAATAACTGCTTTATTAGTTTGCCATGATGAACATGGTCAAAGAATCCCTTAATGTCTATGTCAACGATGTGATGACATTTGCATTTGTGAGCAATAAAGTTACATCGCGCTATTGCATGCTCTGTGGAACGATTGGGTCGGAATCCATATGAATGCTTGAAAAATCTTGCTTCACATATGGGTTCTAATACTTGTTTGAACATTTGTTGAATCAAACGATCTTTCATAACAGGAATTCCTAGAGGGCGAGTCTTCCCATTCCTTTTTAGAATGTTCACTCGTCTAACTGGTTTGGGTTGATAATTTTCAAGTGTTCTCCTAATATCGTCTACAAACTTTTGCTTGTTTTGAATTTTGAAGTCACTTATCGTCTGATTATCTATGCCAGCTGTCTTAGAACCAGTATTTGTCTTGATAGTTCGATATGCGAGAAGAATATTTTCCTCTGACATAATTATTTTGTAAAGGTCGATACCGCTTGTTGCTTGTTGGCTACTTCTTTCATATAACCAATCAAAAGTCTCTTGCATTTGATAGTATTCGTAATATCGTAGTTCTGTACTCACTGATGGATTATTTCTCTAACTTTTAAATTAGTCCCATCCTCTTACCAGACCTTGTGAGTTTCACTTAACTGTATTTATTTCAGAAGAACAAGTCTTGGGACTATCCCTCAACGTTGATTAGACGTTTCATCGGTACCGTGCCCCTACTCTCGCGAAAATTAAGGATTTTCGACCATCGGTCTTATATCCAACACTCCAATAACAGTTGTTGAATAAGTGTTTTTCGCTTTCCACGTTCCAGTTATCCTAGCCATACATCTATCCTTAGGTGCTTACTTTGAGCCTGAATACTATATAAAGTCATTGTTCTTTATCCCGAATTTCATAAATACGACTCTTACTTTTCGGTAGTATTCGCTGCTTTTGCAGCCCAATTATCTTTCGATAAAAGTCATCCTTTAGACCCGTACATTCGCAAGTTCGTCAGTTCCGTAGGAACATTCTCACCATAGATAGTTTGTGGCGTCCCGGCATATCCTTAACCCTATAAGTTTTAGCTTACTTAGGTCCTGTTCTGCCGACTTTACCTAGCTTCACACGACTATCTACTGTTATAGATAATCGCATGTAGGAGTATCAGACCAGTTGCTTCAACCAACTTGACGGTTTTCATTTCAACTGTGAGATAACTAGTTGTCATTATCTTTGTGTAGATAATCCTCCCATTTCATGTTTTATGCACTTATAGGGAAACGTGTCGCACCATACTGGACGTAATCATTCATATACCGCTTGCTGGCCGGGAGAAATTCGCCGTGCAGCCCGATCATGTCCCCGAACGGACGCACGAGTTTAATATTAAAATCATCGTAGAAGTCCATGACCTCGTTACAACGCCGCTTCAG
>NZ_JAMXWM010000043.1 GCF_024125445.1 Sporolactobacillus shoreicorticis | reverse complement strand
AAAGATACAGGAGGTTTTTCTATGACGATCGTAAGCGTCAAATAGCTCACACTTAGTTAAAGATGTGGGTTATTTGTAAGCGTCAAATAATGGACACCTTATCATGATCACTTGATCGTGCGATAATGCCTCTATCAAATGTGATCAGGAGGATGATCCATGACGCGAATAGAGTTAAAAAATCTATGGCAAGAGCGCATGAATGATTTTGAAAAAAGTGTATATTGCCATCGCAAAGAGCCACTTGTACCATATTTTTGAGCCACTTGGACGTGCGGACATTTTCTTGGACCAAACACAGCTAGGCAGCCATGGCCTGACGGTATTTCTGCGGGCTCTTACCTCCTAGAGATATTTCTATGCGACAGGTGTTATACCACCCGATATAAGTATCCAACTCGGTCATGAAGTTTTGAATTGAGACACCTCTCCAAGAACGGTTGTAAAAGAATTCGTTCTTGAGGTGCCCGAAAAAGCTTTCAGCTGCGGCGTTATCCGGCGTGCAGGCTTTCTTGGACAATGGATCGTGTAAAACCATATTCTCCCATTAGATCGATCCAAGCGGGCCAGCGGTAGTGCGCACCACGATCCGAATGGATGATCGGCTTCTCGCCGTTGGTCATGGATTCCGCCACTGTTTTAAGCATTGTTGAGACCAGCTCGGCGTTTGGGCTTGTCCCAATTGACCAGCTAATGATCTGTCCGTCAAAGCAGTCGATGAGCGGTGAGAGGTAAACCTTACCGGTTTGAATTCTGAACTCGGTGATATCGGTAACCAGCTTCTCATTTGGTCTCTCAGCCTTGAAGTCGCGTTCCAGCAGGTTTGCGACAGCCGGGGTGATCTCACCTGCATACGAGCTGTACTTACGACAACGGGTTACCTTGACAACCAGACCCTCCTCAGCCATGAGACGGCGGATGACTTTCTCAGAGATATGAATGCCCTCATCAAGCAGAGCCTCTCGCATTCGGCGATACCCGTAGCTGGAGTAGTTCTGAGGGAAGAGCACATTCAAGCGTTCACGAACGTCTGCGTACTTGTCCCCAGCCTCAAACACCTTGTGTTGGTAGAAGTAGCTGCTCTTTGAGATTTCAAGTGCGCGAAGCAAGATTTTGAGCGGATATTTATCACGAAGGGCATCAATCACCTGCCTCTTCTCCTTGTTGGTCAGGTGGAGTTGATCGATGCCCAGATCTTTTTTTAGGAGATCATTGACCTGCTTGAGAATATCATTTTGAAGCTCAAGCTCTTGGGCGCGTCGTAACAGTGAACCATGATCTAGCGCGGCCAGATCATTGGTGCTAATTGGTGTTGGCGAGGAAGCCTTAGACTGGCGCAACAGTTTTGTGCTCTGCATGGCAGCCACTCTCTGCTTGGATTTGCGCGGTTTGGTTGGATGCTTGACTCGATCCGGTGCATGAGTAACCAGCTGTTCGGTATAGCGAGAATCCTTTTGTACCCAAAGATCCAACAACGATCGGGAAGGATAGCCTAGAATGCGCGACGTGCGGGCCGAGCTACGTCCATGATCAAAATAGTAATCTACGGCTGTCTTATGTTGCTTCGCTGAGAACTTTCCTCGACTTCTTTCGTCGAAAGCATGCGGGTTTGCCGTATACTGCTTAACCCACAGTTTGAGTGTACTTCGCGAAGGGTAACCCAATTCACGCAATACTGTCGCCCATGCTCGATCGTATTGATAGAATAGCTGAACTGCTTTGAGTTTGTCTGTGTTAGAATACATGATTTATATTTTACCCGAAGTCCAGGATTTTGTCCGCACGCCCAATTACAGAGCCTTAAAAAATTTGTTCGATTTAGTTAATCCATTGTTCCTTCTGATCAATTAATTCATTTACATTAAAAGTAAGTTGTTTCCATTGCTTAACAAAATCAAGGGCTTGCTCTTTGCCTTTAGGTGTGATGTAATAATATTTTCGATCGGGACCTTCAGGGGAATGCTCCATTTCACATGAAAAATATCCTTTTTTATTTAGTTTTTGTAATAAGGGGTAAACAGTTCCAGATACCATATTCCGAAACCCTGCTTCTTGTAAGCACTGAACCATCTCATATGCGTAAATTTTGCCACTCAATGAGATTAATAGGACACAACCTTCAAGAGTCCCCTTTAAAAGCTGTGTTTGTTTCATTTTAAATTACTCCTCGAATGTTAGTAGTAAGAGCTAGAGAAATTCTATTAAATCATGGATAAGTGCCTCTTCATAGAAATGACTATGAATGGTTTACAGCATAGATTCTATCAAAGGTATTTCAAGATATCTCATTGGTTTTGTACTCAATGAAGTAATTGGGATCAATTGTCAATTTATGTTTTTTGCTGCTTAAGATTGAATACTGGGTTAATTATTTTACATTACATATTAGCTATAAAACAGTATACCATTGATTATTAAATTTTTTAAGGTAATCGACGATATTCGACAGACTTTTCAGATACCAAGGTTTATCATGATAAATGATAGGAGGTGATAAAATATGATTCAAGCAAAGAACCGTTTAGTACTTAAGATTTCTGTTGCAATGGCAATGATTCTTGGAGTAGCGTTCACTTTACTGTTTGTGTTTAGTGCGCCTAACTTGGCAGGTACTTTAGGAATTAGCGCTGCTAGGGCAAAAACTGTCATTAATATTATCGATGGCGCGTCAAGTATCTATGCTGTTATTACAATTATTGCTGCTATTGTTGGTGGAGGGGCTGCTAGCGTCGGCTTATTATTGACTGCGAAGGCTTTGATTAAAAAGTTTGGTAAGAAGTACGCTATTGCTTGGTAATTAGTGTGAGAGTTTTAAACTCATGGCTAAATTCTTGAATAATAAAAACTTAGCCATGAGTAAATACATATTTTTTACTAGTCTGTTAAATTTATTTTATTAAAAAACTGTCTTTACCCTCAAAAGAAATATACTTTTTATTTGAATGTTATGGTGTTTTAAAATAACTCAACTCTTGCACACTAGTTTGCGTAGAAAAACCTTAATATAGTTAGGTAAACCAGCCATCCATTGTGTAAATTGATTTTTATGAATCTATTGGTCTTCTTGTTTGTTGCTTAAGCATGTTATCAAATTTTTAAACAGATTTACGAGTGTTGTAGCTCAAGCCAGTTCGTTCATTTCATCACAGAGTTCATAGAACGTGCCATCAGGCGTTTGATTATCGGTATGACAACAATTTTGCCAAGATAAGAAGGATAAACCGAGAAAAGATGATGGTGGTATGGCTAATTATCAAATCATAAGATCTATCTTGAAATTCTTTTTGAAACTTGAGCAGGGATTTTGTGGTTTTGAAAAAGACCTCGATATCTTATCGCATGCCATAAATTCGGATAATCTCTTGTTTCGTCATATCATCCGTGTTTAAGATGGAGAGCAATTAAGTTTTCTTTATTGCGATACCTAACAAAAATAACTTTTGCGTGGATACCATTTGTTATGGCGGTTTGAATGAAATGTAAAAAGGTTTGATGGCTAGTGACTGGCTTAAGTGATCTCATATAACGATTTCAATCCCACAAGCTTCTTAACCCAGTAGCGTTGATTGGTAGCTTTAACGATACCAAACACGTGGGTGAGGTAATGAATTGAATCAAAGGTTGCTGAGTAAAACCACGCATCCATGAGCACGTAAGAGGATTGAATCTCGTTCTTTACGCACGTTCAATCATAGATGAAATTTGTTCAGGTGCTGTTTGAAGGTTTTCTTTCTGTACGTCGTTTATAACCAGAACATCGCTTATTTAATCTGTGAGTTGATGCCATTAATTTGTGTTTTTTGAACTCAAGAGCGAAAAATCAATGGACGTAAAAAATGACTCCATTAGATCAGCCTAGAGTTAACAGTCTGAATTCTTTCTAGAAACGCATTTTTTGAGATGCATGATCAAAACATTGCGCAAGAAATTCAATTGCTTTACCACATTGACGATAAAAAGAAGGACCAACTACAATAAAACCTTCTGCCAAGAATGCTAATGAATAAACTAGAAGGATAGATAGAAAGATCTTGATCTTTACTCTGTGAAAGTTGAGTAAGAATTAATGCAGAAGCGAAGGCCCTTTTACTTGTATAATTAATAATAACAATTTCATCTGAGTTGGTATAATATTATACAGGAGGGAGTTTGAGCAGTGAGATTTTTACAGGCCTATGGTACATATTGGAAAAAATTATGCGAACTTTAAGGGTAAAAGCAAACGAGCAGATTTTTGGTGGATGCAGTTATGGAACTTGCTTATTCTTTAAGTTATTCTCGCTCTGGCAATAAAACCTGTCATGAATTTGATCTTTCATAAAGAAATTGGTGGTGGGGGATACTGCTATTTCTTCTTGTGATCTATATCCTCTATCTCTTGGTAACGCTGATCCCAAATTTAAGTCTAGGAGTGCGTCGCTTTCACGATCTTAACCTTTCTGGCTGGTGGTACGCTGGATTAACCATTATTCCCATCAAAAAGGGACATTATATAATTTCATTTTTTCATTTTAATTGCTGCCACGATTGCGTGGGTTGCGAGCTACATCATTGCACTTTTCCCTCCAAAGAAAATTAGTTTCTCAATACGCAAGCAAAAATATACTTATGAACGAGGTTTTTCATCGTGAAAGAGGAGACTGCAAGTGAAAAGAAAAATCTGATTATTGCTCTGATCATCACCGCCATATTAGCTGCAGCGTTGTGCTTGGCTATCGTTTTTCGAATGTATGCGGGAGTGTCGTCCAAGGACGAACATCATTATCAACAATATGTCGTCAAATATGTGCCTGCGCTCGTTGAGTCAGGAAAAGTGGCTGCGAACCGAACGCAGACGCTGCAAAAGCCTGCTGGAACGGTGAAAAAAATACATGTGCAGAACGGCGATGAAGTGAAAAAAGGCGAGGTTTTACTGACAACACGCAATAAGGAGATCACCAGCAAGATTACTACGGCGAAACAGGAAATCTTAAAGACACAGCGTGATTTAGCTGTGCAAAAGCAAAGTATTGCAAACTCGAAAACGAAGCTGGCCAAAATGCATAAAGGCGAAAGTGAAGACGATTTGAATCTCGAACTGGCCAGGGATCAGAATACCTACCGCGACACAGAAGTTGATCTGCAGAATCAGCATGACCAATTAAATCAATTGTACAATCAGCAAGAAGAAGAGTTAAAGGCACCATTTCCCGGTGTGATCAGCATTACAAATGACGATGAAACCGGCCAGGCGCAGTACAGTCTGAGTTCGTCCGAAATGGAGGCACAGTCAAGTGTTTCTGAATATGATTACGATAAATTACATTCTGGTGCTGAAGCAACTGTCAAAGCGTTGGCAAATGGCAAAAAACAGACGACAACGGTAAAATTTCTTGCCAAGATTCCCGCCAAAGCTATGAGTAAGAAAAACTTTTCTATGTATGACTTTACAGTTCCTGTGGATCACCGTTTTATGGTGGGACAGAGTGTGCAGATCGTCATTCCACAAAAGCAGATCAAACTCCCAAGTCAGACAATTCTTAACGAGAAGGGTCAAACAATAGTTTATTTGGTCATTCATGGCAAAGCCAAGCGCCATGCTGTAAAGGTAGAAAAACAAAATGGTTTTTATTTTCTCAAAAGCGGCTTACAACCCGGTCAGCACATTGTCGCTAATCCTGATAAACGACTCAAAGACGGAGCGAAGGTGAATTGATTGATTCGGTTAGAGCGACTTAATAAGTTTTATCAACAGGGTGACGAAAAGATTCATGTGCTAAAGGATGTCTCGTTGCAGATTCAGCAAGGCGAGTTTGTGGCAATTATGGGACCGTCGGGATCGGGTAAATCAACGCTGATCAATATCATCGGTTTTCTTGATCATCAGTTTATGGGACAATATCGATTTAAAGGGGAGTCAATGATTGATCAGTCGCTGAGTGATTACGCAAGGTTGCGAAACCAAAACGTGGGCTTTGTGTTTCAGAATTTTAAACTGATATCCAATTTATCCGTTGCTGAAAATGTTGGTCTGCCGCTTCTCTATGCCGGTCATCGGCGCAAAAATATTGCCGATCAGGTGAACGATGTCTTGTCCAGTGTGAATTTGCAGGGAGTTGGTGCAAAATTACCGATGCAACTCTCCGGTGGTCAGCAGCAACGTGTTGCTATTGCCCGTGCCTTAATTACACGACCTAGTTTTTTGCTGGCCGATGAGCCGACAGGAGCTCTTGACAGCCACACATCGCAGGAGATCCTAAAACTGTTCATTGACCTCAATCATAAATCGCGATCCACCATCATTATGGTGACGCACGATTTTCAAGTCGCTCGCCTGAGTCAGCGAATCATTCGCATCCTGGATGGTCGGATTGAGAGTGATCGGAGCGTCGATCAATGAAGATAACCGAACTGTTTTTTACTGCCTTACGTTCACTTTTAACGAATCGTCGACGTAGCATTTTGACTGTGCTGGGCATTGTCATCGGTATTGCTTCGGTGATTACGATTATTTCTTTGGGCAAGGGCGTGGAAAAAGCAACACTGAAAAATCTCCAAGCCTCCAGTTCAGGTAAACAGTCCACTGTCGTTGACTATTATGCCGATGATCTGAATTCAACGGCGTCTGGTTTTGAGGCATCGGATTTGGCGCTGATCAATGCTTCTCAAACCAGTTTTGGACTGGTAAAAGCCGATATCGTCAGTGATAATGATGGGAGCGCTGAATCCGAAGCGTCGATCAACGGTGCCGATCAGAATGTGACGGTGAAACTGCTCAAACATCCCTCATCTGATTTAGAAATTCTGTCGGGGCATAACATCTCGCAAAATAATATCATGTTGGCTGATCCTGTCGCCTTAATCTCCAAAAAATTAGCGACTTCTTTTTATTCGTCGGTTAATCAGGCCTTAAATACGTCCGTGACCATCAATGGAATCAGTTATCAGGTGATTGGCGTTTTTAAAGAGGATATGGGGCTTGATGACGTCGCCATTTCCAAAACTACCTATGAACGCAGCAATAACGGTGAAGCAGGGAACAAGTTGAAACTGACCTTTAACCGTGGGGAGAATGTGAGTAAACAAACGAAAAAGATCGTCAGTCTGCTCAACAAACAAGGCAGTCATCATCTGCAGGGCAGCTATGAGCATATGGATATGGGGGCAATTTTGAAGGGGGTAGGTTCGGTTATCAACGGATTGACTTACTTCATTAGCGCTATTGCTGGCATCTCATTATTTATTGCCGGCATCGGCGTCATGAATATGATGTATATCTCTGTCTCGGAGCGTACCCAAGAAATTGGCATTCGCTTAGCGATTGGCGCGTCACCCAAAAGTATCTTATTACAGTTTCTTCTGGAAGCAGTATTGCTGACTGGGATGGGCGGTGTGCTTGGCTTTGGAATCGGATGTGGCTTGGCGTGGCTGATTTCACTTTTCTTACCCTTTCGTGCTGTTGTCGGTTTGGAAAGTTTCATACTGGCATTTGGTGTTTCTGCAATTGTAGGCATTGTATTTGGCATCTTTCCGGCAAGACAAGCGTCTAAAAAGAACTTGATAGATATTTTGAAATAACACCTTTATTTCTGGGGCTCTTCATCAAGAAGCAAAAAGGTGATCCTTTTCAATTCTCGTTATTATCCTGTCGAGTATCCCCTAAGAAATTTTTTGTACCATCTTTGGCACGTGATCCAATAGATAAGATAAAAAGTGCAGAAAAAGAAGAAGGGAAATTGATTGGATAAAATAGCAAATTATTTTCAATGGTTCTGTATAGTGTTGCTGGCTGTCAATTTATTTATTGAAAACTCTCCAATAGAAACAACGATAAGCATTGTCGTTTTGATCTTAATAGTAATTGTTAGAGTGCTATATTTTTATACCAAGAAAAACGAGTTGATGGAGCAGAAAAATAAATAAAAATTTTTAGTAAGATTATGCAATCATTGGGCTGACAGAGGAACAAACGTCATTTAATTGTAATTTATTCATTTATATGGAGGAAAAGATCATGCTAGAAAACTTAAATTATTTAAAAGATGATATGGTTAACAAAAATTGGACAATATGTAGTTTTATATTTCGTTATAAGGGAGTTGAATATATTGTACTTGTAAAGAGATTTGTTGGGACTGAAAAAAGAGTGGACAAGTATGCGTTAGTAAAGTTGCATTTTATGAGATCAAGTGATTTAAATGACGATTTGCAGGTAGAAGCAAATCGTCAACACTTGATAATTGACCCGAAAGAATTAAGAAGATATTTTGGAATAGAATATCAAAAAAATTTAGGGGAATACTTCGTCAATTTACAGAGCAACTGGGAAATGTTATTCCTATTTCTGTTCCTGATAGATTTTCAGATGTAGAAAAAACAGCAATGGTTCAATCTCTTAGTAGAAGTGATTCGGAAAATCCAAATAAAATTTTTTGTACGAAGGTGATGAGAAACCCTGACGGAAAGACAAGAAGTGAGTTTAATGCAGATAAGACAAAATTATTGCGAGCTCCACTGTTTGAACATTTTCGTAATGATGAGGGCATTAGTTTTTGCTATTCTGTAGATAGAGCCAAGAGAAATGATGATGCTACTATTCTAAGAAACTTCGCAAATAATGGTTCAAGATAAGACATCAGAGGATAGGTTGTGTTATTGAATTTATGCTCAGAATGAATTCTGATTCTGGTAGAATACAGTAAGGTAGGGAGACAGATGTTGTGAATGAATCAAATTTTAGTGATTATGAGTATTACATGAAATCTCGACCGCATGTCGTCATATTAGGCGCCGGGGCAAGTTGTGCAGCAATCCCTTATGGCGATAAGAATGGGAAAAAAATTTCTGCTATGAGTGGATTCATTGAAAAATTAGGATTGGACGATATCTTTCCTAAAATAGATATCCATACCACATCAGATAATCTTGAAGACATTTACATGGAATTAGATGAACGTGGTAAAAAAGAGTCAGACTGTGCAGCAGTAAAAATAGAACTTGAGAAAGTTATCAGAGATTATATGAGTGAATTTGTATTGCCAGAGGAACCGACAATATATGATTTTCTGGTAATAGGTCTTACGAGAAAAGATTTAATTGCTACATTTAACTGGGATCCTTTTCTAGTCCAAGCTATAGGACGAGCTATGCGATATACAGATAACATTCCGCAGGTCGCTTTTTTACACGGAAATGTTGCCACAGGATTCTGCTCAGATGATAATATTATGGGTAATGTTGGTATGCCTTGTAGATGTGGGAAGCCGCTTAAACCGATGAAATTATTGTTTCCTATAAAGAAAAAAGGCTATAATAGCAGTGTAGCGATTTCTAAATCATGGAAAGAATTGAGTCATTCACTTGAGCAAGCGTATATGCTTACTATATTTGGATACAGTGCACCGAAGAGCGATACTGAAGCTGTTTCGATGATGAAAAAGGCCTGGGGATCTATCAATGATAGAAAATTAGAAGAGATTGAGTTAATAGATATAAGAAATGAAGACGACGTTATAAAATCATGGAGTCAATTTATTCATACCCATCATTATTCTTACCATACAAGTTTTTTTGATTCAACGGTAGCTCGATGTCCAAGAAGAAGCTGCGAAGCCACATTTGACAGACTTATGAACTGTATTTGGTTAGACGGAAAAAAGGGCTTTAAAGAAGGCATGAGCTTTTCAGATATTGATAAAGTTACATATAAACTAATTAGCGAAGAAAAAAGAAAACAAGATGATCGAAGTATACTGTCAAATCCGTATACATGAAAAACTTTCCTGACGACCATTAAACGGTCAGGAGGGGTTCGTTATGTCTATGGAACATTATCCTTCAATATCAATACTCAGTCCGGATTTCAGTTCCACAGTAAAGTGTTATCCCAGACGGTGTTTTCCTTGAACTAGCGCGTTACAAGCGCCGCATTGAATTCCATAAGGTTGTTGGACTTGCTGTTGGATCGGTTACACTTAGTTGGACAGATAAATTAAGGGCATGTACACTTCGTTCAAATAGACTAAGGAAGACCGTGTTACTTATGTTCTGTGATATAGGCATAAGTTTATATTTTGTAGCTATTAAGCATAAAATCTAAAATTGATAAACCCCGAACCTTAAATGATGTGAAATAGACTTAAAAAAGATGTTTTCCGACTTATTCAAAACTCTTATAGGGGATTCTGAATGTTTTTTCGTTCAAGCTTTATGTATGAAAGAGTTGCACAAAGGTTAGACCTTCTTTAATCTGTTGGAACCACTGGTAAGACTGCCATTTTTATAATGACACCTTTGTCTGTTATATGTGGATGTTCAGTATGACAATGTTTTATATTTTAACCCATCTTTTCTTTGTCCTTGAATTGGTTAGGACGATACAAAACACGTTAATTCTCTCTTTTCACTTGTTTGTCATTATAACGTTCTTTGATAAATTTTAAAAAACGAATCAGATCCTTCTTTGCTTCCTCAGAAGTACCAGGATAATCGTGATAAGCTGCCATGAATTTAGGATCTTTTATGAGTTCTTCTAACTCTTTATCGGCAGTATTTTGATTTCTTACGTTTGTTCGGCCAAGTAAAAAATCCGTCGATATGTCAAAAAGGTCAGCGATCTTTGTTAGCATCTCACTATCAGGCGTTCTAATGCCGTATTCCCAATTCGCATATGTAGACATTGTTTTGATGCCAAGCTTCTCGGCCGTATAAGTTTTTGTCCATCCTCGTTCTTCCCTTAATTGAGTCAATCGTTTACCAATGATATTCTCCATAAGAAACAACCCTTCACTATTTGAGTAAATTTTACTACGTGCACTATAAAGAATGTCAAAAACTACACAAATAGAATAATTAATTATTGACTTACTCAATAAGAGTAGTATCATATGAATATAAGTGTTACTCATTAAGTGTAACTATGAAGACGGACAATGCTTCACGAATAAATTAAGAATGCTGCAATGACCGAATCACATTCTATGATTAACAGTTTTTTCGCTATCCATTCGATAATTAAAATAGACGATCCTTATGTACGTTTTTTAAGATTTATTTGAAAAGGTGGGTAATCATCTACCCTTAATCAATTGACTCGTTTCTTTGGACAATGAAAAAAGCATATGGAGGGAAAAATCAATGAACTATCGGCAAATTGTTTCGATGATTATCAACAACGTTAACCAAACGGAACGAAACCTCAATGGTCTGCACGAATATGGCGATGAGAAAGCCATTGACTTACTCACCATACAATTGTGGAAACTGAAATTTTTGGCAGCCGCGTTGGCCGATGACAGCTATAATGCCATTAAAAAACACCTTGAGGAGGGAAAATGATGGGCCCTCATTCCTTTAAATTTGGCAATGAATGGCATGATGCAAAAGACTTGATGCATAACATTGATTTGATGCAAACCAAACTGGGCTTACTGAACATTCTTCAAACAGCGATAAATGAAACGAATGAACAAAATATGCGCGAAGAAGTCATCAATGAAGCAATACAATTAATGACTGATTTAGGCCTGACACTTTATTGATCTCTGTTTTCAACCATTGTAATAAATTTAATGGCTCTGCTTTTTGCACAACCAACCATTATCGACCTCAGTAAGCAGCTTGCTGAATCTAATAGATTTGATTATTTATTAACGTTTCCCAAAGTTATCACCAAATTCGTTTCCTTTCAAATTGATAATAAATCCCTTATACTTCTAATTAAGAAAGGGCTTTCATTTTTGCGTGTTTCCCTTTAATTTTAGTGGGTATAAATTGAAAATGAAGCAGCATCCCCTTATTTTTCAAAGTAACAGAATCTCTGCCCACTGTTTCTAGTTCAGGACACCTTTTAGTATAAATGCCTTCTCACACAGCAAAGAAAATTTCTTATACACAACATGAACAGTAACATTTTTGATCCAATTATCATAATGAGTACGAGATGCTATTCCGCAGAAAAATTATTTTTTCTGTCGTCTTAGTAAATTGGCATTTCTCTTTGTTCATGAATTATCTCAGATTTGTCATTTCTATAAAATCTAACAGATCGGGCCTTCTTCTGAATATGCCGTTAAACAGTATAGAAACACGAACAAAAAACATGGATACGGGGCTAAAACGGTCAGTTTTGGAAACGGTTACAAAAAATAAAACTATGCAGAACCCTCTCGCCGACATGTTTAAAATGTATCCTAAGGAAGTAAATGCTTTGCAATAGCCAATGGGTTGCATACAAACCACCGTTTTTTTAGTAATAGGTAGGTTGACCATAAAGATAGCCTTTTACATTACATATAGCAGTAAAAAAAAGCGCACAAACAGATTCGACAGTCTGTTTGTGCGCTTTTTAGGTTATTCAGAAGTTTTTTTATCAGTCATGCAACTGAAGGACTTTTCGTGTCGGGACTAAGTACAAAAGGGGAGAAAAAGATGCTGCCATTCCCCGCGCTCTCATGACAGAAAGGGGGTGAGATGGATGAAACCATCTGCTTTTCGCCAAACGATCGAGAATCAATTTGACTACATTTGTAAGCGTGCCATGGAAGATGAGCGTAAAGACTATTTGAAATACCTCAAACGTCTGATCCAGAAGGAGGCCTCTTTTTCCGACATCGGCGCCTATGTTGCCAATCAATTCTCGACAAACGACCGCCATCCCGCTGATTTACACATTTTTTCACTGAATGGATTATCCGTGGCTGTTGAAAGCGACTTGCTCGGTGAAGCATTGCGGAATCTGCCGGACAAGAAACGTGAGATTATCCTGCTCCACTACTTTATGGAGATGACCGATTCGGAAATTGCCCAATTACTCAAAGTGAATCGCTCAACCGTCTATCGCCACCGAACCAGCGGACTTGCCTTAATCAAGCAATTTATGGAGGAGCATGCCAAATGAAAAATACGCATCCAATGGTCCCCTTCGATGTAATTACGGCGGCCACCGATGGGGATACGGAAGCCATCAACCATGTGGTTAAGCATTATCGAGGTTATATCGTCAAACGGGCGCTCCGTCCGATGAAGGATGATTATGGAAACAAATGTTTAGTTGTTGATGAGACTTTGCGGGGACGATTGGAAACCCGGCTGATTACGAAGATTTTATCCTTTGAGATCAAGTAACTTTTCCATGAGAACGCGTGGATAGAAAAGAAGGTTCGCTAATCTGTCAAAGCATACTGTCACCAGTATGTTTTGATAGGCTGACAAGCCAATGTTCCTTGATAACTAAATAGAGCCATCGAATACGTTCCGATAAAGAAAGAGCCAGTGGGCTGACACGCCAAGACCTAGTAAAATAGTGAGCGATTTTAGTCAGTGTTCCGCAAACAACTTTTGGTAAGGTTGTCGCCATGATTTCTTTATCGAGACAATGATACACCCGCATAGCCATAGTCCGAGCGTTCAAAGCGTCGCCGGCCATGGGTGCGGCTGGATGAGAACCATGCAGGGGTGAGATTCCCGTGAGCTTTGCCAAAGCTGTTCGATGTGCTAATTAACTAATAAACAAAGGTGGTCGTTCTAAAAGTTAAATATATTGAATTATCTTCTAAGGCTAAAGGGGGAATAACTTGCCTTATGAATGAATTAATCACCAAAGATGATCTAATTAAAAAAGGATATTCTAAATATACGGCTGTTAATATCATTAGACAGGCCAAACAAATTATGGTACAACAAGGATATCCATTTTACAATAATAAGCGCTTAGGGCGCGTGCCAAAAGAGACTGTTGAATCGATTCTAGGATGTGAACTAGAATTGGAGAAAAACACTCATGGCTAAAACAAAGTATGCTGGTGTTTATGTTGACGGTACTGGACAATATTATTACGAAACGGAATTAGGAAAAGATCGACTGACTGGCAAACGTTTAAGAAAGAAATCAAGAACCAATCGCCAAGGGAAAAAGTTCACGACTGCTCTGCAAGCCTACAAGGAATTGGTACGTATTAAGAATGAGTATCTGTCTACTCAAGGTTACGCAAATTATCATATGACCTACGGCCAGTTTATGGATAACGTCTATATTCCGGCTTATAAGACAGAGGTGGAGGAGAGTACCTTCTCTGTTCGTAAACGGACTTTTGAGCGTATGAGAGATCGTTTCTCAGCCATCCAACTTCGAAAGCTTTCTATTGAAGATGTCCAAAGATATCGGACGTGGCTACTTTCTGAGGACGGAGCTGGATATTCCCAAGCATATGCGAGTTTGGTTTTTGGAATGTTTCGCAGGAGCTTGGATATGGCTGTGGAAATGGAGTATCTGGAGTACAATATTTCTAAAAAAATCAAACCCATTCCTAAGGGAAAAGCAATCGTTCCCTATTGGACAAAAACGGAGTTTGAAAAAGTCATTTCAACGATTTGTTTAGATGATTTGTATGAACACTTGTGTTTTGTGATGCTGTGGGTTTACTTTATGACCGGAATTCGAGTCAGTGAAGGGACAGCCTTATGGTGGGAGGATGTTGATTTTGAAAATAAGCGACTTCGTGTTCACCATATCTTATTTATGAAAAATAAGAGGGACTGGGAACGCAAAAATTATACGAAAACCGCTGATGGAAAGCGGATCATTTCGCTGGATGATGATACGGTTCGGGTACTCAAAGAGTGGAAGGAACGACAATCTGCCGAATTGAATATTTCAGATTTTGTTTTTAGCTATGACGGCATGCCTATGATTAAATCAACGCTTTCTCGAATTATTGGACGCTATGCGAAACTGGCAAATGTGCATCGTATTCAAGCGAAGGGGTTGCGTCATTCCCATGCCTCGTATCTCATCAATGAATTTAATGTTTCCGTTTTGATTTTATCGAAACGAATGGGGCATTCAAGTCCAGAAATCACATTAAAGCATTACTCTCACTTGTGGTCTGGCATTGACGAATTAATTGCTGAAGAGATGGCGGGAAATGTCCATATTCAGACTGCTCCAAAGTCAGCGGTTCAATTTAATGGCAATCAAGCACTTAAAAAAATGAGTTCCGCCAGAATCCCCGCCAAGGTATAGAAAAGGTGTTGAAAATGCTGATATAAAGGCATTTTAGAGCTACCTGCAAACTTAGAGTGGGAATAATTATAGGAGTCCTAAAAGCCTTGATGTAATA
>NZ_JAMXWM010000042.1 GCF_024125445.1 Sporolactobacillus shoreicorticis | reverse complement strand
CGGTTGGGGGAAAATCAAGCCGCTTAAAACGTTGATCGAAGTTCGGGATTTTAAGCGAAAGAAGCGAATTTTTAAAGGTCGGGTGCTCAAACCTACGCAAACGATGACAAGTGATGGGCTGTTCAGTATCGAGTATGCGTGTGAAGATCGGCTGGCTTACTTTAACGACTCGAATCAACGATTCGGCGAATACCATAACATCACCGTGCGTGATTTTCTTGGCGTGATGCTTGAGAATCACAATCGGCAGGTCGAGCCGTACAAGCAGTTTAAACTCGGTAACGTGACGGTGACAGATCCGAATGACAGCCTGTATCGGTATCTTGGCTACGATAAAACGTATGCGACGATTAAGGACAAGCTGCTGGATCGACTGGGCGGCTTTTTGGTCATCCGGGAAGAATCTGACGGAAATTATCTTGACTATCTGGTCGAAGTTGGTGAGAATTCAGAGACCGAGATCCGTTTACGATCGAATCTGAAAGACATGAAACGTGAAATCGATCCGCTGGACGTGATTACACGTCTAGTCCCGCTGGGTGCAAAAATTGAAAGTGACAATCCGGATGATACAGGAGCAAGCAAGGCGCGGATTACAATCGCCGATGTGAATGGCGGTAAGGATTACCTGGACGATCCGGACATGATCGCTGAGTTTGGCATTATCGTAGGCACGCTTGAGCTGGACGACGTGTCGGATAAAGCAACACTAAAGGCAAAAGGCCAGCAGTTTCTGGCGCAGCAGAAAGCAGCGAAGATCACGTATTCGATCACTCCGGTCGACGTAAGCCTGATTAATAGCGAATTTGACGAGCTGGAAGCTGGGAATCGCTATGCAGTAGTGAATCCTGTGTTTGGTATTAACGAACGCCTGCAGGTGATTGAGAAGGACAACGATCTCGTGAATCCGCTGAACATCTCGCTTACGATCGGGGATAAGTATCAGACACTGATCGAGTACCAGAGAGCCAGCCGGAAACAAGTTAAAAGTATTGTTCAGCTGGAACGGACGGTGGAAAGTCAGACACAGACGATCGGCACGCTAAAAACAGAGCTAGATTCTGTGGACGATATCGTGCAGTCCGTACAGCAAGCACTGACGGACGGAGATATACCCGGACTCAGGCAGGGCGTGGAAAACCTGCAGGCAGCGGTTGACGATCTAAACAATGCTATAGACAACCTACCAACTTATGGGCCCGCAACACCGATAACAGACGGGCTGATGAGCAGTTTGGACAAGACGAAGCTTGACGATCTACAAAGCTATGAGGAGGCAACGCCAGAGTTATCAGGGCTGATGTCTGCCGTCGATAAAGCGAAGCTGGATGACTTGCAAAGCTATGAGGAAGCGACGTCAGAAACTGCAGGTCTGATGCCAGCGACGGATAAGGCGAAGCTTGATTTAATCACAGTACTGCAAGAAATTGACTTGAACGATTTAGTGAGCCGCGTTGAAGCGCTGGAAGGAGGTACAGGCTGATGGCGAATATTAAAGATTTTTTGAACAAAATCAGAACTGCGGTGTATGGCCGTGAAGTACGGGGAAGCTTGGCTGACGGTCTGGAAGCTGTGAATAAGGAAGCGGAAGCAGCGACAACCCGGACGGAACAAACCGAACAAAGACAAGCCACGCTTGAAAAAAAATTTAATAATGAGCTTGCGAACATGACGCTTGACGATCCATCTTCTGCCGAAATCGTTGCCGCGCGAACCAATACGGCGACAGGCGAAAGTCATAGCACGATCGGAGAACGTATCGATGCCGATTACAGCTTGATTGCCGCGCAGCTTGCCCCCATCGACGCGGGCACATTTGGCGCAACCCGAGACACTGAAGTGATCGACTGCGGAACATTTGCGGATCGAGTCGTTGAGGACAGGAAAAATCTAATTGATGGAGGTGTATGGTCGTGAGTTACAGACCGATACAGCATTACAGGGGAAACGAAGCAGACTTACCGCAGCTGATGGCGGGAGAAATTGCAGTTGTTACGGACACGAAAAAGCTGTTTTTTGGTGCTGGTGGTAATCAGGAAGTGGCACGAGTGGGGGATGCTCCAACGATGACAACGGCAACTATTGACTATTATGTTGCTCTGGACGGAAGCGACGAAACGGGGGATGGAACAGAATCTAGGCCATTCAAGACCATTCAGCATAGTTTTGATACAATTCCAGACTTTATCCAGAATAGAATAAGAGTCATATTATCAGAAGGAACTTACCTTGAAGTCGCAGTTTTAAGAAATAAATTTGGTGGAGCTATTGTTTTAGATTCTCCCGATGATGTATTAATAAAAGGGGGCTTATTAATATCAAAATGCATGTCAGCAGTCCAAATATCCCATGTGTCTAGTGCTAGAACAGATTCCGCTAGCGGAATCATCGACTATGGTGCCATTAAGTCGGAAGGTTCTTTAAATGTTTCTTTCGATTCCATAAAAATCGACGGTACAGGTATAAGTAATCAAGCAGGTTTAAACATTGTTACCTCTCGTGCATCAATAATAAATAGTCAAATAAGCAATACCGATAGAGCACTATCATGTGGAATCAATTCTTCGGTGTACAGCGGAAACAACACAGGAACGGGAAATAAACTTGGGTTATGGGCTGAAAGGAACACGACAATTGGAAAAATCGGTACTCAGCCTGCGGGAACTACAGCAGAATATGCGGATGGGAGCAGTGAAATAAGATGAAAACTCTTACTTTTATGGACGAGCAATATCAAGCTGAAAAAATTATAAAAACAGACAGTGAGGTTATTGGATTAAATGGCTCTACTGTCGTTTTCGCCTTTCACGGTATTACTGATTTTTCAAAGTTTACGCTCGCGGATGGGCAGGAATTTGACGCGGAGCCCGCGACCGCAGAACAGCAACAGATTGCACAAATTTTGCTTGAGCAGACGAAAATGAAGCAGGACATTGCAGCACTCAAGGGGGCATCGTCGTGATTAAAGATTGGGTAAAAGAATTTTATAACTTGAAACTCTATACCAATGACGACGTGAAAGAGTTTGTCAAGTCAGGGGACATTACGGCGGAGGACTACAAAACGATCACGGGGCAGGATTACGCAGCATAAGACCTTAAAAGGTCTTTTTATTTTGCATTTTTCGGGAGGCTTAACGATGAACAGGTACGAAACGATTTACCGATTAATCGCGGCGGCGATTGGGGCGGTAACGGGTTATTTATTTGGAGGGTGGACGCCGCTGATTCAAATTTTACTGACTTTCGTTGTGATCGATTATCTGAGTGGACTGCTGGCCGCAGCTTATACCGGAACATTATCCAGCAAAATAGGATTCAGGGGCATTGCCAAAAAGGTGATGCTCTTTTCTATTGTCGCGGTCGCGCATCTAGCGGATGCGGCAGTCGGATTCAGACATATCATCATGGACGCAACCGTATATTTTTATCTTGCAAATGAACTGCTGTCCATTTTAGAAAATGCCGGGCGGACAGGCTTACCCGTGCCGGAACAAATTAAAAATATGGTGTCAATATTAAAAGGAAAAGGGGATCAGAAATGACAGAGATTAAGGGCATTGATGTCGCTCGTTACCAGGGCGACATTGATTTTAACAAAGTTAAGGATGCAGGGTATCAATTTGTAATTGCCAAGGCAACCGAGGGCAGTGAGGCGGGTAGTCGGATCATCGATCCGTACTATGAAAAGCACGTAGCAGAGGCAAAAGTTGTTGGTCTTGCCGTGCATGCCTATCATTTTTTCCGCGGTGTGTCCGAATCAGATGCACGGGCAGAAGCAGATTGGCTGCTTAAAAATCTGACCGGAAATGAATCCTACTTATTTTGTGATGTGGAAGCGGCAAGCCTGAACAAAGATCCGGACAAGCTGACCGCATTTGTCAATGCATTCTTCGACCAGCTGGCAAAAGCAGGGCATACGAAACTCGGAATCTATTCCGGAAAATCATTCTTTGATAGCCGTCTGATTGAGTCCAAGCTGCGCCCAGGTCTCCTAATTTGGATTGCCCGCTATAACGATGTGCTTGGACGTGATGCCCACATTTGGCAGCATACATCCAGTGCGCGAGTGCCGGGTATCTCCGGCAACGTGGATGAGAATATTGCCTACACCGATACGATTGTCGACGGAAGTAAGCCTTCTGCCTCCAAGCCGGCGGCGGTTAAGGAAAAGCCAAAGAAACAGTCTTCCATATCTCTTCTGAAGCGCGGCAATCAAGGTTCTGCGGTGCTCACGATGCAGAAACAACTTTCTAGCGTTTATTTTTACCCGGATAAGGGCGCAAAAAATCATGGCTGTGATGGCATTTATGGACCGAAAACGGAAGATTCGGTACGACGTTTTCAGCTCACGCATGGACTGACCGCAGACGGCATTTACGGTCCAAAGACTGCGGCAGCACTATCGAAATCCAATGGGAAAAGGACAGTTAAGAAAGCAGTCAAAAAGCCATACATTGTCAAAAAAGGCGATTCGCTTTGGAAGATTGCTCAAGCGAAGAAAACGACAGTGAATAAGTTAAAAAGTATAAACAAGCTGCACTCGGATGTTATCTATCCGGGTCAAAAGCTCAAATACTGAAAGGATGATTATTATGCAGGATTTAGGCGTACAAGCATTAACTGCAGTATTATCTATATTGGTGGCAGGGGTCGGCGTTTTAATCTCAGCATTCGTGCCAAAGATTAAAGATGCAGTGGACAAACACCTCGGTACATCGCAGGCAGACATTGCAAACAAGGTAATTGATGGACTGGGTTCCATTGCTCAAACGGTCGTTGCTGACTTTAATCAGCGTGTGGTTGCGGATGCCAAATCTAAAGGAGTTTTCACGGCTGAACTCGCTGCAAGTGTTAAAGAGGATGCGGTTAAAGCTGTGATTGCTCAGGCACCGGAACTGATCGCTCTGGGGAAGTCTGCGATTGGTGACATTGAAGCACTGATTCCACAGTTGATTGAACAGGCTGTACTTAAAGCGAAATAACATAATGATTCACCGCCCGGGTGACCGGGTGTACATATTTTTAAACTTTTTTTGGAGATGAAACGTGAAATATGTAATAAAAGGCAAATTTATGATATATTCTGTTATAGGGATTAGAGGCGATAAGTTGTGATAAACGGGTGCGTATATTTAACGCTAGATGAATCTGGTAATTTGGGGCGACAAGGAAGATATTTTACGATTGCTTGTATAGAAGCAAATACTATTAAACCCTTAAATAACATAATAAAAAAATCCGTATTAAAAACTAAATTAACTTTTCCAAGATATGAAAGTAGAGAAGAAATCAAAGCCTCTGATTCAACTGCTATAATTAAGGATTATTTTCTTAGAAAAATAGCATCTAAGGAAATTAAAATTCATTATATCGTCTCTGACCTTACGCATGTTAATCAGAATTTGAAAGATGATGAGAACCTTCTCTATAATTTTATGCTCAAATTATTAATTGAACCGATTGCACGAAGAAATTTAGGAAAAAAAATAGTTATAAACTTGGACAAAAGAACAATTAAAGTCCAGTCTTCAAATTCATTTCAAGACTATATTAGGCTGTGTCTGATGTATGAAAAAGGTTTCGACATTGATATAGAAGTAAACTATTTAGAATCACAAAATAGCTATCCTATTCAAGCGGCTGATTTTGTAGCGAATGCAGTTAACACAAAATACGAATATGACTATTCAGCTTATTTTGATATTCTTAGGTCAAAATTGATTACAAAAAATCAGTTTCCATATAGAACATTTGGCGTTTAATAAAACAGAGCGAATATTCAATCTGTTTACAATTAGGATAAGTGTGGTATTATATGATTGTGTAAAGAAAAGTAAAGAAAGTTATCTATAAATTGCAATTAACTTGATTATGTTTATTCGGCGCAAGTAAACCCGCTAAATACGTGTGAAAACATCTGCACATAAACTGCCTAATGTGGTAGTCGTATTAGTGGTTTTGCGCCTTTAAAATTGTATAATAACTAATAATTTTTCATATAATGTTTTTAAAGGATGGATTAAGCCCTAACTTATCGTGTGCATTTATTATGTACATAAGCAGACTGTGTGTCTGCCGATTGTTGGGCATCCATCCTTTTGTTCTTTAAAATAGAATTTTTTTACGCTATAGATCCGAACTTTTTCCAGAGATCATGTCTTTTCTTCGATGCGAGTAATTTCTGCTTGATTTCCGGATCGTGGCAGATGTAGACGGAGTCGGTAAACCAATCTTCGTCATCCGGAAAGCTAAATGATGCTCAATGATTTTTAATTTCATAGTAAATTATGGAATTTAATATGAAACATAGTTATGTTTCCCTATAAGCTATTAAACTCCCGTGTGATAATTTATCTTTGCAATGATTTACCGCGCTAATGTGCGTTAATATGCGTGATACCGCATAAAAAAATACGGGATCACGCATGAAATGTGCGGATTAATATGGCATAAGCTATGGTAATATTTTCATATAAATTATAAGGAGTGATTATATGAGATGCATAAGTTCGATGAAGTTTAAAAAATTTATTGTTTTGGTCTTAACATTAGCTATAACGCTTACTCCACTTTCGCTATTTGCAGATAGTGCCCATGCGGAAACACTAAAAAAAGATTCTTTAAACGTTAATGTTCCAGAATCTTTTGCCCCCTATTCGAATAAAGACAACATTGCTGATAATTTAAATGAAAATGTGATAACTCCATTTAAAATGACGCCAGGTCCAGGGGGTGGTGGAATAAGTTGGAAATATTGGGGGTCACTTAAGTATTCAAAAAAATTTATCGCGGTTACGAAATCAGCGATAAGTGCGGCCATATTGGAAATTGTCCCCTGGACAAAGGTAAGGGCTATCGGTGCTATTGTCGCAACATACTATGCTGCATATGCTCCTAATGAATATGTCACAGAAAAAATATATAGAAAATGGTCCAATGGAGTACCGATAAAAGAAAAAACAGTATACTATTTCTATACAAACAGGGCGAGGACACATCTTGCAGGTAAAGTGAGCCGCACCTATAGTAAATAGTGAGGTGAAGAGGCATTGGCGAATAATAAGGTATTTATCTTCATTAAAGTTATTCTTGTTATTATTCTATTCACGTACATTTTTATTAATCCTGATGGAGGAAATGGATATTATCTCCCCGCTTTAATAGGGTACGTGGTTATCTCCTTCGTGTTAGATTATTTAAAAAGTAAATTTTCGAAATGATATTAAGAAGTAAGTTTATTGGCGCACTCACGTATTCGCAGTGCATAAAAATACCCATCCACCCCACATGGACGGGTATTTTCTGTTCTTAAGATAAAAATCCTACGTAAAGTGTAGAATGAACTGAAGGCAAAGAGGGTGAAGCCATCATATATTATGGTAATATCTTTTCCGCAATAAACATCAATTAATATTTGAACTTTCTCCGATCTTTGCATCCATAATATCGTCAAAAGCATATCGTTCTTTTAATCCATAAGCATCGTAAACAACCAGCCGTTTATTCAGCGGATCTAGTTGTTGCGGATAGCGAATAGCCTGTTTTATAAAACTGTTTTTATTGAAAGATAACTCAACAGGCGCGCGATCCTTTTTATTTAGGTTAAAATAATGTACCCCCTTTTAACAAATTTAAAGGGGGTACATACAGAATAATATTCTGTTTATTGTGCAAGACTTAAAAATAGCTTTGTTAATTCTTCTGATTCTTAGCTTCGAAATGCTTTACATAGTTCGCGATTTCTTGTTTATCTTTCGCAGTAAGTAAATTGCTATAGTTAGCGAGAAGAAAGTCTCTATATTGTTGACTAGTTTGGATAGATTGTACATCATCTGTGCTAGTGAGAACTGAGGAAGATGATGTACTTTTTATACCAAGTTTATATGTGTTCCATAACATGATTCCGTACTTAATCTGGCCTTGATCGCTTGGATCATCAAAATATGACTTGTACCAGCCTACATAAGACGTTCCGCTGTATATTTGGTACGCGCCGGCGACTGATATTAATATTGTTGCGTTAAAACCTGCTGCTCTACCAACATAACCATAATGAGTGTTTCCTAATTGTTCACCAGTTTTTGGCTGCCCTCTAAACTTGTAAGTAGCCTTTGATCCAAATTTATGTTTATAGTCCCAAGGTCCGTTGCTTTTGACTTTGCTTGCAAATACTGAACCTGTGTCAAATCCATTATTCATACTTGAAAAATATGCCATGTATACAGCATTTGAAATCATTGTTTTACTAAAGCTATTTGTTAAGTCCTTTAACGGACCACCGTCGTTTGGACCCCCTAGAACTGACATTTCATTTTCTGTTAAACTGTTATTGGAAGTAGCTGTTTTCGATTGGGCATGAGTTAAGTTTGGGAGGAGGCTAAACGTTAGAATCACAGATAAAAAAAGAGATAGATAGGTTAAAGCTACCTTGTGTGTTTTTTTAGTCAAGTATTGTTCACTCCTTATTATTTGGTATAATTAAACACTACCATAACTTACCAGTGATTAAAGTTTAATTATTGTAAATATATCTTTATATAACATGAGGTGAATAATAAATAATGAAGAAAAAAGAGAACGAGTGGATGTCTGCTCAAGACATAAAACTGATTAAGAAAACAAAGAGAACTGTTGCACTTGTTGTGATTTTATTATTAGTCCTGGGCATAGGGGCTTTATCTTTTGGAGTATATCATTTCTTCTATTCTATGAGTGCATTGCCTCATGGGAAGTTGATTAAAACGGCTAATTCCCCCAACAATTCTAATGTGCTTAATATTTATTTGACTAATGGAGGAGCTACCACGGATTATGCTGTACGAGGAGAAATAAAAAATCTAGAAAATAAAAAGAAATGGAACATTTATTGGGATAAAGGAGAAAACGTAAATATAGATTGGATAAATAACGATATAGTCGATGTAAATGGTCATAAGCTGAACATATACCATGATAAATATGATTTTAGGCGAAAATAATTGAGTTGATAACGTTTAGCATTGGCAAATTTTGAAAGCAAAGGACGACAACTCCAAGAACGGAGACATCGGATAGTTAACTTTTAATTGCATTACAAAAATGAGATGAATGCAAAATACCCGTCCATGTGGAGTGGACGGGTATTTCTTTATGTTAAGCCCTATTACTGATCCCCTCGAAAACATTATCTTAAATGTTGCCAGATTGTGCAAAACACAGTTTTGGCAAAAAGAACGGTTACATGCGATTAAAACCATCAGTTTTTGCGCACTGCGAGAGGTTAACGGGTAAGATTTTTATTACTTTATACTTTTTCTTGTTAAATTTGGACGACACTTTCTAGGCTTTAAGCTCCTTGTTTTGTCTTTCAAGGTATTCGATCTCGTGATCGACGGCCCAATAGATAGAACTTGCTGGCAGATCGTTGTGATGATCAGTTTCGTATTTTCTCAATGCATTCAGTTTACGGTTGTTTTCTTCAATCATCGCTTTAGATGCATTCCAATTGACCATATATTTGTCCACCTTTTTTGCATCGAATTTGCATTTGGTGTTTTTGAAAGTTGGACAAACGCTTGATATACCAATGGCTGAAAGGCGATTGGTTCGATTCCTGCCAGGGCCATATAACAAAATGTTTTTATATTAAGGATTTCAATCATTTGACTGAGCTCTCTTTTTTAAAAATAATTGATCGTTATTATTTAAGAAACCCAATGAGAAAAGAGCACTCCCTAAATTGCAGTGCTCTTTTTCTCTATAGTTAATTCAAATCGATACGTAAACCAACTCGGAATGCCGGGCGTGAATGAAGATACCGGCCGCGCCAAAGTTGTTTAAGAACGCTTGGTGAAATGAACGATACGCGTTTGGTGTTAACGATAATACATAACCGGCAGTTTTCTTTGATGAGCCGTTTTTGGATGGGGTGCCGGGAACGTGATGCAGGGTATTGCCGGCTCCTACTTTGACATTAAGAGGAACAGAGGTCAAGTCCAGATCAATGGGATAACCGTTTTTTAGAGTGATTAAAATATGCCGATTAACGCCAAATGAATAATGATCGACAGCTTGCTGTGTGGCGATGCTCGTATAGCCTTTATACGTTCGCAGTTCTCCGTAAACAGTTAAGCTTGCAATGACGAGAGCAGCCGCCACTAATATTGCGATACCGATACGCTTGCTAAAAAATGTTCTTTTCATGGTCAATGAATGCCTCACTCTAATTGATTTCATTGCCACAAACATTATCACAATAACGACAAAAAATCTACACAAAATGTACACAATTTTATTGATGATTCTTATAAATTTTTTTCATGAGCCATTATGCGAAATGCATTTAAATTTTATTTTAAAGTCTGAATATTTTTAAGTACATGCTCTGCTTGAGCAATTTGATCTTTGAGATAATCAGGAGCTTGAGGATGACTCAGAACCTCTTCAGTGGTCAACTAATAAAACTCGGCAACCTCATCGGCGCTGACGGCGCGCGGTGTGCCAAATTTTGGTCTGCACAGAAAAATTGCTTCGAGCGCCCATTGACCATCAGGTGATTGAAATGAAGTACTTTTTACGTACTTTGGATCGCTTACTTCAATAGCGATTTCTTATTTTATTTCGCGGCGCAGTGCATACTCCAAAACATCATTTGGATGATCGTCAAGATCTACTTTTCCGCCAACAAGTGAAAGTCTCCCTGCAGCATGCTTTTCTTTTTCACTACGTTTAATAATCAGCCAATGTCCGTCTTGATAAATGGCGGCCTCAACGATGACGATAAACATCGAATTCCTCCGATCTTATTTTTTCTTTAATTATAAGTCTTTGTCGCTTTTCTTGAATGTCTCGATTAAGTTTGTTACAGTCAAAAGTAATTTATTAGTTGGCACGGGCTGGGGGATGAAGATGGCTGATCGCACATTTTTTGTTTCTTTATCGGTACAAGAAGCAGCGGCTTTGATTAAAAAAAAGCAGGAGGACGCCGATCAAGTGTTTGAATCGCATTCGCATGCGGCCGGTGTTGAACAATGGATTCTTGTTTACCAGAAATACTTTTTTCGTAACAGTAGCTACGCCGCATTGACTGCGATTATTGACAATTTTTCAGGAAAGACAAAGGTGGCGGCGGTTGCCACTGGCGGTTCCGCTTCGTTGCTTACCTCCTGGGATTGGGGCGCGGCAGATAGCTGGTTAAAGGAATTTTCTGATCGTTTCACGAAATATACGATTAAATAAATGGACGTGTAACGTTTGAAGTCGTTTTTTCGTTTGTATAGATAAAGGGGCAAAGGAGGAGGCAGTCGATGAACAGCCAATTGGAAAATCAAGCGCGTGATGATGCGTTTGCACGGCGTATTCGCCCGCATATGGCCATGATGCGCCGGCAGTGCGTGAGACTTGCGGGAAATGCGTGGGACGGCGAGGATCTTTTTCAGCGCGCGATGTTGAAATGTTTCAAAGCATGGCAGAAACGTGTGACTCGGACGTTCACAAAGGCATATCTCTATCGCATCATTTCAAACACATGGATTGACGAGCATCGGAAAGTACGTGTGACGGAACATGCTCAAGAATCCTTTGATGAGATCGCCGCTTGCAGTGAAGGAAAGAAAACGAGTGAACAATTTATTTCAGCGATGAAAATCGTGCTTGAAAGGTTAAATGCCAAGCAAAGACTGGTATACTTAATGCAGGCGGGTTGGGGACTGACTGCGCCCGAGATCGCCAAACGATTGGGAGAAACCGAAGGCAATGTGCGTGTGATTTATCATCGGGCGAAAAGGCGTGTTGCATCCGATCAGCCGGGCGCGGACACGCTTCCGGATGAAAGGCGTTTGGCGCGTTACATCAATGCTTTTCAAAGCGGCGATCCTGATCGGCTGCTTGCCCTTTACCGGGAGGAGGCGCACCGGCATCATGTGCGTGAATCTGGTTTCGGCGACTCCGGATTTATCTGCCGAATGGCTGCTTAAACTAGTTGTTTGAATTGAATTACAGGGAGGAATTTACTGTGTCATCATTTTTTATTCCATATGTCATTGAACAATCCAGCCGTGGGGAACGTTCCTACGATATTTACTCACGTTTGCTGAAGGATCGCGTTATTTTTCTTGGTTCGGAAATCAACGATGAGGTTGCAAATAGTATTGTGGCACAGTTGCTTTTCTTAGCTTCAGAGGATTCAGAAAAGGATATCTCGATCTATGTAAACAGTCCGGGTGGCTCTGTATCTGCTGGCTTCGCGATTCTGGATACGATGAATTTTATTAAGCCGGACATTCAGACGATTTGTGTCGGTATGGCTGCATCGATGGCTTCAATCATCTTGACATCGGGAACAAAGGGCAAACGCCTTTCGCTTCCAAACGGCGAAGTGATGATTCATCAGCCGCTAGGAGGCGCGCAAGGTCAGGCAAGTGATATCGAAATCAGTGCGCGGCACATTTTGAAAACGAAAGAAAAGCTGAATAGGATCCTTTCGGAGACATCGAACCGCAGCTATGAACAGATTCTGAAGGATACGGATCGGGACAACTTTCTAACTGCCGAACAGGCGAAGGAGTATGGTTTTGTCGATAAAATCATTGAAAAATTGTAAGCAAATGATTCAGCCCGGCGCAATGGAGCGTTGGGTTTTTAAACAGGTAAAGAAAGTTTATCGTTTTGCCTTGCTGGTACGACGAACAACGTCATAAGATTTGGTTGGACGATCTGGCAAGCGCCAAATCTCAGAAATAGACGGAAAAATTCCGGTTAAATTAGATTAGAAGATGAATGGAAAAATTACTTAAATAGATGGAGAAATTCCGCTTATTCCCCTCGTTAAGGACCAAAATAATTTATGAAATAGAAATGTCTGTTCAAGACAAGGTTGATGATTCAAAAATGCCTTTGGCGTAAAGGAACGTTCGCTAATTACGCATACGTCCTGCACGCAACGCGAAAGCCATTACATCCTGTGAAAGTAAGGACCGGGCGCTTTTTGCCCGGTTTTTATTATTTTCTGTCTTATTCTTATGCATGATGCCGATCTCAAGTACCCTAAACATAGGGGAAGCGCGACATGAAAAGGTTTTTTTCACTGTTTTAGGTTATTTGATGATCTTCGCTGTTATTGGCGGAGCGGGCTATCATTTTTATCAGAAACAGCAGCATAATGAATTACATCAGCAGACGGCAGAGAAAATGATTGAAAAAATCAACCGGGCGGATCTTAACGACAAGAAAAATCCGTTTGGCGAGAACAAGAAGATCAATGATCTAACCGATGACGACATGCAGTTGTTCATTCATGAAATGACGCATCAAAAGGTGAAGGCTGATCAAAAATGGGGCTTTATTTTGATGACGCAAAATCGCATTGACTGGCTGTATCGTGCGCTGAAGAAGAATACATTCACCTATGAAAAGACGTACCACACCATTTTAAACTGCTGGGAAAACGGTGATTTTTCCAAGGCAGTTCAAGATCAAAATGCAATATGGAAGATTCAAGGCGGGACAATCGGCAAAGCGACAGGATTATTAGCTGCATCAGAAGAAAGACAGTACATAGAAGCGCAAAACAAAAAATAATTCGCTAATGAATAGAAAAAGTAATGCCGCACATAATAAAACCACCTTTTGAAAAGGAGGTTTTGACCTTGGTGGATAAGCCGGGAACACGATACAGTGTGCAGAAAGAAGCGGAATTATGGCCGGCGGCGGATCCTTCGCACGTATCGAAGCGTACGGATGGGAGCATAAATACCCGTCCCGGGCAGCGGATGTTTTCTGCACATGACCAGCAGCGGAATAACGATCATACGGAGGGATGACAGGTGAAAGAGCCGGGCAGAACCGATGAAATGATCAAGCGCTTCGGCATGTCACATGCCAAGCATTCGCCCAATCAAGTGAACGGCGAAACGCAGCAGACACAATCAGGAAAAATTCTTGAAGTCAATGCAAGGCGTCACCAAAAGTAAAACCGGATCAAAAGGTAAGGAAGGCGGTTCTCCAAAAGGAAACCGCCTTTTCCTTATTTTGATTTTTCGAATTTTCTTTGTATAATGGATGTAAGCCTTTTAAAAAGGTTAATAAAAGCATAAAGATAAGTAGTGGACAACGGAAACTTTTGCAGAAATGCAGACGTATGTATATTACAAGCTTTAAGGAGGATGACAGTTTATGGTTGAATTTGCATCACATGCGGTTCGCAAACCGTACTCAAAATTGTTCACAGCGTTTTTTTCCGGGTTGCTTGTGACGACAGTAGGCCTTTATTTGGGACAATATGTCTCTGACGCACTGCGTTTGCCGCTGTTTATCGTAGAAATTGCAATGATCTTTATGATGATGACTGTAAGAAAGCGCAAGGCGGTCGGCTACTCATTGATGTATGGGTTTATGTTTATCTCGGGCGTGACCTTGTATACGGCGATCGGACACTACGTAAACTTGCTCGGTGCGTCACTTGTGCTGCAGGCGTTCACGGTGACAACGGTATCGTTTGCCGCGATCGCCGTTTATGCCATGGTAAGCAAACGTGACTTCTCCTTTCTCGGCGGATTCTTATTCATTGGTTTAATTGCGCTGCTTGTTTTATCACTCTTCAGCGCTTTTATCCCTGTGTCTACGATGACGGCGCAGATTTATTCAGGACTTGGCATTCTGATTTTCGTCGGGTATACATTGTTTGACTTCAGCCGAATGACGGTGCATGGTTTTACGGATGAAGACATTCCAATGATTGTTGTGTCGATCTATCTCGACTTCATCAACTTGTTCCTGTATATCCTGCAATTTATCGGTATCGGATCGAAAAACTGAATGTGATGATATAAGAGACGCTGAGGCGTCTTTTTTTTGAAAAAAAATTCTACAGGAGCCATTTAATTCTTCCATGTGTTTGCCCGCATCAGGTATACTAGTCAAGATGGACAAAAATACATATGGAGGAGATAGACGTGGCAGGACGCATCGTTCAAACAAACGAAAAGCTTCCTTTGATTGAAAGTATTCCTTTAAGTTTTCAGCATTTATTTGCGATGTTCGGGTCTACAGTTCTCGTACCGCTTATTTTCAAGGTTGATCCGGCAACCATCTTACTCATGAATGGGGTCGGCACATTACTTTATTTGGCGATCTGCCGTGGAAAAATTCCGGCTTATTTGGGTTCGAGTTTCGCTTTTATTTCGCCAGTGCTCGCCGTAATCGGAACAAGCGGCTATCAAGCGGCGCTCGGCGGGTTTATTGCCGTCGGCCTGGTTTTCATTGTTGTTTCCTTTATTATTCATCTTATTGGTACAAAATGGATTGACGTTGTTTTTCCTCCCGTCACAATGGGTTCGATTGTTGCGCTCATCGGGCTGCAGCTGATTCCGACGGCTGCAACGAGTGCCGGTTTAATTGCTCCGGCGGGGGCTGTCAAATGGGCGATGGATCCGAAAACAGTGCTTGTGTCGCTGCTGACAATCCTGATCACCATTCTTGGCTGGGTGCTGTTCCGCGGATTCATGAAGATCATTCCGATTCTGATCGGCATTATTGCCGGGTATTTTATTGCTTGGGGTGCCGGTATTCTAGACTTTAAGCCGGTTGCGGAGGCCAGTTGGTTGTCTCTGCCACACTTCTACACACCGACGTGGGATATGGCCAGCATTTCAATTATTCTTCCTGCCGCACTGGTCGTCATTGCCGAACACATCGGACATTTAATTGTTACCGGTAATATTGTCGGCAAGGATCTGATTAAGGACCCGGGGCTTGATCGTTCGATGTTCGGTAACGGTATTTCCACGGTCATTTCCGGTTTTGTTGGTTCAACACCGAATACAACTTATGGTGAGAATATTGGTGTACTCGCGATTACGCGTGTGTATTCCACGTGGATCATCGGCGGCGCAGCGGTCATTGCTGTTATCCTTTCCTTTGTCGGCAAACTGTCGGCGCTGATCTCATCGATTCCTCCCGCAGTTATCGGCGGTATTTCGCTGATTCTTTACGGTGTGATTGCGTCAAACGGTTTCCGTATTTTTGTGGAGTCAAAGGTTGATTTCGCCAAAGCACAGAACATCATTCTGGCAACCGTGATTTTTGCGACCGGACTCAGCGGTGTGACGATTAATATCGGCAAGGTTCCTCTGAACGGCATGGGTCTTGCGACGATCGTCGGTGTGCTGCTCAGTCTGTTCTTCGCGCTGATCAATAAACTGCATCTTTCTAATGAAGAAGAATAATTGGTTTTGCAAGTTTTAATGGAGAGACACTCCCTTTGTAGGGGTGTCTCTTTTCCATTTGAATTATGCGGCTTCATTGGGTATACTGCTGATCAGACAGGAGGGTTGCCCATGTGTTCGGATGATGAACGGTTTATGGAACTGGCAATTAGCGAAGCCGGCAAGGCGGAGGCAATCGGCGAGGTACCGATCGGCGCTGTGATTATTCATAATGGCGAAGTGATTGCGCGATGCTATAACAAGCGCGAGACCCTGCAGGAGCCGACCGCGCATGCCGAACTGATGGCGATTGAAGAGGCAAGTCGAAAACTAGGTACATGGCGCCTATCCGAATGCACGCTGTATGTTACATTGGAGCCGTGTCCGATGTGCGCCGGCGCCATTGTCCTGTCGCGCATCGACCGTTTGGTCTATGGCGCGGCAGATCCCAAGGCCGGATGTGCCGGAACATTGATGAATCTTGTTCAAGAACCTCGTTTTAACCACAGTGCCGAAGTCACGGCCGGAGTGCTTGGGGATCGCTGCGGTCGGATGCTCACAGATTTCTTCCACAATTTGAGAGAGAATAAGAAAAAGGCGAACGATGGCCGAGACAATTTATGATATGCTTGCGTTCGTAACAGCGAGCTAAGGATTTTAAATAAGCGCGCCTTACAGGGGACACGAATGGAGCAAACACTTTATCAGGCTTAAAAATGTATCAATTGGACATTTCGGGAATCCATTGATCAATAATGTTAATTTGGCTATTATATAGAGGCGATGCAGTCGCAATCACGGGACATAACGGAACGGGTAAAGGTACGCTGCTCAATGTATTGATGGGGGTTTAAGAATCAGATGCAGGGCGTTATTGAACGTGATAAAGCGATAAAGATTAATTATATACCGGAAAAAATGCCGCAAATAGCTTTAAGAACCAGAGATTATTTAAGACACATAGGAAAAATTAAAAGAATTGAATCCTTCGTTTTAGAGAAGAAAATTGAAACGTTGTCAAAAGACCTTTTCATTGATGCCTTTCTTAACACTCCGGTGAAATACCTTTCAAAAGGATCTCAACAAAAAGTGAGTGTCATCCAATCATTTCTAAATGTTTCTGATTTGCTCGTTCTTGACGAACCCTTGTCAGGACAGGATAAGGATTCGCAGAAAAAATTTATCAGTATGGCAAAACACTACATAAATCATGGTGGTACGCTCATCATGTCCTGTCATGAGCATTATTTAATAAAAAGTTTAGCCAATAGAATATTGGTGATAAAAAATAATCAACTCGTACCGGCCCCGGTCCTACAAATCAAAGCTGCTCGCTATTTTCATACCAATAAGATTTTACCAGTCACCGTGTGGTTTTTGGGGCTAATCTTTACCTATTCAATGAAGCCTAATCGGATCATATTTTATATTACCTATATTATGGGCGGTCCTTTTATAGTCGAGTTTTTCATTGGTACGAATCTTTTCAGGGACTTGTTTGCCATCTTTCCGCTATACCATTGGGAATGATTAGTGGACTGTTCTTCCATAAAAGAATAATGCGAGATAGAAGGTCAAGCATCTTGTTAATGACCTTAGTTGTGATTTTATCTCTTTGTTCGGGATTCATGACATTTTTTAAATTCTTGGTCTTTATTGTTTCGCCAATCTGTCCAATGTTAAAAATTAGTGAGAATGGAGATTATTTCAATGGAAACGGCGTGTTTGCATTGTTAGTTATTTTCGTCGTTTGTTTTTCAGTAACTTACTCCTTGTATCTTTTTCTTCTTCAGAAGAAAAAGTTCTGATGCTGAGTAAGAGGCGGCGATTTATTTGCTTGGTTTTGATTTGAAAGGAACATAACTCTATTGGTGGGGTGAATCCT